>NZ_JBMVFW010000015.1:0-85404 GCF_049538275.1 Rhodococcus sp. AB351
AAGCCCGACCGCCAAACGCGCCGCGATCACCATGCTCACCGACACCCTACAGATGTCGGAGCGGTTCGCGTGCAAGGTCGTTGGGCTCTCCCGATCGGTTTACCGGCGGTTGCCGTTGGCGCAGACACCAGGCGACCCGGACGCCGATCTGCGCGCAGAGTTGCGCAGGTATTCCCGCAAGCATCCGCGGCACGGGTTTCGTCGGGCGTGGGCATGGCTGCGCTACGACCAGGGCATCGAGGTGAACAAGAAGAAGGTGCACCGCCTGTGGAAAGAAGAAGGATTGCAGGTCCGGCGTGCTCCACGCCGCAAACGTGCCGGCCTGTCCTCCGTTCCGGTCGTCGACGCGGATGCTCCGAATGTGGTGTGGGCATTAGACTTCCAGTTCGATTCGACCGTCGACGGCAAGACGGTGAAGATCGCGTCGATGGTCGATGAACATACCCGGATGTCGTTGTTGAACATCGTGGACCGCTCGATCACCGCCGGGCGGTTGATCGAAGGCTTGGAGAAGGCGTTCGCGATGTGGGGTGGGCCGCCGCTGGTGTTGCGCATGGACAACGGGCCGGAGTTCATCTCGGAAGCGCTGCGGGACTTCTGTGCTGGGTCGGTGGGGGTGTCCTACATTCCGCCGGGTACGCCGTGGAACAACGGGTTCATCGAATCGTTCAACAACCGGTTGCGCGATCAGTGTCTGAACCGCAACTACTGGCCCACTCTGCTCGAGGCCCGGGTGGTGATCGAGGACTTCAAGGACGACCACAATCACCGACACCGTCATTCGGCATTGGGGTACAAGACCCCCGCCGAGTACGCTGCCGGATGCACCCACCGGCACCAGCCCGTGGCGTGCGAGATCGACTGATCGACTGCACAGAGGAACCGGCTCTAGAAACGACCGGACCGACTATCGGGGACCTGCCACCGCCTTCGGAAGCCGAAACTAAGCTACGTGGAGTACAGGCATCAGGCTATCCGCTATCTCTGTCTGGCCCTTGCCTGGATCTTCGCTGCTTTACTGGCAAGCTCGTGCCGTTGCTGTTGCAACTGGGCGAATCGTGCGCGTCCTCCGCCAGTTTCGAGTACGCCGCTTCGTCGTTCAGCCTCAATGCGCATGTCTAGTTCTACTAACGTGCGGAGGATTCTGGCGTGGTCATCGCGGCCTGGTCCGGGCAATCTTGTCCGTTTGGGCTGGTTTTTGGCCCCCCACTCCACTGGGGACGACTTCGATTCAGGTGACGCGGTCTGGGCCAGTTTCCTCTTTGCTCGACCGGTAGGAGCTTTCGCTGTGCGAGATTTCCGCACGGAGTTGAGCTCTCGACGAGCTGCAGATGCCGCCTTTCTATGTGCGGCTTCATCCGGTGAATCGGACTCGGTGGATGAGCCGAGTGGCCGTAGGCCATATTGGCCGAGATAGGCCGCGGCGTCGGAAATTATGGCTTCGAGGCGCTTGCAGCGGCGACATCGAGGTTGAGAACTCGGGCCAGACTTCTTGGCCGCCGAGCCACACCAGCTGCAAAGAGGACCGGACTTCGGCGACTTCTTCGGCGTCGACTTGGGTTTGGGCAGCCTGCCTGGGTCCCCGGTACCCGAGCTCTTTACGTCACGACCTCCACTGCGCGGAGTGCGAGCCTTCGATTCCGGATTTCCGGTGTGCAGGAATATTCCGGTACGGCGTATCTGCGGCATGGCTGTCCCCATCTCATGTCTCAGTCGTTCGAGTTCCCCAACAGTGCAGACTTCCTACCACTCCACGTCACTACGAGCGCGTCTCGCGCCCGGCTCGCCGCGACGTACAGCAGTGACCGCTCCCGCAGCAGCGCTTCGGGTTGTTCCTCTTCGGGAACGGAGCGCATCGTTGCTGCGGAGGGCACATGAGCGTCGTCGATGCCGGCGAGGACGACGCGGGAGAACTCCATGCCCTTGGATCGGTGCATGGTGAGAACCTGTACGTGACCATTGGTTGCGGGGCTGCTATCGAGTGCACGTGCCTCGACACCCCGCTCGCCGAGGGCCCTCACGAACTGGCTGCGGTCGTTCTGGCCACGAGTCAAGACCGCGATCGTTGCAGGGTCGATCTCGTCCTTCTCGATCCAGGACTTGATGAGCTCAGCGACTTTGTCGAGCTCATCTGCAGGATCGGTACATTCGATCAGTGTCGGATTCGGGCCCAGACGCGCAGATCGGTACTCACTGGTGGATTCGTCGCCCTGCTCCAGATCCTTGTACTCGGCTCCGGAGAGGATGCTGACTGCGAAGTGGAGATTCTGGGCTGTGGTGCGGTAGTTCAAGGTCAACCGTCGTGAACGTCCCACGATCTTGATGCCGAGCCGACCGAGCACCACGGGCTGACCATAGATTCGCTGGTGGGAGTCCTCGGCGATGAAGAGATCGTTCGAACCTTCTGCGACAAGATGACGGAGCAGGGTCCAGTGCGTCGCGTGGAGGTCTTGGGCTTCGTCCACCAGCACGTGATCGACGAGGAATCCCTTGCCGGCCTCGACCCTGAGGTGCAGCTGTTCGGCAGCGAGTGCGAGGATCTCCGGGAAGCTCAAACTTCCGTCCATGCGGCTCTGCCGGCGGTACGCTTCGACCAGCTTCCACACTGCGATGCGCTGCGGTCGAGTCAGCCGCACGCCTCTACCAGGGCGCGCGACCTTCGCGTACTGTTCCAGCGTCGTCACCTTGTTGGCGAGAATTACGGCGACGTACTCGTTCTCGAGGAAACCGGGTGTCGCGAGTTTCGCATCGAGACCGCTGTTGACAGACTGCGCGACGTCGCGCCAGACCTTGTCGCTGTTGGTTCGTTGGTGCGAGAGCTCGGTGCGATACCCGAGTACTGCCTCGGCCGCTGCACCGATGTCGCCGGTCTGGTTGAGGACCGCGTAGCCGAGGGCATCGATGCCGTCGACGTAGACGCCGGGCTCGCCGAGCCGTTCGGCGACCGGGAGGTCGGGATCGAGCGTCTTCAGTGCCGCCTTGAGATCCGCCGCAAGGGTCTTGTTGTAGGTGGTGAGGACGATCCGTGTAGTCGGATCCGCCTTCGCCATGCGCCGGGCGCGGTGGATCGCGACGACGGTCTTCCCTGTGCCGGCTCCGCCGGACAGACGGAATGCGCCGTTGAAGTTCTGTTCGACGTACTTGCGCTGCTCGGGGTGCAGGAACGTCCGCCAGGCCGCGAAGTCGCCGCCCTCGATAACGCGTCGAAGTTCCTCGTTGTCCTCGACGAAGGTGAACTGCATCTTCGACGCGGGCTGTTCGAGTGCCTTGAGGATCTGTTCGTCCTCGTCGAGGGTGTCATCGACAGGGCTGTCGGTGAATCCGTGCTTCTCCCGGATTGTTTCGATGTGTAGACCGGTGGCGAGGTCGAGGAGGGCGCTGCCCTGCCACCCAACGGCGTTCGCAGCGATGTCGAGGACAGTGTCTTCATCCGGAGCGGCCAGCGCGCGTTCGGCGAGGTCGACGTCGAGTCCCAGACGGTCGGTGAGATCAGAGAGACTGAACGTGGCACCGAGATAAGACGGTCGTTGAGCCGTCACGGCACGATTCAGCTCACCTCGAGGGTCGGGGACCACCGTCCGCTTCTTGCGGTCTTCCTCTCCGTCGAGCTCACCGATGATGCCCTCGAGGACGCCGTTGATGGGGTTCACGCGAAGTTTCGAACGCTCGGCGAGCTTGTTGGCTTCATCGTGCGGCCACGTACCCATGTAGATGAACGTCGGATCGTCGCCGAGCTTGGCGTCGATCTTGAACAGGATTGCACGGAAGTGGAGGTCCACCCGGCCGGTCCGAACACGCGGATCGACGGCCTTCTGGATCGGCTCGATATGGAGGCCCGGAGCGGTGTGGTCCTTCGCGAGCTTCTCGATGAAGGCCCACTCTTTTTCCTTGACCGACTTGTCGAGCTTCTTCATCGCTTTGGTGTTCGATGCGATGACAAGGTTCGCCACAGTTACGACACTCCATTCTTCATCGTTGCCGCGATCTGTGCGGCATCGGGTGGGCACAGCGTCCAACCTGCTTCGGACATCCTGTTTGCTGTGTTGTCGTCAGGGTCGAGCAGCACCCCAATGCGGACGTCGTCCCATGCGAAGTCCAGGACCTCGCCGTCGTCGGTCTCGTAACCGACGGTCGGCACGGGCAGGTCGGCTGCGGCGAATGCGATTACCAGCTGCATTTCGACGTCGGAGACGGTGGCATCGAGTAGTGCTTCCCATTGCGGCGAGAGCGTGACGGAGGCTTGCGCGGTGGCCGGGGTGCCCGTGCCATCGAGAGGGAGGCTGCCGGTGGTGCCGCGGTGCTCGTCGCTGACCCCGATCGAGCTCGACGCCAGCGCGGTCAGCCACTGCACCACTGTTCCCGAAGCGATCAGGCGGTGGAACTGGGGCATTATGTTCTCGACCTGGAACATCAGGCTCAGCGCGGCGAGAATATCTTCGGCCGTTGCCGTCTCGATGAACGCTTTGGTCTCCAAGTCGGGGAGGTTCTTTCCCGGAAGCGTCCCCTGGGGGTTCGCGACGGTGAACCTGGTGAAGGCCTCGGTGAACTCCTTCCGGAGGCCACGAGTGTCCTCTTCGGTAGCCGCCGTAGACGAGAGTTCCTCGATGCTCGGAAGGAACTTCGTCAATTCTGCGAACGGACCGGGTTCGTCCACGATGTCCGCAGGCACGGCGGTGTCGTTGTTGCGGAGCGTGAACACCAGGTCGTCGGTGTCCACGTCGAGATGATTGAACAGCTTCCGCAGGGATGCCAGCTTCGATCGGGTCGAGTTCGCGGTCATCACCGTCAGTCCCGGAACAACCTGGGACTCCCAAGTGGGTATCTCGTACGAATCATCGACAACTGTCAGATCATTCGATTCCGATGCGTAAGCGAAGATTTCCTCGCGGCGTTCGTCGACAAGAATGCGGAGCACTTCGACGTAAGCGTCCTTCCAGCTTGCGACCGTCTTGCGAGTGTCGCCGAACTCGAATGAGGCGATGGTGCGGTTGGTGAAGGACTCGTCGTCGCCCATCGGTACGGAGGGCAGAGGCGGTACGTACGGTTCGAAGTCCGTGGATGGCAGGGGCCAGTATTTCAGCGCGACTTCGGTCAGTGCCTCGGTTCGCTGTTCGAGCTGCGCCACCGTCCACACATCGGAGCTTTTCAACAGTGCATTGAGGCGATACGGCGAGTGATCGAACCCATTGTCGCGCTTTTTCTTTTCGACGAATGTCGAGTTGGAGTAGCTCGAGTTGTAGCCGGTCACGGTCAGGTTGCCGATTCGATTGCACCATGTCGCGTGGATCTCTTCGGCATCGGGACCCAGGTCGTTCCGCCATGCCGAGGTCAGTGTTTGCGGCATGATGTGCTCGACACTGATCGACTGGCTCTCCAGCGCTTTGGCGATATCGTGGGTGTCGTTGGACCAGTTGTTCTCGAGGCACTCGAACAGATAGCTGCGGTTCTCGCCCTTGATGTTGTACAGGTTACGGGTGGCAAATGATTCTTTGAACTCTTCGTCGGTGGGGAACCGGCCCGAGGCGGTGCGTCGGCGTAGCGAGTACGCCAGCACATCTGAGAACCGGTCCCTTTCGCCTCTAAGGCGATGAATCTCGGAGTACAAGGTTGCGAAGATCTTGTTGAGGGCACTGGTGAGGACACCGCTGATGAAGCGCCGGAACAGGTAGGAGTCGAGGATGACGATCACCTGTGTGAAGTCGTCAGCCGACACCGTCCCGGCCTTTACCTCGCCCAGGAGGGGCATGGTGAGCGGCAGCGTCACGTCGTGCTTGACCATGTTGAACCGACGCAACCTCTTGTCCGCCGCGGGAATCCCGGTGCTGGCGGTGTTGAGTTCGTGGCTGTACTCGGCGTAGTCGCGCATCTCCGAGAGGATTTCGCGGGTGCTCGACTTGGCGTTCTTCTGAAATTCGCGGAACGCCTCGTACACCGCGTCCTGTCGGGGCGTTTTGCCTGTCTTCGAGACCAGATAGAAGCGGATGAACCAGTCGGTGCGGTATTCGACAGCCTTCTCGATGCGGTTCCAGTAGTTCTCGTACAGGTCCTCTTGTTGGTGGCTCGGCTGGTGCATCAGCACCACGTTTCGGATCTTGTCGGCTTCGCTGAGCTCGAGTCCTGTCGAGTTGATGCTCTCGAAGATCCGCTGAGGATCGTCCTGCTTCTCTAAATCCAACGCCATCACCTGCAGGCGGAATATCGCCTCCCAGATCTGATCACCATCGAGCTCGCCTCCAGTGATCCGCTCGCGGAAGTATCGGTAGTTGGCGGTGATGGTGGAGGATTCGATCGGGACATCTCCGTGCAGCAAGCGGCTGTAAGCCTCGTTGTCGTTCTTGACCGGCTTGAGCTTGAACTTGGTTGCATTGTGCTTGGTCTTTAGGACGAGGTAGCTGTCACGAATATCCGATGCAAGGTTCGGAGCTTTGGATGTGACAGTGCCGTCGTCGAGTGAGTGGATCAGCGCCAGCATCAGGAGACTGGTGGTTGTCAGCCGCTGCTGACCGTCGATCACGACGTAGGTGAAAGAGTCCTCCGGATGACCCACGATCGCGCCGAAGAAGTGCGTCTCACGGTCCTGGCGGACAATATCGACCAGGTCGTCGAACAGCCGGGCACAGTGCTTGAGCTTCCAGTCGTAGTTCCGCTGGTAGACCGGGATCAGCAGGTGCTTGCTGTTTCCGTCGAATAACTCGGTGATCCTTCTGATACTGCCCTTCACTACTTACCTCTTCTCCGAGACCGAATGCGCCTCGGTATTGGGCGCGATCACCAGATTCGCCACGGTCAGGACACTCCGTTCTTCATCGCTGCCGCGATCTGTTCAGCATCCGGTGGGCACAGCGTCCACCCGGACTCGGACATCGTACGAGTGACCTCGTCGTTGGGCTCGAGCAGCACGCCGATGCGATGTTCGCCCCACGCGAAGTCCACGACCTCGCCCTCCTCGGTCTCGTACCCGAGCTCGGGGACCGGCACGCCGGTCTCGGCGAGCGCGAGGACGAGCTGCTTCTCGACATCGGAGACGGTGGAATCGAACAGGTCCTGCCATTCCGGGCTGAGCGTGGCCGAAGTCGGTGCCTCGACGGGTGCGCTGGAGTCGAGTTCCAAGAGCCTTCGGGTGGTGATGCGGTGGATACCGCCGAGCCCGAACCAGTTGGACAGCCGTAGCCATTCCTTCCACGCGCGTCCGTCGAGGATCTCGATCCGATCGTCGTGGTCGTCCACGACGACAACGGCATTCATCGCGCGGGTACCCGTGCGCATGGTGGCGGTGACGGTCAACGGCCCGTCGGCGTACGACCAGCACATGTCGACGCCGTCTCCGAATGAGGGCTTGCCGCCGTCGAGCAGATCCAGGGCGACGGCGGCGATGGTGTCGCCGTCACCTTTGCTGCGGTTGTTGCCACCCACGAATCCGAACGGCAGCCAGCGACCGACGGTTTCCCATGCCTCCCGGTCGGGGTCGCTGACGAACGCGAGCAGCATCGTGATCGGGTCTGCGGACAGCAGTTTGACGAGTGCCGGCCGGAGGTTGCCTGCCTTCATCATGTTGGTGGTGGCCTGCTCGGAGAGCCACGCCGGCGTGACGGCTACGTTTTCCTTGAACCGCTGCAGGTCCTCATGTCCGAACGACCACACCAGATGGCCGCTGTCGCGCAGGATCGCCCGCTTGGCCGCATCATCGGCGACGCGATTGCAGCCGGGCACTGCGTGGTACTTGCGGCCGTCCGCAAACACGGCGATCCGGGGAATATCGGGATCGGTCGTGCTCAACTCGAAGTCGGGCTTCGAGTTGGCCATGTGAACCTGCGGGGTGAGTTTCCAGGTGCGGATCTTCTTGCCGGGCAGCACGATCGTCGCGGATGGGCCGTAGGTGCCGGGAGATTCCTTCACCGTGGCGCCGATGGATCGCAGCCGTTCGACGAACGCGGCGTAGAACTCCTTCTCCAGCGGAGATTCCTCGCTACCGATCGGCTTGGCGGGTGCCTCTTCGGTGACGGCGTCCAGCCAAGCCTGCCGGTCCGGTTCGGCGTCGCCGTCGACGCCGAGGATCTGATCGAGAACCCGAACCGCGACCTTCCGCGACACCCGGTCGAGTTCGTGTGGCGGTGCGAACGGAAGCAGACATTTGTGGCAGGCGAGCCGGTCGTGTTCGGCGCAGTCGCAGCTCTGCACGACGGTGCGCGCGGCGTCGAGCACCGCCCACACCTTGGCAGGGTCGGCGAACTCGGCGAGGTAGCCGGTGCCACCCGGGACGGTGTCGTGGATCAGCAGCGCACGCTGGTTCGGGGCGTAGAGGGCGTCGGTGATGGTGACGACGTCGAGGTGTTCAGGGGAGCCGCCGATGACCTGCCGAAGGCCCAGGAGGATCGCCGCGCTCAGGCTGGGATGGGCGAACGTGTCGTATTCGAGTGATCGGGGCAGATGGAGCAGCACACCTTGGGTGCGCAGGGTGCGGGCGAGCGCGATCTCCCGGACATGTTCGGTGGCGGCGTTGCGGTGCCGGCACCAGCTGCGGTGTTCGTAGCGGGAATTGCGACCCGCAGCTTTGTCGAGCTGCCCGCAGGACGAGCACACCCGGAACAGCCCGGTGGTGGTTTCCTGTCCGGCGATGTGACGTGTGCGTCCCTGCGACGTACGGCGGCCCATGTTCAGCCAGCGAACATCCATGCGGCGCAGGTACTCCGCGCCGAACTCATGTTCTTCGACGAACCACGCGCGGTCCACGTTGACGGGGTCGATGTCTGCAGCGGTGACGACCGTGAACGATTCCTTGTGCCGCTCGTCGCGGGAATCATTGATCGATGCCTCATCGCGTCGAACCTCTGCGGATACCCGCGCCATCTCGACGACCTGCAGCTGCTGGCTGACGTCTGCGATGGCTCCGGTCCCGCAGCGCGGGCAGGAGTGCACGACCGGCGGTTCCTCCCCGGCGAGGGTGATCCCAGCCCATCCGCACTGCGGACACAGCCGCCAGGTATGAATGTTGGACTCGCCCGCCCCGAGATCGACAGCATCAATCCGCACGGCCAGGCCTTGCGCGTAGAAGGTGGCGCCGGGTGCGAGTTCGGTCAATGCAACCCGCGAGCCCCGCTGATAGCTGGTGGCCTCACCCATGTACTGGTTGGTGTCGGGGTCGATCCACGTGACACCGACATCGAGGGTGACGGAGTCGTCGAGGAGCGTGTAGTTGGGCAGAACGCCGTAGCGTTCGAGGACACTGATCCAGTAGTCCTCGGTGAGATCGTGGATCTGTCCGCCGAGAAGGCGCAGGGAGCCCTTGGCGGTGCGCAAGTCGCGCAGGTCGTCGTCTGTTGCGGCGGGTGACGCTGCGCGGCGCTCGAACTCGGGCATCTCGGCTTCGACAGCGGCGCGGCGTGCGGTGAGTTCGGTGAGATCGCGGTTCCAGCGGTGCACGGCCTCCTGTAGATCAGTGACGAGACCGCTGGGCATACCGTCGTCGCCTGGGGTTGCCCACGTTCGCAAGGAGTCTCGGGCAGCGGCGTCGAGGACGCCGTCGAACTGGGCGAGAAACTTATCGACCTGCTTGTCGGCGTCGGTGTCGACAGTTGCGAGCAATCTGGCCATCCAGCTGTCCGGATCGAAGCTGCCGAGGACCGCGCGTGCGCCACGCGGGGCGACGGTGTTGGGGTCACGGGCGAGGCGATCGATGACGTGCGCGATGTACTGCCGTTGCAGGATCTCCTCGGCGGTGAGGAAGGTCGCGGGCGGGCGGACGTCACCCTGGATGACCGACGTCGGGTCGTACAGTTTCGGAAGGTGCTCACCGCGACCACGGACGAATGCAAGGACCAATGAGTTGCCGGTCAGACGTCCGGCACGGCCGACGCGCTGCAGATAGGACGAGACGGTGCGCGGCAGCGAACCGAGCATCACCGTGGAGAGGTCGCCGATGTCGATTCCCATCTCCAGCGTGGGCGTAGCGACGAGGACGTTGGGAGCCTGCGGGTCGGCGCCGCCGCGTTTGAACGCGGTCTCGTAACCGAGTCGGGTCGCGGTCGGCAGGAGCGACGTGTGTTCCCGTGCGACGACGCGCTTCATCTCGGAGCTGTCGTAGAGGCGGCGGTAGAAGTTCTGTGCCTTCGGCGCGCGGGTGAGAGTGCCGGGGCATCGGACGAGCAGGCACGGGGCGCCGTCGAGTTCGTCGACGACGGTGGCCGAACCCGGGGTGGGGGTTTGACACACGCTGCACACCAGCAAGTGCCGGCCGGCAGCGAGATCCGCGTCGGTGGGGGCCGAGACGATGATTGTGGTGGGAGGCAGGCCGTAGGCGGTGAGTCCGCTTTCGGTGAGGACCGCGGTAAGCACTCGCTGTTCGGCAAGGACCGAGAACAGCGACCGGGCGAGGAAGCTGCCGTCGAATGGTGAGACATCGAGGCATTGCGACGCCCAACGTGCGTACCAGGACGAGACTGCGGTGATCGCGTCGAATCCTTCGGGGACAGTGCGTGATCCGATCGCGGGGAACGCCGGGGCAGGGCGACCCTTCGGGAACGCGGGCATGCCCTCACCCTTGGGGCGCGCGCCCCACACCCAGCGACGGTTCGCGTCCTTCTCGATGTACTTGAGCAGCCACGGATGGCGGATTGCGCCGCGCGTGCGGACCCGCTCGACGGTACCGCGCACCCAACGGGCGACGGCTGCGTTGTCCGGAGGAGTGAGAGACAGTTGGTGTTCGGTGGCGTTGAGGGCGGCACGGCCGAGTCTCACCGGACGCTCCGGCCCGCCGAGATCGACCTCGGCGACGGCGCTGCCGGTGAGTTCGAGGGTGCGGCCGAGCCGGGACTGCAGGCCGAATTCCAGGTCGATGTCGAATTCGAGGCGCTTCTCCACCTTCTTGGTGGCGTCCTTGCGTGCCTTGGTCGGTGCGTCGGGCTTCCAGAACGGAGTGAACTCGTCGTGGTCGACGATGTCAGGGGCGAGCAGGTGATAACGACGGGCCGGGTCGTCGCCGGCGCGCACGATCACGGCGTCACGGAGTTCGGGCAGGCTGAGCGTGGAATCACCGAGGGCGCTGCGTAGTGTCGAGCGCAGGCTGAGAGTGTGGGAGCGGGCCTGGACGAAGCCCGCGCGGTGCGCGGCGTCCTGCACGCTGTCGGTGAACATCAACGCCTTCTTCTCGTCGGCGTCGAGGCGGGCGTCACCGAACAGGTTCGACAGCGTCACTGAAAGCTGGGTGGCAACGGCGCTACCGAGGAAGCGGATGCCGTCGGCGACACCGCACGCCGGGCACATGTCGTTCTTGGAGTCCTCTTCGGCATTCGCACCAGTCAGGACGAGCACCGGCAGGACTCTGCCTTCGAGTTGTTCGGTGCTGTCCGGATCCGGTGCAGTGTCGGAGATTTCGCGGTCGTCGATGCGGAACCAGCGCAGGCCTTCGATCGGTGAACTGGGTCGGGTGGCGTCGAGCAGTGCTTCGGCCGGCGCGGAGATAAGCGCGCGGAAGCGGGACGCGCCGGCTGCGTGGTCGGCGCGGATGGCGTCGTCGGTGACGTCGAGGGCGTGGCCGGTGGGGGCGAGGCGTGCACCCCACCCGGATCGTCCGCAGTGTCGGCAGAAGACTGCCGGCAGGTGCATGACATCGCCGTCTTCGTGGACGCCGTCGTCGGACCAACGGTAGGTGGTGCTGGGGGAAACCGCCCTGTCGATGCGGGAGAGTTCCCGGATCCACAGGTGCACATCGACGTTCAACGCGGCACGGCCGACTTCGGCACGGATATGGGAGAGTGCTGCGAACAGATAATCAAGGAAGCGTTGTTGCGCGGCCCGAATGCCGCGGGTGTCGCGGTCGGAGGCAGGCGCATCGAACAGCGCTTCAGCAAGGTCGGCGAGAGAGACTGCGTCGACAGCGTGATCAAGGACCCGGACCAGCAGCGGATGCCCCTTGAGGAGATGCAGCTGTTCGAGGGGCTCAAGGTGACGCAGGTCGGTGGGAGTGAGGCCGCGGTCGCTGTCGAGGTCGTCTGCGGTCCCGAACAGGTCGATGCGATCGAACACTTCTTTTCGCTCGAACATTTCGGCGAGCACGGCCGCAGTCAGCGCGGCGTTGCTGACCGTGCCGGCGGCGAATTCGTCGAGGCGTTTGGCAGCGTCATGGGCGGACGGGTTAATCGGACGGTAGAGCTGGTCGAGGGCGGTGTCGCGGTCGGCCAGCCACTCAGTGGAGGACAGCCGGGTCTCCCCGATGACGGCGTCGCCGTCGAACTCCTCACCGAAGACGGTGTGCGCGAAGCCGAGCATCGCGCTGGGCTCGGCCTTGGAGCCGAGGGTCGCGGAGGTGGCGACTGGGGTTATCCGGCCCAGGGGCCGGGCTCGATCAGTGTCTGTGACGGGCGAGGTGTCGGTCCAATGGGTTTTGACGGTGAGGCCGAGGCGGCGCAGGAGCATTGCGACGTCGGTGCCTTGCGCGCCGTCGTAGGTGTGAAACTCGTCGAGCACGACGTACTGCAGTGAGTCTGCAGAGAGGCGCCAGATATCGGCGCGGTCGGGGTGCAGCAGCAGGTGGTCGAGCATCTTGTAGTTGGTGAGCAAAATGTCCGGGGGAGCGGCATGCATCAGTGAGCGGTCAGTGATGAGACCCTCGACGGTGACCTTGGTGCGGCCACCAGTGGATTGCTCACCGGTGTAGAGGCCGGCTGAGACGCCGGACAGTTCGGAATTTTCGGTGATCAGTCGGGCGAGGCGTTCGGCTTGGTCATTGGCGAGCGCGTTCATCGGGTACAGGATGAGCGCCTTCATCCCGGTGACACCGGCGGTCTTCGCTCGCAGGACATGATCGATGATCGGATAGAGGAAGGCCTCGGTCTTGCCGGAGCCGGTGCCCGTGGTGACGAGCGTGGGCTGCGGACGGCTATGGATCTTCGTGGACAATCGCTCAAACGCGGCGGCCTGGTGGCCGTAGGGAGTGAATCCCGTTGGCCACCAGTCGAGGTGCATGCCCCAGTTGCCGCTCGCCGGCGCGAACGGCAGGCGCAGGCGAGCGTAGGGGCCCTTGAACATGCCGGTGTCGGGATGGCCGACGAAGTCCGATAGGGCACCCTGGGCGTCGGGGTCCGTGAGAGCGAAGGTGGTTGCGAGGTAGTCGGTCAGGCCCTCCCGAAGGCGGTCGGCCTGGAGAGTGGGGAGTAGAGCTCCCATGATTGATGTCTGCCCTTCCCGTTCTGTCGTGTGCCGTGACTTCATCCGAACTTAATTTCGAAGTGAATTTGCTGACCAGATAGTTGTCACCGGCTCATTTTCTGTAGACAGAACCAATATCCTTCTCAAGGTCAGTGGTAGCCTTGTTAATTTTCGCCGAGAACATATGTGACACCTCGTCGTCCGTCAGCGTGCGCAAAACGCGGGACGATACGGAAAATATCCGGTAAAGTGTATCTCTTTTTTCGTCCGTCTTGATTGCGTCGAAGTTTGGGATGTATGAGCGTCGCGAGCTAGGGCATCTGATTGCCCAGTGCGCCGAGGTAAACCGTTTTGGCATCACCTCACCCGTGATCCCGTACTTCTTGATCATTCGATCGACCTGTAGGTCAAACTTCTTGAGCATCTCAGTATCGTTGATCTGGGAAAAGTAGTGGAGCCAGCCGTGTCGTCGGCCATTGTGGATGCAGCCGGTCACAAGTAGGTTGAGGTGCCATTCAAGCGCCTCGGTGCATCGCCTGTTCCAATCATGTCGGGAAGACCCGGATTTGGATTTCAATTGGTATCGATATCGCGTGAAAACGCGCGCTATGGAGTTTTCGAGACGGTGTCGACTTGATTCGCGGACGGTAACCTTGCCTTTCTTGAATACGTATCCGAGAAAGTCGAACTCGTCGTCAAGCGGACTGATTGAGGTCTTCCCAGGCGTGTCAAGGGGATGAAGTCTCATATTTTTCTCGTCAAGTAGTGACGATGCACGAGCGTATATATTTCCAGCCTGATCCTTTTGGCAAAGAATTACAATATCGTCGACGTAGCGGAAGTAGCTAACGCCAGCTATACCTGCCAACTGTTCGTCAATCGAAAGCATGAATATTTCCGCTAGAACATTCGAAATGGGAAGACCCTGGGGAACCCCATTGAGGTTGGGGCTCCTACTCTTGATATGGCCATCGGGGAGGGTCGGCGTAGACAATGCTCGCCCAACTAGGGTCAATAATTCCGGCTTCCGAATCCTCTGGGCGAGCTCTTTTCGGAGAATTTCGTGGCTGATCGATGGGTAGAAATCCACCACGTCGATTCGAAGGCACTCAGAGTAATCGCCGGTGTCAAGCGCAGCCCTGATCCGTTCAACTTTCTGGTGAGGGCGCTCTTGTTGAGGGAGGGTATACGTCGCATTCAGAGTATTCATCAAAGCCCGAAGTACTATTCGGTCGCGCGCCGTCGGAACTGATAGAACGCGGGGGTTGCGGTTTGCGTCTTTGACTTTGAGTATCTGCCGATATGGGGTAAACCGATGACTCCCGTTTCGCATTCTAAACTTGATGCGATCAACCTCGATTTGTAGGTTGGACTTGAGAGTCTTGGGATGAATCCCATCCCTACCGACTGCGACGCTTAACTCCACATTTTCATGGTAAATGCGTCTCAAGTTCTGTGCGCTGGTTTGGGTGCGAAAATTGCGTGAAGCCGTCAATTGGACCCCTTAGAATGCCCAAAAGAAAATCTTCAGGAGAACCGCTGAAGATGGAGCTAACAAAATCAGAGGGCCGTATGTGATGAAGTCCTGAACTCTCGGTTCCATCCTTTTTCCAAAATCCGATGCACCTTCGGAACACTGCTGGTCTGCAGTAGTCTCCTGTTGTACTGCAGGCTTCACTCCCGATTTCAGATAGAATTTGGACCGCGGTCGTCCACTAGTCTTCTTAGACTTATGATCGGAAGGCGTATGATTCTCGGATGCGTCCAGCAGGTCCTGATAATCATCGAACAGCTTTTCGAGCTCGCGATTTATTTCTAAAATGGATCTGTGGTTTACAAGCTTGCTGAGCCGATTCTTTTGTTTGACGAGCATCTCGGCCTTGGCGGACAATCTCTGGATTTTTCGATAATTGTCGAACATATCCCGTGATCTGCCCTCATAATTCTTCCCCGTTACGACAAGAGAAGCTGCGAGCACGAGAACGGACATTGCTGCAAAAATAGTAGAACCCTGCTCTCCGAATAGCTTCGAATCTGCAACCAATGCAATACCGGCGATTGCTGAACTGGTTGTTGCGGAGATGAGAACAGTGTTCCATACATGATTTCGGACCCGAAGTCGGACTGCCGTGTTGATTCTGGCTTTATATGTCCGGTAGGAACGGTCGACAAGGTCGTCCTGCCAGGAGGATTCGACCGGGAGTTCTGGAGATGAAGGAGTGGTCACTGTCGAGTCGCCTCGACTCCGTGTTGCACCACGGTGCTACGGATGGCACACATTATCACTGTTTCAGTGATCAACCCATCCCCGTGCGGGGAATTAACAGCGTGGATGACTCCACTATCGGTTAGTTCTACCTTGAGTGCGGATCGCTGTCCGCACTCAAGATCAGCAACCACCCCTTCCATGGCAGTCTCGCACAAGTCTGGCGGTTCTGTGAACACCGTGTCCCTTTCGAGGCGATTCTTGCATGTTTATTCTCGATCCCCGGACCTAGCTGAATTCGGAAATCCTGAAGAAGTGGTTGTGCGCGAGTTCCATGTCGCGCTCGCGGTCGACGGGGGTGAAGGGTTCCTGGTAGGTGAGGCCGTCTACGGTGAGGTCGGCAGGCTTGAGGGAGGAGCCCTTCTTGCGGTATTCGGACGCGAGCTTGGTCGGGAGCAGACGGCCGGTTGCGTCGTACAGAGCTTCGCGTTCGTACTTCTGCAGAACCGGGAACTGAGTGCGGTAGATGGTTAGCAGTTCATGAGATTCGATACCTAACATGATTGCAACGATTGCATCGATCTCAATCAGCGCTTGGCGGCGGTCGGCGGCGCGCCGAAGTGGTGTAGACCATTCCCATTGAGAATTGATGCCGCCGAGTGTCGCGCGATCGGGATATTCGTTGCCAATGTGCGGAACCCAGAAATCGCTTCGCCAGCATGGATCGAATAGCTCCTCCCAAAGAGGGGCGTACGCGTCGACGAGACAATTTAAACGGAGGGTTCGAAGGAGAAGATGGGGCTCAAGGGGATGGCCGATGTGTAGTGGCAATCGACCAATAATACTTTGGTTAATTGTGGACACTCCTGCCGCTCGAATGAAGAAGTCGATCGGTATCGAGGACCAGAATCCGGCTGTGATGGCCAGCTCGACCGTGCTTCTACTAGTCATCGATGGCAGAGCGTGAACATGGGAAGCTCCCGGCGGAATGATCGCAGATTGAAGGGTGCGGACCGAAAAGGGATCAGACATTCCCCGCCACGCAATTCGAAAGAACTCCGAGCTAGGCTTTCCGTTCCACTTCGGATATAAATCCGAAAGCTCATGCCAGGGCCTTGAGAATTGGTAGCTTGTCCTTGGTGTAAAGTCGGCGGGAATCGAGTTTAAATCAACCTCCGAATAGTCCCGATGACTCTTCATGGATGTATTCGGCTGTTGATAGATGGGATTCGCTACGGTAATGTGTGGGCCCTGGAGGATAACTGATGACCAGGCTGAATTTACCGCCGAGCGAAGGTTGAATACTCCTCGCTTTCGATCGGCGGACTCGTGCCATCCGGCAGTCCAGTCGAAGCCCCGCTCGGCGAGTCTTGGTGAAGCGGAAATTTTCTGAAGTGTGTGCGAGCTTTCGTAATTTACTGGGTACAGCATACGGGCGTGGGTCGGAGGAGTGCCGGGTGCATCCACGAGCTCGGCCCAGCTCTTCAGTACCGAGTCCGTCACGCGGATGACGCGATTTGCGTGGGGCGAGGTGTCCCACTCGTCGCGTGCGTTTTTTACTCCCGGGGACTTTCCTGATCCGTCGTGTGAAAGCGACCTGACAACTGTGTCGGGGTGGTACAGCCATGCCGCTTGAATGAACTGTACAGATGTCAGTCGACTCCCATAAATATGGACGCCAAACTCTCGGGTATTCCCTATGTCAGTGAACAACTTTTGTTGATTCTTAAAGATCCAGTGTCGTCTTAGCCGTAAGTATGATTGCTCTCTGAGGAGGGTTGCGCGTTGCTCTTGAAAGTGGCTATCAGGATGCACAAGGCCAATTATCCCGCTGCTGCTGGCGGAGTTCCAAGTGTGGTTCATGAAACAGCGATAAAGGTCCGGCTGCAGACCGATCAGAATTGGTCGTTCAACGCTGGAGCTGAGTAGTTCCTGATGCCCGATTTGCTCTGCTCGCTCATCTAGTACTCGGATAGCTGCATCCGTGGCGGAAAGCATCGCGGCGCGCTTCCCGTTCTTGGCGGTCTCCGAGGCCTTTTCCGTCAATTGCCACCACGGGTCGAGTTCTGCGAGAACGCTAGCTTCATCCCATTCGGGCCGTACCCATGGTGGGTTTCCAACCTGGAGGTCAAAGCCGCCCCGTGTAAATACGGGCGCGAAGTCGAGTGTCCAGTGGAAATAGCCCTGTCTCTTCGCAATATCGTGTGCGACCACGAGCCACGGGAATTGGTTGTGTGCACGTTCAACAGGCATCGTCCGCGACAGTAGTAGATCGTTATCCTCCGCGATGTTTAGGTCCTGCCAACTTGTGTCTCGACCCATACTTAGCTGGCCCCGTCGTTCGGCGGCGGTTTCCTTGATCGGTACGCCGAGAACTGCTTCGATGCCGCCAACCCACGTGTCCCAGTCTGGGGGTTCCACGTAGGCAGTCATAGGCCAGGACCACATCGCACACCATGTGTCCATTACCAGGCGGAGGCGTTGGTATGCGCCATTCGGATTGCTGAGGACATTCTCAACCTCCTCACGCGACACCGCTGGTGCGTGGTAGACCGGATCGGAACCCCAGAGGTAGATGTCCCGTCGGTTTTCAGACTCTGCGATCGTCAGCCGACGAAGGGTGAACTCCCACAACGTTTCCACCCGCTGTGCCAGCGCCTGCAGGCGCTTGACGATCGTCTTACTTGGCGATTTGCGGATCTCGTTGCGCCACAACCGCAACTTTTCGCGCTTTTCCGGCGCATAGGCCTTAGCTTCGGCGGTGTCGATCACCGCGCCCCACCCCTCGGACGGCAGGAGGAAGTGGTGAATGCCGGCGCCTATCTCCTCACCCAGGGGTACGTCCTTAGCAGGTGTCTTGAGCCACTGCTTCTTCGCGAGCAGTCTCGGTGAGTAGACTGACCGCCGCGCACCGATCAGTGAGTTGCCGCGGCGGAGGTGTAGGCCGAACCACGGTGCCTGCAGACCGGCGACCATCGTGTCGAGCCAGAGGGAGATCTCGGCGAGCTCGACCGCGGTTGAGTTGAGATCAACACCGTACACCTGGTGCAGGGCAATGTGCGCCTTAACCTTTTGCAGCTCGACCGGGTACTGATCTGCGTCGATCAGCTCACCCAGATCCTCCTGCTTGCGCTTGAGGTACTCGGCGGCGAGCTGACGGACCGCCTCGATGGCGAACGCGCCCGACCCCAGGGCCGGCTCGCAGATGGTGAGCTGCAGAATCTGCTCGGGCGTGGTCCGCTCGCCGTCCTGATCCAGCAACTCCTCGAGTGCTTGCGAGACCACGAACTTCGTTAGGACTTCTGGGGTGTAGTACGATGCCGACTGCTGGCGTTCGCGGCCGGCGAGCCGGAATACGAAGGTGCCCTTCTGATGCAGTACCGGCTTTTCTTCGCCAGTTGCCTCATCGATTGCTCGAACAAAGTCCTTCTCGTTTAGATGATCTGAGCGGTCCACCGGGACCACCCACGAACCCTTCTCCGGGTCACCATTCTTCGCGACCTCGTACAGATCCTCCTCGGCGAAGAATCCGGTGTACGACATCAGCCCCTCGTACACCGCTCCGAGCTGGTTGATGCCCAGCTCCGCGTAGGAGATGAAGCCGCGGTCGGCACCCTTTCGTCCCTTGCTCTCCTTCGAAAGGAGCAGGTGCTCGAGCACGCGTTGTGTCGCCTCGTTGCCGAGACCGACCTCGTCGATCAGCGCGGTCGCGGCCGGGGAGAAGAGGTCCGCACGTAGCGGCTGAAACTCCAGACCCGGCGCCGGATCGTCCGGGTTCTCATCACGGAGTGCGGGGGTGTGGCCCTGATCCACGAGCCGGAAAAGCGTCGCCAGCGACTCGTACAGGTGGGTGCCGTTACGGGCCTGGTCAGACACCAGCTCGGTGAGCGTCAGCTCCCGGAGCCGGTCCAGACCGTAACCCTCCTCGTATTCGGCTGCACCGGTCGGTAGCACCCGCATCTCGGGCGTTGCTTCCGCGTAGAGCAGGAACAGGATCCGATACAGGAACCGCAGCGAATGCTTCGCCAGGTCCTCCCCGTCGATCCCCTCGAGGGTCAGACCCTTGGCGGCGCGGCGTCGGACCACCTCATTGGCGATGATCTCAATGGACAGCCGGATGCCTTCGCGCAAATCCTTCGATACGCCGACTGTGTGCTTGACCGAGTCTTCCAGCACTCCGGTCCACCAGATGTTGCCGTCCGCGTCCGGCAGTAACGCCTGCTTACCGAAGATCGCAGCGACGCGGTCGACCTCGCCGCCCTTCGCCTCGTGCCGGCGCTCGGTGACGACGAGCAGGTCGACGGCCAGGTAGCGCCCCTCGGCCCAGCGCTCGGCTTCCGCGAGCAGCAACCACTGCCCGGCCTGCACCACCACGAACGCGGGCGGCGTATCCGAGCGGAACGCCGCCGACACGGCCTTCGAAGCGGACTCGATCGGTTTGTTGTCCTCGACGGCCGGGGTGATCAAGAGTCCCGTATCGGGGTCGAGGAGATCTTCGATCGAGGCGACAGGAACGGCCTGCAGGAACAACACTTCGGCGACACCGTCGAGCTTCGAGTTCGGGATCTCCAGCTCGGAGCCCGCGCGCTCGGCGGTGAACGCCGACAACGCAGCCAGGTAGCCGAACGTCGTCCGGACCAGGGCATGCGCCTCGGAGGCATTGTCAGGGTTCTCGGCGAGCCCAGCGAGCGCGGTCTGAAGTTCCTTCGTGGCTGCGAGGAAGTCGTCGCGGACCGTTGTGCGCCCTTCCTTCTTCTCCGCATCCCACAGCTTGCGCAGCTCGAGCACCTTGCCGTGGAACGACTCCTTCGCCGAGTCGGTGGTGAAGTAGTGCTCGCTGATCCAGTCCTCGCCGATGACGATGGAATCGAAGGAGGCCACGACTACTGGTCCTTTCCGTTGGACTGAACAGCGGGGACGATCAAGAGAAGTGGACGCACCAACTGCTGGGTGGGGGCTAGAGATTCGGCGAGTCGCTGCTCTTCCGCGATCCGCCGAGACAGTGTGTCCACCTTTTTGCGCTGCCCGCCGAAGAGCTCGAGCTGCTCGGCGCCGGCATGCCAACGATCGGCGCGTTTGCGCCACCGGTCGAGTCGCTCGGTGGCGGCCGCCTCCTGTGCGTCGAGCACCATCTGCATTGCAGTCGTGGCCTCGTCCACCGCGATCGGCACCAGCGCGCGGTACTGCTCGGGATTCGGAACCGGGCCGGGATTCGCCGACCCCGGCCGCAGGCCCGTATCCGTGGTGAGGAAGTCGAGGTCGGCGAGGGTCTCCACGACACAGAACGACGGATTGCTCGGGCTGGGGAACGCGGCGGTCGAGAACACCCGCGAGATCAACTGCCCGCGTCGGTTCATCAACGTGCCCATCAGCAGCACCGTTGGCGCATGCACGTCGCCTCGGATCACGAAGATCTGATTCCGGCCCAGGGCGCTGAGCGCACGGTCGCTGGCCCAGTCGAGCACGGGATGCAGTGGTCCGAGGTAGTGGGCCTCCGGCCACGTCGTGCCCGCGACGCCTTTGCCTTCTCGCGCTGCCGCGAGCTGAGCGTTGCCGATCTCGGGCGAGGTCGCCAGCGTGAGTCGTTCGAGGACCTTGCCGTGCTGCAGATAGTTCTGCGGCAACTGGGCCAGACGCTGTCGCAGATCCCGCGGCGGCGTCAGCTCCGCAACTGCATGGTTGGCGTGCACCGTCCACCCGACGCCGCCGTCCTCGAGCTTTGCGTTCGGCACGTCGTGGAATGCGGCCTTGAGCGCCTCGTCGAGGAAGGTGAGGTCGTCCGGGTAGAGGCTCTGCCGTGGCGCTTGTGGCAGCGCGGCTTCCGTTGCGTCACTATTGGTTTCGTCGAGATCGAACTGAGCAAAGAATGCATCGAGGTCGTCGCCATCGGCCACTTCGTCGATCTCGCGGATCTGCTCGTCGAGGGTGGACTTGCCGACGAGTACGTCGCGGATCGCGTTCTCCTCCTCGGTGACCGAATGCTTGCCCATGAGCGATGCAACGTCACCGAGAGTGCCGTGTGCCTGGTTCTCCCGCTCGAGCAGCCGCGAAAGCACCCGCAGGTCGCCGGAGAAGTCGGCATCCGACGGCTCGAGGATCAGCGACGAGATCACCGGTGGATGCTTCTGCCCGTACCGGTCGACACGACCGTTACGCTGCTCGATCCGGATCAGTGACCACGGAATGTCGTAGTGGATCAGGTGATGACATTGTGCGTGCAGGTTGACACCCTCGGACGCCACATCGCCGGTGACGAGCACCCGGATCGGGGAGGTCTCGAGCTTGAAGCTGTCGACGATCTCCTGCTGCTCGACATCGGACAGGCCACCGTGCAGCATCGCGACGTTCTCGGCCTTGAGCCCCAACGCCTTCGGGAGGTGCTCGGTGAGCCACCGCAGGGTTGCAACGCGCTCGGCGAACACCACCGCGCGCATCGGCGACTTTGCGCCGATACCGATGTCCTTCAGCCGCTGCACCAGT
This sequence comes from Rhodococcus sp. AB351, assembly GCF_049538275.1. NCBI lineage: Bacteria > Bacillati > Actinomycetota > Actinomycetes > Mycobacteriales > Nocardiaceae > Rhodococcus > Rhodococcus sp. AB351. The sequence continues at coordinate 21,830 of NZ_JBMVFW010000015.1, forward strand.
GCGGCCTGCTTGCCCGCCGACTCGTTCAGCGCTTTCGCATTGAGCTCGTCGAGGGTGTTCAGTGCGGCCAGCTCGGCGGCCTGCGCCGGGACGTGTGGGTCGAGCTTGGCGCGCCGCTGCTTGATCGACTCGGCGAGCGCAGCGGGGGAGGAGAGGAACGCCTTCGCCAATGTCCACGGGAACAATGCCTTTGTCTCACCCGAGTACGGGGAACGGCCCGACTGCGGATGCAGCCATTTCTGCGAAAGTTCCTGCGCAACGGCATCTTCTGCTGAGGATGGGGTGACCAACTGGTGCACCGGTTCGGCGCGCTCGGCCCAGTCGCTCCCCACCTCCGCCGCAACCTCCGGATGGTGCCGGTGGCGGCGGATCAGCAGGGAGGCGACGTCGTCCTTCGTGAACGTGCCATCCGCGGCGACGGCCGTCGGATCCAACAACCGCAACAGCTCCGCGAACGACTCTTCCCGACCGTTGTGCGGGGTGGCCGACGCGAGGATCAGAGCTTCGGTGTTGGGAGCGAGCACCCGAGCCAACTCGTTGTTCTGTGTGCCGACGTTCGTGAGGTTGTGTGACTCATCGATGACGACCGCATCCCAATGCTGACGCTGCAGGTGGGCCTTGTAACGAGGGCTCTTCAAGGTGTCGATGGAGATGATCGCGCGCTTGAAGTAGGTGAACGGGTTCCGCGTGGCCGGCAGCTTCTGCCGTACCTTCTGGATGCCGGCCGAGTCCAATCGGACGAAGGGGAGAGCAAATCTGCACCACAGTTCGTGCTGCATCTGCTCGAGCACGTGTTTCGGGGTGACGATCAGAATCCGCTCACCGCGTCCACGTCGGACCAGCTCGGACAGGATCATGCCGATCTCGAGGGTCTTGCCCAGGCCGACGGCGTCCGCGATCAGGATGCGGGGACGAATGTGCTGCGGATCGAGCGCCTTCGCCACCGCGGCCCGCTGATAGCCGAGGGAGTCGGCGAGCATCTGTGTCGACACCGTCAGCGTCTGGTCCCCGTAGGGGAAGGGTGTCTTACGTAACAGAGCTTCGAGCCACAGCCGCGCCTTGCGGTAGCCGGAGGAGTCGTCGGCGATCACCTCCGCCTCGCGCGGGTCCTGTACCTCGATCCGGTCGAGGCTCGAATAGAACGTCGCGGTGGTCTCCGAGACCAATTCGGACAGACCGCGGACCTTCACGAGCCACCCGTCCGAGCCCTGCTCGGCCGATGTGACCAGCCACTCCTCATCGCGGACGACCACGATCGAGCCCGGGGCGACGTTGAGCTCTTCGCTCGGTACGGAGGTGGTCATGTGCTGGTGACTCCTGGCGTTCGACAGTTTGATGTACCAACTTAACGTTTGCGAACGAAACACTTGTTACATGACCTTTTCGTGAGGTCTGTCGGTTTGGTGTGCGAAGGTGTCGGCGGGCTGGTATGGGAGGAGTTTTCTTGAGTGGGGCGTCGTTCAGACAGCAGTGGCTGTCCGACCAGGAGTTCGAGATCACGCGGCGACTGGAGAAGGCGTCTCTCGTAGTCGAGATCAACCTCGATGAGGACGAGATCCGGCGTGCTCAGGACATGTACGGTCGCCAGGCCGCCGAGATGTTGCGTGTGGGCAAAGCCGCCGAGGACGTCATCGCCAAGTACCCCGCACTGACGCTCGCCATCCTCGTCGGTCAGGCGGCCTTGGGATACGAACAGCATCGCTACTGGGACGAGTTCTTCGCACGGCTCGACCTCCCGCGCGAGCAGACCTTCGAACAAGCGCTCCGCAAGTCGCTCGACCGCCTCTTGACGCGGTTCACGCTGCGCAAGTTCCCCGAGCTGAAGAACGACTACGTGCAGTTGATGGCCCTGCACGCCGGCTTCCCGGTCTATTGCATGCGCGACATCATCGACCTCCTCGAAGAACGCATGGTCGCGGGTACGGAGGCCACGGGCGCGGCGATCATCGAGTGGTTGCGCGAACCGGGCAAGAAGCACCGGATGAACTCGCTGGATGTGCCTGTCCGCAACTTCATCCTGTACGGCGACCAGCTCGCGGTGGACATCCTCAACCGCATCATCGAGTTCGTCCAATTCACGGTGGACAACGAGGGATGGGCCGCTTCGGAGATCGACCTCGAGACGTCCACGACCGGCCTGCCGACGCTGCTGCTCGACAAGCTGATCGAGCTGCTGCGCGATCGGCCGTTCGGAAGCGGACCGCGGCCCGTCACACCGCGAACCCGGCGTCGACGCAAACCGACGATTGCATACCTGCCGCTGGATCGGCAGATCGTCGTCGAGGTGCCATACCCGGATGTCGAGCCCGACGTGCCGTGGCGTGTGTCGTTCGACGGAGTATCTCGGGAGGCTCTGGCCGAACGCGGATGGGGTGTGCGAGCCGACGAGGAACATCCGCCGACGCAGGTCCCCGTCACCGGTCCCGTCCGCGAGATCTTGCTGCAGCACGTACCCAGCGAGGAGTCTGCTCAGCTCTCGGTGATCGACAAGGACGACCCGCTGCTGATCTTCGACCTCGATGGTCGATGGATCCCCCGTCACACGGTGCTCCCGCGCCAGTGCGTGCTCGCCGTATATCCCAGTGATGCTCAAGTGGTCGATACGGCCACGGGGCACACGCTGATACCGACCTTCACCCCCGACGTCCCTGTCGGTTGGACCGGTTGGTCCGTCGCCGAGCTCGACCTCTCGACATGCAGATCCATCGTTCTGACTCGGCGCGGTTCGCGCGCGCCCGGTGGAGTTCGCACAGTCCGCGACGCGACGACTCCGACCTTCGAACACGGCGAGGCCGTCGACGGGTTGCAGACCCTCAACGGTCTCACCGTGTACGGATCGCGTCCGGAGATCACCCTGCCTGCCAATCCCGGCAAGCAGGAGATGATCTGGCGCATCCGTGTGAAGCGACCCGACTCGTCCGGCTGGATGGTCGATACCGAAGTACACGGCACGGACGAAGAGCTCGTCGTCGATCCCTTCGAGCCGATCGAGGACGCAGTGCTGGGTCTCTTCGAGATCCACGTTTCAGGTCCGATCGGGTCTGATCTGCGGCAGCAGGCGTTCCTCGCCGAAGGTATTTCGATCGAGTACACTCGTCCGTTCCGCTTCCCGGTGGCCGGAGGTCTCGCCCCAGTAGTCGCTACCGTGAGCAGCGAATGGGACCTCGCGGTGCCACATCCGCGCGTCGAGTTCGCACCGGGCGATCGTGACAAGCTCGTGACGATCACGCAGCGTGAGCGTGCCTATCGGCTGCGAGTGACTCCACCGTACGTGCAGATGCGCGTCGATCCTGTGGGCGCGGCTGCGGCATGGCGCACGGCAGCCGCAGTCCTCACACCGGCCGAACTCGACGAAGACCGGAACCTCGCTCTGCATGCTCCGAAGTCGGAGGCCGCGGTCTTTCAACTGGAGACTGTCGACGGCGCACTGATCAAGGATGTCACTCCTGACACCCCGCATTACGACTACTTCCAGGCCCCTAGTCGCGTCTTCGTCGACGCTGCCCGGACAGCCGCTCAATGCCGCATCGTCGCCCTCGTCGACGACGAACATGGCCGTACGACGAAAATTGTTCTGGCACATATTCGACCGGCAGCGCTGTGCACGGGAATGACCGTCGAAGACGGTGTTCTGGTGCTGGAGAATCCGGCCGAAGAAGAAGACCTCGCCGTCTATCTCTGGGCCCGCACTGCTCCGTGGCTGCCTGTACAGACGGTTCAGGTCACCGAGGGGCACGCCAAGCTGCCCGAAGCCTATGTCGATGCCGGGCCTCTGCTCGCGCACGTGTTCGTCGACGATCCGTGGGTGACGGTCACGCCCCCGTCCTGGCCGGGGGACAACGCCCTCGAGGTCGACCAGCCCGGATGGATGCACGACCTGTCGCGCGAACGCGACAATCTGTCACGCTTCCTCGCTGGCGAAGGTCCGGCACCGGCCGACGCCGTGAGCATGCCCGAGGTGTGGGCTGCGTTGGCTCTCCTCCCTCAGGAGTCGGAAGACGTCCACACCCAGCAGTTGCGGTCCGCGTTAGGTCGTATCCTCTCCGAGAACCCGCGGGCGGCGCTCGAAGCGCTTGGGAGCAGTACGATTCCGCTGCCGGAAATGATGGCACTTCTCATCCGCACTGGGCTGGTGTACCGCAGTTTCGCGGCGGACTTCACGATGAACGATCTGCACCCGAATCCGTGGGTGGGCTGCATGATCGAGATCTCTGACCTACCTTCCCTGTACGACCGGCGCGACTACGTGGCAGCCGAGCGCGCGGAGACACTGGACTATTTGGAAGACAAGGGTGGAAAGACACTCATCGAAGTACTGATGAGAGGTAAGTCCGCCAAGCTCTACGGCGGTGTCTTCGACAAGGACACCATCCTGCTCGACGGGATGCCTGCATCGCAGGTCGAGTCGATCTTCGAACACGCTCGTCTCGTCCCGGGTGCCGTTCTCGACGAGGACACGCGTGTCAGCGCAGTCATCGACGCGTTCCACAATCGCAGGACATGGATTGAGCAGGGGTGGTCGCAGTCCTTCGGCTCGGCCACAGTGCGGACGCTCGAAGTCATCAAACGCACCCGAGGTCAGATCTACAGGGAAGTCGCCGCACGCAACGAGAAACTCGAGGGTGTCAGCACAGTGAAACACCCCTGGATGTTGCTGTCCCTCCAGTCGCTGACCTTCGCTGTACTTGCGCGCATGAGGGCCCACGACATGCTGCGGCACCCACCTGTCACATCGGACTTCGAGGAAGCGTGGGCAGTGATGGCCCGACTGTGCCCAGGTCTCGTGATGACAGACCTCCTCATCGCTGAAGCTCTTGTAACACACGCCTGCTACGGCAATCTGATCGGAGAGAACTGATGTCGACTCGACTCGACCCGTTGGTCACTGCGCGCCAGATCGATGAGACCTACAAGCGGTACCTGAAGACACTGCTCGGTCCGAGCGATCCTGCGATGGCGGCTGCATTCGATTCGGCGATCGACGAGACACGTCTCCTCACCAAGGGACCGCTGTTGGAGCTGACCCCTCCGTATGCGCCGGGCAAGTCGATTCCGGAGCTCATCGGGGAAGGGGTGCTGCAGCCCGGACTGACTGCGCTGTACAAGAACCCCGACGATCTGAGCCGGCCGCTCTATCAGCACCAGGAACGAGCGATCCGCAAGGTCACCTCGGGTCGCAACATCGTGGTGAGTACCGGTACGGGTTCGGGTAAGACCGAAAGCTTCCTGCTCCCGATCATCAACTCGTTGATCGCCGAACGCGAGGCCGGCACCCTCGGACCTGGCGTGCGTGCTCTTCTTCTGTATCCGATGAACGCCCTTGCCAACGACCAACTCAAGCGCCTGCGCGGGATGCTGAAGGACCTTCCGGAGATCACCTTCGGGCGCTACACGGGTGAGACCGAACAATATGCGGACAAGGCAGAAAGCCTTTATCGCACGATGAACCCGGGCCAGGACCCGCTCCCCAACGAACTGCTCAGTCGGGAAGAGATGCGGGTTCGACCCCCGCACATCCTGCTCACGAACTACGCCATGCTCGAGTATCTGCTCCTGCGCCCGGCCGACCTCGACCTGTTCGACGGGCCCTACGCCGGTACATGGAAGTTCATCGCACTCGACGAAGCGCACGTCTACGACGGTGCCCAGGGCTCCGAAGTTGCCCTGCTCCTCCGACGCCTGCGTCAGCGCGTCGCGCCCGACTCGACACTGCAGTGCATCGCGACATCGGCATCGTTGGACGGTGAGCCTCAGGAAGCGATGACTTTTGCGCGCAACCTCTTCCAGGCCGATTTCGAGTATGTCGAAGACGACCCGGCACGCCAGGATCTGGTAACGCCGACGCGCCTCGAACGACGCGAACCCGCGACGTGGCAGATGACGGATGATGAACTGCTCGAATGGTCCACCCCTGAAGCGGATCTGACCGAGTTGGCGTCCAGGTCCCCCCACGGTGATGTTGCCGAGGCATTGCACACGGAAAAGACCATCGTGTCGTTGCGTCAGGTCTTGGCCCCGGGCCCGCTGGACGCTTTCTCGCTGGCGGAGAGGCTGTGGCCGAACGACGCGCGAGCGGACGAGAAGCTGCAGGCGCTTGTCACGCTCGGATCGTCCGTCGTCGATACAAGCGGAAATCCTGTACTGTCCGCCCGCTACCACATGTTCGTACGCGCTACCGAGGGCGCCTTCGTCAGTTTCGGCGACGAACCGACCGTTCTGCTCGGCAGGCACGAGATCGATCCCAAGACCGGTCGCGCGATGTTCGAATTCGGCACATGCCAACGTTGTGGTGCCGTCCACCTTGCGGGGGATGTCTCCGTCCGGAAGAACGGAAAGTTCTTCGTACCCAGCGTAAAGAACGATGCGTCGGCCAAGTGGTTGGTCCTTACGGACGCGGTGGACACCAGTGTCGACGAGGACGAGGCCACCCTCGGCGACGATACGAACGCCCCGGAGTCGGGCGTTCGTTATCTCTGCACCGGTTGTGGCCTCCTGTGTGATTCGGAAGGGATGTGCCCGATCGCCGATTGCCCTGGCGGGGAGATTCGGCGTGTGCGCGAACACCGAGGCACCAAGAAGGTCATGAGTACATGTACCGAATGCGGAGCGAGCGCGCGACAGCTCGTTCGTCGTCTGCGCACCGACGTCAACGCTGCGCCCGCGGTCATTACGACTGCCCTGTACCAGCAGCTTCCCGTCGCTGTCGACGATACCGTGAAGGAAGTAGGTGAAGGCCGCAAGCTGCTGATGTTCTCCGACTCACGGCAAGCGGCAGCGTTTGCAGCACCGTATCTCGGCCGCACCTACGGACGACTCCTCGAACGCCGTTACCTCACAATGGCGTTGCAGGATCGCAAGTACGCGGACGAAGACCTCACTGTCGAGGATCTGGCCCTCATCGCGCAGAAGAAGGCCAAAGCCGCGCATCACTTCCCGCAATCGGCCGGCCGCGTTGCGATGGAGAAGGCTGCCAACGAATGGGTCATGGGCGAACTCATGACCATGGACCACAAGCAGTCGCTCGAAGGACTCGGCCTCATGCGCGTTGCGGTCTCGCGTGAAGAGGTGACGCTGCCCCGGGGACTGACCCAGCTCGGCTTGAGTGAAGATGAGGCGTGGGCCCTCATCGACGAGCTGCTCAAGACGGTTCGCATGCAAGGTGCTGTGAACTTGCTCGACGAGGTCGACATCCGGAGTGAACGCTTCGAGCCGCGCAACATGCGAATTCGGATCACCCGTGTCGGATCCAACCCGAAGAGCAAGGTTCTTTCGTGGTTGCCCAGTGGCCGGGCCAACGGAACGAACAACCGTGTCCGTTTCATGTCGAAGGTGCTGACCGAACTCGGGAAGGACCTCGATCCGGTCAAGGTGCTCGACGGCTGCTGGCGATTCCTTCTCGAGAACGGATACATCAAGCACGAGCCCGACAAGTTCGAGGCCGATGCCTACCAGATCGAACACACCAAGCTCGCCGTCCACAACGGTATGGACTGCGAGTGGTACCGGTGCGACACGTGCCGGCGCGTCACTGCATTCAGCGTGCGGGGAGTGTGCCCCAACAGCAGCTGCGCAGGAAAGCTCTTGCCCTACGAGGTTCCGCCGCTCGATCGCGACACGAACCACTACCGGAATATCTACGGAACCCTCAACCCAGCACCGCTCGCTGCGAAGGAACACACCGCGCAGTGGACCGCTCGCCAGGCGGCAGAGATCCAGCGCGAGTTCATCCAGGGCAAGGTGAACGTTCTGTCGTGCTCGACGACCTTCGAACTCGGCGTCGACGTCGGCGACCTCCAGTCCGTCGTAATGCGCAATATGCCGCCGAAGACCGCGAACTACGTCCAGCGTGCGGGCCGTGCAGGTCGACGGGCAGCGTCGGCAGCGCTCGTCCTGACCTACGCGAACCGCAGCTCACATGATCTCGCGAAGTTCCAGGATCCCAAGTCCATGATCGCGGGCACCATGCGGATCCCGTGGATCCCGATCGAGAACGAGCGGATCGGACGTCGCCATGCACATTCTGTGGCGTTGGCGGCGTACTTCCGGCACGGCGTCGAGACGACGGGTAAGGCATGGACCCAGGCAGGGGAGTTCTTCCGTCCGGCACCGGGCAGCGACGCCTCTCCTGCGTCACGTGTCAAGGACTTCCTCACACCGGTGCCGGAGACCATGAAGAATGATCTCCGCAGGATCCTTCCTCCGGACGTCCAGGAACAGATAGGTCTCGAGAACGACGACTGGGTGGCGTACCTGTCGGACCTGCTCGACAAGGTCGAACAGGAAGTCGAGAACGACTTCCAGACCTTCCGAGAACTCATCGAGGAAGCGAAGAACGCCGAACAGTTCCGAATCGCCGATCATCTCCAGAAGACACTGCGCACGATCGAAGAGCGTCAGCTCCTCGGCTTCCTCGCGAACAAGAACATCCTCCCCAAGTACGGGTTCCCGGTCGATACCGTGGAGCTTCGCACACAACACTGCCAAGAACCGGTCGGCCGCAACCTCGAGCTGTCTCGGGATCTGAGTCAGGCCATCTACGACTACGCGCCTGGCAACCAGATCGTCGCAGGCGGAAAGGTGTGGACGTCGCGGGGTATCCATCGCGTGCCGAAGCGGGAGCTGGAGCAATTCGAGTACCGCGTATGCCGGAACTGCGAACGGTTCGAGGCCGCCCACACGCTGGACGCAGGGGCCGTGTGCGCAGGATGTGAGGAACCGTTCACCGCCATCAGGAAGTTCGTCATCCCCGAGTACGGCTTCGTCGCTGACGGCAAGGCGACAGATGTCGGTACTGCCCCGCCCGAGCGGAAGTGGAACGGCGCGAGCTACGTCGAGGACATCGGCGAGGTGGTCGACACCTTCACCTGGACGTCGACGGGCGGGCTCGCGGTCGAAGCGAAGGCCGGAGTTCGTGCCCGCATGGCAGTCATCTCGGAAGGTGAAGGAGCCGGTTTCCTTCTCTGCAAGTGGTGCGGATGGGCCACGGCACGGGCCGGCCGCAATACACCACGTAAGCATGAGCGTCCTGCGACGGGTAAGCCTTGCGACGGTCCGCTCGACGTGGTCTCTCTCGCCCACCGTTACGAGACCGACGTCGCGGAATTCACCTTCGGTGATGTCAACTACGACAAGGAGAGCGAAGCACGCTGGTTGTCGGTGCTGTACGCCTTGCTCGAGGGGGCGTCGAAGGTTCTGGAGATCAGTCGGGACGATATCGATGGAACGCTCTCGTGGAGCAGTGATGGGCGTCGAAGCATCGTCCTGTTCGACACCGTGCCGGCCGGTGCCGGGGCCGCCAAGAAGATCGCGGAGAACCTTGGAGCCGTCCTTGCCGGCGCGATCGAGCGACTCAACTCGTGCGATTGCGGTGAGGAGACGTCGTGCTACGGCTGTCTGCGGACTTATAGGAATGCGCGCTACCACGACAAACTCAGCAGGGGTGGTGCTCTGAAGATCTTCAAGGAGATCTCCATTGCCGGCGGAGTGTCGTCGCCGTGGCAGGACGCGCTCAAGCTCGTCGATGTCGAGGCGCGGCCGTTGCTGTCGCAGCTGGCAGAGACTCAAGTGCCCGTCCCGGAGATCGGTGTCGAGGTGGGGGACGGGTGGCTCGTGGAAATCTATTGGGAGAGTCAGAAGGTCGCGATCATTACCGACGACGATGACGACCGAGATGCTTGGCTGCGGGACAACGGCATCGACTTCTGTCGACTCGAGATGGTAGATACGGAGGACTTGGTCGAAAAATTGACGCGCGGCTGAAACCGGAAGCTCCGGTGCGCGATTGTGATTCTGCGACGGTAGGACCCGTCTGAGCGGAGGAAGCAACGGTGCCAACGCAAGTCGGTCGTGAGGAGAGTTCGACATTCGACGAGCTCGAAGCATGGATGAGCGACGAGGAGCGGAGGCTCCGGGTTTGCCTCGCCGAGGTCGACCTCGCCGTGCGCGCGGACTTCGACGAAGCAGAGGTGCAGCGCATCCAGGGCTTCTATGGAATTGCTGCGCGGCGTCATCGAAGTACAGGTCGAGCGATCGGGCATTTCATCGATCGCTATCCGGCACTCACGATGACCGCCCTTGTCGGCCACGCTGCGCTTGCCTACGAACATGGCAGGTACTGGGAAAGCTTCTGGGCAGAGCTCGGGCTTCCTCGGACTCTGGCCTTCGAGAACGCGCTCCGGGAATGCGTCGAACCGAACCTTCAACGTTTCGGGCTCGACGCATTCCCACCGCTCCGAGGGCAGTACGTCCAGACGCTGGGGGTGCACGCCGGCGTTCCTATCCACTGCATAGGTGCGCTCGTTGAGGTTGCCGACGAGTACCTTCGTCGAGGACGTTCGGCGTCGGGGGCCGGTCTCGTGGATTGGATCGCACGATCCGACAAGAACCCGCAGGTGCTCAAGCTCGCCAAGCCTGTTCGAAACTTCATTGCGTATGGCGGATCCTTCGCAATCGATGTTCTCGACTATCTCGTGAAGAATGTCGATCGAATCCTGGATGGTCGGACGCCGAGCGATGACCGAACGGACCATCACGAGATTCCGATGATTCTACGTGACGGAATCTCTTCGGCGCTCGAAGCCCACACATTCGGTAGTACAGGGGGCGTATACGCAAGATCTGAGGCGCATGGGCGTCGGGCACCTTCGGTTCGGTACGCGCCCCTCGATGACCAGGTTGTTGTCGAACTACCGTCCACCGAGTTCGGCGAAGACGAGAAATGGCAGGTGTCGATCGACGGGGACACTACGGTCGTGACACCTCGCGGCGAGTGGGGACTCGATTGGCGTGAATGGGAGCCGACGCGACTGCCGATCTCGAAACCGGCTCGGGAGCTCGTCATCGAATGTAGCTCCGTAGAATCTTCTTGGCGGATTCCGCTCGTGCGCAGTCAGGATCCGGTGCTGCTCTTCGACCGCGACGGCCGCTGGTTGCGGAATCAGGTAGTCCTACCCAAGGACGAAGTACTCGCTGTATATCCGGAGCATGCTCGTCTGGTGGACGAGGTCGCTGATGTCGAGCTCCAGCCTTATGCACATTTCGGTTCTCCGGGCGGTTGGCATAAGTGGCAAGTTGCTGCGGTAGACCTTTCCGAAGCTATGTCGTTACGCGTGGTGACCGACGCTCGTAAGGGAACTTTGCGGGGTGTCCGGGTCGTGGAGGTACCACGTCTGGAAAATGGCACGGCGATCATCGGGCTGACGACGTCGGCCGGAGTTCCCGTCTACGCGGAAGCGCCTCGACTTCGCCTCCCGGGACGCCGGGACGGTGACGACTCGTTGTGGCGAGTTCACATCAGGAGCAAGAACGGAATTCCAATTGCGGACTCGGCTTACGCCAGTGGGGTGGAGACGCGTATCGTCGACCCGTTTGCCGCCGTTCGCAGTAGTCTCGTCGGTCAATTCGACATCGCGGTAACGGGATCCGCAGGTTCGAGCTTGCGATTCACGGTATTCGTGCTCGAGGGTGTCGACGTCACAATCGATCGGTGGGTGCGTGGACCTGTCTCGGACGGCCTGGACGCGGTGAGCGTACACGTGCGTTCTCGTAGCGCCGTCCGACCGACGCAGAGTGCAATGGAATTCGCGCGGGACGAGGTGAAGCGCAATGTGGACTTCTCCGCGGCGGGTCTCACCCATACGTTGATATTGACGCCGCCCCACGTTCAGATTCACGTGGGAACGGTCGGAGACGTAATCCGATGGCGATCGTCGGTGCCGGTGCTCTTCCACGCCGATCTCGACGAGCAGTCCTTGTTGGCTCTGAAGGTGCCCGGCTGTACTGCACTACGGTTGGAATTGCGCGACAGCGGTGGCGACCGACTCAAATGGATCTGTCCTCGGAGAACTGCGGACGGTCACTTCGAGGCTGACCTTCGAGTCTTCACTGACGCCGCACGCAAGGCAGGGGACTGCACACTCACGGCTGTCGCTATATCGGAAGACCACAGGGTCGCCCGGTTGAGTGTTGCGCAGATCCGTCCGGTTGGGAGCTGTAGGGAAGTCCGGGTCGAGAACGACCAGATGGTGTTCGAGGGGCTGAGGGTCGTCGACAATCTTGTGGCGGACGTCTGGTGGGCCACGGCTCCGTGGGCCGGTGCGCGGGAGACGCCGGTGACCGATACCCGCGTCCCGCTACCGAAAGAGCTGGCAGCAGCGGGTGATCTCTACGTTCAGCTTCGGGTCTCGGACCCGTGGGTTCATACCGAGTCGGCCGTGTGGCCCGATGGCCCGGTGTTCGAGGTCGAGCAATCCGGGTACAAGCGTGATCGGAACAAGAACCGTGAGCGCCTGTCGAGATATCTTGCGGAAGGAGGTCATCCGCCGCGAAGTCCGCAGGTGATGCCTGAAGTCTGGACTGTACTGGCGCGGACGCTGAACGACCCAAGAGATGTTCTACAGAGTCAGAGGCGCCGTGAGTTGCTCCGGGTGGTTTCGGAGAATCCTCGGAGTGCATTGGAGTCGTTGGGAAACAGTACGATTCCTGCTTCCCAGTTGCCGGCACTTGTTGTTCGGACCGAGCTCGCCCGGCAGAGCTTCAGTTCGACGGAGACCTTGAATGAACTGCATTCGAACCCGTGGGTGGGATGCATGATCGAGGTCTCCGATCTGCCGTCCTTGTCGGCGCGTCGTCGCATAGTGCGGGGCGAACGGCTCGACACCCTTGACTACCTGAAGGAGAACGGCGGGGAGTCACTCATGGCAGTTCTGGTTTGTGGCACGCTTCCCTCGACCGATCGACCGGAGCATGAAATCGTCAGAGATCTGGTTTCTCTGGGAGATGAGGCATTGGAGTATTTCGCCAAGGAGATACGCAGCGTTCCGGGGGCAATGTTGAGCCCGGAAGCCCGGTGGTCCGCGTACCTCGAGGCGTTCGACCAGCAGGGAAGGTGGTCTGGACCGGACGCGCCGCAAGGGTTGAGTGCGGAGGCGCGACACATGAGTATCGAGTTGGAACGGCGCTCACCGGCGCTCTACTCCGCAGTGTGCGAACGCCTCGCCGTTTTCGATGAGACCGGTACGGATATCGCATGGACGGCAGTTCCGGCGTTCAGTCTCGTGGCTGCAGGCTTGGCTCGACTCGAAGCTCACGACATCGAGCGGGACCTGCTCTCTCCCGCGCTGCTCGAACACTGGGGTAGGGTGGCGGAACACTGCCCGACGTTGGTAGCCACGGATCTGTTGCTCGCAGAAGCGGTGATCACATTCCAGCAGTACGGAGACCTCGTCACTGATTCCCCGAACGAGGTTCGGTAATCGTTGTTACTCCTTGATCCCGAGCTCTCGCAGGAGTGACTGGAAGATCGGCGATTCGTCCGCCGGCCATGCCAGATCCCCTGTGTCCTTAGGGCTGGGGAGTGCTGCCTTGGCGGTGGGCAGGATATCCGGAAAAGCCTTGAGTAGTACTTCGATGAACTGGACGGCCATGTCGCGGTCGAGCTGAATGGACTGACTGCTCTTCGGCTTGGACTGGCGGTGATCCGACCCGAAGGTGCTCAGGTGGATGAGACGAGTTCCGTCGCCGTCTTCGATGATGTTGTAGTAGCAGTCGACTTCGGTCGGGTGCGCTTGGACCCTCTGCGTGCCTGCAGCGATGGAGCGGATACGAGCCATGGCCGGAATTGTAAGCGACGCTCAAGATCACCCAGGTCGGACTCCCGCTCAGTTCGTTGCATGCGGACACTAAGATCACGGTTGTGGCTGTGAAGGTGGACCTCTCTGCGATAACCCGACCGGCGGTCCTGTCCGCGATCGAAGAGTTCGACGCACTCGGACAAGAAGAGTTCCTGCGAACGCGGAGCTATGCCGAAGCGCGAAACTTCAGGTTGGTCTATCACGGCCGTTTCTACGATTCGAAAGCGATTGCCGGTGTCGCACACGGCTACGCGACGGGGCACTTCTGCGACAGCTCTGAATTCTCCGGCGGGCTCGCAACGGTTTCCGATTGCCTCACCGCACTCGGGTTCGTGGTCGATCACGGCGGTAAGCACGCCCGTGGCGGCCTCTTGTGGGACCTCGAGACCACCCAGGTGTTCAAGATGGGTGGCCGAAGTGCTGCATACAAGTTCGTCGTGTTGCTCTGGGCGGTGAAGGGCGCGGATAGGCATCTCGGGCTCGTTCGGTTCTCGGACGCACGTAAGGAGCTGGCCGCACTGTTGGCGCCATTCGCAGTCGCCAAATCCGCCCCGAATCCAGCGGATCCGTGGGTTGCTCTACGGGGCAGTGGATGGTGGGAACTCGAAGTGCCGAGTGGAATCGACCCAGCAGAGGCTTCGCATCAGGAACTCAGTGCGTTGGCGGTAAGACAGGATCTACGCGCGGGTCTCGCCGGAGTCGTGCAGTGCAAACTCCAGGACGCGGTGTGGCGGGAGGAAGCTGAGGCCGTGCTCCTCAGACGCATCGCCACCCTGTCGAGCCCGGCGCGTGCCTACGACCTGATGAAGTCATTAGGTTCATCGGCGAATCTCGGAGCTGGGGTACTGGGCGGTGGCGAAGACGCCGGTACATAGGTGCAGCTCGCCCCTACCGTGCGAGGCGCAACGTCAGTCGTTCTTCGTCGGAAAACGGGTCCCGGACTAAGGCGCCACTTCTTCTGGTGTGACGTCGGTAACAACCATCGCGATCCTACCGATTCTTCAGAAAAGGACCTTGATAAGGACGGATGAGCGATGAACGCGCAAGCGGGATGGTACGTCGACGGCAACACCCCCGGTCTCGAACGCTGGTGGGACGGCAACCAATGGACGGACCAAACACGTCCGGCCGGAGCTCCACCTGCCGGATATGCACCTGCGACGGCGGTCAATCCTGAAAAGAACGGTCTCGGCCTCGCATCACTGATCCTCGGGATCATCGGTCTACTCTTCTGTCTGATGCCGATCACCGGATTTATCGGCTTCATCCTCGGCATCACCGGCCTCGCGCTGGGCCTCGCGGGAATAAGTCGCTGCCGAAAGAACAAGGCAACGAACAAGAAGACGGCCATCGCTGGCACGATCCTCAGCGTGCTGGCAGTGATCTTCGGCATCGTCGGCATCGTCATGTTCTTTACTGCCGTCGACCAGCTGGGGAACGATCTCGATCAGATCGGGACGGATCTGCAGGACTACAGCGACTGCATCAATGAGGCGGACAACCTCGACCAAATGAACGAATGTAATTAAGTTGTGTAGCGCCGCAGTGTTATTGATGAGTGATTGAGCAGTCCACTCAAGGGGTACGCAATTTGCTATCACCGTAAGAAGGGCAGTATGTGGCGGGAGGCCGAAGCCGGTATTGCGGACCTGATGCGCACGAAATTACTGACCACCACGCTCGCTGCGGTATACGTGAAACCTGCACTGTGGGCCCGTCATAACATTACGCTGTCTTCGGATCTTCTCGATCGAGATGCATTGTTTCGAAGTGCCGAAGTCGCTCGTGCCGACGACAGTGACGAAGCGGTGCTGCAGTTCTTTGGGACACCCTTGCTTGGGGTGCGATGGGCAACTTCCGCAACACGAGCCGAATCATCGCGTTCGCGAACTCTGAGGACGGGCGCCCCCACCTGCTGCGTGCGGTACGGACTGCGGCTGCCGCTAGCTACGACGGCCGGATCGAGGGCGCCTACCGAGCGTTTGTCGACCACCGGATGCCGCAACTCGGCTGGGCGTTCTTCACCAAAATACTGTTCTTTACCGGCAACCGGGGCTCTGCGGATCCGCGATGCCTGATATTCGATTCGCGAGTCGATTCTGCTTTACCCACCATCACTGGTTTGTCATACACCCTCGGTCGAGAATCTGAGCAAACCTATAACCGGTACTGCCTAGACATGCACAGATGGGCTGGCATGTATGAAGTCTCACCCGAGTCGATCGAGGCGCGGTTGTACCAATTTGGCAGGGCGATCGGAAGCAGTCGCCGAACGTGGCTCAGTGCTGGAGTTTCGCTTTATCGAGAGGGGCGCACGCCGGTGACCTTCGAAGCCATCCTCGCCAGGATTGCCGAGCGGTGACTTCTTGCTGCCAGTAAGTGCCTATTGACCGGGGCGAACTCTTTTCCGGTCAGTCCTCCGGATTGCTCAGCATCCAAACCTGTTTCAGTGGTAGCCGGGTTTGGATACCAGAAGGGAGCCGTGCGTAGTTACGCAATACCGCGTCCACCACATCGGCCGCTTCCCACACTCGGATCCGCAGCCGATGGTGTCGCATCTGATCGCGCGCTGGGCGAGTCAGTCCACCCCATGCCACCAGTAGGCCTTGATCTGCGCCCTGTGCGGACATCACGCCCTGCAACTGGGACACCACCGGTCCGCCCACCTGTCCGCCCGACTTCACCTGCACCAACAAGGTCGGGGTGTCCAGCCCGAGCGGACCGCGTCCTGCGGTGATGTCGACACCACCGTCCGGTCCTGGAGGTGCCATGTCGCATCGAAATCCTTCCGCTTCCAGCACCGCAGTCACGAGACCGGCCAGTTCATGACCGGCGAAGTCCTCACCGATCCGAGTCAGAATCTGGTCTGTGGCCGCCTGTTCGAAATCCGTGCTCAGCTCCGGAGAATCGACTGAACTGTCCGCCTCGACCGATGTCGCCCCTTGGCTGATCAAGGTAGGCAAGGGCTCGACAGCGCCCGGATCGGTGCCGTAGTCGAGGAGATGCTCGAGGCGAGCCACAGCGTTGTTCTTGCTGGGGGCAAACACCGTTAACACGCTGCCGAGGGTGTAGAGCAGGTCCTGCTTGACGGCCGAGCGGGGAAGATCTGTTCGTTGCCAATCAACCGAGACCACGTGACGCATCGCCGGCGAATTGTCGCTGCGATAGCGGTAGCCCTCCGTGACTCTGCCCAAAGCCAGCTGTTTGGTTGTCTTCATCGGCATCACCAGGATATCGCCGGGTGTGATTCGGCCTCGTAGTGCCCATAGCTGGGCGACGGCATTTTGGATTCGTCCCTTGCTTTCCCCACTCAGAACGTCGTTGACGACCTTCGCTACGTCGTCGCGGCTGGTGCAATCGGTCAGATCCGGGATTTCTTCCCATCCGCCACCGGAGCAGGATTGCTCGAGAGCGATCTGATCGCGTTCTCCGAGCTTGCCGGATCGCACCACCCATGCTGCTGTCATGCAAGCCACAATAGCTATACCGTGACCGAGCGACTCGATCTGAATCTCTGTGTCCGGGAATCTGTGCAGTGCTCAACTGCATGTCCGAGGTCGGCTGCCGAGTGCAGTTACAGCCATTCGTCGACACCTCCATGACCCGAGCAAGTGCCGCGTCGATTCTGGCTGAACGAGTACGTGCCATCGGCACAGCGGGCGGATGCTCCAGCCGGAGCTGTGGGCGCCTGGACAGGGCCGGGAATGCAGTTGCCGTTCACATTGACGTAGCTGTTCGCTCCGCAACCGCCGCTGTAACCGCTGTCGGGAGCGGGAGCGGGAGCGGGAGCGGGAGCGGGTGCAGGTGCAGGAGCAGGCGCTGGTGCCGGTTCGATCTCGACCGGCGGGGGAGGAGCGACGAACGCAGCCGCCGGCGGAGGTGTGTACTGCTCTGTGGTCGGCGCGGGCTCGGTAGTCGTGGGCGTCGGCGTCGGGGCAATGCCGCCACACGAAAGCAATTCACCCTCGAGCGCTTGGTGTTCCGTGATCGTAGTCCACAGCTGGTAAGCGGCCTTCACCTCGACCTGCCGTGCTGCATACGTGCAGCGGTATCCCTCGTTCGATGGAAGCCATGCAGAAGCGTCCCTCTCGTCCTTTTCCGTGCTGACGCTCTGTGCGACCGCCTGAAGGTTTCGTGGATCGTTTGCCAGGTCCCGGAGGGTCTCGGCATCGAGTTCGTACGCACCCTTCTGCCATGCATCGCTCAACGAGACGACGTGGTCGATGACGACATCGTCGAATGCGACCGAATCGCCTGTGTAAACGTCTTCGAGCGTTCCGGTGCGGACTGTGCACGCAGACTGCGGATCGAGTGATACGGCCGTCAGGTCGCGGCGGAGGATGTCGTTACGCGTGTCGCAGCCATTGTGGCCACCGTCGACTGCCACGTCGTCGGACCATTCTTCGCCGAAACGAGAGAGGTCGAACTGTACGGTAGGTGCTTCATCGCGGACGCTGATCGTTGCAAGAGTCTTCAGCGCTTGCGTTGCGCCATCGCTGTCGACCAACTCGAAACTGGCCGGTGCAGGTAGCGGCTCCGGTGGCGGCGTCGTTGTAGTCGTAGTCGATGAGGAGGAGGGGACCGGTGCTGCAATAGCGGAAGTCTGCTCGGCAGTGGGCGTTTCCGGCTCAGGTTCGGGCTCCGGGGCAGTAGCGCCAGCGAGTACGAAGCCGGGGATGAGGGCCCACGCCGCCCATTTGTAGCGCGCAGGCCGGGTGCGGTCCTCGCGCAGGTATATGACGCCTGCAGCGATCGCAAGGAGTCCGAAGACTGCCATGCCCCACGCTCCTGTGAAACCGGCCAATGCAAATATCGCGCCGAGCACAATTGCGATTACAGCGATGAGCTTTCCCAGGCGAGTGCGTGCTCCCCGGTCACGTTGGGACGTTCGGGAGGGATTCGTCGACATGGTTACACCTGCTCGACGCGGAAGCAGGTATGGATGACCGCGGCAAGAATGGAATGCGCGGGGGTGGAGTAGAGCATGTGGATACCAATTCATAGGGGCCGGCAATGGACGCCGAACCGGTGCACTTGCTTGTTTCGGCGGCAGCGTGAATTCCGTTACGGCATGTCCGAAAAGACTGAAGTTCTGCTTCTCAGAGGTGATCCAACGGGTGTAAGCCTGCTTACGCGACGCGAGCGACGCGGCACCGGCACTTCACCGCACGCCCGTACTCGTCGTCCGGTAACCATCCGTACTCGTCGCAGTCGTCGCACTTCTCCGGGACGCTGCGCGGGACGGTCAATTCTTGCCACATCCGCACCCACGCTTGTGCGTACTTCATGGGGTTCTCCGGACGATGGACTGCCCTGGCTGCTGCGACCAGCTTCGCGGTGCCGTGGGTTTCGATCAGATTCTCGATTGCAGCTGCCGCGTCAGGCTTGAGGTACGCGAATGTCGCCATCAATCCCGCTTGCTTGCAGGCTGCTGCCAGGCCTGCCACGGCCGGAGTAAGCGGAGCATTCGACGCCGGCCGGGTGCGGTTGGTTTTCGTCTTTGGTTCATCAGTACTGATAAGAGCGCCTGACATACCGTTGTCCGCGTGACCGCGCGTCGGTTTTTCAGGCTCCGGGCCGGTGCGCGGCTCCTCGTAGATCGTCTGAATAGTGATCCACTGCCCGCGCTCGTTCTGGATCTTCTCCCGGATCAAGTAGCCCAGCTCAGCCAGCTCTCGGAGGGCGGAGCGGATGGCGTCGCGACCCTCCTTCGGTGACTGGCCGGCGATCGCGTCGGATCGAGTACGCCAGTCGTCCGGCTTCGACAGCAACCAGATGAGCACGCCACGGGCGCGGAAGGACAAGCGTTCGTCGTTGATGACGGCATTGCTGAGGATGGTGAAGTTGCTGGCGAGGCGCGGTCCACGACGCACACCGCCAGCCAGGGTATTCTGGCCCACGTTCGACTCCTGCATAGTCGGACATCCGGCCCGTCGGGAGTTGCCGCTCCTGGCGGGCCTTCTTCACTTGTGACGCCACACGGGTCGGTGACGATCTTGGAATCTTGGCATCGAACGATGATCTGCGCAAGGAGAATCCTCGACATCGTTGTTGTCCAATGCCTTTGGCGCACGACGAGGTCGTCGCAGTTCCGGACGGCCGATGCCGAGTAGGCGTGTTGTCGGACGCAGTCAGATTCCGGATCGGATCACCGACCCCAACTGAATCAAGCGCCCGCTCCTGAGACCGAGATTGAGGCACTCTTCCAGGCGCTCGCGGGTGGGACCCGTTAGACGCCGCTGGTTGAAGATGACCAGCGTTTCCCGGATCAGGGTTTCAACGTCGAGCTCCCGGCCCTCGCAGGTGGCGTGCATCGCGTTGAGGATTTCCTCGGGCGCGATGTCACTGACCGGGCGGTTCACCTCGTCGGGTGTAGTACGGAACCCGCGCCAATTGGCCCGGTCGAGCTGGCGAGGCCACACGAAAGACCCGAGAGAGGTCGTTGCAATCAGCTCATTAGGCACACAATTGATTACGAAATCTCTGCGCGCTGCAGACACCCTGTCGAACCCGAATCGTCTCGCGACGTCCCGGGCCAACCGCTCCAGGAGGATCGGTCCTTCGATTTCCACCGTCTCGCGTACGGCGTCGGTGATGATTTGCCGTACTGAACTGGAGTGGACACGGTCGAGGTCGTCGCGCTCCCCGAGCGGAATAGTCGGCGCACAGGTGTAGGCAATGCCGCGACCATGCCAGTCGCGTTCGGCGGAAGACGGGGCCGGAGTTTCGTCGAAGTGGATCGTGGGGGTGGTAGTCGTCGCGACTCCTGCGACGAATTCGTGCCGGTCCTCCGGGGCCGTGTCGGGCACGCGCACCTGCTCGGACTCATCCTTCGCGAAGGAGAGGTCGGCCAAGACCTCCAGGTTCTCGACGACGAGCTCCTCCGGGGTGCGTGCTTCCGCCTCCGCGATCGCGATTGCGCGTGCCTCCGCTTCCTTGGCTAGCTGTTCTCCGTACTGAAGCCGGCGCTCACGCGCTGTGCCGACAGCCGCATCGATACGGTCGAGCACCGCTTCGGGATTCTCGATCCACTCGGGAAGCCACACGCGAACCGACGAACCCCAGTGCATCAGAGTTTCGAGCAATCGAGGGGTGAGGTCGCGGTCGGACACGGTCGGGCGGCCGGCCCAACGCGGACCGTCCAGCATCACCGCGACCTGCCAATGATCGGAACCGGGCTCTCGCACAACGATGTCGAGAACGAACTCGGACAGGCCGTAGTTCGTAGTCACCTCGTACCCGCGGTCGGCGAGGGCCGTGCGGATGCTTCGCTGGACGGCATCGACGTTGTCGTTCGTCGTCACCGACGGGTTGGGAGCCACCCTCTGCGCTGCCATCTCCAGATACCCACGCAGATGCGCGAGTCCCACAGACTTCGTGCGCGACAGATCGATATCGGATGGCTCGAAGGACGTGAAGATCACGACCTTCCGACGGGCACGTGTGATGGCGACATTGAAGCGCTTCTCGCCACCCGCCCGGCTCAAAGGACCGAACTGGAGGGGCAGCTGGGACTCATCCGGCTTCTTCGAGAACGCCGTTGTGAAGAGGATGACGTCGCGCTCGTCGCCCTGGACGTTCTCGAGGTTCTTGACGAAGATGCCCTCTTCCTTGTCAGGACGAAGCTGCTCGCGGACGAGGGGGTCGTCGCATGCCTCCAAGAGGTCCTGGACGAGAACGCGCTGCTGGAGGTTGAAGGTGACGACGCCGATGCTCTGGCCGGCCAGGCGCGGGGTGGCGAGCCGGGTGCGGATCTCCTCGACGATGGCTTCTGCCTCGACGCGGTTCGTGCGGTACCCGTCCTTGCGGTTCTCACGGTTGAAGTGACCGTCGACGCGTCGCCATTCGACACCCGCCGTGTCGTCCCCTCCGGGCGACGGAAGGCTGGCGAGGCGGCCTTCGTAGTACTTCTGGTTGGAGAAGTTGATGAGCGTCTCGTCCTGACTGCGGTAATGCCACGACAACCACAGGCGTGGAACTCCGGACTCGACGCACGCGGTGAGAATGCTCTCGAGATCCTCCGGTGCAATCGTCCCGTCCTCGTCCGCCTCATCATCGTCGACCGCACTCACCTGGCCGAACGTCGACGGAGGCATCTGCTGCGAGTCGCCGACGATGACGGCTGCGCGGCCCCGGCCGAGAGCACCGATAGCTTGGGCGACAGTCACCTGAGAAGCCTCGTCGAACACGACGAGGTCGAATGTCGCCGAACCCGGTGGGATGAACTGTGCCAACGACGTCGGGCTGACGAAGACACAGGGTGTCGCCGCCAGGATGTGGTGTGCATACCGTGCCATGAGGTTGCGGAAGGATGCGCCGCCACGTTTGCGTTCGAGCGCGCGGCGGAGTTCGCCGACCTCACCCTGGAGCGCACCGGCCTGGAACGGACGACGGGACAGCAACGCGGCCGGCAACGCTTTGACCTGCTCGCCGCGAAGTGCGTCTGCACTACGCGCGAAGTCCGAGATCTCGCCGTCGCGCAGGGCAGGGGTGAAGTTGATGACCCCGGTGGCGCGACGCCGCTCGTCGAGCGAAGCACGTGCTGCGCCACGAATGAAAGCGACCGGCGCATCGGCCGCAGGAATCTGGCCGGTGAGAAGGGCTTCGACGAAGTCGTGCAGCTCGGCGCGACGCAACGGTTCGAGATATGCGGACATGCGCGACCACGCGAAGAATCGCTGAGAACCGCCGTACTGCGCCTCTTCCCGCACGACGCGGCTGTCGCGCTGCCATGCAGTGAGCCAGTGGTCGCCATTCGTCCAACGTGCTACGTCGGCATCAGCGGTTCCGAGGCACGAACGCAGGCTCACCCACGCGCCGCCCGCTTCGTCGAGCACGCGGATCTCGTGATCCGTCAGGAATCCGGCGACTTCGAGCTCTTTCCACAATCCTGGCGTTTCGTCGACGAAACGGATTGTGTCGTCGATGTATTCGAAGATCGGCCGTAACTCGTCGGTGCATGTGGGAGCGAGTGGATTCCAGGTGGGCGGAGCGAATGGCCCGAGGAGATCGCGGACGGTTGTACGGAGGTGCGTGATCTGTTCGCGGGCCATGGAGATCATCCGCAGCAACGGAAGCACGGCCTGGGGTGCGAGGTCGGCATCCGGGTTGGCGAACGGTGCGAGGCTTCGCTGGAACTGCTCGGCCTTCTTCTTCTTGCCGAAAAGACCCTTGTCACACTCCTCCGCCTCGGCAATGAAGAAGTCGACGTCGCCCGATTTCAGGAACATCGGAATGAAGGTCCGCAACACCCGTGCGCAAGCCTGATGTGCGCGGTTGATGTCGACGAACAGTGCTTCGCGTGCAGCAGCGAATTGCGGACTACGCATCCAAGCGAGCGTCGCTGCGTCGGGAACCGGACGGCCGAGCTGACGACGAGCCTGGGGGAGCAGCGCAATGACGTCCTCGGGCGTTTGCACTCGTTCGAGCATTGTGCGAGTCCGTGGGCTCGCCAAAGCCGCATCGATCGCATCCGCGAAGCGAATCACAGCGAGGGAGACGTGCTGGTCTTCGATCCCCTGAGGCACGGACCCGGTAAGTGACCAGGGTGAGCCCGGGCGGATCTCCAACGAATGGGCGGCACGAGAGAAGAGTTCGAGGGTGTCCCGGATGGTGGCCCAAGGCTGAGTCGGTCGCGCGGCGTACCAGGTTGGGATCGGAGCGACGGGTCCGTCGCCGACCTCCAGCGTCGCCTCGAAGGCACGCCACAACGAATGGTCGATGCCGTTGCGGTTGTGGATCTTGTGGGGATAGTCGGCAAGGGGCGCCAGCCTCGACCTGAATTCGGCAACCTTCGCGTCCCAGTTGTGGGAGCTGTAGTAGATGTTGTTGTCGATCGCGGCTTTGAGCTGTTCGCGAATTGCACTCGGACGCTGACTCTTGCCGTGCAGATCGAGTGCAAAGTTGCTCAGACCGACCTTCGACAGCCGCTTCTTGACCACGTCGAGTGCGGCCTGCTTCTCTGCCACGAACAGGACGGTCTTACCGCGTTCGAGCGCGTGCGCGATGAGATTGGTGATGGTCTGGGACTTGCCGGTCCCAGGAGGGCCTTCGATGACGAACGTGCGTCCGGATGCAGCCAACGCAACTGCTCGTAGTTGCGAGCCGTCCGCGGGGATGGGGACCGGGACGGACGCCTCGTCCACCTCCACACTGTCGAGGCTTTCATTGCCCTGAGGGTCACGGAACGACTCGCCGGCATGGTGCGTGAGGTGCCGGACGATCGGACTCTGCTCGAGGACATCCCAGTGCTCGTTGAGGTCCTTCCACATTCCGAAGGTGCCGAACTGACAGATTGCTACTGTGGCAACCTCGTCGACCCGCAGGTCGATGTTGTTCTCTACGAGAGCTGCTCGAATACCGCGAAGAGCGTGAACGATGTCGAGGCCGCTGTCGTCCAGCTTCGGGGACTCGAGAGCTTCGATCGACACATTGTGCTTGAGGCGAAGCCACTCTACGAGGCATTAGTTGGGAGTCGCGACCTCGGTGGTGTCGACGGTGATCTGGAACGGCTTCCGTCCGGTGCCGCCGACGATACGGATGGGCAACAAGAAGAGGGGAGCGCGAGCCTCCGCGCCGGTCGACGTGCGGTGAATGAGTGCGCCGAGCGTCAGATAGAGATTCGAGCTACCCGTCTCTTCGAGCACGGTGCGTGCCGTGCGAGCGAGTTCTTTGAACCGCTTGGCGTACAGGTCACGCGAAACCGCGCCATACAGCCGTCGGTCGTCCGCGAGATAGGACAGGAGTACATCGGATGCGATCTCCGAGGCTCGCCGCGCGCCCTGCAATTCGTGGATCGACGCCAGATCATCGTTGGGAGTGAGAGTGATCGAGTCGCCGGAGTGAATGATGTCGTCGAGAAGCGGGAGTCCGTCCTGAGGTACATGGAGGTCGATGACCTGCGCGGACGGCTTCAAGTTCAAGAGGCGATTTCGAGTGCTCAGATCGAGCAGAGCGCGCTTCCACTTCCGAACTCGCGCGGGCGCGTGGTCCGTGGTGTCGAGGACGACATCGTCGGTATTGCCGCGTGCCTTTAGTTCGTCGGGTAGCGCGAGGACGACGTCGTGAAGGTCGGCTTGCCGGGGTTGAGTCGTGGGCACAACGTCGTTGCTGGAAAGTAGCGGACGGATACCGCTCTTCCTGGCAGCGACGACATCGACGACACCACAAAGGGAGTTGGGAGACGCAAAGTGTTCCCGAGCACGCTTCATCGCCCCCTTGAAGTCTCCTGCCTCGGTCTGGTTGTAGTAGACGGCATCCACGGCGACGGCTTTGCCGGACTCGACAAGATTGACGAGAGCGTTCGGCTCCAAGATCGTCGGGAGCGGAAGCGACGCATCGTCGGTCAAGAATCCGGTGAAGGCGTGACCGGTGACGAGCCAGAGCAAGGGGCGAAGTCCGGCAGCTTCGAGGCATGCGGCGTAGGTAACCGCCAGGTCGATGCAGGTGCCGAAACTCTGGTCGAGAACCTGAGCCGTGGTGCGAACCTTCTGTCCGGTTTCTTCGAATGACGCAGGAGGATCGATGTATCGGATCCCTCGGGACCGCAGCGATTCGTAAATGGCAGTGGCGATGAGCGCGGCCCGTTCCGGACCGTTCTGATATCCCTCCAGTGACGAACTGCCGGTATTCGTGCGCAGCAGTTCGGCTGCATCGCTGAGGACCGACTGCACAGCCGATGTGTTGGGCTGGATGAACGCGGTCAGAGAGTCGTAGCAGATCGGGGCGTTGAACCACTCGTTGTGCGCAAGGACCTGTATCGGCATCGTCAGGCTGACGTCCGCCGCCCACATCGTCGACACCGTGACTGAAATGGTCGCAGGATGGGATTCGTTCAGTGCACGCAGATAGGAAATTGCAGGGACGAGGTCCGAGAAGTCATCCCAGTAGGCGTCGCCGCCATCGGGCAGTTCGCCTTCGTATGTGCGAGTCCAGGTCGGCGCAAGTTCTTCACCGTTGCCGAACAGTCGGACTGTGACGGTGGCGTCGACGGCCGGCCGACCGGACGAGTTCGTGACGCGAAGACTCGAAACCAACGGGACGGAGTTGTGGACCAGGGCCAGGTTGACCGCCGGCTGGGCAAGTAACTGGACCACGAGTCCGGACTGCTCGACCGTCTTGTTTCGCCACAACGACTCGTGTCTCACTGCTTCACTCCAACTCTTCTGCGAACAAGCAGACGTATATCAGCCGGAACCGACTCATCGCCCACTCGCCCCTATCGGTGCGGAGCTGCCGAATGTGACATGCAGCAGTTGACGCCGGCCGATATGGCCGGCCGCCGGGTGCATACTCTTCCGGCATGACTCGATCGCACACCGAAGACATCGTGCTGCCGACCACTCGGATGTACGCCACCGGCACGTTGGAGCAATTTGCTTGAAACAAGTCAGTGCAGCGCTGAGGTGGAGGAACCCCACGAAATGTTCCTGAGTGGTTCCAGGCCCGCTATCCGGGGCTGGAACCACCCAAATCAGGAGGAGCTGCACCAGCTCGCAATCCACGTCCGCAGGGATAGCTCTACAACGAATGCACGTGATGGTCGATCATCGCTGCCAGGGAATTCTGTACGGCTCTGGCTCGTCCTCGACCGGAGTTGCGGCAGGTGGCTGATGATCCCAACGCCAGCGGTAGTGCTTCGATGCTTTCAGTTCGATCACCTCTGGAGGGAGAGTGCGAAGGATCCGTTCGATGTCGCGCCATTCGGCTGTGCCTGCGTCGACGCGGGCCGCGAAGGCTCGGAGCGCGTCGGATGCGGCGTCGGTTTCGGCGAGCCGGCTCATCAGTGCTTCGTCGACGTCGATGCGCGTATCCCAGTCACCGTTGCTCACCTGGTCGGCGCGGATGCGGCGGGTGTCGATGGCCTGTCCGGCGTCCTGGATCCTGCGGACGGCTGCTTCCAGGTGGGGCGGGACGTCCCTCATACGGCATCCGCCCAGGGGTCGTCGCCGACGACATAGCCGGATTTGGGGGCGTTGTATGTATCGCCTGCATCGGCCACGCGGGCGATGTCCATGGCGAGTTCGGCTTTCGTCTTGGTGTCGGTGTAGGCGTCGGTTATCGGTGCAAGCTTCTCTTCGAACTTCTCGTTGAGATAGCCGGACGGAGATGCCATCGCCGCAAGGAATCCTTCGAGCGCCTCGACGATCTCCCGCACGCTATCCACGAGATCATCGATCTGCGAAGCCGCTTGTCTGATGATCTCGACAATGGCGTTCACCTGGATGTACGTGCCGATCCAGGGGATCTTCTTGACGGCGAACTTCAATGCCTGGGTGGTGTTCTCGAGTGAGACTTCCGCTTCCAGCATCGTGGCGAGTCGCCGAACCCCGCTGATAGCCGCCTGTCTGACCTTGTCGGAGGTGAAGAAACACATCTCTTTCGCTACTCGGCCTACCGGGCCTTCCCACTCCATAGCTGCTGCCTGGCGTTCAGCGTGTTCGGTGAAGCTTTGAGCCGCGGCGCCGTCCCAATGCGGATCGAGTTGTTCATAGCCGGCGCGGACGTTGGAACCGCACGTCTCCATACCTTCGGCTGCGATGCGGTATGCGTCGCCGATACGCTTCAGTTCGTTCCAGTTTCCCGTCAATGGCTCCACGAACTGCAGGAGCGGACTCCATCCCGTTGCAGCGTGAATCGCGTCGTCGACGTCTCCGAGCCAACCTGCTGCGTCCGCGATGACTTGCCGAATATCCTCGGCTCCTACTTCGGACAGCGGAAGGTCTACTTCCTCTGCCTTCCGGTAAGTCACCGGGTCGAGGAACGGAGCTGCGGGGCCGGGCGCTGGGGTGTACGAGTCGTAGTGGGCGTCGATCAGCTCTTCGAACAGTATGTTCGCGTTGAGAGCGTCATATGTTTGGGCCTCTTGGTCTGCGTACATCCACGCAACTCGGTTGAGCTCCACACCGGTCGACCGAGTAACCGCCGCCAAGCCGCCGTACCGGGAAGACATGAACTCCGCGGTCGCTGCCAGAGGGGCGCTCAATAGTGCAAGTACACCTGCGCCCAATCCTTGCTGAACACTGCATTCCGCACGTATGTAGTCGGTGGAGGCCGAGGCGTCGTCGGCAATGTCATCGAATAACACAGCGGCTCCGGCTACTTCTTCGGGAGCTGCCTTGAATGTTTCGCCCATGACACTTTCTGTCTTCTTGGTGCGCTTCGTTTGGTGGGTCGAAGCGTCGAAATGATGTCGTCTGCAACCCCGCCCTCGTACGCGCCATCGATATCCTGGTGGACTTCGACCATCAACACCATGGTTTCTGCGGTGGCGTAACCTGGCGTCGCCACGACGTCGAAGCGGGCCGAGCCTGGTTCGCACGAACTGATTCGCGGGATATCGGTAACGAGGGCTGAGACGCGGACCGCGGGCCGCCCTGCGACTTCGAACCATACGGGGCCGGTGTACTCGACCGTCGGCAATGTTCCGGCATTGTCGTCGAAAATCCACTCGACGGCGCGGACCTCTTGTTGCGCTACCGATTCGAGGTCCAGGTCCCGCGAACCTGCCGCGCCGGAGATCGCAAGCCAGCCCCCGTCTTCCTCCGGGCAATAACCGTAACCGAAGAACCCGACAGCTCCATAACTGGCCTTGTCGTTCTCGTTGGACCATCCGGCGATAGAACGGTAGTCGTTGGTCCAGTCCGCCGGAATATCGTATGTAAGACCGTATCTCGTGCTGATCGGTTGCGGCGCACCTGGAGCGGCGGTCATCTGAGGCGGTGGGCGCAGCATCGAGGGGAACCCCTCCGGCAATGGCGGGGGAGAGGTTCGTGGACCCACCGGTGCCGATGGCGCGGAGGTAGTCGGCACCAAAGTCGGAACCGAGGGGACGTCAGGGCCGACAATCGAGGACACCCGCGGTAGCAGCAGGATTGCTGCCATCCCTCCTGCAATAGGCAGTACGGTGCGCAACAGAAACGACTTCACGTGCCCCCTCCCGACTGGATCTCGACCCCCTCGAGATCAGCGCGGAGACTGTAACAGGTGCCGCGGTTCGTCTCGTCGAGTGCACTCGACGAGAGCTCCATCGACTGGGATCTGCACAGTGCTGCGGTGTCAATGAGTCCAAAAGTCGATCAAGACGGTCGGAGCGTTGCGATGATGTCGTCGGCGGCATCGACGTCGTACGCGCCTTCGTTGACCTGCACCATCAACACCATGGTCTGCGCCGTCGCATAGCCCGGGGTGGCAACGATGTCGAACCGGGCGGCGTCGGGTTCGCAACCACTGACCTCCGGAATATCAGTGATACGGGCGGAAATTCGAATGGCGGTGCGGTCAGCGATCTCGAACCATACGGGTGCGGTGTACTCGACTGTCGGCCGCGTGCCGGCGTTGTCGTCGAAGATCCACTCGACATCTCGGATCCTCTCGGTAGCTACGGTTTCGAGGTCGATACCTCGCGAGCCCGCCACGCCGGACATCGCCAGCCAGCCTCCGTCCTTTTCGGGACAGGACCCGTAGCCGAACGAACCGACGCTGCCGTAGACGGCATGACCTTCCTCACCGGACCATCCGGAGCTAGCGCCGTGGTCGTTCTTCCAGTCCGCCGGAATCTCATAGGTGAGGCCGTATCTGGTGTCGATCGGTTGCGTTTGCCCTGGCTCGACGTCGAGCTTCGGTGGGGGAAACAACATGGAGGGAAAACCCTCCGGAAGGGGAGGTCGCGTGGTCTGCGGTGTAGAAGGGCTCGGTGCCGCGACCGTGGTCGGCACCAAGGTAGATACGGACGGGACTTCGGGACCGAGAAACGAGGACACCCGAGGAAGTAGCAACAGTGCTGTTATCCCGCCGATTATCGGCAGCACTTTACGCAGCAGAAACGGCTTCACGTGCCCCCCTTCGGCTCGATCTCGACCCCCTCGAGACCAGCGCGGAGACTGTAACAG
This sequence comes from Rhodococcus sp. AB351, assembly GCF_049538275.1. Taxonomy (NCBI): domain Bacteria; kingdom Bacillati; phylum Actinomycetota; class Actinomycetes; order Mycobacteriales; family Nocardiaceae; genus Rhodococcus; species Rhodococcus sp. AB351. Next base: position 51,351 of record NZ_JBMVFW010000015.1, read on the forward strand.
GTGGCCCCATTGGACTCGTCGAGCGCGGTGCGTGGCCGCACGTTGCCGCCCGTGGATTTCGCAGGTCGGTCGAGGTGGTGCTGGCCTTGGTAAGTTGCTTACGTCGGCCGGAGTGTCCCAATGATCTCGTCTGCGACGCCGACATCGTATGCGCCGTCGATGCCTTCGTGTATCTCGACCATCAGCACCATGGTTTCCGCACTGGCGTATCCAGGTGTCGCAACAATGTCGAATAAGGCGGCTTCGGGGTCACACTCGCTGACCTGCGGGATGTCCGTGACGTGGGCGGAGAGTCGGACGGCCGGACGGCCGGCCACTTCGAACCACACAGGTTCGGCGTACTCGACCGTCGGTAGTGTGCCCGCGTCGTCACCGAAGATCCACTCGACAGCTCGAATCTCCTTCGACGCGACCGCGAGAAGATCGAGGTCCCGTGAACCTGCGGCACCCGACATCGCCAGTTGAGCGCCGTCGTTCTCCGAGCAGTACCCTTCGCCGAAATGCCCGATTGCCCCGAAGCTCGCCCGGTCGTCCTTGTTCGACCACCCAGCGATAGAGCGGTAGTCGTTGGTCCAGTCCGCCGGAATATCGTATGTGAGACCGTATCTGGTGCTGATCGGTTGCGGACCGCCCGGCGCGGCGGTCATTTGAGGCGGTGGACGCAACATGGAGGGGAACCCCTCCGGCAATGGCGGGGGAAGGGTTCGTGGGCTCGTTTGTGTGGATGGAGCGGATGTCGTCGGTACCAAGGTCGGTACCGATGGAATCTCGGGACCCAGGAGCGCGGACACCCGAGGAAGTAGCAGCAGCGCCATTATCCCGCCGATTATCGGCATCACTTTACGCAGCAGAAGCGACTTCACGTGCCCCCCTTCGACGTGATCTCGACCCCCTCGAGACCAGCGCGGCGACTGTAACAGGCGCAACTTGACGCGCTGAACCGAGGCTCGTTCGCGCTACACGCGAAGCGAGCCTCGGTTCAGCGCGCGAGAGTTAAAGGGACGCAAACGCTCCCACGCCTATCGAGCCGTCACCAGTGGATGGCGGCCACCGAATCCAGTGGCTCGGTGATCGCCTCCGTCGCGACCTGCAGATCCGCATCACGCATGGCCTGCGGGAACCGCAGCAGGGCGCGTTGTTCGATCTCGGCCGGCGGAACGTGGAAGACCCGGAACTTGTCGAGGTCGAGCACCTCGAGCTGGTCGACGTTCTCGGCACTGACACTCGTGTGCCCGACGCTCACACCCGGGACGATCGGATCCAGTCGCGTCTTCCGGGGCGGCGTCGCTGCTTCCGGGGCGCGATGGAATGCGGGTTCGTACGACCGCTCGATCACATCGGTCAGAACCTTCACACCGTTCACGGTGATGCTCTCGGGAAGCGGGGAGGTGCCCAATGCTTCGAGAGCTTCGGGCTCCGACACCTTCTCATTCACTGTGAACTGCACGGCGAGCTCGCCGGTGGGTTTGCCGTCCACATGCTTGTATCCGACGCCGACAGACGAGACGTTCGGATCATCGAGGTAGTCGGCGCCCTTGTTGCGGAAGAACTTTCGCGCAGCGACGGTGAGTTCGTCCTTCTCGGGGCGGGGTGTGCGATTCGTCGGACAGGGAGAGTGCAGCGGCCTCGGCTTCGTCCAACAGCCGCCACTGTCCGGGTTGCGTACTCATTCTCGGGACTCCGAAGCGCGGGTAGTGGTGTACTCGAATTCGAGATGACCCATCACTCGATTTTTGTGGAATGAACCCCGCTGAGCGGGTCGAATCCACCGAGGATCGTCGAAGGAGCGACCGCATGCGTCCGACCGGCATCACCACGAACATCAACGTCCCGGACATCGGGGAGGCGCGGAGCTTCTACGCGGACTATCTGGGGCTGAGCGTCGAAGAGATGAATCTCGGATGGGTCGCGCGGTTCACCACTCCCGACGGTCGTGCCACCGTCCAGTTGGTCAGCGGTGACGAATCGGCTCCCGTGGACTCGGCGATCTCCGTCCATGTCGGCGACGAGGTGGAAGCGGCCTACGAGGAGGCGCAGCGTCGGGGGTTCGAGATCGTGTATCCGTTGACGACGGAGCCGTGGGGAGTGCGGCGGTTCTTCGTGCGCGCACCGGACGGCACGGTCGTCAATATCGTCAGCCACTCCGACGACCCGCGGTAAGGGGACGAGGACGCCGTTCCGATCCGGTGTTCTCGACGGCGTATATATCGGTCGAGAACACCAGATCGTCCGGCTCGTCGCGCCGTCGCGTGCGGAGGCGAGGAAGTACCCAGTCTTGTAGTACGTCGGCATACATCTGGCGCATCGTCTGGTGCGGACACTGATTTGTGTGGGTTCGACCCCGGAAAGCGGGGGGCAGATCCACATTAATCAGCTCAGGCCGAGGTCGATGGCAGCCAGCCCGGCCTGCGTGCGGTTGTGGACGTCGAGCTTCGTGTACACGTGCTCGACGTGATTGCGCGTCGTCTTGTGCGCGATGCCCAGCTCGTCGGCGATCTGTCGGTTCGAATACCCCAGAGCGACGAGTCTGAGGATCTCCACCTCGCGACCCGTCAGTCCCGCAGGCCAGGGCGCGCGTCGCTTCGTCGGGTGCCCCGCCGCGAGCAGCACGGCCTCGACCGCTTCGGTGTCGAGTCGACCAGCCTGCGCGTCGCGGCACATCCTGGCCGCCGCGGCCTCGGCCGTCAGTGCCTTGCGGTGCGGTCGAGGCTCTCGTAGCCGCTGATAGGTCTCCGCGGCGGCGAGGATCCGCGCCGTCACGCCCAGATCGGCGGCCCGGAGTCCGCCGGGATATCCGGAACCGTCGAGTCGCTCGCGGTGCGTCACAGCAACCGCGACGACCGGCTCCAGCCCGCCGACGCGGCTGAGGATCCGTCCGGTCAGATACGGATACAAGCGGACCCGCTCCCATTCCGCGGTGGTGAGCGGACCGGCCTTCTCCCAGATCTGATTGGGCACACCCATCCGTCCCAGTCCGTGCACGAGACCCGCGCGGTAGAGGAGTTCGACCTCGTCGACCGGAAGTCCACGATGCCGGCCCGCAGCTGCCGCCAGATCCGCCACACGTCTCGAATGCCCAAACAGGTAAGGACATTTCAGGTCGACGAAATCCGCCATCGCCCGCAGCATCTCGTCCAGTTCGGGTCTGCTCAGGATGTAGTCACGATCGGACGCCTGGGCGAGCGCCGCCGACCATGCGTCCTGTTCGAGCACACCCGCCGTGATCGCGTCGACGTCGTCGACGAACACCTGCACCACACGAGGGCCGAACTGGGTTCCGCTTCGGGCACGAGCGACAGCGACCGCCTGCGCGGGCCCACCGAGACGTACGTACACCTCGGCGACGTCGGCCAGCTGCACGATCTGCATCTCGACGGGAATCTCGTCACCGCGAACGCCCGAAGGCAGCCCCGCACCGTCCCAGCGCTCGAAGGTGAAGGTCAGCATCGCGCTCACCCGAGGGTCCAGTCCGACGCGATCGGAGAGAACACTCGCGGACCCGCAGTGGGATCGGATGAGTTCGGACACCTGCCGGCGCGCGGTGAACAGGAAGGCTGTGGCATGGAGGAAGCGCTCGGCGTATGGCAGTCCCCGCCCGCTGTGGCCCATCAGCATGCGGAAGAAGGGGGGCCCCGTCATGTCCACCGCGTACGTGTCGGCGCGGAACGCGATGTCGTCGCCGAACATCCGTGCCAGTTCGTGGGAATCCGCGTGGCACCCGATCCAGGCGACCAGGTTGGCGTAGAAGACGACGTCCCGCTGGTCGGCGCTCAGACCCATCCGGTCGGCGATGCGTGTGGCGATCACTGCCGAGCGCAGCATGTGCTCCATCGGCTGCCCGAGACCCAGATCGATGGCGAGGGACAGCGCGGCGACCAGTTCCGCCCGTCGCGGACCGTCACCCGTGGACGTCATGGACTCAGTGTCCTCGCACGATGTCCGGTCCGAAAGATGAGGCAGCGGCCCCATGACGTGCGGACGCGGCGAGCACAGGATCGAAGTACCCGCAATCGAGGAGGACGACATGACCATCACCCCGCACGCAGCCGCCCAGCAGTCCTGCGAACTGCCCCGGGTTTCCGGGGAGCGCTTCGCCGGCTACGCCGTGATCGGCGCACCGTTCGCGAGCGGCCATTATCTGGCGCTGCGCAGATTCCCGACCAACAGCATCGGCGACGGCTTCACATCGGTATGGCATCGCGACCCGGACGGCACGTGGACGGTGTACAGCGACGTCCCGGCCGAGCTGAGCTGCCCGCGCTATCTCGGTCGCGCGCTGAGCCGCACCGAGCAGACCGACGTGCGCGCCGAGTGGACCGGACCGGCCGACCTGCACGTGACGGTCGGTGCCGAACTGGAGTGGGATCTCCGGATGACTACGTCGCCGGCGACCACCCTCATGAACGCGGCGGGCAGTCTGATGCCCGACGCCCTCTGGCACAGCCCGACGGTGCTGGCCGCGATGGGTCGCGTCGCCGGACCGGTGCTCGGCGCCGGCCGGATGCGACTCGGTGGGCACCTGCCGAACGGGCAGTGGTTCCGGGCCAACCCGCGGCAACTGTGGGCCGCGCACACCGAACACGCCGTCGTAAATGGAGTGGATCTCGGCCCGGAAGGTCCACTGACCCAGCAGGACCGCCTCGGTGACTTCCGGCTCCCGCAACGCGGACTGTTCGCGACGGTGCAGGTCTGGCTCGAACCGTTCGACGCTCGACGTCACTTCCCGGCACGTCCCGACACGGTGTATGCGGACGACGAGTGACCGGTGGGTGTTCCCGGGGGTAACAGTCTCCGGGGCAGGAGTGCCGCAAGGTTTCGTTCGAAAGTCGAGGCAACTCTTGCGCAAATGACACACAATGGATTTCGGTAACGAGTCGTCAAGTGGGAAAGGCAATTCAAGGTCAATTCACCCGCCCGCTCCGGTCTGCTGACACTTGCGGGAGGCCTGGCGTTTTCGGGATGTGCGATGATCGAAGCAGTCTTGGGAATCCATGCGAGAGACTACGAGCCCGTCGAGGTTCGATCCGGACCGCCCACGCGAACGGACGACGACGCAGGGGGCGGCGTAGAACTCGGAAGACTGCTTGCCGTAGCGACTTTGACGTCTGCGCAGGCCGCGCTGCTCGTCACCGATACGGTCGATCAACTCGAACTCGCGCACACCCGGGGCCACCATCCGATCCGCCTCCGAGGCGACGCCGTGATGGTATCCGAGGGTGGTCAGCTCACCATCGATTGCGTCAAGAACGCAAGATCCTGGGACGAGATGCGCGACGCGACGGCCGGTCTCCTTCGCCGAATCGTGACGAACTGCCGCAACGAAGCGCTCGAGGAGAGAGTGGACGCGGCGATTACCGAGTCGTCGGATCTCGTCGGTCTGGCGAGACGCGTTCGTTATGCTGCTGCAACCGAATTCGACGAAACCGAGGTCGAAAGGAAACGATCGCAGATCGCCGCGCTCGTCTCGGTGGTGAAGGGAACTGCTCGTCCGGTGGACGGTACGGCGGAGTGGACGAACGTGCCGCGCCTGACGGAAGAGAGGACCTTCGTCCCGAATCGCCGTCGCCCGCCGGCGGGAAAGGTGTGGCATCGCAAGAAGCGACGGCTGCCGCGACGCCGGACCGTCATGGCGCTGCTCGCGATCATCGCGCTCGTCGGGCTGGTGTGGGTGGCTCCCACGGCGTGGTCGGAACTGAATCGGGGCTGGCACACACTTCTCGACCCGGTGGAGTCGTCGGTGGACGACCGGATCGATCCGGTTTCACCACCGCCACCGGTGCCCGAAGTCGCGCCGGGAGCGCCCGTGCCGGGGCCCGTCGGCACCGGTCTCCCCGGAAGCGCCGGACCGATCACGCAGGTCGCCGCGAGCTTCGCGAACGGTCCCTGCGAGCCGGGACGATCGTGCACCGTCCGCGTCGACGTCGGGCTCGACCCTGCGGCGAGTATCGGTGCGGTCACGTGGAATCTGACCGTCTACGACCGATGTACGGGCGTGACACTGCCGGGCGGGGCGATCACCCTGCCGGTGCCGGCGGGAAGCCCGGAGGCCTACGGCATCGGAAGCGTCGACCTGCCACCCGGGTCGGCACTCGCCGTCGCCGCGGTCACCACCGTCCCTGCAGCGGCCGCGTCCGAGCCGGTGTACGTTCCCGTCGAGAATGCCGCCTGCGTGCCCGGGGGCTCTCGTGACGGCGGATAGGCACCCGTCCGATCCCTGGCTCGTCACGGCGGCCGTCGCCCTGGTGGCTCTCGGCATGCTCAACATGATCTCGACGGGCATGTCGTCGCTCGCAGTGCGTCACGCCCTGCTCGCTGCCGTGGGGGTCGGTGCGATGTGGGTGACGTCGCGCATGCGGATTGCCGCTCTGAGCCGGTTCGGGTGGGCACTGTTCACCGCGTCGGTGGTCCTGCTCGCGGCGGTGCCGCTGGTGGGCATCGCGACCAAGGGCGCACAGCGCTGGCTGGACCTGGGTGTGTTCACCCTGCAGCCCTCCGAGATCGCCAAGCTCGCTCTGGTCATGGTTCCCGCCGCGATACTGGCCGGCGGATACACGCTCGGCAGGTTCGTGGGGGTCCTGATCGTGTCGGCGGTGCCGATCGCCCTGGTGGCACTGCAGCCCGACCTCTCGACCGCCGTCGTGCTCGTGGCGACCGTGCTGCTCATGCTGATCCTGGCGAGAGTCCCGCTGCGGTCGCTGTTCCCGCTGTTCGCGCTCGGGCTCGCGTCGCTGCCGATGGCCGTGTTGTTCCTGCGTCCGTATCAGCTCGAGCGGATCCACGTCTTCCTGTCGAACGACGCCGACCCGCAGGGATCGGGGTGGGCGGCGTGGCAGGCGGACATCGCGATCGGCAGTGCGGGGTGGTGGGGCCTCGGACGCGAACCGGACTACGACCTGCGGGCGCAATATCTCCCCGAGTCGGAACACGACCTGGCCTTCGCGAGCCTGGTGTACGGGTGGGGTCTGGTCGCCGGCATCGCCGTGGTGGCGGCCGTCGTGATCATCGTGTGGCGTTCCGTGGTCGCCGCCCGCGTCGCACGCACCCGGGAGGCGGCACTCGTCGCAGCGGGCATCGGTGGTGTGTTCGGACTGCACACCGTGGTGTCGGTGGCCCAGAGCCTGTCGCTGCTACCGCACACCGGCATGCCGATCCCGATCTTCAGCTACGGGGGCACCGCCTCGATCATCGGGTTCGTCTCGATCGGGTTGGTGCTCGCAGTGCGCCGCGACGGGGTGACCCGGCCGCTGTGGGTGACCGACCCCAAGAAGCGGCGTCTGCCGCGAGGAGTGTCGGTGGGTGCGCTGACGCTGACGGCCTCGCTCGCCGCCATGTCGGTGTTCGCGTGGCAGATGCAGACCGAGCACGGCACCGAGTTCCGCGCGACGAGCGACACGCAGATGCTGCGCTGCATCCGCCTGCCCGCCGAACGCGGCCAGATCCTCGACCGGACCGGCGTTCCCGTCGCGACCAACGTCGCCGAGTACACCGTCGCCGTGGTCGCCCGGATGTTCGCCGAGGGCGTCCCGTCGGCGCGCTACGAACTCGCCGCCCTGCTCGGCATGCCCCCCGAGAAGCTCGACGAGGAACTGCGGAGCAGTACCGGCGGGGACATCCAGGTCGTGCTCGGAAGAGTCGGGCCCGAACAGGCCCGGGCGATCGTGGACGCTCAGCTGCCCTGGGTGCTCGTCTACCCGACGGGGCGCAGGCAGTACCCGCACGGAGAGACGCTGGCGTCGCTCCTCGGGTACGTCGGGATCGCGGACGAGCAGGACATGGAACTCTGGCCGACACTCGCGCTCGGTTCACGGGTCGGCAAGGCCGGGCTCGAGCGCCAGTACGACGCGTTGCTGCGCGGCGTCGACGGTAGGCAGTGCGTGTACGTCGATCCGTCAGGACGTCCGGTGGGCACGGGGGAGCGGGTGGATCCGATCCGCGGCCACGACCTGCGGTTGCATCTCGATGTCGGCATGCAGCGGGCCGCGACCGACGCGCTCGCGCAGGCAGTGCGTTCCAGTGGCGGTGACCTCGGTGCGGCGGTGGTGATGGACGCCCGCACCGGTGCGGTACTGGCGTTGGCCAGCGTCCCCGGCTACGACAACAACGTCTACGGGCCCCCGGCCGACCTCGCCGCGATCGCGGCGCAGACCGCGGCATCGGGTCCGGGCCGCATGCTCAACCACGCGGTGCAGACGGCGGCACCACCGGGATCGACGTTCAAGATCGTGACGGCGTCGACGAACGCCGCGTTCGACGTGCTGTCCCCGGACGCCTTCCTGGCGGGCGGCGCGGCCTACACCTACGGCGGTCACACCTTCGCCAACTGGCAGCCGATGGGCCCGAACAACCTGCTCGGGGCGATCCAGTGGTCCGACAACGTCTACTTCTACCAACTCGCCGACCTGCTCGGTCCCCACCGCATCGCGCAGACCGCCGCCGAACTCGGCGCCGGTGCTCCCTCGGGGATCGACCTGCCCGCCGAATCCGCAGGTTTCGTCGGCACCCCGGAGAACGTCGAGAGCATCGGCGGCGCCTGGTATCCGGGCTCGACCCTGCTCATGGGTATCGGTCAGGGCACCGTCACGGCCACGCCGATCCAGGTCGCGCGGTGGACGGCGGGTATCGCGTCGGGCCAGATGGTGACCCCGAAGCTCGCTGCCGCCTACGGGCCCGGCGACACAGTCCCGATTCCCACCGAGGAGCCGCGCCGGCTGTCGTTCGCGGACAAGCTCGAACCGGTGCGCGCGGGCATGCGGGCGTCGGCCTCGGCCGGCACCGCCGGTCAGCTCGCGAGCCTGCCGGTGACGGCCGCCGCCAAGACCGGCACGGCAGAGGATCCGTCGGCACCGGGCAAGGGACTCAACGCGTGGTTCTCCGCGGTGGCGCCCGCCGAGTCGCCGGAGGTCGTGGTGACGGCGCTGGTACGTGGCGGTGGTTTCGGATCGGCCACCTCGGGACCGGTCGTCAAGGGTCTGCTCGAGCGTTACCTCGCGCAGCTCCGGACGCCGACTCCCTGAGGGATCAGGCGGCGTAGGCGGCGATCACGTCGGCGTGTTCGATGCACGAGGTCGCGCCCTCGGCGACACAGGTGAGGGGACGCTCGGCCGTCTTCACCGGCAGGCCGAAGGCCTCCTCGAGCAGTTGCGGCACGCCACGCAGCATCGATCCGCCGCCGATCGCCAGGATGCCTTCGGCCATCACGTCGCTGATCGCGCGCGGCGGCAGGTCGTCGAGGCAGCTCGACAGCGTCTGCACGATGCTCGTCGTGGTGGGCCGGACCGCATCCATGATCTCCTCGGTCTCGAGCGTCACCAGACGCGCGCGGCCGGTCGCGGCGTCGCGACCCTCGACCACGAGCGACCGTTCGTCGGCGGTCTCGGGCGCACCCACCTTGGCACGCTCGGCAGTGAGTTCACCGACGAGGATCTGGTGTTCCGCGCGCAGGTATCGGAGGATCGCGCTCGTCAGGTCGTCCCCGGCGATGCGGCAACTGCGGTGCGACAGGACACCGCCGTAGCAGAGAGCGGTGACTTCCGAAGTACCACCGCCGATGTCGACGACGAGATGGGTTCGGGGCTCGAGCGGGTCGATCCCGCAACCGATGGCACCGGCGACCGGCTCGGGAATCAACCCGACCTTCCGCAGACCGGCCTCGTGCCCCACCTCGAGCAGAGCCCGACGCTCGAGAGGCGTGGCCCCGGCGGGAGCTGCGATGACGCCCACGGGCCGGATGCCGTAGCGGCGGCGCGGCGCGAGCTGGGCGAGCACGGCCGTGACGAATGTCCGTGCCGTTTCGAGATCGACGATCACCCCGTCGCGTATGGGGTGGACGGGAGTGATCCCACCGGGTGTGCGGTCGACGAGGTCGCTCGCCTCCTTGCCGATCGCGAGTGCTCGGCGCGGTTCCTTCGTCCGAACCATCATCAGCGACGGTTCGTTGAGGACTATGCCTTCGTCGGGAGTTCCGACGACGGTGTTGGCTGTTCCGAGATCGATACCGAATCCACGCACGTCGGCCTCCGAGAGGATCCCAGCGAAATTTTCCGGATGGTGTCCAGCGGCATCGTGATGATGTCGTGTACCGCTCAGGTTACCGCCGCCGAATTCCCTTACGCGCGTTGTTCACCGGAATGATATGCCGCACCGTGGGGTCGGGTGCCCCGCTCGTCTCGGATGACCGGATCAGGCGGGATCGAGCTGCAGCACAACCTCGACGCGCCCGCGTTCGTCGCGTGTCGCGACGGCGTGACCGGTGCGTTCCTCCTCGTCGAGCTCGATGCTCATGGGAGCACCGACGCCGAGAAAGTTGCGCCACCAAGACTTCTCGTCGGGCATCGCGACGCCGATCGTCACAGAGTCGCCCGAACGTCGGTAACTGATCGGCAACGTGATCGTCCTGCCGGATTTTCGACCCGTGTACGTGATCGGTGCGACATAGTTACGGATCCGGTTACCGATGACGGGTAGACCGGCGGCTGCCATGACCATGGAGTTGAAGGGACCTGCGAGACGGAACAGTGAACCGGCAATTGTCATGTCTACCTCCCGCAGACACGGTACGGGAAGGCGTAACCGTCCGACATCGGTTCGACTTCGGCCGGCCCACGACGATCTTCGCGCAGTGGGCCGGTGCGCACGTCGACGAGTTCCGCTGAGGTCTACTCCTCTGCCGGCCTCTACCCCTCTTCGGAAGCAGTGCTGGGAGGAGCCGGTATCACCGCGGTCGTCAGGGTGATGCGCATTCGGTCGTCACCGGTATCCGTGCGATACGGGGCGAGGATGTCGGCGAGCCTGCTCTGGATCTCCGCGAGATCGTCGGTCGTGACGTAGAGCGGGGTGGTCCCGAAACCCAGATAGTCCCGCAGGCTCCGATCGTCGTCCCCGATGAACTTGTCGAAGCTCTCGCCGAGCGCACCCAGGAAGGTGACGAAGGCATTGCGCAGTTCGGCGTCGCTCATCGCCGCGAGGTCGTCGTGGCCGACGTGTGCCATGCGGTCGCCGAGCGCGAGGGTGCGTTCTACGGTTCCACGCACGCGACGTTCGTCGACGACGGTGACGATCTCGGCGTCGATCAATGCTGCGACGTGCCGGTAGAGCGTGGCCTGGGTGACGTCGGGTAGTGCCGACCGGAGTTCGCTCGTGGTCAGCTGCCGTCCTCCGAGTTGCTGCACGATCCGCAGTCGAACCGGATGCAGCACGACTTCCGCGATCGGGGACGTCTTCGCCATCGGTACCTACCCATCATTGTTATCAACGTGATAATGTTCTCAGTGCTGTAGTCAGTTTACCGTCGACGGAAGGTCCGACGTCATGGCCGAAACGACATACGACAACGCAACCCTCCACCTGTCCTTCTCTCGGTGGGAAGCCTTCATGGTCCGCCGATCCGCGATGGAGGTGCCGATCTCGGCGATCACCGGCGTGGAGGTCCTTCCGGGATGGACGTCCGAGATCCTCGGCATCAGATCGGGCATGGTGATCTCCGGCTTCTTGAAGGTGGGCACCTTCCGGCACCCGCGCGGCATCAAGCGCCTGGTCGCCATGAAGCGAGGTCATCCGGTGCTGCGTGTCGCGCTGGGTGGCCCGGGCGTCGAGTTCGACGAACTTCTCCTGAGCTCTCCGGAGGCGTACACCCTCGCGGACGCCCTGCGCTCGGCCGGGGTCCGATGAGCGGCGGCCTCAGTCGGTGAGTTCCGCGAACAGGGCCCGCGCCGCCTCCACGGTCGCGTTCTCGTCGCCGGCGATCACGGCGGCGACCAGAGCGGTGTGTTCCGGTTCGAAGCCGAGACCGGTGACGCGGACGTGCCGGTCGATGGTCCGCCGGATCGACGGGAGCAGCGAGTCGTAGAACTCGAGGTACACCGCATTGTGGCTGGCTTCGACGATGCCGCGGTGCAAGGCGACGTCGGCGGCCACCGCAGCGTCGGTGTCGGATCCGGCGAACAGCCGGTTGCGTTCGGCGAGCAACTGCTCGAGCCGGGCCACGTCGTCGGGGGTGCGTCGGCGCGCGGCCAGGACGGCGGCGGTGACGTCGAGTGCCTGCCGCAGTTCGAGGACGTCGCGTTCGTGGGCGGTGGCGAAGTACTTGCCGAGGGTGCCGGTGACGTCGGAGTTCGCAATGACATAGGTGCCCGAGCCCTGCCGGCGTTCGAGCATGCCGGTGTGGACGAGCGCCTGCACGGCCTCGCGGACGGTGTTGCGTCCGGTGCCGGTGAACTCGCACAGCTGCGGTTCGGTGGGGATCTTCTCGCCCACCTTCCAGCGACCGCTGCAGATCTCACTGCGCAACTGCTCGGTGACCTGCTCGATCAGGTTCGTCCGCTGAACAGGTTTTCCCAAAGTCATCCCATCATCCTATGATTTCCCGTGTGAGTCTTCTGCGTGGTCGGCTGTTGGTGTTCTGTGCGATCGCGATGTCGGCCCTCGTGCTGAGACTCGCGGTCACCTCGTTCAGCCCTCTGGCGGCGCAGATCAGTGAGGAGATCGGCTTCTCGTCCACGGTCGTCGGTGTCTTCGGCATGATCCCGACTGCGATGTTCGCGGCCTTCGGACTCGCCACCCCGGCGCTCGGCCGACGATGGGGACTCGAACGCACCGCGCTGATCGCGATGCTCATGGCCGGCGTGGGCATGGCGACCCGCGCGCTCATGACCGACACGTGGTCGCTGCTGCTCCTGTCGGGTCTCGCGCTCGGTGGGATGGGCATCGGCAACGTCGTCATCCCTCCTCTGGTCAAGCGCTACTTCTCCGACACGCTGGCACTCGTCAGCTCGGTATACATCGTCGGCGTGCAGCTGAGCACCATCGTGCCCGCTTTCGTCGCGGTTCCCCTCGCCGACGCCTTCGGCTGGCGCGTCTCGCTCGGGGTGTGGGCGCTCGTCGGATTCGCCGCGGCCGTCCCGTGGGTGTGGGTGCTGCTGCGTCATCGGAATGCCGATACCGGGGAGGTGGCTCCCGTCGACCCGAAGACTGACGGCAGAGTGTGGCGGTCGCCGGTGGGCTGGGGGATGGCCGGCATGTTCGGCATGACCTCGCTCGTCACCTACTCGATGTTCACGTGGATCCCGGACATCCTCGCCGACGCCGGAGCCAGTCCCGCCTTCGGAGGCGCGATGGTGGGACTGTTCGCCCTGCTCGGGTTGGTCTCCGCGTTCGGCGCTCCGTCGCTGTGCGCGCGGATGGAGAATCCGTTCCCCGTGGTCGTGGCGTGCGCGTCGTGCTTCCTCATCGCGTTCGCCGGTCTGTGGATCGCGCCGATGAGCGCGCCCATCTTGTGGATCGTCCTGCTCGGACTCGGGCCGAGCACGTTCCCGATGGCCCTGACGCTCATCAACCTGCGCTCCCGCAGCCATGCCGGATCCGCCGCTCTCTCGGGATTCACCCAGGGCGTCGGCTACACCGTCGCGTGCCTGGGCCCGCTGCTGTTCGGTGTCTTCCACGACCTCACCTCGGGCTGGACGGCCTCGTTCGCCTTCATGACCGTCGCCGTCGCCGTGTTGGTGACCGGCGCCTATCAGGCCTGCAAGCCGCGGGTGGTCGAGGACAGCTGGAACGCTCGCCCGATCTCGGTGGGTTAGACCCCGCTCAGCGGGGCCGGATCCACCGAAATCGTCGTTCGGTCCTGAGCCTTCCGGGAACGTCCCATTGAGCGGGCGCGTCCTTGGATCGTCTCGCCCGGGTCGACAGAGTCGAGGTGATGGGCGTCACGCAACCGCTGTGACCCCATCGATTCCGTCCCTGCGATCCCCAGGAGTGCTGAATGGAGCAGCCTGCGTCGGCCCCCACCGAGGAAACGAACACAGCACGCGACGTACAGAGCCCGCCGTCCGGTGACATCGCGCAACTGCGGAAGGTCACCCTCTCGAGCCTGCTCGGCACCACCATCGAGTACTACGACTTCCTGCTCTACAGCACGATGGCCGCCCTCGTCTTCGGCGACCTGTTCTTCCCGTCGTCGAACTCGGCGGTCTCGACGATCGCCGCCTTCGGAACACTCGCCGCCGGCTACGTCGCACGACCACTCGGTGGCCTGGTGTTCGGGCACTTCGGCGACCGCCTCGGGCGCAAGTCGATGCTCGTCATCACGATGGTGATGATGGGTATCGCCAGTTTCGCGATCGGCATCTTGCCCACCTACGACCAGATCGGCATGCTGGCGCCCGTCCTGCTCGTGACGCTGCGCGTCGTGCAGGGTGTCGCCGTCGGTGGCGAATGGGGTGGCGCGGCACTGATGGTCGCCGAGCACGCCGACGACCGGCGTCGCGGGCTGTGGACCGGGCTCATGCAGCTCGGTTCGCCGATCGGATTCCTGCTGTCGACGTCGGCCGTGATGCTCGCGACCCTGCTGCCGGACGCGTCGTTCGAATCGTGGGGCTGGCGCCTCCCGTTCATCGCCAGCGCAGCGCTCCTGGCGATCGGTCTCTACGTGCGCATGAGCGTCGTCGAGAGTCCGGTCTTCGAGCAGGCTGCGGCGAAAGCGGAGGTCGCCGCCGAGGCGAAACCGCCGGTACTGCAACTGCTCCGACGTCCACGCCCGCTCGTTCTCGCGTGTGCGGTGGGTATCGGCCCGTTCGCGATGACCGCGCTGATCACGTCGCACATCATTGCCTACACGACATCGGTGGGATACAGCTCGTCGACCGTCATGCGGGTTCTCGTGCTGATGTCCGTCGTCTCCATCGTCACCATCCCCGGCTTCTCGGCGTTGTCCGACCGTGTGGGACGTCGCGCCGTGAGTCTGACGGGGGCGGCGGTCGCGGTGCTGTATGCCTTCCCGCTGTACATGATGATCAACACGGGTTCGATCGCGCTGCTCACGGTCGCGTTGCTGTTCGGGCAGGTCGTGCAGTCGGCGATGTACGCGCCGCTCGCACCGATGCTGTCGGAGATGTTCGGCACCGACGTGCGGTACACCGGGGTGTCGTTCGGCTACCAGTTCGCCAGCCTGATCGGCGCCGGCTTCACACCGATGATCGCGGCGAGCCTGCTGGTCGCGTCGGACGGATCCAGTCTCCCGCTGAGCCTCATCCTCGTCGGCACCGCATGTGTGACGATCCTCGCCGCGTGGATCGCGTCGGAGACCCGGGGCAACAACCTCGCCGTCAGCGGAACCGAACAGAACTGACGTCGATTTCGGTGGGTTCGTCCCCGCTGAGCGGGGACGAACCCACCCAAGTCGTATGGCTGCTCTACTGGAAGGAGATACCGAGAGCAGAGGAGGACCTCGATGAGCGACACGAAGCCGAACACCGTCTCCGCGGAGTGGCTGTACGAGCAGTTGGGGGACGAGGACCTCGTCGTCGTCGACGCCACCGTGCACCTGAGCACGCCGCCGGACGGGTCCGTGCACATCGAACCCGGGTTGGCGACCTACCTGGAAGAGCACATTCCCGGCGCGGTCTACGCCGACCTGTTCACGGACTTCTCCGATCACGAAGCACCGCAACCGTTCACCGCGGCGTCGTCGGAACGGTTCGCCACCGCCGCCGGTGCGGTCGGCATCGGCGAGGGACGCCGCGTGGTGCTGTACGACCAGAAGAACGGCATCTGGGCCGCGCGACTGTGGTGGCAGCTGCGGCTCGAAGGCTTCGACGACGCCGCCGTGCTCGACGGCGGACTACCCGCCTGGAAGGCCGCCGGATATCCGGTCTCGGACGAGCAGGTGGTCCCGCACGGTGCGACGTTCACTTCGCAGCACCGGCCCGAGCTCGTGCGGTCGACGGAGGAGATCGCGGCGTCGCTCGACGACCCGAACACACTGATCATCAACGCCCTGGATCCCGCGACCTACCGCGGGGAGAGCCCGTCCTACCCGCGACGCGGGCACATCCCGGGCAGCATCAACATCCCCTTCGGTGATCTCGTCGACCCGTCGACCGGACGCTTGAAGCCGGCGGCGGAACTGCGCGAGATCTTCGACAAGGCGGGCGCTCTGAACCCGGACGTCAAGCCGGTGACCTACTGCGGCGGCGGCATCGCGGCCTCCGGACTCGCGCACGCGCTCGCAGCTGCAGGTCGGTCGGACGTTGCGGTGTACGACGGTTCGCTCAACGCGTGGACCGCCGACGAATCCCTGCCGCTCGTGGAGGGCCCCGACCCCCGCTGATTCCCGAAACTTCGGTGTTCTCGACGTCGTATAGCGCCGTCGAGAACACCGAAGTCGATTTCACCGTTGCATCATTTAGAGCAAACATGATCTAATCGCTGCCACAAGCGAAAGGCGGCGATGATGATCGCATTTCTGAACTCGACGGCGTTCACTGCACTCGGTACGCCCACCACCTGGGCCGAAGTGTTCGGCTTCGTCAGCGGCGCATGGTGCGTGTACCTGGTGGGGTGGCAGTCGATCCTCAACTGGCCGATCGGTATCGCCAACAACCTCGTGTGGATCCTGCTCTTCGCGACCGCCGGGCTCTACGCCGATTCCGGACTGCAGGTCGTGTACATCGCGCTCGCCGTGTGGGGGTGGAGCAACTGGGCGCGGGGCAGGGACGGGGATGCCCTGCCGGTGACGGGCACGAACACGACCGAGTGGAGCGTGCTCGCGGTCGTCGGTGTCGCTGCGGTGATCGGGCTGACGGCGTTGCTGGAGGTCGCGACGAACTCGACCGTCGCATTCTGGGACGCAGCCACCACCGTGCTGTCGTTGCTCGCGACATGGGGACAGGCGAAGAAACGGTGGGAGTCGTGGCTGCTGTGGATCGCCGCCGACCTGATCTACATCCCGCTCTACCTGCACAAGGGACTGACGCTCACGGCGTTGCTGTACGCAGGCTTCCTACTCCTGTGCGTCCGGGGTCTGGTTGCCTGGCGACGCTCCATGGCGGCCGAGCGGGAAGTCGTGGAGGTGCGCTGATGTATCGGCATGCACTCGTCATCGGGAAGTTCTATCCACCCCACGTCGGTCACCACCACCTCGTCCGGCGTGCCGCAGAGGTCGCCGAGCGCGTCACAGTCGTCGTCATGTCCTCTGCGGCGGAGACGATTCCGTTGGGTGACCGCGTGTCGTGGATGCGCGAATCGCACGCCGCCGACACGGCGGTCACCGTGACGGGGATCCCGTGCGACGCACCGATGGATCTGGAATCGGACACCGTATGGACCGCGCAGGTCGCCTGTATGAAAGCAGCCGCGCGCACCGTCACCGATGTTCCGGTCGATGCGGTGGTCTCCAGCGAGAAGTACGGCGACGAACTCGCTCGACGCTTCTCGGCCACGCACGTGTGCGTCGACCCGCTGCGTGTCGCGCATCCCGCATCCGGCACAGCCTGTCGAAACGATCTCGCTGGGCGCTGGGACGATCTTGACGCACCGGCCCGTGCCGGCCTCGCGACCCGCATCGTCGTCCTCGGCGCCGAATCCACGGGTACCACCACCGTGAGCCGGGAACTCGTGCGCCGATTCCGGGCTCGCGGTGGTGTGTGGGAACGAACCGGCTGGGTGCCGGAATACGGCCGACAGGTCACCTACGACAAGCTCGGCACAGGAACCGTCGACGACATCGTGTGGACCGGCGACGATTTCGAGAACATCGCCGTCGAACAGACGCGACTCGAGGAACAGGCAGCACGGGAGGGGTCTCCGCTGCTCGTCTGCGACACCGATGCCTTCGCGACCACCGTGTGGGAGCGACGCTATCTCGGCAGCAGTGAGCGGGCGTGGCGCGGTGTCCGCGACCGGCAAGCGCTGTATCTGCTCACCGATCATGAAGGTGTTCCGTTCGTGCAGGACGGCATCCGGGACGGCGAACACATCCGCGCGCAGGTGACGGAGTGGTTCGTCGACGCGCTCACTGCCACGGGGCGCTCGTGGGTGTTGCTCACCGGCAGTCTCGAGGAGCGGGTCGATCTGGCGGAACGGGTGGCGGATCAGGCCTTGCGGCTGGGTTCGCAGTTCGGCGCGCCGCTGTAGCGTCGGAATTCGTCTTCCCCCTCTCACGTTATACCGGATCCTCGGCCCTCATGAGGATCGAAAATTGGGTTCATACTCGCCCACACAGCATTGAAGTCGCAGGTGGGGAGCTGGAATGGGCTACGTACAGAATTTTCGGGAGATCGACCGCACGGCGGTGTCGATCGTGGGTGGCAAGGGAGCGAGCCTGGGGGAGTTGTGGCGCATCGACGACGTCGACGTGCCCGACGGGTTCTGCGTGACGACGGACGCCTATCGAACGGTGCTCTCCGAGCTACCGCGTGTCGACGACCTGCTCGAGCGACTCGCGAAGGCCGAACCCGACGACATCGCAGCGCTGAGCACGCAGATCCGTACGGAGATCGAAGAGTGCACGATCCCCGGCGACATCGCGGAGGAGATCGCCGCGCGGGTCCGCGAACTCGGGGAGGACGTGCCCGTCGCGGTGCGCTCGAGCGCGACCGCCGAGGATCTGCCGACGGCGTCGTTCGCGGGGCAACAGGACAGCTACCTGGACGTCCGGGGCGTCGAAGAGGTTCTCCGGCACGTGCGCAGATGCTGGGCCTCGCTGTTCACCGAGCGTGCCGTCGCCTACCGGGTGAACAACGGCTTCGACCATCGGAAGGTACACATGGCGGTGGTCGTGCAGCGGATGGTGTTCCCGCAGGAATCGGGTGTGCTGTTCACCGCCGATCCCGTCACCTCGGATCGCACGGTGTCCTGCGTGGATGCGGTCGCCGGGCTTGGCGACGACCTGGTGTCGGGTCTGGTGAACGCCGACGCGTACGCGGTGCGTGCCGGCGAGGTCGTGGACCGGACGCAGCGCCAGGAGGCACCGGTGCTGAGCGACACGCACCTCGTCGAACTCGTCAAGCTGGGCAGACGCATCGAAGCACACTTCGGGCGTCCCCAGGACATCGAATGGTGCTTGGCCGCCGGCGTCTTCCACATCGTGCAGAGCCGCCCGATCACCACGCTGTTCCCCGTCCCGGAGGCCGGCGACGACGACAACCACGTCTACCTTTCCGTCGGTCACCAGCAGATGATGACCGATCCGCTGAAACCGTTGGGAATCTCCATGTGGCAGTTGACCAGCCGTGCGCCCATGCGACACGCGGGTGGGCGGCTGTTCGTCGACGTCACGCCCATGCTGGCCTCACCCACCCAGGGGCCGGGCATCGTCGGGATGATCGGCAGTTCCGACCCGCTCTTCGGCGACGCGCTGCGAACCGTGCTCGATCGAGGATTCGTCCCGACGCGCCCGGACGATCCTGCCGCCGCGCGGGTCGGTCTGCCACCCGCCCCGGACGAGATCGACCCTGCCGTCGTGCCCGAACTCGTGGCGCGCAACGAGGCCGCGATTGCCGAGTCGGCGCGTCTCATCGAGAACGAAACCGGTTCGGCGCTGCTCGATTTCATGCGCGCCGACATCCGCGAGCTGCAGGAATCGTTGTTCGGTAAGGAGGTCGGAGAGGTGCTCGCCGCCGGTATGCAGGCCGCCGAGCGGCTCAACGAGCTGGGTCGGGAATGGCTGGGGGAGAAGAACGTTGCGGACGTCATCTCCCGGTCTGTTCCTTACAACGTCACCTCGGAGATGGGGTTGGCGCTGCTCGACGTCGCCGATGCCGCGCGCCCGTACCCGGATGTCGTAGCGTTCCTGCGCCAGGTCGACGCGGAGGGCTTCGACGACGCACGCTTCCTCGACGCACTCGGCGCGCGTGAGGGCGGACCGCAGGTACGAGCGGCACTCGAGGACTTCCTCGACAGGTACGGCAGGCGGTGTGTCGGGGAAATCGACATCACCCGGCCCAGGTGGGGTGAGCGCCCCACGATGCTGGTGCCGATGATCGTGAGCAATCTCGACAACTTCGAACCCGGTGCCGCGACACAGCGTTTCGACGAGGGTCGCCGCCAGGCGGAGGAGAAGAAGCGCGAACTCTTAGAACGCGTGCGGGGACTCCCAGACGGAGAACAGAAGGCTGAGGAGATCGAGAGGCTCGTCGACCGGGTCCGTGCCTTCGCGGGATATCGGGAGTACCCGAAGTACGGCATGATCGGCCGCTACTTCGTCTACAAGCAGGCACTGCTGCGCGAGGCGGAACGTCTCGTCCGAGCGGGAGTCATCAACGAGAAGGAGGACATCTTCTTTCTGCGGTTCGACGAACTCGAGGACGTCGTGCGCGCGCCGCGGCCGGTCGGCGACCTCGTTGCGGAGCGGAAGCGGGAGTTCGCATCGTTCGCCACGCTCACGCCGCCTCGGGTGCTGCTGTCGACAGGCGAGACGCTCACCGGCGCGTACTGCCGTGACGGACTGCCCGACGGGGCGCTACCCGGTATCGCGGTGTCGACCGGTGTCGTGGAGGGCCGCGCCCGCGTGGTCACCGACATGGAGCGGGCCGATCTCGAACCCGGTGACATCCTGGTCACGGCGTTCACCGACCCCAGCTGGACCCCGGCGTTCGTCACCGTCAGCGCGCTGGTGACGGAGGTCGGCGGCGTGATGACCCACGGCGCGGTCATCGCGCGCGAGTACGGGCTGCCGGCCGTCGTGGGTGTCGAGGACGCGACCCGCATCATCCGCGACGGACAGCGCATCCGCGTGCACGGCACGGAAGGGTACGTCGAGATCCTGTCCTGACCGGCGCCTCGGCAGCGCGACGTGTGAGGATTGTCGTCGTCGTGCAGCGGAGGAGGCCGAGTGAAGAGTGTCGAGGCGGCGGAGAGCAGGACGTTGCCGGTCTACGAGGCCGGTGAGATCGACGTGCCGTTCGTCATCGCGGGCATGGACGAGCTCGTCTCCCGCGAGATCCGCTTCGAGGCGCATTCGCATCCGACGCACGAGTTGCTGTGGAACGACCGGGGTGCGTCCACCGCGACCATCGGTTCGCGCACGTGGACCATCACCCCGACCATGGGACTGTGGATTCCGGCGGGCATGCTCCACTGGGGCGTCATGCCCGCCGGAACCTGGTATCGCACCGCGCATTTCGGGATCGACTCGGCGCCGTCGTTGTCCGACGGTCCGGTCGCGGTGGAGATGACGCCGCTGCTGCGGCTGCTGCTCGACCGGCTGGCGGACGAACATCTCGGCGACGGGTCGCGGTCGCTAACCGAACGCATGGTGATCGATGTGCTCGCCCCCGCCGAGAACGAACTGATGGTGCAGGTGCCGTCATCGGCGGTCGTGCGGCCGATCGTCGAAGCGATCGCCGAGGACCCCAGTGATCCGCGGACGCTCTCGGACTGGGCGGCCGAACTGGGGGTGAGCACCCGCACCATCACCCGCACCTTCCGGTCGGAGACCGGCCTGAGCCTCGGGCGCTGGGTCGCGGCGGTGCGTGCCCAGCGCGCGGTGATGCTGCTCGGTCACGGCACCGACGTCGACGACGTCGCCGAACAGGTGGGGTACCGATCGGCGAGCGCGTTCGGTGCGGCCTTCCGCAGGGTCACCGGCACGACGCCCGGGATGTTCCGCGCAGGGTGATGTCCCGATCGCTACAGGGGCTGTCCCGATCGAGCGATTGCGCCGGATCTGGTTCGACATTAGATTTAGGCAAACCTCGCCTAACTGCTCGCGGCAGATAGGGCCGAGCCCCCACCCCGTACGAGAGTGAGTTCTGCCTCCATGCGTTCGAAGCGCTTTCTGACGATCGCCGCCGCATCCGTCGCGGTCGCCCTCGGTCTCACAGCCTGTGGATCCTCCGACTCCTCGGACACCGCCGACTCCGGCTCCGCCGGTTCGGGCGAGTACCCGATCACCATCGAGCACGCGCTCGGCACCGTCACCCTCGACGAGAAGCCCGAGCGCGTCGCCACGGTCAACTGGGCCAACCACGAAGTGCCTCTCGCGCTCGGCGTCGTGCCGGTGGGAATGGCAGCCGCCAACTTCGGCGACGACGACGGCAACGGCATGCTGCCGTGGGTCGAGGAGCGTCTCGAGGAACTCGGCGCCGAGACCCCCGTGCTGTTCGACGAGACCGACGGCATCGACTTCGAGGCCGTGTCCGACACGAACCCCGACGTCATCCTCGCCGCCTACTCCGGTCTGACGCAGGAGGACTACGAGACCCTCAGCGAGATCGCTCCCGTCGTCGCGTACCCGGAGGCGCCCTGGGCCACCTCGTGGCGCGACATGATCGAGCTCAACAGTGCCGGAATGGGCATGGCCGAGGAGGGCAAGGAGCTCGTCGCGAGCCTCGAGCAGGAGATCTCCGACGCGGCCGCCGCCCACCCCGAACTCGAGGGTAAGGCGACGATGTTCCTCACCCACGTCGACACCGCCGACCTGAGCCAGGTCAGCTTCTACACCGCCAACGACACCCGCGCCGCCTTCTTCGAGGACCTCGGACTGGCCACCCCGAAGAGCGTCGCGGACGCCTCCACCGACGACGCCTTCTCCAAGAAGGTCAGCGCCGAGCAGGTCGACGTCTTCGACGACGTGCAGATCATCGTCACCTACGGCGACCAGGAACTCGTCGACGCGCTCGAGGCCGATCCGCTGCTGTCGCAGATGCCCGCCGTCCGCAACGGCTCGATCGTCTTCCTCGACGGCTCCGGCCCGCTCGGTACCGCAGCGAACCCGACGCCGCTGGCGATCTCCTGGGTCCTCTCCGACTACGTCCAGCTGCTCTCCGACGCAGCTGCCAAGACGAACGCGGAGTGACCGCACTACACGACGAGTCGATGCCGAGCGCCCCCGAGAAGGGGCGCTCGGCCATCGGCAATTCCGTCTGGCTTCTCGTTCTGCTCGGTGTGCTCGTCCTGCTGGTGATCGCATCGATCACGATCGGTTCGCGCAACGTCGACTGGGCCGACATCGTCGCGGCCCTCGGCGGCGCCACCGACAACATCGGTCAGGGCGCGATCGCCAAGCGCATCCCGCGCACGGTGCTCGCGCTGCTGGTCGGCGCGGCGCTCGGTCTCGCCGGTGCCGTGATGCAGGGGGTGACCCGTAATCCCTTGGCGGACCCGGGCATTCTCGGCGTCAATATGGGCGCCTCGCTTGCCGTCGTGATCGGCATGGCGTGGTTCGGACTGTGGACGCAGACCTCGATCATCTGGATCGCGATCATCGGTGCCGCCGCTGCTGCGGTGTTCGTCTACACGATCGGGTCGCTCGGGCGTGGGGGAGCGACACCCCTCAAACTCGCCCTCGCCGGTGCCGCCACTTCGGCGGCGCTCGCGTCGTTCGTCACCGCCGTGATCCTGCCGCGCAGCGACATCGCCGGCAGCGTGCGGTCGTGGCAGATCGGCGGCGTGGGCGGCGCGAACTACGACGCCATCTCCCAGGCCTTGCCGTTCTTCGTCGTCGGCTTCGTCATCTGCCTGCTGTCGGCGCGCAGCCTCAACTCCCTCGCGCTCGGCGACGACATGGCCGCCGGACTCGGGGAACGCGTCGCTCTCGCCCGCGGCATCGCCGCGCTCGGCGCTGTGCTGCTGTGCGGAGCGGCGACCGCCATCGCCGGCCCCATCGCATTCGTCGGTCTCGTCGTGCCGCACCTGTGCCGGTTGCTCATCGGTATCGACAACCGGTGGCTGCTGCCCTTCTCCGCATTCGTCGGGGCGGGACTGCTGACCGCCGCCGACGTCGTGGGCCGCATCGTGGCGCGACCCGCCGAGATCGACGTCGGCATCATCACCGCGCTAATCGGGGCGCCCTTCTTCGTGTACATCGTCCGACGGCAGAAACTGCGCGAACTGTGACCGCCACACTCGAGACCACCGACACCGGCATCGACGAACTCGCCGCGAACCGGGTACGACGCGGGCGACGTCGTCGTCTCGTCATCGCCGCGCTCGCGACCCTTGTGGCCGCAGCCTTCGTGGCGAGCCTGATGTTCGGCCGGACCTTCTATCCGCCCGCGGATGTGTTGCGCGTCGTCTTCGGACAGGACGTGGCCGGGGCGACCTTCGCCGTCGGCCGCCTGAGACTTCCCCGCGCGGTCCTCGCGGTGGTCGCCGGCATCTGCTTCGGCCTCGGCGGCATCACCTTCCAGACGATGCTCCGCAACCCCCTCGCAAGCCCCGACATCATCGGCATCAGCTCCGGGGCGAGCGCCGCGGCGGCCTTCGCGATCATCGTGCTCGGCCTCGGTGGTACCGGAGTGTCGGTCTTCGCGATCGTCGCCGGTCTGGCCGTCGCCCTCCTGATCTACGGGCTGTCCTATCGCGGTGGGGTGGCGGGCACGCGCCTGCTCCTCATCGGCATCGGCATCGCCGCGATGCTCGACAGCGTCACCTCCTATCTGCTGAGCACGGCGGCGACGTGGGACCTGCAGGAGACGATGCGCTGGCTCACCGGCAGCCTCAACGGTGCGACGTGGGGTGCGACGGTGCCCGTCGTCGTCGCCCTCCTGGTGCTCGGGCCCGTGCTGCTCGTGCAGACACGCAACCTGTCGATGGTCCAGCTCGGCGACGACGCGGCGCAGGCACTCGGCGTGCGGGTCGAACGCACGCGGGTGTTCGCGATCGTCTCCGCGGTCGGGCTCATCGCGTTCGCCACCGCCGCGGCCGGACCCATCGCGTTCGTCGCCTTCCTGTCCGGCCCGATCGCCGCGCGGATCGTGGGGCGGGGCACGTCGCTGTTCGTCCCGGCGGCACTCGTCGGGGCGCTGCTCGTGCTGGTCGCGGATTTCGTCGGCCAGTACGCCTTCGGCACGCGCTACCCGGTGGGGGTGGTGACGGGTGCGCTCGGCGCGCCCTATCTCGTCTACCTCATCATTCGCTCCAACCGCGCGGGAGGCTCGCTGTGACCGCAACGCACACCCTGATCGCCGAGAATCTCGAACTCGGCTACGGCAACCGCACCGTCGTCGAAAATCTCGATCTGAAGGTGCCGCCTGGTCGGATCACGTGCATCGTCGGCGCCAACGCGTGCGGGAAATCGACGCTGCTGCGGTCGATGTCGCGATTGTTGTCGCCGCGCGGCGGGCACGTCCTGCTCGACGGCAAGGACGTCCACCGCTTGCCCGCCAAGAAACTCGCCCGCACCCTCGGTCTGTTGCCGCAGTCGCCGATCGCACCCGAGGGCATCGTCGTCGCCGACCTCGTGGGCCGCGGTCGGCATCCTCATCAACGGGTGCTCTCACGCTGGAGCCGCGAGGACGACGCGGCCGTGGCCGATGCACTCGCCGCCACCCACACCACCGAACTCGCCGAGCGTTCCGTGGACGAACTGTCGGGCGGTCAGCGGCAGCGCGTGTGGATCGCGATGGTGCTGGCGCAACAGACCGACCTTCTGTTGCTCGACGAACCCACCACCTTCCTCGACGTGAGCCACCAGGTGGAGGTCCTCGACCTGCTCACCGACCTCAACCGCGATCGCGGCACGACGATCGTGATGGTGCTGCACGACCTCAACCTCGCCGCGCGGTACGCCGACCACCTCGTCGCGATGGCCGACGGCAGCATCTACGCCTCGGGGGACCCCTCGGATGTGCTCACCGGTGAGACGGTGAAGGCGGTCTTCGGTCTGGACAGTCGCGTGATCTCCGATCCGGTCTCCGGCAAGCCGCTCGTCCTGCCCGTGGGGCGGCACCACATCATGTGATCGTCCATCCGCTACAAGAATCGCCATCCGCTACGGAAATTTCTGCAGCGGATAGCAGAAGTCGTAGCGAATGCGCCGTCGTGGCCGGGGGGATCGATCGCGCGAACCTATGAGGGATGGGCACGTCCGATCCGTCGACGCCGACACCTACAACGAGGTCTCGCAGGGTCGTGATGGACGCCCTCCGCGTCTTCGGCACGGTCGTCGACGTGCTCGGCTGGGACGAGGCGTTCATGGGTGTGCAGAACGACGATCCGGAGGCGTTCGCACGCGAGGTGCAGGCCGCCGTGCTCGACGCGACCGGGTTGCACTGTTCCGTCGGGATCGGCGACAACGTCCTGCGCGCGAAGATCGCGACGGGTTTCGGCAAGCCCCGCGGGATCTTCCGGTTGACGCGCGACAACTGGTTCGCGGTGATGGGGGAGCGCTCACCCGATTCGTTGTGGGGCATCGGTTCGCGCACGGTGAAGAAACTCGACGACATGGGCATCCGCACGGTCCGCGAGCTGGCGAGTGCCCCGGTCGACGAGATGGCGGCGCGGTTCGGACCCAAGATCGGCCCGTGGCTCGTCGGACTCGGCGCCGGTGCGGGTTCGACGGAGGTGTCGGCGGAACCGTGGGTGGCGCGGTCGCGCAGTCGGGAGACGACCTTCCAACACAATGTCGGCGACTGGAACGCGATCGTCGGGTGCGTGCGCGACCTCGCGGCGCGGGCCGTCGACGACGTCCGCGGGGAGGGACGGGAGGGAGTGCGGGTCGCGCTGAAGATCCGCTACGCGCCGTTCGTCACCCACACCGCGAGCGTCGCTCTTCCGTCGCCCACCACGGATCTCGCGACCGTCACGGATGCGGCCGTCGGACTGCTCGACCGGTTCGATCACGAACGCGAGGTCCGGCTCGTCGGCGTGCGGGTGGAGATGACGCCACCGGAGAACGTGCGGTCCTCCTAGCGGCTGGCAGACTGGGCCCAGTGCGATCGGTGACCAGGACACGGGGACCTCTACGACCACCGGAGGCCGCCGCAGCGGCGGTCTTCGGGACGTTGACGGCTGTGCTGTCGGTCGTCGCGGGACTGATACCCGTCGGTGTCGCCCAAGTGCTGGTCGCGCTGCCCGTCGCCTTCCTCGCCGCCACCGGCCGCCTGCGCGCGATCGTCGCCGCGACGGTCGCCGCCGGGGTCGTTGCGCTTGTGGCCGGTGGGCCGTTCGCCGTCGCCGCGGTCGTCGTCCTGTCCGGTATCGGAACGCTCGTCGGGTTCGCGCACCGCCGGTGGGGTCACGCGGCGGTGTTCGCGGTGCTGGCCGGCTCCGTCCCGGCCGGGTTGCTGCTCGCGGCCGCCGCCTGCGGTCTGCTGCTGCTGTTCGACCGGACCCGGGTGCTACTGCTCGAGGCCCTCGAAGCGTCGATGCGCGGCACGATCCGGGCGTTCGAGGCGGCCGGTGCGGGCCAGCAGTTCGTCGACACCTGGGACCGGACCCTCGAGATCATGGTGCGGTTGTGGTGGGTGTGGATCGGTGGCGCAGTGCTCATCGGGACCGTGGGCACCGCACTGCTGTGCTTCGGGATCTTCCGCGTGGTGGCCCTGCGCAGTACGTGGGCGACCCGGTCGGTCGACTGGCCCGAGCAGGACCCCGCCGCCGACCCGGCTCCGCTGCCCGTCGCCCTGCGGCTCGTCGGCTACCGGTATCCGGGAACCGACCGCGACGCCCTGTCGGACATCGACCTCACGATCGAACCGGGGGAGTTCGTCGCGATCGTCGGCGGCAACGGCTCGGGCAAGTCGACACTCGTGCGGCTGCTCGCGGGACTGGAGCCGACCGTCGGCCTGGTCGACCGTCCCGGGCCCGTCGGGCCGGGACGCCCCGGTGGCACCGCGATGATCCTGCAGCATCCCGAGAGTCAGGTGCTCGGTCGCACGGTCGCCGAGGACCTGCGGTGGGGGATCGACGACGTCGACGTCGAGGATCTGCTCGCCCGCGTCGGCCTCGCCGGGATGGAGGACCGCGCCACGGAGGATCTGTCCGGCGGGCAACTCCAGCGACTGGCACTGGCGGGCGCACTGGCCCGGCGACCCGCACTGCTCATCGCCGACGAGATCACCGCGATGGTCGACGCGGACAGTCGCGCGGACCTGATCCGCCTGCTCGCGGACGTCGCGCACGACGGCACCGCGGTCGTGCTCGTCACCCACCTCGACGACGAAGCCCGCGCCGCAGACCGCGTCGTGCACATCGCCGACGGCCGGATCGTCCCGCGGGTTGCGCCGCAGCCACTGCCGTCGCCGGTCCCGGCGACCGCCCCGTCCTTCCCGCAGCCGGTTCTCGAACTACGCGACGTCACGCACGTCTACGCGGCCGGCACGCCCTGGGCGCACACCGCCCTGCGCGAGGTGTCGCTGACGATCTGCCGCGGCGAAGGAATGCTCGTCGTCGGGGAGAACGGTTCGGGCAAGTCGACGCTCGCGTGGATCGTCGCCGGACTGATGCGCCCCACCCACGGAACGGCCGTCCTGCACGACACCCCGACCGCCGACCTGCACGGGGAAGTGGGCATGGTCTTCCAGCAGGCCCGGCTCCAGTTGCAACGACCGACCGTCGCGCAGGAGATCTCCGAGGTGGCCGGACTCCCGCACACCGACCGCGGTTACGTCGCCGCCGTCCTGCACCGGGTGGGTCTGCGTCCCGAACTGATCGACCGCCCGATCGACCGGCTCAGCGGAGGAGAGATGCGGCGGGTCGCGATCGCCGCCCAGCTCGCTCGCACCCCGCGGGTCCTCGTGCTCGACGAACCGCTGGCCGGGCTGGACGTGCAGGGCCGCCGCGAGGTCGTCTCGATCCTCGCCCACCTGCGCGCGGTCGAGCACGTCACCATCGTCGTCATCTCCCACGACCTGCACGGCATGGAAGAGGTGTGCTCGCGCACCGTGGTTCTCGAGGACGGACGCATCGTGGAGCAGACGGGAGCGGTGATCACATGAGTCGCACACGTACGCGGCAGCGCCGCCCCGTCATCCTGCTGCGACCTGTGCCGCGGGAGACACCCCTGCACCGGGTGTGGGCGGGTACGAAGGTGTTGTCGGCAGCGGCACTGTCGGTGGCGGTGAGTTTGGCGCCGAGCTGGATCGGGCTCGGCATCCTGCTCGCCGTGCTGGTCGTGGGCGTGCTCGTCGCGCGGATCCCGCGCGGGGTGGTCCCGACGATTCCGTGGTGGGTGTTCGCGGTCCTTGCCGTCGGCCTGGTGCTCAACGCCGCGGGTGGCGGACTCACCGCCTACGTCCGGACGATTCTGCTCGGCGTGGGGCTGCTGGTCCTTGCGTCGCTGGTGGGGTGGACGACGCGGCTGTCCGATCTCGTCGACGCCCTGCCGGTCCTGTTCTCGCCGCTGCGGTTGTTGCGGCTGCCCGTCGACGAATGGGTGACGGTGTG
Source organism: Rhodococcus sp. AB351 (assembly GCF_049538275.1). NCBI lineage: Bacteria > Bacillati > Actinomycetota > Actinomycetes > Mycobacteriales > Nocardiaceae > Rhodococcus > Rhodococcus sp. AB351. The sequence goes on from NZ_JBMVFW010000015.1 coordinate 80,232, forward strand.
CGCGCTGGCGTTGCGGATGCTGCCGACCGTGCGTGCCGAGATGCGCGTGCTGTTCGCCGCCCGCAAGGTGCGCGGCCGGCCCGGCTTCCGCAATCCGGCGGGATGGTGGCAGGAGGTGATCGACGCCGTCGGCGCGGTGGTGTCGGTGTCGATGCGGCAGGTCCGCGATCTCGGCGATGCACTGTCGGTGCGGGGTCCTCGATCGGCGACCCGCCCACCGCTGCGACTGCGGCTCGGGGACATCGTCACCGTCCTGGTCGTGGCGGGTGCATGCACTGCGATCACCGTGTGGGGCTGACCGTCAGTCGCGGCTCTCCGAAGCACTGTCCTTCGACCGCGAGCGGATCCGCTTCACGAGCGCGTAACCGATCACCGCGACGACGACGGCGATCACGACGTACTGCAGCACCGAGGCATACGGTTCCACGGCGCTCCAGTTCTCGCCGAGCTGGTAACCGGCCAGCACGAAGATCGAGTTCCAGATCAGACTGCCCGTGGTGGTGAAGACGAGGAACTGCCAGATCGGCATCTGCGTGACACCGGCAGGGATGGAGATGAGACTCCGGAAGACAGGCACCATCCGGCCGAAGAAGACGGCCTTGCGTCCGTGCCGCTCGAACCACGCGGTCGAACGATCGAGGTCCTCCACGTCGACGAGCGGCAACTTCCGCACGACCTTACGGATCCGGTCCTCACCCACCCAGCGGCCGATCGAATACAGGCCGAGAGCGCCGACCACCGAACCGAGGGTCGTCCAGAACAGCGCACCGAACAGGGTGAAACTGCCCAGGCTCGCGGCGAATCCGGCGAGCGGCAGGATGACCTCGCTGGGCAGCGGAGGGAAGAAGTTCTCGAGTGCGATGGCGATGCCGGCACCGACACCGCCGAGGCGGTCCATCAGGTCGAGCGCCCATCCCGCGAGACCGTCGGTGGGGGCTGACTGTGAATCCGCGACACTCATCCACCCGACCCTACCGAGGGGGCGTCGAGGTTTCCGCTCGTAAGGATCGAAACGGTTCCGGTACGTGTGACCGGGGAGAAGGATGGCGGGGTACTCCGCTCTCCACCGGAGGGCCGATCCGGAAGGTGAACTCCAGTGACGATCGTTGTCGTCGCGGGCAACCCGAAGCCCGCATCTCGAACCCTCGACGCCGGAGCCCGCCTCGCCACGGCGCTTACCGGACGAGAGCCCGATCACGTTGTGGACGTGATCACACTCGGAGCGGGACTGCTCGGCTGGGGCGACGAGAAGGTCGCCGCCGCGGTCGAGACCGTCGCGGCCGCCGTTCTCGTGGTATTCGCGAGCCCCACCTTCAAGGCCACCTACACGGGCGTCCTCAAGTTGTTCCTCGACCAGTTCGCCACCGGTGACGGGTTGCGCGACGTCGTCGCCGTGCCGCTCATGCTCGGTGCCGGGCCCGCTCACGCACTCGCGCCCGACCTGCTGCTCAAGCCCGTCCTGGTGGAACTGGGCGCCACGAGCCCGGCGCCCGGCCTGTATCTTCACGATTCGACCTACACAACCGATACCCGTATTGCGGACTACGCCGAACGCTGGTCGCCGGTGCTGTCCGCCGCACTCCGAAACGAGGCCGCCTCATGACCACTCTCGACGGACCGTCTCTGCGTCAGGCATTCGCGCACGTTCCCTCGGGCGTCGTCGCGATCTGCGCGGAGGTGGACGGGGAGCGGATCGGGATGGCGGCGAGCACCTTCGTTCCGGTGTCGCTCGACCCGCCGCTCGTCTCGTTCTGCGTGCAGAACACCTCGACCACGTGGCCGCGACTGTCGTCGCTCCCGCACCTGGGCATCAGCGTGCTCAGCGAGGAGCACGACGGTGCCGCGCGGGTGCTCGCCGCGAAGAACGGCGACCGCTTCGCCGGAATCGACATCGAGAGCCGCGAGGGCGGTGCCCTGTTCGTGTCCGGCACGAGCGTGCGCATGGACGTGACGGTGGAGCAGGAGGTCCCGGCGGGCGATCACGCCATCGTCGTGCTTCGCATCAACGAACTGCTCACCGACGCCGACGTCGAACCCATCGTGTTTCACCGCAGCTCGTTCCGCCGTCTGCTCGCGTCCTGACCCGCGCACCGCCGAAGTTTTCTAGGGCGGGGGTGTTCCGACCGCTCGTCGCGGCAGCCGTCCGGTCCCGAACAGCGCCGCGATCGCGAGGAGCAATGTCACGGCGAACGCGGCGCGCAGCGCTTCGAGTCGCGCGTCGGCGTTGACCGCGACGAGTGCTTCCGCGGTGGACGGGTCGACACCCGCCTCGTCGAGCCCGGCCTGCAACTGCGTCGTGGACAGGAACGGCACACCGGTGGCCAGCTCGGTGGTCGCCTGCTGCTGAACCGACGACGGGATGTCGGGGTTGTTCTCGATTCCTGCGACGACCGACGTGGTGAGGGTGGCGATCAGGATCGATCCGATCAGCGCGGTGCCCAGCGACGCCCCGAGATTCGTTGCGGTGTTCTGCAAACCGCCGACCTCGGCGTTCTCGGAATCCGGTACCGACGAGACCGTGACCGCGCCGAGCTGGGAAGCCAGCGCCCCCAGCCCGAGACCCATCAACAACATGGGGATCGACACCACGGCCGCATCGGCACCCGGGTCCATACCGACGACGAGGATCAGGATTCCCAGGATCATCGAACCCAGGCCGACGCGCACGACGCGTCGGGGATCGGCGTGGGGTCGCACTTTCGGGATCACTGTTGCGGCCAGCACCAGCGCGATCGACAACGGCAGGATCCGCACACCGGTCTCGACCGCGCTGAGTTCGAGTACGACCGATAGGAAGAGAGGGACGGAGAAGAAGACTCCGGCCTGCACCGCGAACTGCGCGAAGAACATCGTCAGCCCGCCGACGAGTTGTCGGTTGGCGAACATCCTCGGATCGACGAGCGGATCGCGTCCCTTGTCCATGAGAGCGGTCTGCCACCGCACGAATGCGTAGAGCACAAGCGAGCCCGCCACGAGAAGCCAGATGACCGGGGACAGGCCGAGTACGGCGGGACCGCCGGGCGCGGCCCGGACCCAGCCCCACTCGCTCGAGCGCAGGACGCCGTAGACGACGGATCCCAAACCGACGACGGACAGAGCAGATCCCACGAGATCGAGGTGGACGCGGTGAGGGGGAACGTCCTCGATGCGACGCAGCACCAGCAGGATCAGCGCCACGAGGACGACCTCACCGAAGAAGACGTAGCGCCACGACGCGAATGTCGTGACCGCCCCGCCGAGCAACGGCCCCACGGCCACGGCCGACGCACCGGCCGCTGCCACCAGGCCGTACGCTGCGGCACGTCGTTCGGGAGGGAAGTTGGCCGCGACGAGCGAGACGATCGCCGGCATGATCAGGGCTGCGCCGATACCTTCGAGCAACGACCATCCCAGCAGCAGGACCGCAAGGTTGGGGGCGAGTCCCGTGACGAACGAGCCGATGCCGTAGATCACCAGTCCGATGCCGAACGCACGACGTCGACCAAGGATCGTGCCGACCTTTCCGCCGGTGATCATCAAGGATGCCATCACCAGGGTGTAGAGGGTGATCGCGGTCTGGATGCCGGTGATCGTGGTGCCGACGTCCTGCGCGACGGTCGCCATCGACACGTTCATCACCGAGCTGTCGAGCGTCATCAGGAACTGGCCCGACGCCAGCACTGCGAGTACCAGTGTCGAACCCGAGCGGACCTCCGGCTGCGACGACACCTGTCCGTCCTTCGGCTCAGGTCGCCGGCAACGGCCGACAGGAGCTACTGCCGCTACCGGTGGGTACCGGCATCCGCTGCGACATGACTTCTACTCTTCGCGTTCGAACGTCACGAGCATTCCCTCGACGCCACCGGGACCGATCCGTCCCTTGATGTCGGCGGAGGTGATCGCCTTCAGGCGCCACCCATCTCGGGCATGATCGTTGAGGATCTTCTCGAGCTTGCCGCCGGACATCTTCCCGCCGAGCATGCCCTCGCGGATCTCGATCACCTTGTACGAGTACACCCGTTCAGCTTACGGTCGTCCCGCGAGAATCTCGTCGAAATCCGATGGCTGTACGTGACACTGGAAGGTGACGCTTTCGAAACCCGGAGGCAGCAGTGGAGACGATGCCGGACCGTCGGACTCTCGAGTCAGCAGTTGCGCTCGCGGGTCGCGCGCCGTCGTTGCACAACAGTCAGCCGTGGCGGTGGATCCTGGACGCGGACGGACTCACGTTGTTCAGCGACAACGATCGCATCCTGCCGGCCACCGATCCGTCCGGTCGCCAGATGTTGCTGTCCTGCGGAGCGGTGCTGCACCATCTCCGGACGGCGTTGATCGCCCGATACTGGGCGACCGTGGTCGAACGGATGCCGGACGCGACGAATCGTCGTTGTCTCGCGACGCTGCGCTTCCGCCGAGTTGACGCGGTGACCGACACCGACCTCCGGATGGCAGAGGCGATCGGCCGCCGACGTACCGAGCGGTTACCGATGGGGGCTCCGCAGGAGTGGGCTCGGACCGAGAGCGCTCTGCAGATGTTAGTCGAACCCGCGGGTGTCCGCCTGAGTGCCATCGCCGAACACGAGCGACCGGCACTCGAGGAGTTGTCCCGTCGCATCGTCGGCGAACGCCGCTCCGACCTTGCCTATCAGACGGAACTTTCTTGGTGGGCCGGACATGCGATGTACCCGGACGGAATACCTCCGGACGCACTCCCACCGGGACGGCGCACGGTGGCGACCGAGCGGGAGTTCCCTCCCGGCAACGCGACCGGCGAGTCGGCAGAGACGGAGGACCGAGCCGCGATACTTCTCCTGTCGACCACGACGGACACGCGGCTCGACTGGCTGCGGAGCGGTGAAGCCCTATCGGCCGTGCTCCTCGCGTGCACCGCCCGTGGACTGGCCACCTGCTCCGTCACGCACCTGACGGAATCCGAATCCTCACGTGCGTTCCTGCGGGAAACGGCCCGCATCGAGGGCGTGCCGCAAGTGATGATCCGGGTCGGTGTATGCACGGGACCGGGTCCGGATGCGGCGACGCCGCGCCGTCCGACTTCCGCGATTCTGTTCCGCAAGCAATCCTGATCCCGAACTTCGGTGTTCCCGACCGCGCTCAGCGACGTCGAAACCACCAGAATCGTTTGAGGACAACAAAGCCCGGATCAGCACGCGGCGCCGTAGAAGCGGGAGACCCG
>NZ_JBMVFW010000016.1:0-79916 GCF_049538275.1 Rhodococcus sp. AB351
ACTCGAATGGGCGACGACCTGCCCGCCGCCGCGGCACAACTTCTACGAGCTGCCGCGCATCCGCTCGGAGCGTCCCGCCTTCGAGCTGCACTACCCCGACATGGTCGAGCGGATGCGTGCCGAGGCGCACGTGGGTCCGGGTAGCGACAAGCACGAGGTGAATGTGCTCGAAGGTGCCGACCGCACGCCGGGCGACGTCCCCCGTGAGTGATCGACCGGGATAGCCCCGCGCATCGAACGAACCCCGCCGAAGGACGGAGTCGAGCGAACATGACCGCAGTCGAACCCGGCGGGGGCGTGCCCGCCGAGGTGGATGTCCTGATCGTCGGCGCCGGTATCTCCGGCATCGGCACGGCCTACCACCTGAAGACGAAGAGACCGGGGACGAGCTTCGCGATCGTCGAGGCACGCGACGCGCTCGGCGGCACATGGGACCTGTTCCGATATCCCGGTGTGCGCTCCGACTCCGACCTCCACACCCTCGGTTACGAGTTCAAGCCGTGGCGGAAGAAGCACGCGTACGCCGGAGGTAGCGAGATCCTCGGCTATCTCCACGAGACGGTGGACGAGCACGGACTGCGTCCCTACCTGCACTTCGGGCACCGCGTCGTCGGTGCGTCCTTCTCGTCCGCCACCGGCAGGTGGACGGTCACGCTCCGGCGCACGAGCGACGACACCACGCTCACGGTGACCTGCTCGTTCTTCTTCTCCGCGACCGGCTACTACGACTACGACGAGGGGTACAGCCCGGAGTTCGAGGGCAGCGACGACTTCCGCGGCACCATCGTCCACCCCCAGCACTGGCCCGAGGATCTCGACTGTGCGGGCAAGCGCGTCGTCGTCATCGGCAGCGGCGCCACCGCGGTGACACTCATTCCCGCGCTGGCCGGCGTCGCCGAGCACGTGACGATGCTGCAGCGCTCCCCGTCCTACGTCCTGGGATGGCCGAAGGAGAACAAGATCGCCAACGCACTGCGGCGTGCCCTCCCGACAGCGGCGGCCGACCGCGTCGTCCGCTCCCTGAGCATCCGTCTGCTGCACGAGATGTACCGGACGAGCCGCCGGGCGCCGAACCTCTTCCGCCGTCTCCTACGCCTGCGGATGACGAGTGTGCTGCCCGACGACTATCCCGTCGACGTGCACTTCAACCCGTCCTACGACCCGTGGGATCAGCGCCTGTGCGTCGCGACCGACAGCGATCTCTTCCACGCCATCGCCACCGGTGAGGCGTCGGTGGTCACCGATCGGATCGCTCGGTTCACGCCCACGGGGATCGCCCTCGAATCGGGGCGCGAGATCGAGGCCGACGTCATCGTCACCGCGACCGGGCTGAAGATGGTGCCGTTCGGACGGGTCGCACTCGACGTCGACGGCGAACCGGTCGACTGGCACGAACGCATCACCTACAAGGCGTCGATGCTCACCGGCATACCCAACTTCGTCTTCGCGTTCGGTTACGCCAACTACTCGTGGACCCTCAAGGTCGACCTCACCGGCCACTACCTGTGCCGGTTGCTCGACCACATGGACGACCACGGCTACGACATCGTCACCCCGGTCTGCGACGACCCGGCCGTCGGCGGCGGACCGTTCTGGGACCTCACGTCGAACTATCTCCGGCGATCGGCCGACGTGTTTCCCACATCCGGGGAGGACGGCCCGTGGTCGATGGAGCAGAACTACTATCTCGACCGCAGACGGCTGCGCCGCGAACCGGTCGACGATCCCGCCCTGCGCTTCATGCGGGTGGCCGAGACGGCGGGGTCATCGAGCCCAGCAGGTCGCCGGGAACTCCCACCACGAGTGCCCGAGCCGCGCTCGTCACTGCCGTAACGTCGCTGACACCGAGAACCGTCAGCGACGCCGTCGCCAGCGCTTCGGGTAGCCCGGCGTCGACGTCGCCGTCGTCGGCCCGCATGCCGATGACCGATTCGACGATCCGGAACGGCAGGTGTGTGCGGGGATCATCGTCGCCGACGATCTGCGCCGCCAGGATCCGGTAGCGCTCCATCAGTTGCCGGCGCTCCTCCCGGAACCGATCGAACGGTTCGGTGCGAAGCTCCGGAAGATGGTAGAGCGCACCGAGATTCCATCTGCCCGCGGACAACTGGGCCGTGTCGAACCAGGCGAGCGCGCACAGGCGCACCTCGGGCGGCAGCGTGGGGTCGAGATTGTCGTCGAAGTCGAGGGTCGGTTCGACGGTGTCCTCGAGCAATGCGACGAGGAGGTCGTTCTTCGTCGCGAAGTGGTTGTACAGCGATGCCTGCCGGATCCCCACCGCCTCGGCGATCGTGCGTGTCGAGGTGGGGGAGAACCCGCGGGTGGTGAACAGCTCCGCGGCGGCGTCGAGGATCTCGGCACGCGCGGTCGGCCCGGGTCGTCGTGGCGCGTGGAGACGGGGTCGTCCTGGTCCTGCATGGGTCACCTCTCCACTGTGACACGACGAAAGATGGTGCAGCACCACGGTCTTCATGCGTGAAGTTTTCGTTATACGGACGAAACACACGTCACGGACTCGTTACGCCGTGGACATTCCCCGAAGATGCGCGATCGGAAAACTGTCGATCGACAGTTTCCCCGGACCGCCGATCGGAGCGCCATGACCGAGACCCTCGCGACCGCCACCACGCACGCTGCTCGCGCCCATGCCCGAGCGCAGGCAGGAACCGTCACCGACGCCATGCCGATCGTCCCGGCATCGTCGTGGCCGGCTCCGCCCAGCGGTCGCGCGGCGTCGATGACCTGGGCCGAGACCGTTCCCGGTGGCCGCTACACCAGCAAGGTCCTCGCACGCGGCACCCGCCTGCGCCTGCGGGACGTCCACGGCACCGCCTGCGCCAACCTCCTGCTGTTCCGCGCCGACGCACCGCACGAGCGGCTCAACGTCGCCGACACGGTGAAGGTGCCGTGGCAGGCCTATCTCGGTGTCGGGCATCCCCTGCTCTCCGATCAGGGCCGCGTCCTCGCCACGATCGTTGCCGACACCTCCGGTCGCCACGACGCGCTGTGCGGCACGACCCACCTCGCGGGGAACACCGCGAAATACGGTGCGGGATCGCTCCATTCGAGCTCTCCCGCGGGCCGCGAACTGTTCACGGTCGCCGCGGCCAAGCACGACCTGCAGCCGCGCGACCTGCCGCCCTCGCTGTCCTTCTTCCACGGTGTCCGCGTCGAGGAGGACGGCAGCCTCGTCAGCACCGGCAACGCCGGTCCCGGTGCCGCCGTCGACCTGCTGATCCACCTGCCGGTCATCGCCCTGATCGCCAACACCGCACACCCGCTCGACCCGAACCCCGAGTTCACCACCGGCAGCCTCGAAGTCCTCGCCTGGCGGGCGCCCGGCGAACTGAACTCGCTGCCGAACACCGACCCCGAATACCAGCGCGCCGTGCTCAACACCGACGACGCCTGGGCCGCCGCCACGTCCGAAACGGAGATCCGCCGATGACCATCACCGCCGACACCGCAGACCTCGCCCTCGTTCCCGGTCGCGTCGTCCTCGACGAGATCGTCGGCCTCCGCGGCCCGTGGTCGGCCGTCGTCGCCGCCGGCGACGTCCTCACCATCGTCGACCTGCACGGCAACCAGGCCGTCGACACCCTCGTCTACGACGCCGCCGATCACACCCGCCGCTACAGCGCCGCCGCCACCGTCGCCGCCCAGCAGAACATCTTCCTCTCCACCGGTTCGGTGCTGCGCGACGCCGACGGTGAGCCGCTGATGACGCTCGTCGCCGACGAGGTGGGCAACCACGACACCGTCGGCGGTGCGTGCTCGCAGGAGTCCAACACCCTGCGCTACGGCCACCACACCAAGCACCAGCACGCCTGCGTCGAGAACTTCCTCATCGAAGGCGCCAAGTGGGGACTCGGCAAGCGCGACCTCGTCTCCAACATCAACTTCTTCATGAACGTGCCGGTCGAGGCCGATGGCACCCTCGGCATCGTCGACGGTCTGTCCGCACCCGGCAAGCGACTCGCGATCCGCGCCGAGCGCGACGTACTCGTGCTCGTCTCCAACTGCCCCCAGATCAACAACCCGTGCAACGGCTTCGACCCCACGCCGGTCCGCATGATCGTCACCCGCGGGGAGTGAGGAAGCCATGACCACGAAGATCACCGTCGAACGTCCCGGAATGCTCACCACCGTCCAGGACTATCCCGGACGCACCGGTTACTGGCAGATCGGTGTGCCGCCCTCCGGTCCCATGGACGACCTGTCGTTCCGTCTCGGCAACGTCGCCCTCGGCAACGACGAGGGCGCTGCCGGCCTCGAGACCGCCATGGCCGGCCCCGCCCTGCGGTTCACGGAGGAGACCGAGGTGTGCGTGACAGGTGCGCCCGTCACCGTGCGCGTCGACGGCGTCGTCGTCCCGCAGTGGCGGCCCGTCACCGTCCCGGCGGGCGGCCTGCTCGACGTCGGCGCGGTCTCCGGGCCGGGCCTGCGCGTCTACGTCCTCGTTCGCGGTGGTCTCGACGTCCCCGAATTCCTCGGCAGTGCATCGACGTTCACGCTCGGCACGTTCGGCGGTCACGAAGGTCGGACGCTGCGCGAGGGTGACGTCCTCGTCGTGGGGGAGAACGCTCCCGGTACGAGCGCGCCGGTCCCGTCCGAGCACGTGCCTGCTCTGAGCACGCGCTGGGAGATCGCGGTCACCGAAGGTCCGCACGGCGCACCGGAATTCTTCACCCGCGCCGACATCGACGCCCTCTACGCCACCGACTACGAGGTGCACTTCAACTCCGACCGCACCGGCGTGCGGCTCATCGGCCCCAAACCCGAATGGGCACGCACCGACGGCGGCGAAGCGGGCCTGCACCCGTCGAACATCCACGACAACGCCTACTCGGTCGGGGCACTCGACTTCACCGGCGACACCCCGATCCTGCTCGGTCCCGATGGTCCCAGCCTCGGCGGTTTCGTGTGCCCGGTGACGGTCGTCGCCGCCGACCGCTGGAAGCTCGGTCAGCTCGCACCCGGCAACACCGTCAGGTTCGTCCCCGTGAAGTCGCAGCACAGCGCGTCGCGCCGCGAGCTGGGAGTCGGTCGTCGTGCCGGTCTGTCGCTGGTCGCGTCGGGCGGCGGCGACGGCGACGACGGAGTCCTGGCCCGCCGCGACGGGCACACCGCCGTCACCTACCGCCGCAGCGGCGACGACAACGTGCTCGTCGAGTACGGCGACATGACGCTCGATCTGGCGCTGCGGGCCCGCGTGCACGCCCTGCACCAGCGCCTCGAAGCGCAGCGACCTGCCGGCCTGCTCGAACTCACCCCCGGTATCCGGTCGCTGCAGGTCAAGGTCGACCCGGACGTCCTGCCGGTACCGGTCCTGCTCGGTCTGCTCGCCGAGGTCGAGGACGGTATCGGCGACAGCGACGAACTGGAAGTGCCCAGCCGTCAGGTGCGCCTGCCGCTGTCCTGGGACGATCCGGCGACCCGCGAGGCCATCCAGCGCTACATGCACGGCGTGCGCTCCGACGCCCCGTGGTGCCCGTGGAACATCGAGTTCATCCGTCGCATGAACGGCCTCGACACCGTCGCCGACGTCTTCGACACCGTCTTCGCCGCCGACTACATGGTCCTCGGCCTCGGCGACGTCTACCTCGGTGCACCGGTCGCGACACCGCTCGACCCGCGGCACCGGCTGGTCACCACCAAGTACAACCCGGCCCGCACGTGGACACCCGAGAACGCGGTCGGGATCGGCGGTGCGTATCTGTGCATCTACGGCATGGAAGGCCCCGGCGGATACCAGTTCGTCGGCCGCACCACCCAGGTGTGGAATCACCGGCACCCGCAGCCGGCCGGGCCCTTCGAGGACGGAACGCCGTGGCTGCTGCGGTTCTTCGACCGGATCTCCTGGTATCCCGTCGACCCCGAGGAACTGCTCGATCTGCGCGCCGATCTCGCGGCCGGTCGTGGCGGGGGAGTGGAGATCACCGACGGGACCTTCTCGCTGGCAGACCACCGGAAATTCCTCGCCGACAACACATCCTCGATCGCGGAGTTCCAGGCGACCCAATCCGTCGCCTTCGCGCAGGAGCGGGCACGGTGGAAGGCGACCGGCGCATGACGACCGCCGAACGGATCCGGCTCGCGGGAACCCGGTTCGAGCGAACCCTGCTGGCGCGTCCGGGCACCGAACCCGACACCACCACCCGGGTCACCTGGGTGCAGGGCGAGAAGTTGTACTGCGATCTGAGACAACCCGCCTCACTGCCTGTGGTGACGGCCTCGACCGCGAACGACATGAACTTCGACGATCTCGTGGCACTCGCGACGCAGGACGGTTTCGCAGGCCGGTTGCTCGACCGCGGCGATCACGTCGAGTGGGAACGCGCCGTGTCGTTCCACCCGCTCGGTCCGACACCCGACGCCGGCAGTCTGGCCCTGCTCGACGCGGACACTATCGCCGAACACGGTGTGTACGAGGACTACACGGAACACTGGCACATCGCCGGCGTCTCGTCCGACATCGAGGAGTACCTGCTCGAGGACATCGACACCGGGGCGACCGCGGTACTCGTGCGGGTGGGGGAGACCTTCGCGTTCGCGCGCGGCCGCGACCACACTCCCGGATCCGGTTCTCTGCTCGAACGCATCAGGGGGGGGCGGCGACACTCCGCGAGGCCCGCGCAGTGCTCGACTGCGAGGTCGCCGTCGGCCGAGTGTGCGCCGGCCGATGGAACATCACCGCATCGACTCTCCCGTATCGGATCGGGGACGACCTCGACCCCGACTTCGGAGACGAAATCCACACGAGCGACGTCACATTCGACGGAGCGCCCGTCACGAGGCGGTGGCGTCCGCTCGACCCGAACCCCAGGAGGGAACCATGACCTTCACCAGCATCCCCGTCGTCGACGTACACGCACTGGTCTCCGCCGACGGCAGCGGACGGGAAGCAGTCGTCGAGGAACTCGGGCGTGCCGCCCGCGAAGTCGGTTTCGCTCAGATCGTCGGGCACGGTATCGATCCCACCCTCATCTCGGGACTGAAGACAGCCGCAGAACGCTTCTTCGCACTGCCCGACGAAACCAAGATGTCGGTCTACATAGGGACTTCGTCGAACCACCGCGGCTACGTGCCGCCGGGTGAGGAAGTGTTCGCCGGTGCCACACCCGATCACAAGGAAGCGTTCGATCTGTCCATCGATCTTCCCGCCGACGATCCGGATTATCTGGCCGGCAATCCGCTGCTCGGACCGAACCAGTGGCCCGACCTGCCGGACTTCGAGAAGCCCGTGGGGGCGTACTACGATGCCGTATTCGGTCTGGGCCGTGTGCTTCTGAGGGCTTTCGCCGAGACGCTCGGCGAGCCGTCCGATCTGTTCGATCGGTATGTGACGACACCGCCGGCGCAGTTGCGGATGATCCATTATCCCTACGATCCCAGTGCATCCGACCGCCCCGGTATCGGCGCCCACACCGACTACGAAGTGTTCACGCTGCTCCTGCCCACGGCGCCGGGACTCGAAGTGGTCAACGCCGACGGGGACTGGATCGAGGTCCCCTACCGCGACGATGCTTTCGTCCTGAATATCGGTGACCTACTGGAGATCTGGACGAACGGTGTGTTTACAGCGACGTCACATCGGGTGCGTAAGGTTGCTCAGGAGCGTTACTCGTTCCCCTTGTTCTTCAACGTCGACTACGACACCCGGGTCGAGCCGCTGGAGAGGTTCGTCGACGCGGACGGACCACGATACGACGGAGTGACGGCTGGCGAGCATCTGTTCGCGCAGACCGCTCAGAGCTTCACCTATCTCCGCAACCGGCTCGCCTCCGGCGAGATCGCTCTTCCCGACAATGCCCGCCCCCTCTATTCGCTCGGACGCGAAGCCCAACGCAGCGCTCCTGCCGTCTGACCTTCTCCATACGGAGCTGCCATGATCATCACCGGTGTTGCCGTGTGCCTCGTCGTACTTCTCGGGGCCGGCTTCTACTCCACCCGCAAGGTCCGCGGACAGGCCGGCAACTTCCTGCTCGCCGGTCGCTCGCTGGGCGCACCCGTTCTCGCCGTCCTGCTCATGTCCCAGGTCATCGACTCCAACGCGACCCTCGGTTCGGCCGACCTCGCGGCCGGATTCGGATTCTGGGCCGGCGCGGCGATGCCTCTCGGCGTCGCGCTCAGTGTTCTGCTCGTCGGAATCTTCTTCGCGAAGCGCCTGCGGGCGACCGGCGTGGTGACCCTGCCGGAGTTCTTCGCCCGCCGCTTCGGGCGCGGCACCGAGATCACCGCCTCCGTCCTCACCGTGGGCAGCTTCGGCATCCTCCTCGCCGGCAACCTCGTCGCCCTCGCCTACCTCCTGCAGTACTTCCTCGGCCTGAACTACACCGCCGCGGTACTGGTGATCATCCCGTTCGTGCTCGCCTACACGATGGCCGGCGGCATGTTCGCCAGCGTCTACACCGGCATGGTCCAGTTCGCCGTCATGGCCGTCGGTATCGTCTCCCTCCTCGCGTGGGTGGCTCTCGGTCCCGGCTTCACCCACGGGGACGGCCTCGGCATCGGTGATCTCGGCCAGCTCACCGATCCGGCGCAGGGCGCCGCGATCAACTGGGCCACGATCGTCGCGCTCGGGCTCGGCAACCTGGTCGCGATCGACCTGATGCAGCGTGTGTTCTCCGCCAAATCGCCGCACGCGGCCCAGCGCGCCTGCTTCTCCGCGGCGACCGGCATTCTCCTGCTGTGCGTGCCCCTGTCGTTCGTCGCGCTCGCGGCGGTGTCGATCGTCGGTGACAGCGCCGCCGACGCGCCGATCCTCTACGTTCTGCTGGGTGAGTACACGCCGCAGTGGTTGTCGATCCTGGTGCTCTCCGGTCTGGTAACGGCTTCACTGACCACGATCAGTGGTGTGCTGCTGTCCACCGCGACGGTTCTGGTGCGCAACGTCTTCCGCGTCGGCGGCGAGAACGCCGCGATGTCGTCGGACGTCCTGAAGGCCACCCGCCTGCTCATGCTGCCGATGGCTGCCTTCGGTGCCCTCGTCGCGCTGCGCGTCCCGCAGACCGGCATCCTGCTCACCCTCACCTTCGACCTGCTGCTCGCCTCGCTGGTCGTGCCGTTCATCCTCGGACTGTTCTGGTCGCGCGGTGACGGTCGCGCCGTGGCCGCCGCAGCGATCGCCGGTATCACGGTGCGCGCCGGCTTCTTCGTCCTCACCCCGACGATCTACGGCGTCGACAACACCCTGCTGTACATCCCGAACTCACTGGTCACATCGTCCGTCGACGGCTGGACCACCTTCATCGGATTCCTGGTGTCGCTGGTCGCCTACGTGACGGTCGCGCTGGTGCGACGCCCCGTCCGCGCGGTCACCGTTCCGGAGCCGGCCGTCCTGCCTGCGAAGCAACCGGTCGCGGTGTAGCTCGCGCGCCGAACCGGGGTTCGCTACCGAAACACGCGGGGCGAACCCCGGTTCACCGCGTCAGAGATCGACGAGTGTTTCGATGTCCTGAACGAGGGAGAACAGGGGAGCGCACTGTTTCTCGGAAGGAATCGGTTCGTTGTCGTAGGGGAAGTGCAACCACGAGCTGACGAGAACGCCGAATTTCGTGTCCAGGATGATCGCGCAATCGTTGCGGTCATGCTGGAGGAGCGCTCTCCTGCTATTGATCGTGATCTCGGTGGAGATATCGCGGTCGCGCTCGAGATATTCCTCGTAGGAGACATTGCCGGCGAGGAAAGTGATCGCGTAGGAATCCTTGTGGTCGGTCGTCTGGGCGAAGCTCTTCCATGAGCAGCTGATGAATGTGTACGTGCCGAAGGGAAGATCGGTGAGATCCTTGCTACGGTCGTCGAAACCTCTTTCGAGAAGTATCTCCATCGGAACATCCAGGCACGGATCGAAAGTGATGTCAGGTCGTTCCGAATCGTCGACGACGCGAGGCGTACGTACGGTCGTGGCGACCTCCATCATGATTCGTCCTGCGTCGACTTCTCGGTCCACCGAATCCTCGATCCGCTCGACGAAGCTTCTGGTCCGGCTGCATCGTGCGTCGTCCGTCATCGGCTGCATCTCGCGTGTGAGGTTGTGGTGCTTGATGCTGATCAGGCCGAATCGGGTGCTCATCGATATCTCGCAGCTGTTTGTTACGTTCGGGTCGAACTTGACGAGGGCGGGACGACCGCTGACTGTTGTCTCGGTGGTGTTCTCGGGGTCCCGCTTGTAGGCTTCGTCGAGCGTCCTGTTCGACGCCAGCAGGTACAGGTCGAACCAACCCGTATCGTTACTGTCCGGGGGAATGCTGTCGAAGGTGCACAGGATCGACGTGTAACCACCGGAGGTGTGCTCGGACTTCTGCCCGGTGGAGAGGTCGACACGTTCCGCACGGAAGGCCTCCTCCGGAATGTCCGCACATGGATCGAATGTGATTTGTGCATGCACTTCCGGGTCGACCGCTTTCGGTGTGTCGTTGGTGGGAAACACGCCTTCGGCCGCGATCGATGCCGGCCCTGGAGAATGGCTGCATCCCGCAACAAGAATCACTGTTATTGCAACTGCCGTCACCGACTTCGTGACGACTGGCGTCCACCTACGCACGTGACCCCCCGATCCGTTTCTGCCGGCGGGACGTTAGCACGTTCCTTCCTCAGCCCCGCACGGCGCAGTGATTGCTTGCGCGCCGCACCGGGGCTTGCTACCGCAACACGCGGGGCGAGCCCCGGTTCATCGCGTCAGTTTCGCAGCGCGACGCGCGGCCTGCTGGAGTCTCTCCGCCACGACGTCGAACCGCTCCAATTCCGCCCACGTCCAGCGCACCACTTCGTAGCCCGCGTCGCGGATCGCGTCCTGCCGGAGCTTCTCGTCGAACACGTCGCGCGGGTCGGAATACTTGATCCGCCCGTCGAACTCGCCGACGACGCCGTTCTCCCAGAAGAAGTCGACGCGATAGCGCCGCCCGTTCCCGCCCACGATCTCGTACTGGAGGATCGGTCGCGGCAGTCCTGCTTCCGCAATGCGTAGACGCGACAGCGATTCGCCCGCACTCTCGCTGCGACCGTCCAGAAACGGCACCACTGTGCGGGCACGAGCCAGGCCGTGGCGGGTCCGGGCATCGGCCAGCGCCCGCGAAACCTGTTCACGCATACCGGGGTACAGGCGAAGAGCGGAATCGCCTGCGATGACGGCCTGCTCCTTCGGGAGCGTGCGCGCGAGGTCGACGACGGTGCGGGCAATCGACGTGACGGCTACTCCGTCGACGACCACCACGTCGTCGCCGAGTTCGGTCGGATGCACGTGGATCTGCGAGGTGACACGACCGCGCCGCGTGGCGGGCCGGGAGATGTGGACGAGGTCGAGCGGTACGTCCCACAGTTCGAGGCCGTGCAGTGCCGCCGCCGACACGTGGCTGAGCGCCTCGTCGGGACCGAGCGTCGCTCCGACATGCCGGGCACGGACACGGTGGACGCCGACGGGTCCGATCGCGTCGACGTCACAGCGGTGCAGATAGCACCCGCGCCCGACCCGTACGAGTGAGCCGGTGCGAACGCCGGTGCGGATCTCGGTGTCCGAGAGACCCGCGACGGCGAGCGAGGTGTTGGTGAGAATGTTCGGATCTGTCACGACGACGATCCTGCGCGGAGCGACACCCACCGAACCCGCGACGACCTCCCGATCCGGTGTACCTGTGGATCGATCGCGGGGTTGGGGACAAACTCCTGTTCGGAGGCCGTTGACGCGCCGAACCGAGGTTCGCGCGTGCTACAGCGGCGGCGAACCCCGTTTCGGCGCGTTCTCTACTTCTCGAAGACGATGTCCTCGATGAGCGTGTGCTGCTCGACCGCGGAGGGTGCCTGCATGCCCGGAGCCTGATCGTCCGAGTGCGACGCCTTGAACGAGTCCGAACGCAGCCACGCGAGGAAGTCTTCCTTGGAGTCGAACTCCATGGTGGACACGTAGGGCAGGCCGTCGGCTGCGGGACGCATCAACGTCGTGCGGTTGAGGCCCGGCACTCCGTCGAGCGTCGAACGCATGCTCTCGACGAAGACCTTTTCGAATGCCTCGGTGGTATCGGCAGGAACGTCGATGCGGTTGGTGATGACGTACACGGTGACCCTTTCTGAGAAGTCGTGGCGGACCCGGGAGCCCTCAGGAATTATAACGACACCCTGTCGATAACCTACGGTCCGTGCCCGCTCACGATGCGCGGATCGGTGAAGCCGGCCCGATCGACATCTCCCAGAACTGCGCGTAGCGGCCGCCGCGACGCACCAGTTCATCGTGGGTTCCCTCCTCGACGATTCGCCCTCGGTCCAGGAACACGATCCGGTCGGCGTCGCGGACGGTGTGCAACCGATGCGCGACCATCAGCACCGTCCGTCCCGCCGTGAGCCGCTCCAACCCGGCGCGGACGACCGCCTCGTTATCCGGGTCCAGGGCGGACGTCGTCTCGTCCAACAGGACGATCGGCGCGTCCTTGAGCAGTGCTCGCGCGATCGACACCCGCTGCCGTTCCCCGCCGGACAACATCGCGCCGCCTTCACCGACTCGCGACGACCAGCCGTCGGGTAGGCGTTCGATCACCTCGTCCAGCCCCGCGGCGGCACCAGCGGCGCGCACCTCGTCGTCGGTCGCATCCGCACGTCCGAGCCGCACGTTCTCCTCGAGGGTCTCATCGAACAGGTAGACGTCCTGGAAGACCACCGCGATCTGCGACATCAGCACGTCGGTCGCGATGTCCCGCACGTCCACCCCGCCGATCCGCACGGACCCCGCATCCACGTCGTGGAACCGTGCGAGCAGTTGCAGCAGCGTGCTCTTCCCGGCGCCGGACGGCCCGACCACCGCGAACCGCCGGCCCTGCGGCACCGCCAGCGACAACCCGTCGATCACCGTACGACCGTCCCGCCGGAAGGCCACCGAGTCGAACTTGATGTCGTGACCGTGCGGTCGCGCCGGACGAACCGGCTCGGGGAGGGGAGGGGTGCTCAGGAAGGCGTCGAGTCGTGTCAGTTCGCCGCGGGCGGCGCGCAGCTTTCCGCCGATCTCCGACAGTGACAACAGCGGTTCGGCGCAGCGACCTGCGAGGACGACGAGTGCCAACATGTCCGGCACCGCGAGGCTCCCGCCGATCACAAGGTAGGTGCCCAGTGCCAGCAGCGCGGTGAACGCCGCCTGCACGGTGACCGTCGTGCCGACGATGCCCGGCACGGCTGCGAGCGTCGAACGCCGCGAAGCACGCCGGATACCGTCGAGCGAGTCGTCGAGCAACCGGAAGCGTTCGACGGTTCGCCCGCCCGCGCGTAGGACAGGCTGTGCCTGAAGATATTCGACGACGCGAGCGGTGGCCTCGTGATCGCGTGCGGCGCGTTCGATATCGGTCGCCGCGGTGGTGCGCGCCGACCACATCTGCACCGCGGTCACCACGGGGATCGCCGCGGCGGCCGCCAGGCCCATCCGCAGGTCGTAGGCGGTCATCACCACCACGATGGTCAGCGGGGTCACGCATGCCGAGACGAACGGCGCGAGCATGTGAGCGATCACGCTCATCGATTGCAGGACACCACGACTCGCCGTCGCCGACAGTTCGCCGACCAGGTCGGCGCGATACCAGCCGAGCGGCAATCGTACGAGCTGGTCGCCCAGCCGGTGATAGACGCCGCGCAGCAGCGAGGTCCCGACGCGGAAACCCGACAGGTCGCTGACGTAGCGCAGCACCGCGTAGACCGCGACCGACGCCCCGAATCCGATCAGCCAGGGTCCGACGTCCGAGGGGGCGTCCCCGAACAGGATGCGCAGCACCGGGACGAGGAAGGCGTACGACAACCCCTCGGCGATCGCGCATCCCACCATGAGCGCCAGCGTCCGGCGCAGCGGGCCGGCGTGTTCGCGTCCGAGTGTGCGGAACAGTGTGGTGATCATCGTGCTCTGCTTCCTTGCAGGTCGGAACCTGCGGACGGTTGGAGGGAGCCCTCGCGGACGAGAACGTCCTCCGGTGAACCCTGTTCGACGATCGCTCCGTCCTCGAGAACCACGACCGTGTCCGCCCCGGTGATCGTCTCCGGTCGGTGCGTGACGGTCAGGATGGTCCGGTTGCCGCGCAAACGGGTGAGGGCAGCGTGGATCGCACCTTCGGTCCGGGGATCGGCGAAGGCCGTCGCCTCGTCGAGCACCAGCACCGGTGCATCGGTGAGCAGTGCCCGCGCGAGCGACAGGCGTTGCCTCTCCCCGCCGGACAGTTCGACCCCCTCTCCGAGGATCGTGTCGTATCCGTGGGGCAGTTCGACGATCCGCTCGTGGATGTCGGCCGCAACGGCTGCGCGGACCACGGCGTCGCGGTCGGCGTGCGGGACGGCCAGGGCGATGTTGTCGGCGATCGACGCACGCAGCAGACGAACGTCCTGGAAGACACATGCGATCGTGCGGTAGAGCGTCCTGCTCCCGACCTCCCGCAGGTCGACGCCACCGAGAGTGATCGTGCCGTGGGTCGGATCGAAGAAGCGCAGCAACAGTGTCGCCAGGGTGGACTTCCCACTGCCGGACGGACCCACCAGGGCGGTGACCGTCCCCGACTCGAGTGTCAGGTCGATGCCCCGGAGGACCTCGTGCGCATCCGAATAGCCGAAGCGGACGTCGTGCAGGTCGATCCGGTGCCCGCTCGGCGCTATCGGCCGCTCGGGTTCCGGCACCGGTGGCACGTCCAGCACCTCCCGGATCCGCTCGACGGCGCGCCGGGCGGCCAGGATGTCGTCGAATCCGTGGCCCAACGCCGCGATCGGGGTGGTCAGCCCCACGCCGAGGAGCACGAAGGGCAGCAGATCCGCCGCGGGCATACTGCCGCCCGTGATCAGGATCGAACTGCCGATCAGCACGGTCAGGAGCACGAACGGCGGCGAGAGGGCGAGTTGCATCCCCGCTGCCACGCCGGAGACGCCGCGCACCCATCGCGTGAAGGTCGAGACGAAATCGTCTGCTGCCGTGACGAATCTGTTCCGGGACCGGCGAGTGTCCCCGAAGACCTTCACGACCGAGATGCCGTTCACGAATTCGACGACCACATCGGCGATGCGTCCCATCGCGTCGTCGAACTCCTCCTGCTCCCGTCGCCGGGCCGCAGTGGACAGCAGGGGAACCAGCGACACGGCCAGGACGATCGGGATCATGGTGATCAGCGTCAGCCGCCAGTCGACTGTGAACAGGTAGACCGCCGACACGGCCGGAACGAGGAAGGCGTTGACCATCTCGCCGGGCGTGTGCGCGATGAACGGGTGAACGGCGGAGACGTCGTCGCCGACGACCTTCGCGAGTTCACCCGTTCGGCGACGGGAGAACCAGCCGATCGGGACCTTGCCGAGGTGACGTGCGAGTTCGCGGCGGAACGCCAGCTGCACGGAGCCGTCGAGGCCGTGCGCGAGGCCGGATCCGATCGACGTGAGGACGAGTCGGGCGAAGAGTCCGAGTGCGCCGACGACGACGGCGGTCCAGGCGCGGGACTGGTCGACCGGTCCCGGCGCGAGGAGCGTCCGGCCGACCTCGGCGACGGCGAGAAGCGGAACGAGACCCGCGATACCGCCCGCGGCCTGGAGAGCCACACTCGCAGTGAACCTGCCGACGAACGGCCGCAGCAGCGACGACAGTGTTCGCCGCGACGCCGGATCCGTCTCGGGGAAGGATGTTTCCGTGGATGTCATGATGTCCGTGCTTTCGTCGGCCCTCGGACCGGGGCTGCGTCGCCGGTAGTCTCGGCGGGCGCGCCGGTCCGGGGGAGAACGGTGAATGCGATCGCGGCAGCGACGACGAGAAGCACTGCACCCAGCGCGAATCCGAGCGCGTAGCCGCTGTTCATGCTCTCGGGTGTCGCGAGTGGACCGATCCGGTGGTGTGCGGCGGTACCGAGAACGGCGAGTCCGAGCGACGCACCGATCTGCCGCGACGTATTGAGAAGTCCGGAGGCCGTGCCCATCTCGCGTGCGTCCACCCCCGAGGTCGCGACGGACACCACCGGACCGAGGCAGAGTCCGAACCCGATGCCGACGACGACGGCCGGTCCCAGAACGTCGGTGACGAACGACCCGTCGGCGCTGATCAGACCGAACCATGCGAACCCGCAAGCGCTGAGAAGCCCACCGGCGACGAGGAGGGTGCGCGCCGCCACGCGGTAGCCGAGCTTGACGGCGACCACCGATCCGACGATGACACCCACGGCCACCGGCAGGGTCATCAGACCCGTGGCAGCCGGGCTGTTGCCGAGTACCTGCTGTAGATACAGCGAGACGAAATAGAACGCCGACCCGATGGTGGCGCCCACCAGCAGGTTGAAGGCGTTCGCCCCGCTCACCGACCGGTTGGCGAAGAGGCCGAGCCGGATCAGCGGGTCGCGGCGGGTGGTTCGCTCGACGTGGACGAACGCCACCAGCAGGGCGACGGCCGCGGCGAGGGTGACGAGCGTGATCGTCGAGGTCCAGCCGTGGCGGTCGGTACGCACGAGTGCGAACACCAGGGCTGTCGTGCCGGCGGTGCCGAGAATCGCTCCGAGCACGTCCGGGCGACCGCGCCGCACGGGTACTCCGTCGACTCCCACACCCAGACGGGTCAGCGCGAGTGCTGCAGCGGCCATGGGCACGTTGACGAACATGACCCACCGCCATCCGGCGTATTCGGTGAGGACGCCGCCGATGATGAGACCGAAGGCGGCACCGCCGGCATTCATGGCGCTCCATATCCCGAAGGCGCGAACCCGGGCGCGGCCGTCGGGGAAGGTCGACGACAGCAGTGCCAGCGCGGCCGGCGCGAGGGCTGCAGCCCCGACACCCTGCATCGCTCGTGCGGCGACGAGGTGGCCGGGTGCTGCAGCGAACCCGCCGAGCAGCGAGGCGAGACCGAACACGCCCAGTCCTACGAGGAGAGCCCGCTTGTGCCCGTAGAGATCGGCCGCGCGTCCTCCGAGGAGGAGCAGACCGCCGAAGAACAGTGCGTAGGCGTGGATCACCCACGTCGCTCCCATCGGGTCGAAATGCAACCCCTCGGTGGTCCGGGGGAGTCCGATGTTCGCGACGGACAGATCCAGCGACACCATGAACTGCACGGTCGCGACGGCTGCAAGGGTGTATCCGGGCCTCGTTGTGTCAGTCATGCCGGTCGGCCCTTTCGGTCGGGGGCAGGACCCAGGCGGCCATGACAGCGGTGATGCCCGGCAGCAGCGGGATCACCAGCAGGGTGATGCCCAGCCACAGCGGGACGATCGGGTTGTAGTGTTCGCCCGCGTATCCGACGTCGAACAGCAGCACGCAGGTTCCGATCACGAACAGTGTCGTCACCACAGCGCGGACCGCGACGTCCTTCTTCGCGCTCCACAGCGCGCCGAGCCAGCCGGCCAGGCCGAGGACGCCCACGATCACGAGGTATCCGGCGATCGCGTTCCGGTCGAGGTTCACATTGTCGGGTCCCCATTCGGGATATGCGTTCTGCACGTGCTGCTCGATCGATCCGATCATCCACACGTCCAGCAGAGGGAGTGCGATGCAGAGGATCTGCAGGCACGCGCCGAGGGTGAGGGCCTGCACAAGGTTGGGCCGGCGTTTCGTCGTACGAATTTCGGTTCGGACGGTCATGCCGGACTCCTCTCTTACGGTGTATGACTTACGTCGGCGATGGTAGTCTTACGTCGTAAGAGTGGCAAGGAGGTTTCATGGGATCGACGCGCGCGCAGGGTCGGCACGCCGGACTGACCCGGCAGCAGGTGCTCCATGCAGCGGTGCAGATGGTCGACCGGGAAGGTGCGGCCGCGCTGTCGATGCGGAAGCTGGCACGTGAGCTGGACGTGGAAGCGATGACGCTGTACCACCACGTGAAGAACAAACAGGGACTCGAGGACGCCATCGTCCAGTACGTGATGGACGAAGCGCTCACCGGAGCCGAGACCGACGCTCCGTGGCGGAGGGTCCTCGAGGGCTACGGCCGGGCCTTCCATCGCGGCTTGCTCGCGCACCCCGGGGCAGTACCGTTCTTTGCGTCCCGTCCGGCGGTCACCTCGGGCAATGCCGTGCACCTGGAGAAGATGCTCGAGGTGTTGCGGGACGCCGGATTCACGCCGCAGGATGCGCTCCTCGTGATCCAGACACTGGCCGCCATCGTGCTGGGCCAGCACAGCGCACCACCGGCAGACGACGGCGATCCGGGCATCGATACCGAAGCCCTCGCCGAGTTCCCGTTGTTCGTCGAAGCGATCGGATCCGGTGTGCCGTCCGTGGAGTCGCGGGTGGAGTTCGCGCTGCAGGCGTTCATCGCCGGGCTGAAGGAACCGAGCAGCGCCGCAATATAGTTCGCGCGCCGAACCGGGGTTCGCTACCGCAACACGCCGCGCGAGCCCCGGTTCAGCGCGTCAGCTTCGCGACCTGTCCGCACCCGTCACAGAAGATCTCGGCATTTCGTGAGACAGGAACCGCGACGTAATGAGGATCGGACGACTCACGCGCCGGGGCGACTCACGACCACGGCGTCCTCGGTCGTGGGATTGCCGATCGTCGGATCCGGGCTCCAACCGAGGATCGGCGGCACGAAGACGCACTCCAGCGGCCCTGCCGAACCCGGATCGAGCGCGTCGAGGACGAACCATGCCGCGTTCGGGTCGTTGACGATGCCGGCATGTTCGACGAAGTCGTTCGCGCAGTGGTCCTGCAGCACGATGTTTGTCGCGTTGGGCGCCTCGCGGTAGCCACTGGTGTGCGGGAGGACGATCTCCTCGTAGCGGGTCATGATGTTCGTGTACGTCACCTCGTCGGCGTAGACGCCGGCCTCCTGGATTGTGTGGATCCAATCCGATCCGGCAAGGACCTGCGGGCACGCACCGCATCCGACGAAGTGGGCGAGATTCTCCACGTCCTGCCGCACACCGACGTGCTCGAACAGTTCGAACGACGCCGCGAGCAGGAAGGCGTGGCTGCCCTCGTAGACCGGTCCGAGCGAAATGTAATCGTCGACCTTCTCGTTGCCGCCGAGGAACTTCACGTACCAGACGGGCATCAGGGTGCCCTGCGAGTGACCCACGAGGTCGACCTTCTCCGCGCCGGTCGCGACAAGGACCTCGTCGACGAAATCGGAGAGCTGCTGTGCGCTGTCCTCCATCGGCAGCAGCCCACCGACGGAATTCAACGGCCAGGGGAGGTCGGCATGGTTGCCGTAAGTGAGAGCGAAGACGCAATAGCCCTTGTTCGCGAGAAGAGGCCCGAGATACGACCAGTTGTTGTGCCGGTTGAGCACCGTGCCGTGGACGAGCACGACGGGATCCGGGTGTTCCTGCGACGGGACGCAGTCCCAGTCGTTCGTGCCGAGCGCGTTACCGTTCGGGTCGCCGAATTCGTGGGCGAACCCGTCCAGGAACGTCTTTCCGACGGGCAGGGGAGGAGCGGTCTCCTCTGCGACTGCCGTTCCTGCCCCGACCACAGCGAAGGCGACCGCGAGTACCGCGGCGACCCATGAGCGTACGTGCATTCCCATCCCCCCGAAGTATGTGGATGGGCAAGGAAGTTAACAGAAATTCTTCCTACTGGGGGAGCGTGGTTCCCGCGGGTGTCAGGCCTCGGTGTCTTCCGGGGAGCGCGCGGACTCCACTGCAGCAGTCATGGAGCCGAGGAACTCCCGCACGACCTCCAGTTGCGACTCGGAGAAGGACTCGAGCGCAGTGGATGCCCGCGCGAAGAGCGGACCGAAGAAATCCCATCCGAGTTTCTCGGCCGCCGGGGTCACGCGCAGGATGACGCGCCGCCGGTCGTCGCTGTCGCGATCCCGCCGCACGTGACCGGCCCGTTCGAGCCTGTCGACGAGTGCGGTGATCGATGCGGTGTTGAGCCGCAGGTGCTCGGCGAGCCAGCCGGGTGTCGCGATCTCCCCGGCCCGTTCCCGGTCGAGAAGTCCGATCAGTGCTCGCAGATCGGTGGGATGCAGCGCGTGTTTCTGTGCGAATTCGGCGCCGAGCAGATCGAGTTGCACGGTGAGCGCGCGCAACCGGTGGATCATGTCGAGTTTGCCGTCGTCCGTCATGTCACCTCCGCCTCTCGACAGACTCTACTCGTCCACCTAGTATCTCGATCATCGAGATATTCGACGGTGGAGGTTCCGATGCTCCGGTCACCACGCACATCGTTCGCAGAATCCGACGAGGGCCGCGCCTTCCACGCCGCGTACGACGCGCTCCTCGCGAAATGGCCGCGCGGCACCGTGATCCACGATCTCGACTCCCGCTTCGGCACCGCCCGCGTCACCGAGTACGGGCCACCCGACGCACCGCCGGTCCTGCTGCTCCCGGGTGCCGGCGCCACGTCGATGACCTGGTTCGCCAACGCCGCAGCGCTGGGGGAGACCCACCGCGTGCTGGCCGTCGACATCATCGGCGACGTCGGACGCAGCGTCGCCGGTGGTGATCCCGTACGCAGCGTCGACGATCTGCTCGAATGGCTCGGCTCCGTCGCCGATGCTCTCGGGGCGACGCGGTGCGCACTCGCCGGTCACTCGTACGGTGCGATGATCGCGCTCGCGGCAGCCGTGCGGACTCCCGAACGGGTCGGCCGGCTCGTGTTGCTCGACCCCACCTCGTGCTTTGTCGGGATGCGGTTCGGCTATCTCCTGCGGGCACTTCCGGTTCTCGTCCGGCCCACCGCTGCCCGCGAACGGGCATTCCTCGAGTGGGAAACCCGAGGGGCGCAACTCGATCCCGACTGGGTCACCCTGATGGCGCTGGGCGCGGCACACTTCCCGACCGCGAAGACGATCGTGCCCCGGCGTCCGTCGTCCGAGGAGTTGGGACGGTGCACAGTCGACACCACGGTGGTGCTCGCTCCGTTCGGGCGCGTCCACGACCCCGACGAGGTGGCCCGCGCAGCGCGGAAGGCGCTGCCGTCCTGTCGAGCCGTCACTCTCACCGCCGGTACCCACCACACCCTGCCGATGTACCCGAGCGACGAGGTCGACGTCGTGCTGCGGGATGCACTGGGTGTCGGTGCGCCCGTCGAACTGGATTGTGACCCAGATCACCAGTAAATGTTCGATTGTCCGTTTCCGCAGGTCACCGCGCAGTAACGAGGTGTTCGCCGCAGGTTCGGCGTCTCGATGTGATCCAGAAGCCATGGAGTCGTAGAAACACACTCGCTACCGTTGATGGCGATCGAGTGCCCCGAAACGGGCGAATGGAAGTGAGAGATCATGGGCAGCTCTCCAGCCCCTGAGCGAATAGCCGAATATCCCAGACCTTCGCACACCCTCCTTCATCTCACCGATACACATCTCGTCGGTGGAGACGAACTCCTCTACGGCACCGTCGACGCCGACACCCGCCTCGGACTGATTCTCGAGGACATCCGTGCGTCGCAGGTCCGTCCCGATGCCCTGGTGTTCACCGGCGACCTCGCCGACCGCGGCCAGCCCGACGCCTACCGCAAGCTCCGCGGTCTCGTCGAACCGCTGGCAGCAGCGCTCGGAGCCGACATCGTCTGGGCCATGGGTAATCACGACGACCGCGCGACCTTCCGTGAGGAGCTCCTCGACGAAGATCCCGTGGGTGCACCCATCGACGGAGTCCACATGGTCGGCGGACTGAGGATCATCACGCTCGACACCTCGGTTCCGGGCCATCACCACGGCGAGGTTTCCGCCGAGCAGCTCGCCTGGCTGGCCGACGAACTCTCGGCATCCGCCCCGTTCGGTACCGTTCTCGCACTGCATCATCCGCCGGTCCCGAGCGTGTTCGACATGGCCGTCCTCGTCGAACTGCGCGACCAAGCGGGCCTCGCCGAAGTGCTGCGTGGCACCGATGTGCGCGCCATCCTCGGTGGTCACCTGCACTACTCGACCTCGGCCACGTTCGCCGGCATCCCGGTCTCGGTCGCCTCGTCGACCTGCTACACCCAGGACCTGAACGTCCCGGTCGGCTCGCAGCGCGGACACGACGGAGCGCAGGGCTTCAACCTCGTGCACGTCTATCCCGACACCATCGTGCACTCCGTGGTGCCCAGCGGAAGCTACGCCACCGCCGGGCAACCCCACACGGCCGAGGACGCGGCGCGGCGCCTGGCCGAAGCCGGCATCCGCATCCCCGAGAACCCCGATCTCACCGTTCGCGTCTAGCCGATGTCCGGTCGGCCCGGGTAGTCGGTCTCCCAGGGCGCCGGAATCGGGTAGTACCGCTCCAGGAACTGCGTGACCTTCGCGGTGCGCAGCTCCAGGTCGACCTCGGGCGCGCTGCCGTCGTTGAGGCAGAACAGGTCGAGATTGCGGCGCGCCAGGATCGTGTCCAGATGTCGCAGGCCGGACTTCACGGTGGTGTCGACGTACTCCACCTTCGCCGTGGTCTGCTGCACCGCGCGGCCGGTCAGCAGTGTGTAGTAGTGGTAGAAGGAGTTCGTCACCGAGATGTTGTCGGCCGCCCGGAACGGGCTCGCCGCCGTCGCAGCGAACTCGTCCGCGAACTCGCGCTCCATCTCCGCCATGATCGACCTGCGCAACGGGACAGGTGTGTGCTCGAGGTGCCGAGTGATGGTGACCCCGAAGCGGTCCTGCAGAAGCTTACGGTTCATGCGCGCGGAGTTCTCGAATCCGCTGCGCGACGCGTTGTTTCGGCCGAGACCGATCCGCACGTCGCACTCGATGAACTTGCCGACGCCCCCGCCGGAGAAGAACAGGCTCGGGCTCACCCGGCGACCGAAGAACATGTCGTCGTTCGAGTACAGGAAGTGCTCGGACAATCCCGGGATGTGATGCAACTGCGACTCGACCGCCATCGAGTTGTAGGTGGGCAGTGCCGACGGATCGGAGAAGAACTCCTCGCTCCGCACGAAGGTCACGCGCGGATCGTCGGCGAGCCACGCCGGTCGCGGTGAGTCGGTGGCGACGAAGATCCGCCGCACCCACGGCGCGTACATGTGGACCGAACGCAGGGCGTACTTGAGTTCGTTGATCTGCCGGTAGCGCGCCGGCGAGTCGTCACCTTCGCCGACGACATAGTTCTGCATCAGCTTCGCGCGCTTGGCCTGGAACGACTTCGACGACCCGTCGACCCACGAGAACACGAGGTCGATCTCGAACGGAATGTCGCCCGGATGGCGGTCGAACATGCCCTCGATCGTGGGCCACAACTGTCCGTACCGCTCGACCGTCGTCCGGCGCATGTCGTCGCGCAGGGCGGTCGTGCGGGTGAGAGCGTTCGGACGAGGCATGATCACCTCGTCGTCGGTGTAGGTCCACAGCTCGATGTCCACGCCGTTCGACGCGCCGTACCGCAACCCGCTCCTCAGTTCGACCCGCGGGCGGAACAGCCGGAACACCCGGTCCTTCCTGTCGCGCGAGAGCTGTCCGTCCGCCACCGGGACCGGGCGCCGTTTCAAGCCGACGGCCTTCGAGTAGAACGGCTCGTCGGCGCACCCCTCGGCGAGCACGGCGCGCAGCCTTTTCCTGTCGGCGCGGTCGATCGCCAGGATGGGGCGGTCGCTGTCGTCGCGCACGAGCAGGTAGTCGATGTGCGCCCGGTCGAGCACGCGGCGTAGGAACAGCACGTCCTCGATCTGCGCCTCGTCGGGCGTAGTGGTGGTGATCGGGATGGCGTAGCGATCCTCGAACCACACCACCTCCTCGTGCCTCGCGGGGCCGCGGACCGTGGCGCGGCCGAGCGGGGGAGCGTCTCCGACCTCCTGAGAAAGGGAGACGTAGGGAGCGTTGTGTGGGGCCGGCGTGTGCGTCGGAATCTCCTTTCACGAGTCGGGACGGGAACAGCCATTTTAACGTCGATCTGAGCTAAGTTCTCGCGTAGGCGATGTGACGATCCTGTGAACGACGACGCTGCCGCCTCTCGAAGGGCGAACCGGTGCCGTGTAGCCTGTCCGCAGGACTCGACACGGGGTGCCGGAAACGGCTGAGAGAACACCCGTCGAACCTGATCTCGATCATGCGAGCGAAGGGATGCCGAGCCGGCGCCAGGCCACAGGTCTGTCGCCCTCACGCACCCTTCCCCACACAGGGAAGGCACAGAAGATGTCACTGCAGAACCAGGTCGTCCTCGTCACCGGCGCCGGTCGCGGCCTCGGCCGGAGCATCGCGCAGGCGTTCGCCGACGAAGGAGCCGCCGTCGTCCTCGACTACCGGCGCAGCGGCGAGGGTGCCCACGAACTGGCCGACTGGATCGGACCCGAGCGGGCGGTCGCGCTGAAGGCCGACGTCACCGACCGCGCCGCCGTCGAATCGCTGTTCACCCGCGCCGGCGAGCACTTCGGACGCCCCGTCACCACCGTCGTCAACAACGCCCTGCCCGACTTCTCCTTCAACGGCGACGCCCGGCCCAAGGCCGACGAGATCGGATACGACCGGTTCGGAGCCCAGTTCGACGGCGTCATCGGCGGCGCGGTCAACATCATCCAGGCGGCGCTGCCGGGCATGCGCGAAGCCGGCGGCGGCAGCATCGTCAACATCGGCACCAACCTGTTCCAGCATCCCGTCGTCCCGTACCACGATTACACCGCCGCCAAAGCCGCGCTGCTGTCGCTGACCCGTACTTTCGCCGCCGACCTCGGCCCCGACGGGATCCGCGTCAACATGGTCTCCGGCGGTCTGCTGCGCACGACCGATGCATCGTCGGCGACGCCCGAAGCGGTGTTCGATCTCATCGCGTCGTCGACGCCGCTACGGAAGGTCACCACGCCCGAAGACTTCGCGGCGGCGGTGCTGTTCTTCGCCTCCGACTGGTCGCGGGCCGTCACCGGACAGAACCTGGTGGTCGACGGGGGACTGGTGATGAACTGATGGCCGGACCACGCACCCTTCACCTCAACGCCTTCCTCTACGGCGTCGGGCACCACTCGTCGGCGTGGCGGCACCCCGACTCCGCGGCTGAACGTCTCGGCGACATCGCGTATTTCGAGGAACTCGCCCGCACTGCCGAACGCGGATGCCTCGACGCGGTGTTCTTCGCCGACGGTCACAGCGTCAACCCGAAGTACACGGCAGGCACCACGTGGTTCCTCGAACCACTCACCGCGCTGTCGGCGATGGCGCGCGCGACCGAGCGCATCGGTCTCGTCACCACAGTCTCCGCGAGTTTCTTCACGCCCTTCCACGCCGCGCGGATGCTCGCCTCGCTCGACCACATCAGCGGGGGACGGGTGGGCGCGAACATCGTCACCTCGATGTTCGACGAGGAAGCCCGCAGCCACGGATTCGACTCCCTGCCACCGCACGCCGAACGGTACGCGCGGGCAGAGGAATTCATCGAGGTGCTCTGCGCGCTGTGGGATTCGTGGGACGGCGGTGTTCTCGTCGACCGGACGGGTGGCAGATTCCTCGACTCCGACGCGATCCGTCCGATCCATCACCGGGGCAAGCACTTCCGCGTCGACGGTCCGCTGACCGTGCCGCGGTGCCCGCAAGGCCGACCCGTGCTGTTCCAGGCGGGGGCGTCGGAGACCGGGCGCAACCTGGCGGCCCGCCACGCCGAGGCCGTCTACTCCGTCGCGTGGGACATGACCGCGGCGATCGAGTACGCCACCGACCTGCGCGCGCGGGTCGCCGCGGCCGGCAGGGATCCCGGTACGGTCGCCATCCTGCCCGGACTCGTCACCTACGTCGGTCGCACCGAGGAGGAGGCGTGGGCGAAGAAGGCGGAACTCGATGCGCTCCTCGACGTCGATGCCGCCGTCACCCAGCTCGGCGTCTTCACCGGTCAGGACTACACCGGCCACGACCTCGACGCTCCCGTCGCCGACCTGCCACCCATCGAGGAGTTCACCGGGCCGCAGGGGCGCTACGCGACGGTGCAGCGCATCATCGAGACCCGCCGCCCGACCCTGCGCGAACTGCTCGGCTACCTCGCTGCCGGTGGTGGTCACGCGACGATGATCGGCACCCCCGAATCCGTCGCCGACAGCATCGAGGAATGGTTCACCGCGGGCGCCTGCGACGGCTTCAACCTCATGTGCCCCGCCTATCCGGATTCCCTCGACGACTTCGTCGACCTCGTCGTCCCGGAACTGCAGCGTCGTGGCCTGTTCCGGACCGAATATCCCGGCTCGACCCTGCGCGACTCGCTCGGTCTGAAGTCCATATAGCGGAGAAGAGCGCGAAGCGGTCATCGGAGCGGGCTGTAGCGCGCGCCGATGACCGTTTCGCGCTCCTGAGCAGCCCGACGCGCCTGCTGCCGGCGGGCCGGTACGATCAGCCTCCCGGTGTCGGCGCGGGTGTGCTCTCCTCCGCTCCGGGAGCCCGTGCCGGGTCGCCCGGCGGCTGGTAACTGGAACCGTAGAAGATCGGCAGGATGCCCTTGACGAGGGTCAGCGCCGAACCTTCACCCGACGGCACCGTCGACAGATTCGTCGCGATGACGATCGTCAGGTCGGTCTCCGGGTCGTGGCCCATGAAGGTCATGAAGCCCGGAAGCTGACCGTCGTGTCCGAGCAACGGACCGAACTGCGCCATGCCGAGGCCGTAGCCGGCGGTTCCACCGCCCACCGACTGCACGCTGTCGAGCCGGGTCTGCTGCATCTGCTCATCGAGCAGACCGCCACCGACCAGCGCCTTCACGTAGGTCGTCATGTCGTCGACGGTGGAGATCGCAGCGCCCGCGGTCCACGTCCACGACGGGTTGTCGTCTGTCACGTCGTTCGGCTTCAACGTTCCTGCGACCGCGGCCGCCTGCTCGTCCTCCGGCAATGCGAAGGTGTCGATTGTGGAGACGTTGGTGCCGAACATGTAGCCCTGCGGATGCGGATCGGGAATGGAGGAATCATCGTTCGCCGGGAACGAGGTGTCCGCCAATCCGAGCGGGACGAAGATGTGCTCGTCGAACGCCTCCGCGATCGGCATCCCGGTCAGCTCTTCGACGACGAGTCCGAGCAGCACCGTATTGGTGTTGCTGTATTCGAACTGCTCTCCGGGTGGGAAGTTCACGGGTTGGGAGAACGCGATCGCGAGCAACTCCTCCGGCGTCCACGCCTTCTCGGGTTCGCGGTCCAGGGTCGCGTTGAACTCCGGGTCGAAGCTGTAGCTGTACAGGCCGCTCCGCATGTCGGCGAGCTGCGCAATGGTGATCGTGTCGCCGTTCGGGACACCCTCGACGTACTTCGATATCGGGTCGTCGAGCGACAGTCGACCTTCCTCCACCAACTGCAGGACGGCGGTGACCGTCATCGTCTTCGTGTTGCTGCCGATACGGAAATGGTCGTCGGCGGAGATCGGGTCGTCGGCGTCGATGGTGGAGGTGCCGAACGTGCCGGTCCAATCGCCGCGGTCGGGGGAGCTGATCTGTACCACCGCGCCGGGAACGGCGTTGTCGCGCATCAACTGCTCCACGGTGGATTGCAGCTCGGCCACGTACTCGGGCTGAGCCGCCTCGGTGGAGGTCGGCGACGGTGTGGATTCGGGTTCGGTGGTGTCGGAACTGCACGCCGAGGCGGTGAGTACGGCCACCGTCAAGAGCGACGCTGCGAGTGTCTTCATCAATCGTCTGCTTTCGGGATCGGTGGTCCCCGAAAGAACAGGGGATTCTGTGATGGTGTCACGAACTCGGACATTTCCCGCTGTAGAGGTGAATTTTTCACCCTCTCCGAACGATTCCGATCGCAGTGTCCCTCGTGTCATCCTGGAGCGGGACCGAATCCGTGTTCGGAGGTCGAATCATGAAGGCACTGGTGTTCCACGGGCCGGGGAAACGATCGTGGGAGGACGTTCCCGACGCGACGATCAAGGACAGTACCGATGCCGTGGTGCGCGTCGACGCGGTCACCATCTGCGGCACCGACCTGCACATCCTCGGAGGCGACGTCCCCGAGGTGACGGACGGACGGATCCTCGGTCACGAGGCCGTCGGAACCGTGGTCGAGGTGGGCGACGGAGTGCAGACACTCGCGCCCGGCGACCGCGTGCTCGTCTCGTGTGTCACAGCGTGCGGCACGTGCCGGTTCTGCCGCGAGAGCCGCTACGGGCAATGCCTCGGAGGCGGCGGCTGGATCCTCGGGCACCTGATCGACGGCACCCAGGCCGAACTGGTCCGAGTTCCGTACGCCGACAATTCGACCCACCGGATCCCCGACGGCGTGAGCGACGAACAGATGCTCATGCTCGCCGACATCCTGCCCACCTCCTACGAGGTCGGTGTTCTCAACGGCCGTCTCCGACCGGCGGAGGTCGTCGTCGTCATCGGAGCCGGCCCCATCGGGCTCGCCGCCATCCTCGCCGCACGACTGTTCAGTCCGAGTCGCATCGTCGCCGTCGACCTCGCCGACAGCCGCCTCGAAGCGGCGAAGGCATTCGGGGCGAACGTCGTGGTCAACAGCGGTCGCGACGACGTGGCGGAGGTCGTCCGCGATCTCACCGGAGGTCTCGGCGCCGACGTCACGATGGAGGCCGTCGGCTATCCGGAGACGTTCGAGCAGGCGGTCGCGCTCGCCAGGCCGTGCGGGCACGTCGCCAACATCGGCGTGCACGGCAAGCCCGCGACGCTGCACCTCGAGGACATCTGGATCAAGAACTTGACGATCACCACCGGCCTCGTCGACACCTATTCGACGCCCACCCTCATCGGTCTCGTGAGCAGCGGTCAGCTCGACACGTCACCGATGATCACGCACCGGTTCGCGCTCGACGAGTTCGAACAGGCCTACGACGTGTTCTCCCGCGCCGGCGAAACCGGCGCATTGAAGGTGCTCCTCACCGCCGGTTCGTGACCGACCCTGCCCTCACTCCTGCTGGTTGACCGCATCGAGAAGCTGCTGGATCTGCTCCGGCTCGACCCCCGGAGCGAATCCGGCGAGGCGACCGAGCGGCATCGACGCCGCCATCTTCAGGACGCTCTCGTCGATCCCGACGTCGCCACCCATCGAACCGAACGCCTGCAGGACGATCTCGGCCGCCTCGGGGTTCTGGAACAGTTCTCCGAGAGACGATTCCATCGTCAGCGGAATCCGCACCGCGTCGCCCTTCACGTCGGCGGTGAGCGTCTGCCGGATGTCGCGGCTCGATGCGCCGATCTCGATGCTGTACGTGCCGCCTTCGACCACCCAAGCATCGACGCGGGTGTCCCAGTACGCGAGGTCGTCGCGTCGCACATGCACGGCGACCCGCTGCGATTCACCGGGTCCCAGACGGACCTTGGTGAATCCCTTCAACTCTCGCGGCGCCCGCGCGACCGAGGAGTCGGGCACACCGACGTAGACCTGCACGACCTCGGCACCCGCACGCTCACCGGTGTTGGTGACGGTGACGTGCACCGTGAGATCGCCGTCGGATTCCACTGCGGCATCGGCGTATTCGAACGTCGTGTACGACAGGCCGTGACCGAACGGGAACGAGACCTCGAGGCGTCGCGCGTCGTACGAGCGGTATCCGACGAACAACCCTTCGCCGTACCGCACGTGGCCGTGCTCGCCCGGGAAGTTCGTGTGCGCCGGAGTGTCCTCGAGACGGATCGGGACGGTCTCCGCGAGTCGTCCACTCGGATTCACCTGCCCGTAGAGCACGTCGGCGACGGCACCGCCACCGGCCTGCCCGAGCAACCACCCTTCGACGATCGCAGGAACACGGTGGGCGAAGCCGCTCAACCGCACGACACCACCGTTCGACAACACGACGACGACGTTCGGATTCGCCACCAGTACCGCGTCGAGCAGCGCGATCTGGCTGTGTGGGAGTTCGAGGTCGTCGCGGTCGAAGCCCTCGGATTCGAGTTCGGCGGGCACACCCAGGAAGACGACCGCGATCTCCGCCTTTCCGGCGAGCGCGACTGCTTCCTCGACGAGTGCGGCCGAGTCCGATCCGTCGAGTGCATATCCGGCAGCGAAGGGCACGTCGCGACCGGACAGCAAGCGCATCTCGTCGAGCGCGTTGTCGAGGCATGTCGGTTCGATGCGCGACGAGCCGGCACCCTGGTAACGCGGAGTACGGGCGAGTTCGCCGATCACCGCGACATTCGCATCGGCGGCGAGGGGGAGCAGGTCGTTCTCGTTGCGGAGCAGGACGATGCTCTGGCCGGCCACCTCGCGGGCGAGGGCGTGGTGGGCATCGGCGTCGAACGTCGCCTCGGGATCGGCCGCAGCGACGGCCTTCTGCACCAACCCGATCACTCGTGCAGCCGCCTGGTCGAGCACCGACTCGTCGATCGTGCCCGACCTGACGGCCGCGACGATCTCGGCATCCGTACGACCACCCGTGGACGGCATCTCGAGATCCAGACCGGCGGCGAGGGACGCCACGCGGTCGTCGACGGCACCCCAATCGCTCACGACCAGACCCTCGAAACCCCACTCGTCGCGAAGGACGTCGGTGAGCAACCACGGGTTCCTGGAGGAGAACACGCCGTTGATGCGGTTGTACGAGCACATCACCGTCCACGGCTGCGCGTCGCGCACGACCCGCTCGAAGGCGCGTAGGTAGATCTCCCGCAACGGCCGCGGGTCGATATCGGCGGAGACCCGCATCCGGTCGGTCTCCTGATTGTTCGCCGCGAAGTGCTTGAGCGAAGCACCGACGCCCTGCGACTGCAGGCCGCGCACGAGCGCGGCGCCCAGGACACCGGAGATCAGCGGGTCCTCCGACAGATACTCGAAGTTCCGCCCGCACAGTGGCGAGCGTTTGATGTTGATGCCGGGCCCGAGCAGAACGGCGACCTGCAGCGCCGTGGCCTCCGCGCCCAGTGCTGCGCCGACCCGTTCGACCAGCTCCGGATCGAAGGAACATCCCAGCGCGACGGCGGGCGGGAAGCAGGTCGCGGGGACGGACGAGTTCAAGCCGAGATGATCGCCCGCCGCGGTCTGCTTGCGCACGCCGTGCGGACCGTCGGTGAGCATGACCGAGGGAATGTCCGCGCGCGGAACGGGTTCGGTGTGCCAGAAGTCGAGGCCGCTCATGAGCGACGCTTTCTCCTCGACGGTCAGTTGCGCCACGGTCTCGAAGGGTGCGCGGGGGGCCGGTTCGGTCATGAGGTTCCTCTTCCGAGTGCGGTCGGGTCCACCGTGGTCGAGCCTCGGCGATGTCCGATCTTGCCACCGAAAGAGCGTGCAAGTTCCTCCATCACGTGTGGCCACGGGATCCGCTCCTGCTCGAGGCGGAGTCCTTCCTCGCGTAGTCGCGTGAAGACCTCGGCTTCCGACGGCGTCAGTCGTGCCGGTACGTGCGAGCTGGGGGACGGTTCGGGTACCGCGAGAGCGGTCCAGGCTTCCAGGGTGTGGAGATCCATGAGGAAACTGCGCACGTCAGGTAGGTGCGCGCGGAAGCGGTCGAGAATCGCGAAGCCGTGCGTGTCGAGATCACCCCAGTAGACGACATCCGAGTCGGCGAGCCAGGGTATTGCGGTCAGTTCGTGCACTGCGTAGCCGCTGCCGTGTACGGCAACGGTGCCCGGCAGATGCGGCAGCGCATGGAGACCCTCCTTGTTCTCGAGAACCAGTATGCGTTCAGTGCGGAGCGGCAACGCGGCGAGCTCGTCCAGCGGCGCCGCGAAATGCTTCGGCATCGAGGGGAGCGCTGTGCGATCGCAGACAGCAACGTGGCACAGCCGCGGCACCGAACGAACACCGAGGTCGCGGCGTCCGATGGCGCCTTCCAGAAGCAACTCGACCAGTCCGCGATGACGCGAAATCCACTTGGTATCGACACCGGGTACCGGCAGCTGCCGAATGAACAGCCCCGAAGCCGGGTGGTCTGCCAGCCATCGGACCACGCCGACGAGTCGTGTGAAGTCCGCTTCGTCGAACTGGAGCCACCGTGAAAGGCTCGACGCGATCGCGCCGGGAAGCGCGGCAGTGCCAGGTGACAGGGCCTCGACCAACTGCATCCGCCTCGCGGTGAGAGTGTGCCACTCGGACGTGTGGCCTGCCGCGGCAGCAATCTCACCGGGGCCTGTGAACACGATCCGCACCGGCACATCCTGCGTTCCGAAACTGGGCCAACGACGCGACTCCCAGTGCACCCGACCGATCCCACGCCGCGTCTGCCAGACGCGAACCCATGCGATCACAGCGTCGGGGTCTTCGGCGACCTGTCGTTCCGTGGGAGGGTGCAACGCGATCGACAACGAATCCGACTCGGCCGCAACAGGGTCGGCCACCCATTTACTGCGACGACTACGGTAGGCCGTTGCTGCCCTGGTAGCCACAGTGGACGGTGGCACGCACACCGCGCTCATCCGCGGGAATCCTTCTCGTTACTGCGGATCGGAAGCAAGGCCAAGTGCGAGTACTTCTTGTCCGTGATGCCGACGGCCGCGACACCGTCGATGTAATCATCGAGAGTCTGCAACAACTTCAGTGGCGTGGCGAGCACCATATGGAAACCGAATCGGGTGAACACGTCGAGTGCTCGTCGCGTGTACGCGGGATCTGCACGGTCGAACGCCTCGTCGAGAATGACGGTGCCGTAGCGGGGCAGATCCTCACCGGAAGCCGCGAGCTGATAACGCAGGGCCGCGGCAAGGCAGAAGAACACCAGCTTCTGGGCTTGTCCCCCGGACAAGCCGGAACTCGAATCGTGGAAGTTCACGTCGGCGCCCTCCGAATCGACCTCCACTCCGACGAAACCGACGTGCATCCGGGTGTCGAGCATCAACTGCCGCCAGCGTCGATCGGCAGGCTCGCCGGAATCGAGACGTTCGAGTATCGCTTCCATCTGCCCGAATCGCTGCTCGGCCGCCGTTCGATCTTCTTCTGAGAACGAACCACTGACGATCCGTTGCAAGTCCGCCAGAAAGTCGGAAGCGGCA
The DNA here is from genome assembly GCF_049538275.1 of Rhodococcus sp. AB351. Classification (NCBI taxonomy): domain Bacteria; kingdom Bacillati; phylum Actinomycetota; class Actinomycetes; order Mycobacteriales; family Nocardiaceae; genus Rhodococcus; species Rhodococcus sp. AB351. The sequence continues at coordinate 32,670 of NZ_JBMVFW010000016.1, forward strand.
GGAGAACGTCGATCCTTCACATCGATTCGCAGAACTCGATCGGTGTCGAAAGGGGACCGCCGGAGCGACTCGTTCACCGGTTCGATGCGCGAACGGATCTCCCCCGGTGCTCTGCGGATCGCACGGGCGAGCTCGCCGATATTTCGGGTCGACTGCTCATTGAGCAGTCGGAAGAACTCGTCCTCATGAGCCGGCAGGTTGTCGTTGCGCAACTGAGCGAGAACGGTGAGAGCATCGTCGATGTACTCGGCGTCGGAGCGCATCTCGGCGCGGCGTGACTCCCATTCAGCGAGATAGGCGGTGAGGATCGCGGTGATGCGCCGTTCCGCATCCGTGATTCGGGTGAGTACCTCGCGGAGCTCGTTCGTGATCGAGCGGCCGACGGTGTGCAGGAGGCGGTCGATGTTCTCGACCGTGAGGCGGCGTGCAGCAGCATCGAATCGGGCGCGAATGCGCGCGCCGGCCTCTTCTGGAACAGAGAAATCGGCGTGTTCCTCCGCCTCCACGAGTCGTGTCTGCATCTGCAACAGGTCGTCTCGGTGGCGTTCGAGCCCGGCCGTGGCGGCCGCATGTGCTGTACGAGCGGCCTTCTCCTCACTCTCCGCGCGAGCAAGCTCCGTGGTCAGCGAAGCGTACTCGGTATTGCGCTGCATCCACCCCGCGATCCGCTCGACGATGGAGTCCACCATCGCCTCGGCCGCGATGACATCGATCTCTGCCCACGTGGTTTCACGGATGGTTTCCGCCGCACGGCGACGATGCTGGATCGTAGCCTCTGCCTGCTCGAGCAGCTCCTGACGGTGCTGCAGGCCGGCGATCTCGGATTCGACCCGGGTGATACGGCGTCGCAGATCGAAGAGCTTGGCTTCGTTGTCGAAACCGAGCACCCACCGACTGCGGTCGCCGATGCGGTGTCGATCGTCCTTCTCGTATCGGTCGCCGCCGTGTCGGACTTGACCGGCGAGAGTCACACCGCGTGGCACACTGCGCAATTCGTCGTAGGTTGCTACGCATGCGTAGTCGAACCGCTCGGCGAGATGGTGCCGGAGCCATTCCACGAGCGGCCCCGGACGCAACTCGAGCTTTCGGACCAGCGAATCCTCGCGGGTGGCCGGCGTGGCGGGTCGGCCGGACAGGGTACGTACCCGCCGGTACACCAGCCGTGCACCGAGATGTTCTTCGTCCACCGCTGCTGCGACACGCGAATAATGCTCGTCGGGAACCAACAGGGTGCGGGCGAACCCGCCGAGAACGCGCTCGATGGGGCCCGTCCAGTCGGCGTACTCGGATCGCACCTCGATGAGTTCGCCGGCGAAGTGCAGTACATCCTCGCTGAGGCCGGTCGCGGCGCACACCAGTTCGCGTACCCGTAGCAGGGCGGGATCGAGGTTGGAGCGCCTGGCGGCGAGCATCTTCCGATCGGCGAGGAGTTGCCTGTGGTCCGAGCGTAGTGAGCCGAGTGTCCGCACCACCCCGTACACGTCGTCCCTGCGTGTACCCGCTGTCGCGTCGAGCTCTCTCAGTTCGGTTTCGATCTGTGCCTGGAGATGCACGAAATCTTCGGCGGAAGCCGGTGCCTGCGCGTCCCATGATTCGAGTAGCGTATCGAATTTGCTCCGTGACTGGATGATTCGATTCAGGTCGGCTTCTGCTGCGTCGCGCTGCAGCCGCAGAGTGGACAACCGGCCACCATCTGCGGTTTCGAGTCGCACTCGGAGATCGAGGGTACGTTCGGCGGCGCGGTCGGCTTCGGCAGCGGTCTTGTCGACAGCGGTCTGCAACAGTCCGGTCTGTGCTCGGGCTTCGTCGACCTTATCCCGCAGCAGATCGATCGTGATCTTCGCGTGAACCGCGTCGAGGTGGTCGTTCTCCTCCTGCAGTTCGCACTGTTGCCGCAGACCCCGGCACCGAGCGTCGGCGAGTCCGACGAGTGGGTCGAGGGTCTCGACCTGTTGCCGCGCGTCGACAACGATGCGATGCGCCTCGCGCAGATCGCGGAACTGTGTGGTGGCGCGATCGGCCATCGCGAATGTATCGGGCTCGTCGAGCATGTAGTCGCGGAGCAACTGATCGAGACTGCTCAGACTCTTTGCCGACAGTGTGCGATGCAACAGCCGTTGTGCTCCTTCCGACGAGATCCCGAGCTTTGCGCGGAATGCGCGAGCGAACGGTGCGTAGCCGGGATTGACGGTGGCATCGGGCCAGCGCTTGCGGATACCGCGAGTGTCGATCCCACGAGCGGCGAACGGTTCGAGATCGGTCAGATCGAGATCGGAATCGAGGATCAGGTGCAGATGGGAGACGTCGCTGTTGGCGTTGGCCGCACGCCTCAGATGCATGAGTTTGACGAGCGTGACGGGCGCGGCACCATCACCTGTGTCATAGGTCAATGCGACCCCGCTCCACGTGGCGCCGGTGCGCAGATAGGAAGCAGTCAACGAGTCGGTGTCGGCATCGGCCTCACGCCGCCACGCTCCACGGATATAGCTCACGAAATTGCGGCCGGATCCACTGACGGATTCCTGAGCGGCCGCATTGAACCGGACGCTGCCGCCCGGCATGAGCACCGTGGAGATCGCATCGATGAGAGTGGACTTTCCGGACCCCGACGCGCCTGTGATCAGGAATCCCTTGCGCGCAATCGGAATGTCGTGGTGACCGTGGAAGGTTCCCCAATTGACCACCTGCACGCGGACGAGTCGGAACTGGGACGGGGGGACCGGGGCGACCGTCACGGCTGATCCTCGGCGACGATGCGGCGGAACTCCGCTTCTACCGCCGCGACCTGATCGGCGTCGAACAATTGCCGCAACACCGGTGAGACCTCCATCCGCCCCTCCGTGGACGTCGGCGCGAGTAGGCTGTACTTCTTCATCTTCTCCCACGAAGAATTCACTCTGCGCCGGAAACCGGCCGGATCCGTGCTGGTGGCCGCTCGGTACATCTCCAACTGCTCGATCACCTCGTCGAAATCGACGATCACTCGCTCACCAGGTTGAGCTCGAAGAAGCAGTTGTCGCAACGACAACAGCATCACAGTGTCCATGAACGTCAGCCGTTCGGTGCGCAACACTGCAGGTGTCCGGTGCTCTCCGGTCTCCGCGGGACGCGTGAACGCCAATTGTTCGTCTTCATCGACGACGAGATCGAGGAAGACGTCGGCCAAACGCGAACGCAACACCCGTTCGTCGCGAATCACCGTCCGCCACACCTCCGGGTGCTTGCTCGCGGTGATGAGCGGCCCCTTGAGAAGCTGGACCAGTGCGCGGCGGGTGTCGAGTTCGAGCTCGCCGGTGTCGCCGGAATACAGCCCGGCCGTCGAATCGGTCATCACGTGTCCCGTCGTCGGTCGGCGAATGCCGGATCGGTGGGGTCGAACAGGTGACGACGTACCGTAGCCACCCGTTCGGAGCCGGAAGGGGAGCTCCAGCGGATCTCCTCCGTACCCGGCATGCGGCTTCCGTGCTCGACGGCGAGAACCAGCAAACCGACGGCGGTCGCCAAACCTTGTGTGGCCGGATACTCACGCAGCACGTCCCCGATCGTCGCGCTGCCGTGTGTGCGGAGGGTGGCCGCGACATTGTCGAACAGCTCGTCCATGTCGATCTCCGATTCCCGGACGATACGCCGCAGATCGGCGAGATCCAGCGCACCTGCCGGCCGTGAGACCACCGGTTCGGCCACCAGATCGTCGGCAGGATTGTGCAACTGCAGGGCTGCGACGGAATCGATGCTCATGCCGATCCGCACGAGCTCGAGATCGAGAAGGTCGTAGGGCTTACGGTGTGGTGCCGCCTGCACAGCGTGCTGCTGCGCCGACCGTAGCAACCGCTGGAGCCGCCGGTGTTCTTCGTAGTGCCGGGACTGCACGAAATGCCGCAGCGACCGTGACAGTGACGTCATGGTCGCATGGACTTCACTACCGGCTTCCTCCATCTCGGTGAGCAACGAGCGGAACCGGTGACGCTGCTCAGGTGACAGGCTCTGGGCGAACGGGCGGCTCAACACCGCCTCGATCCACTCGTCGAGCTGAGACGACCGCTCCGGATCGATGATCATGTCGTAAAAGCCGGTGAAGCTGCGCCCTGCGTCCGAACTGCCGATGAGATCGACACCTCGGAAGACCTCGCCCAGGGTGTCGCCGCGGTTGCCGTCGTCGTCGAGGATCCGTGCCCGCAACTCGCGATTGAGTCCTTCGAGTTCGGCCCGTACGCGTGCAAAATCTCCTGGGACCTCCTCGGCCAACGCCAGGATCTCGACCGAACGTTCCACAGCTCGAACTCCGTCGAGGACAGGGAAGTCGCCGGATTCCACAGCCTCGATCTGTCGATCGAGCGCGTCGCGCTCCGCCCTCAGCGCCGCCAGACGGGTTTGCGTCCGCGGATCCGAATCGCGCGCCAGGGCCTGTAGCTGACTCGACAGCGTAGTCAAACGCGATTCGGTCACGGAACTGGTGCCGGCCGTCAGTCCTGCGACGAAATTCAGTGCGGCGAAGGTGGCCTCGGTCGGCTCCAACGTCTCTTCGCGCGAACCTGAATCGGCACGTCGCAGCAGAAATCCGGCGCGGACCCAATCGGCGCAATAGGCCTGACCGGTGCGTGGAAGATCGAATCCCTGGTCGCGGAGTTCCTGCAGATCTACGTCGAGGCGCGCGAACAATTCGGGCGCAGGAAGTCGCCGGGTTCCCCGATCGAAATGCCGCCCCAGCATCCCGAGGACAGCCGGGGCGTTGTCGGCCCGCAACAAGGTCCACGCGGCATGCTGGTCGCGTAGGCGTGTCAGGCGGTACAGGTCGGCAGTGGACACGGCTTCTCTCTCACTTCGATCGCGCCCATGGTGGCATATGCGTACGACAGTCGTCCTCTGTGGGATCGGTTGGACACGGGGTGATGGCGACGCTGTCGGCGACACGGGTCACAATGTCCGATCGTGGTGGTTCTCGTCGGGGGACGAAGCGATCGGAGGAGTACGTGATCGAAGTGCACGCGCCCGCGGAGGGGCCCGTGATGTTGCCCCGCGACCATCGGTGGGTGGTGGTCGACGTCGAGACCTCGGGCGTGCGTCCCAACGCCCACCGGGTCCTGAGCGTCGCCGCCCTCGTATTGCGCGAGGACGGGTCCGTGGAGCGGGAGTTCTCGACCCTCGTCGACCCCGGCTGCGATCCGGGACCGGTGCACATCCACAACCTCACCCGGGAGCGCCTCGCCGGGTCGCCGCGATTCGAGGACATTGCCGGTGAACTGGCCGGGATCCTCGACGGCGCCACGATCGTCGCCCACAACGCGTCGTTCGACTACGGATTCCTCGACGCCGAGTTCCGTCGGGCCGGCACCTCGCTTCCGGCGCAGCACCGTCTGTGCACGCTCGCGTTGTCGCGCAGGCTCGAACTCGACGTCCCCAACTATCGCCTCGCGACCCTCGCGCAGCACTGGCAGGTCCAGCAGCTGCAGGAGCACGACGCCTACGACGACGCGCGGGTCCTGTCGGAGATCTTCCTGCGCAGCGCCGCGATGGCCGACAACCTGCAGTTGCCGTTGCCCGTCGTCAACTGCCGCAGCCGCAAATCGGTGTATCCGGCATCCGTCCCGCGGGTCGCGTGCCAGTGGAAGAACCCGGGTCGCCTCGTCGACGACGGCCTCGTCCAGGGCATGAAGGTCGTGATCAGCGGTTCCACCGTCACCCCGCGGGTCGCGCTCGCGAACCGGTTGACCGACGCCGGGCTCGACGTGATGAACAACGCGAGCAAGCAAACCAGCGTCGTGGTGTGCAACGACCCGACGGTGCAGACCGCCAAGATCCGCAAGGCGATGGCCGAAGGCATCCCCGTGATCAGCGAGCAGCAGCTCGAGGACCTGCTGACGCGAGTCCGGCCGGGCGAACCGAAGGTCGCGACGGTCGTCGACATCATTCCGCCGCCGGAACCGCAGGTCGTGGTGGCGCCTCAGAGTTGGAGGTTGACCGGGCAGAAGCCCAAGCTGTGGACCGGACGCAAGGTACTGCTGCTCGGCGGCACGCACCTGCAGGCCGTCATGATGCGTTCGCGTCTCACCCAGCTCGGTGCCCGCCCGGCGCTCAACTTCACGGCCGCCGTCACCGATGTGCTGGTCCTCGAAGGAGGAGAGGCCGACAAGCGGATGGCGCGGGTCGCAGCGCGTGAGCTGCCCGTCCTCCGGCCCGACGACGTCGATGCCGCAGTGGAGAAGGGAGTCGTGCCTCCACACATGCGCGTGGAGTCGTGGCTGACGGCGCCGGTGCTGTCCCGCGGCGAGGTGATCGACCTGCCGACCGACAGTCACCGCTGGGCCGTGAACGTCGCGTGGAAGGCCGAGACGGCCGGCGACGAGTTCGACCTCGACGTCGTCGCCTTCCTGCTCGGAGCCGACGAAAAGGTCGACACCGACGACGATTTCGTCTTCTACAACAACCCGCTCTACGACGACGGCGTCGTCGAACTGACCATCGACGGTTCGAGCGAGCACTGCATCCGTGTCGATCTCGCAGAGCTTCCCGCCGAATGCGAACGCATCGCCATCGCCGCGGCCATCGACGGCAACCGCACCTTCGGCGAACTCGGCGCAGTGTCGGTCGGCGTCGACAGCGACAGTGGCACCGCCGCGACGTTCGTGCTCGACGCCGGCACCACCGAACGCACCATGGTCCTCGCCGAGATCTACCGCCGCGCCGGCAAGTGGCGGCTGCGCGCGGTGGGGCAGGGGTACGACGACGACCTCGCGGCCCTCGCACGCCGGTACGGCGTGGATGTCGATGACTGATCTCTGCTTCGTCGCGCGGGTGAGGATCGCCTGAGCGCTGCGGAGCGCGAAGTGGTCATCGGTGCGTGTTATTGCGCGCGTTGATGACCATTTCCCGCTCCGCTGTCGGGGTCGGTGTCGGTGCTTGGGGCACCTTCTCAATGCATCCGCTCGCGAAATTGCTATCTGCACCTGCCGTAACCGTAGCGAATGACGAACCTGCGAGCGGATGGAAGTCGAATCAGCTGTTCCCCTTGCCTATTCGGTCCCGATCGATTGTCGGCCGACAACAACGCAACTGCTCGAACGCGCGAAATGGTCATCGGTGTGTGTTATTGCGCGCTCCGATGATCATTTCCCGCTCCGCTGTCGGGGTCGGTGGTGGCGAGTTGGCGGGCCCAATCGGATTCGGTGTCGAGAAAGGCTTCCCCGCCGGTTGCGAAGGCGTCGCGGAGTTGGGTGAGGGCGTCGATGAACTGCTGCATGCGTTCGCTCGCTGATTGTGGCGTTCCAGCACCTTTGCGGCGATATCCCGCAGCAAGTTGTTTGGCGGACTCGAAATCCCCGAATCCACGTGCGTCGTAGAGGCCGTCGGCGAGTGTCTTGGACTCTCGGAGTTCGTCGAGCATCACCTCGCAGATTCGAAGTATCTCGGCGACCACAGCCGGTTCCAGCCGTACGAAGGGCGACGACATGCTGTCTCCTGACGATCCGACAGTTCAATCAGTGACGTATGGCTCGATCGAAGACACCAACTCCTCGAAGTCGGTGCACCACTCTTCGATCGGCGGACCCCCGGGGTAATCCGGGTGGTAAAGCCTGTTTAAGATGACAGCCCCGAAGCTCGTCTGCAACAGGTAGCTGCAAGTGAGGCTTCGATCGGGATCGACCCTCACCGCAGCAGGGCGACCGTTGATGGTCGTCGGTGTCGCTCCGGTCGGATTCTCCGCAAGCTGCTCGTCAAGAGACACGTTTCCCGACAACAAGGTGAGGTCGTAGCGAGCCAGCACCCCCGGGATCTTGACGGTGCCTTTGTATCGGCACCCCAGGTAGGTGTACGTCCCCATCGGCATGTCCGCGACTTCCTTCTTCCCCGCGTCGTACCCGGCCGCGTGCATGACGTCGTCGGGGATGTCGTAGCAGGGGTCGAAGGTGACGGGGGGTCTGCCGGAGTCGTCGGTGATGCGCGGGGTCCGGGTGGCCGACGTGGAAGCCGCGTCGCTCGTGGCCGGCTCCGCCGAACCCGGACTGCACGCCGTCGCCACTACCGCCAGTGCTGCGAGCGCGGCTGTTCCCCACCTACCCATGCGACCCCCCCGATCGATTTGTCGGCAGACGCTAACACAACCACCGATGGCAGTACTCCGGAGAGCGAAGTGGTCATCGGTGCGCGTTATTGCGCGCTCTGATGGCCGTTTCCCGCTCCGTTGACAGGGTCGGTGGTGGCGAGTTGTCGAGCCCAGTCGGCTTCGGTGTCGAGGAATGCTTCTCCGCCGGCGGCGAAAGCGTCGCGGAGTTGCAGAAGGGCGTCGATGAACTGTTGCATGCGTTCTCTGGCCGACTCGGGTGTGCCTGCAGCTTTACGGCGGTATCCTGCGGCGAGTTGTTGGGCGGAGTCGAAGTCACCGAAACCTCGCGTATCTGTGAGGTTATCGGCCCTCGCTCTGGACGCGTCCAGCTCCACCAACATGACTTCACAAATTCTCAAGATCTCGGATACGACATGCGGTTCAAGCCTGGTGAAGTCTGGCATGTAATTCCCTATTTGTTCCCGATGAACGGTTCGAGTGAAATAACGAGTTCTTCCATGCGCGAACACCACTCGCTCTGAGGTACTTCTCCTGCGTGGTCCTTGTTGTAGAGCCTGTTGAAGAAGACGACACCGAAGTTGGTCTGAAGAACGTATTTGCATGCGGCAGAGTTCTCTTGGTCGATCTTGAGGAGTGCCCGACGTTCGTTAATGCTAGTTTCGGTCGCTATGGAGCCGTTCTTCGCGAGTTCTTCGTCGAGGGTCACATTCCCGGACAAGATACTGAGGCTATAGCCTCGCCGGACTCCGGGGACGTGGTCATCCTTTCGGTATGTACAACCGAGGAAGGTGTGGGTACCCATCGGGTAATCCGCGACTTCCTTCTTCCCCGCGTCGTACCCGGCTGCGTTCATGACGTCGTCGGGGATGTCGTAGCAGGGGTCGAAGGTGACCGGTGGTCTGCCGGAATCGTCGATGATGCGCGGGGTGCGGGTGGCCGGAGGAGAAGCCTCGTCGCTCGTGGCCGGCTCCGCCGAACCCGGACTGCACGCCGTCGTCGCTACTGCGAGTGCTGCGAGCGCGACTGTTCCCCACCTACCCATGCGACCCCCCGATCGATTTGTCGGCAGACGCTAACACAACGGATCGGTCGAGCACCCCGGCGCGCAAAGTGGTCACAAGAGCGCGTTGTTGCGCGCTCCGATGACCGTTTCCCGCTCCCCGCGCCGACAAGGCGTCGGTGCTCTGTCTCACAAGATCAGTTTGATTGTGACTGCAATCGCATCTACCGTCTGCATCGTTCCGAATAGTAGAACGACGTTCCGAACTGCGAGGCTTCTATGACCCACTCCGCCGCTGTCGTCACCGACGAGAACCGTCGATCCGTGCTGGGGCGCGCATTCGACATCCTCGAGTGCTTCACCGACGCCGAGCCGGAGCAGACGATCGGGTCGCTGTGCGCAGCGACCGGCCTCCCGCCGGCGACCGTCCATCGGATGCTGGCCAGCCTCGTGGAGTGGGGAGCCGTCGAGCGTGCAGCGCGCGGTAAATATCGCCTGGGTATGCGGCTGTGGCGTCTCGGCTGGGGTGTCCCCGGCGCTCGCACCCTCAAAGATGTCGCGCGCCCGCACCTGGTCGACCTGCACACCAGCACGCGGGAAGCCGTGGCCCTGGCCTCCCGCGACGGGGACAGCGTGGTGCTGGCCGACGTCATCGCCGGCAGCTCCACTCGCACGGGTCGGATCCTTCCCCGGCGCCTGGACCTCGTGAACTCGGCGCCCGGATCGGTCTTCATGGCCTACATGTCCCCGGACGAGGTGTCGGAGCTGACTGCCCGCACACAGCACGACCACAACGACGCCTTCCGTCTGCGTCAGGAGCTGTGCGAGATCCGTCGCACCGGCGCAGCCGTCGTCCAGAGCGCCGACGGTATGTACTGGATCGCGTCGCCGGTGTTCGCGAAGCCTCGGGAAGTGCGGTCGGTCGTGTGCATCGCGGTGCATCGTCCTCGGTTCAACATCGGTGCGTTGGTCCATGCCGTGGTCGACACGGCGCGCGCCGTCAGCGACGGTCTGCCTCCGTCTCTCCGTTCGGTGGGCTGAGGTGTCCGTTCTCGACAAGGCCGTGCAGCTCGTCGACACCCTCGGTCGCGCTCCCGGGCCGATGCGTCTCGGGGCGCTCGCCGAGGAGATCTCCATTCCCAAGTCGTCGGCGCACCGGCTCCTCGTCGAACTCGCGCGGCACGGACTGGTCCGCAGATGCGGCGACGGCGAGTACACGATGGGGTACCGACTGGTCGAGTGGGGGAGACTCGCCGACCGGTCCATCGGAATCCGCGACATCGCTGCACCCGTGATGGCGACCTTGCGCGACCAGGTCCGCGAGAGCGTGCACCTCTACGTCCGCGACGGTGACTCGCGTGTCTGCGTCCATGCCGTGGAGGGTCCGCACGCGCTGCGCCCGGTGGCAGTCCTGGGCAGGGCGTTGCCCCTGGGCTACGGGGCGGCGGGGAAGTTGCTCCTCGCCTATGCCGACGACGCGACGGTCCGCAGGGTGTCCCAACAGCTCCCGGTGCATCGCAACAGAACTCTTCCCACACGCGACGACCTCGCGACGATCAGGGCAGGAGGGTGGTCCGTCTCCGTCGACGAGATGGAGGACGGTCTCACGTCCCTTGCCGCGCCGATCTCCACACCGGGTGGGGGAGTGCCGGCGGCTCTGGCCATCGCCGGCGCGACCACCAGGATCGCGCCGGACAGATACGACGAGGTGCGCGGCCTGATTTCCGATGCCTGCCGCGAAATAGCTTCGCGCAGCTCCTGAACGGTGCTGCCGGACCGGATTTCGGCAATCTCGCGAAGTGTGCCGCATATCGGAACGATCCGATGGAAGGGCATCGGCAGGGATGTGACGCTCATTACCAAGAGCCGCGCACCTCTTCTTGCGGCACACAAGCTGAGACGAAAGGGGCAGTCATGCCAGCCCACCTCTCGGAGGCCGAAACCAGCCGGTACATCGACACTCCCCACGGAAAGATCCACCTGCACCAGGCAGGGGCGGGACATCCGATCGTGATGCTGCACGGCAGCGGCCCGGGGGCCACCGGTTGGAGCAACTTCAACCCCAACATGGCGCAGCTCGCCGAGGACTTCCAGGTCATCGCGCCCGACATGCCGGGCTGGGGCAAGTCCGACTCCGTCACCTACGAGGATCGTGACCACGTCACCTCCGCGATCCACCTGCTCGACGCCCTCGGAATCGAGAAGGCCGCATTCGTCGGCAACTCGATGGGCGGCGCCACCTCGCTGAAGGTTGCTGCGCGCCATCCCGATCGTGTGTCGCACGTCGTCTCGATGGGTGCCGGCGCCCCCGGCCCGCGCATCTTCAGCCCCGGCAACGGCCCCTCGGAGGGTCTCAAGGTCCTGCACCGCGGCTACCTCGATCCGTCGCCGGAGACAATGCGCGCGCTGGTCGACATCATGACCTTCGACAAGGAGTTCGCGACCGAGGAGCTGGTTCTGCAGCGCTCGGAGAACGCCCGCGCACGCCAGGACCACCTCGACAACTTCGCTGCCGGCCTGGGTCGCCCCCGCCGCGGTGAGGCGTCGATGGACGAGATCGCGTCGATCAAGGCTCCCACGCTGGTCATCCACGGTCGCGACGACCGAGTGGTGCACTTCGAAGCCGGCCTTCGCCTGGTCTCGATGATCTCCGACTCGCGTCTGCTGCTCCTCAACCGGTGCGGCCACTGGGCGCAGCTCGAGCACGCCGACGAATTCAACCGCGTCGTGCGCGATTTCGTCCTCAACACCGCCCCGAACGCCTGAGACCGGAGAGACAACGATGAGCGAACTGGTGCAGCGGGTCGAGGAACTCGCAGACTTCTTCGAATCCCAGGCCGAGGAGTCCGACAAGATCGGTCACCTCACCGAGCCCACTCACAAGACCCTCCGTGAGGTCGGCATCGTCCGCGCCTTGCAGCCCAAGGACTTCGGCGGATCGGAACTCCACCCGCGCGAGTTCTTCGAGGCCGTACTCGCGGTGGGGAGCCGCTACGCGTCGGCCGGATGGGTCTCGTCGGTCGTGGGCGTCCACTCCTTCGAACTGGCGCAGGGAACGCGTCAGGTCCAGGAAGAGATCTGGGGCGAGGATCCCGACACCTGGGTGGCCTCGCCGTACGCTCCGATCGGGCGGGCACGTCGCACCGAGGGTGGCTGGATCTTCTCGGGCCGCTGGCCGTTCTCGTCGGGCACCGATCTGTGCGACTGGGTCGTCCTCGGCGGCATGCTCACCGACGACGACGGCAATGTCCGTCCGGACGGTCTGCGTCACTTCATCATTCCCCGCAAGGACTACACGATCCTCCACGACTCGTGGGACGTCGTCGGCCTCAAGGGCACGGGCAGTAAGGACGTCGTGATCGACGGGGCCTTCGTGCCCGACCACCGGCTCATCGACCCCGAGGATCTCGGTTCCGGAGCAGCCGCACGCCAGGCAGGCCGCGGCGACGTGGCGCTCTACCGGATGCCGTTCCACGCGATGTTCAGCGGGGCCATCACCGCCGGCACTCTTGCTGCCGCCGAAGGTGCTCTCGCACACTGGATCAACTACACCCGTACCCGTGTGTCGGCCCGCGGCGTCACCGCTGCGACCGACCCGCGTCAGCTGCACGCTCTCGGGGAGGCGGCATCGGACCTGCAGGCCAGCCGCATGCAGTTCCTCGCCGACATCGACCGCCTGTACGAGGTGGCGCAGTCGGGCAAGCCGATCGACATCGCTCTGCGGGCCGAGGTGCGACGCAACCAGGCGCGTGTGTCCCGACGCGCGGGTGCTGCCGTGGACAAGCTCGTCTCCCATGCCGGCGGCTCCGCGATGCGGATGGACAACCCGATCCAGCGGTTCTGGCGCGACATGCACATCGCCCTCGGGCACGGCGCGAACGTCGCCGAGCCGATCTACGAGGCCGCGGGCACCATCACCTTCGGCGGCGAACCCCCGAAGAACGTCCGGATGTGACGAAGCGGGGGACGGTGCGCGCCGTCCCCCGCCTCGAGGAAACACTCAGATCTGCGATCTCATGTTCCGACCGCGAGCAGCCGAGATATCCGCTGCCGCACGACGAACGAGCATCTCGGTCCGGTCCCACCGGACGCCTGCGGTCGGTCCGGACACCGACACGGCCGCTTCGATCGTCCCGTGAACGATGATCGGGGCAGCGACGCAGACGAGTTCGCGCGAGAGCTCTTGACGGTTGTAGGCGACGCCCGATTCCCGGATCCGTTTCAGCTCGGACATGAAACGACGAGGGTCGGTGATCGAGTGTGGAGTGAAACGAGGCAGACCGGCGTCGAGTGCGGTACGGACGTCCTCGGAACTGCCGAAAGCGAGAAGCGTCTTGCCGAGTGCCGTGCAGGATGCGGGATGACGTTGGCCCGGCATCGTGAGAACCACAGGGTTGTTCGGGCCCTGGACCTTCTCGACATGCAGGATCTCGGGACCGTCGAGGACAGCGAGATGAGCCGTGAGACCGGTAGCCGTGTGGAGGTGACTGACGAAATGACTTGCCGTGTCGCGCAGACCGTTCGGACGGCACATGCTGTAACGTGCGCCGAGTTCGAAGCAGGACAGCCCCAGTCGGTATTTCGTACCGTTGCGGGCGACGAAACCGGACTGTTCGAGCTCGGCGAGCAGGCGGAAGGCCGTCGACTTCGGCACATCGGCGCGACGCGCGAGTTCGCTCAGGCTCATGTCGGCGCGAGCCTTGCGGAATGCGTCGAGCAGCTGCAGCGCCTTCGCCACCGACGTCATCTGGCGGCCGGCGCGCTCCTCGCGGGACCCATTGTGGGTGTCGTCGAGAACGGTCAACGGTTCCTCCACTCAGTGATGGACACGATCGAATCGCTTGCCATGCGGTCCACGTTAAGGGGCGGCCCACCCGGATTTCGTGGTTGCAATCACCCAATGGAATTTCGGTTCCCCCGCCGCCCCGGCCCTGGCAGATTCAGCAGCATTCGTTGCGGTGCTGCCGGTGCCGACCGGGCCTGATGTCGACGAACGGACGAGCAGTCCCGCCCCCTCGACGCCCGTTCCCCACCTGTACAGCGACTTCTTCCCAAGGAGCCCCATGAACATCACGAAGTTCCCGCGCCCGCTCAAGGTGCTCGCCCTCGGCGCACTGGCCTCGCTCGCGCTGACCGCGTGCGGCGGATCCAGCGACGCCGACACCGCCGGCGACGGCACCGTGCGCGTCGCCGTGTTCCCGAGCTTCAACGCCCTCGGACCGCGTACCGCCGACCTCGAAGGAGTCTTCGACAAGCACGGCCTCGACGTCGAGCTCGTCACCGTCGCGACGCCCGGCGAGGCCACCCCTCAGCTGCTCGGCGGGAAGATCGACTTCGCCCTCATGGACATGGTCAGCCCGATCATCGCCAAGACCGAAGGCGTCGACCTCGTGATGGCCGCTCCGGGAGCCGTGGGAGCCCCCGCGAAGGACGACGGTCTGACCAGCGGACGTTTCTGGGTCCGGGCGGACAGCCCCATCCAGAGTGTCGCCGACCTCGAGAACGCCACCTTCGGCATCCCGCAGACCAAGGGCCAGCTGTGGCTCGACGTGCGTGAGGCCATCGACAACGCCGGCGGTGACTCGTCGAAGACCGAGTTCGTCGAGGTGCCCAACACCCTCGCCGCACTCCGCTCCGGCAGCGTCGACGTCGTCACCACCGCGGAGCCCTCCGGCACCGCCACCCTCAACGATCCGGATCTGCGCGTCCTCGACCACTTCGTCAACGCCGGCGGCGACCTGTCGTACGCCTACGTGACCACCCCGCGCTACGCCGCGGAGAACGCCGAGAACGTCGAGAAGTTCCGCGACGCGGTCGTCGAGGCCAACACCATGCTCGCCGAGCAGGACGGTCTCGCCGCCGAGGTCGCCGCGACCTACATCGAGGTCGATCCCGCGATCCTGTCGCAGGCCATCTACCCGAAGTTCCCGACGACCCCGATCACCGAGGACAACATCAACTCCACCCTCGACCGGATGGTCCGTTACGGCCTGGTCCAGGAGGCGGACGCTCCCGCTCCCGGCGACATGATCGTGGGTGGCTGACATGAGCCCCACCGCCACCGCGAATGCGCCCGGGGCAGCTCGGGAGGTGACCCCACCGCGCCCCGCCGGTTCGATCGGACGTGCCGCAGCACGCAAGCGCAAGACGATGTCCGCGCGGCTCACCTCCGCTGCCGGCAAGCTCGTCGCCCTCGCGATCGTCGTCGTCGCCTGGCACGTGTTCGTCACCGGACCGGGCAAGGCCTCGGGCATCCCGACGCCACTCCAGCTGATCGAGACCGGCGCCGACCTCGTCGTCACCGGCCAGTACTGGGACGCCGTCGGCAACACCCTGCTGACCGCCCTGATCGGCTTCGGGCTCTCCGTGCTGATCGGTGTTCCGCTCGGTTTGGTCAACGGCACCTACCGCAAGGTCGAGCAGAGCACCTCGTTCGTCGTCGACTTCGGACGCACGATCCCCGGTGTCGCGATCCTGCCGCTGGTGCTGCTGCTGTTCGGCGGCACCCGCACCATGGCCGTCGTCCTGGTGATGTTCAGCGCCGTCTGGCCGATCCTCGTCCAGTCGACTTACGCAGCACAGCAGCTGTCGTCGCAGATGAAGCAGGTGGCCCGGGCGTTCCGCCTGTCGCCGGCGAGCCGCATCCGGGACATCTACCTCCCGTCGTCGATGCCGTTCCTCATGACGGGTCTGCGTATCGCCGCGACCATCAGCCTCCTGATCACGATCTCCGCCGAGTTCCTCGGTGGTGCGGACGGCATCGGCCAGCGCCTCTACCAAGCCCTGACCGTCGACGACACCCAGCGGATGTTCGTCTACGTGTTCACCGCCGGTGTACTCGGTATCTGCCTGAACCGTCTTCTCGTTCTCGCGCAGAGCCGCGTGCTGTGGTGGCACCCGTCCGAAAGGGTGAACAAGCCGTGACCGTCGTACGCCGCCTCGCATGGGAGCTGTGGCTCCCCGTCCTGCTCATCGCACTGTGGGCAATCTTCAGTGCCACCAGCACCGACCCCTACTTCCCGCCGCTGTCGGAGATCCTCGACAAGTTCGCCGACGTGTGGTTCTTCGAGGGCATCCGCACCGAGATCTGGCCGAGTCTCCAGCGACTGTTCGTCGGCTTCGCACTCGCCTGCGTCGCCGGTGTCGGCCTCGGACTGGCGCTCGGCGTCATGACCCGCGTCGACAACGCGGTGCGACCCATCGTCGAATTCCTCCGTGCCACACCGGGCGTCGCGATCCTTCCCGTGATGATCCTGCTGCTCGGCCTCGGTGACTCGATGAAGATCGCCATCATCGCCCTCGTCGCGACCTGGCCGATCCTGCTCAACACCATCGACGGTGTCCGCTCCGTCGAACCCGTCCTGCACCAGGTCACCGCCAGCTACCGCATCACGCTCGCGGACCGGATCCGCTTCGTGATCCTGCCCGCCGCGTCGCCGCAGATCTTCGCGGGTGCACGCACCGCGCTGGCGATCTCCATCGTCGCGATGGTCGTCGCCGAGATGGTCGGTACCCCCGGCGGCATCGGCTACTACATCCTCGACGCACAACGTGGATTCAAGATCACCTCGATGTGGGCGGGCATCATCGCGCTGGGGATCCTCGGCTACCTGCTCAACAAGCTCTTCGCGCTCGTCGAGCGTCGCGTGCTGGCCTGGCATGCGGGCATGACCGCGCACAACCGTGGAGGCAAATGATGACCACTACCGAAGCGACCAAGCCCGAGACCCGCACGGGTACGGTGCTCGAAGTACGCGGTCTCGGACACAGCTACGGCGGACCGCAGATCTTCGAAGGCCTCGACTTCACCGTCGGCAAGGGTGAATTCGTGTGCATCGTCGGCCCGTCCGGCGTCGGCAAGAGCACCCTGCTGCAGTGCCTGACCGGACTCATCCGCCCCAGCGAAGGCGACATCCTCTTCGAGGGCAAGCGCGTCACCGAACCCCCGGAAGGCCTCGCGATCGTCTTCCAGGACTACAGCCGGTCGCTGATGCCGTGGCTGTCGGTCATCGACAACGTCGCCCTGCCGCTGCGCTCGGCCGGCGTCAAGAAGGCCGAACGCCTCAAGCAGGCACGGCAGGCGCTCGTCGAGGTCGGCCTGAGCGACGTCGCCCAGGCGTACCCGTGGCAGCTGTCCGGCGGCATGCAGCAGCGCGTCGCCATCGCCCGCGCCCTCGCGTCGAACCCGCGCGCGATCATCATGGACGAGCCGTTCGCCTCCGTCGACGCGCAGACCCGCGCCGACCTCGAGGACCTCGTGCTGCGTGTCCGCGACCATCTCGGACTGACGGTCATGCTGGTCACCCACGACATCGACGAGGCCGTCTACCTCGCCGACACCGTGCTCGCACTGTCCGGTCGTCCCGCGCGCGTCACCGCGATGCTCCCGATCGACCTGCCGCAGCCGCGCGACCAGCTGTCGACGAAGGCACTGCCGGAGTTCGCCGACCTGCGCGCCGAGGTCTACACCCTCATCCGCAACCCGGCGACCGCGTAGGGGAGAGGTCATGCAGATCCACGGCACGATCGACCCCGCGCGCTTCCGCCAGACCCTCGGGCACTATCCGACCGGCGTCGCGGTCATCACCGCGATCGACGCCGACGGGCAGCCCGTGGGCATGGTGGTCGGTTCGTTCACCTCGGTGTCGCTGGACCCACCGATCGTGGCGTACCTGCCCACCCGCGAGTCGCGCACCTACGCGCGGCTCCGCACGAGCAGCCACTTCTGCGTCAACGTGCTCGCCGCCGACCAGCGTGAACTCTGCGGGCGGTTCGCCGCCCGCGGCGACGACAAGTTCGCGGGTGTCGAGTGGACGCCGGCGCCGTCGGGATCCCCCATCCTCGACGGAGCCGTCACCTGGATCGACTGCGAGGTCGCCGACGAACTCGAAGGTGGCGATCACTTCATCGTCATGGGCCGTGTGCAGGACCTCGACGTGGCCCGCCCGACGCTGCCGCTGCTGTTCTTCCAGGGCGGATACGGAAGGTTCTCCCTGCCGACCTCCGTCGCACCCGCCGACCCGGAACTCATCCGGGGCGTGCGCATGGCCGAGGCGGCCCGCGGCGGACTCGAAGCGCTCGCCGCGGGCGTCGGCGCGGACTGCGGTGTGCTCGCACGCGTCGGCGACGAAGCGGTCTTCGTGATGACCGAGAACCATTCCGGTGATCCCGATGCCGTCGAGATCGGACAGCGGATTCCTCTGATCCCGCCGCTCGGCACCGTCTTCCACAGCCAGGCCTCCGACGACGAAGTGCAGCAGTGGCTCGGCCGTGCCGGAAGGAACGACGACACAGCAGCTTTCGTCTCGAACCTCGAGAAGGTCCGTGACCGCGGCTACTCGATGTCGCTCATGCCCGAAACCGAGCTCGCTCGCGTGTCCGTGATGAACGACTACTCGGGATGCGACGTCCTGCCCGAGCACGACCGCCGGATGAAGCAGATGATCTCCGGCACCGCGTCGCTGTACGAACCCGACATCGACCCCGACGGCACGTACGACCTGCACTCGGTCGTCGTCCCCGTCCCCGACCCTGAGGGACGCACCCGCATCGCACTGCGACTGTCCCGGCTTCCGCGCGCCGCGTCCGGTGACCAGGTGCTGCGCTGGATCGACGATCTGCGATCCGTCGCCGCCGGCACCGCCGAGGCTCTCGCCGCGCGCACCCCATCGACCAAGGAGAAATGATGAACGCTCGAGTCAGGGCACTGGGATACGCGGTCGTCCGCGCGAAGGACCTCGACGAGTGGGTTTCCTTCGGTTCCGAACTCCTCGGCCTGCAGGTCGCCTACCGCGACGACGACCGGATGCTGATGCGGATGGACGAGTACGCCTACCGCCTCGACGTGCGGCGTTCCGACGACCCGGGTGTCACCGCGCTCGGCTGGGACGTCGGCGGACCGGAAGCTCTCGAGGAACTGTCGAAGCGCCTCGTCGACGCCGGCTACCACGTCGAGTCGGTCGACTCCTCCGTGATCGAGGAGCGGCAGGTCATGGATCTCGTCCGCTTCCGCGACCCCGAGGACGTCATCGACCACGAGTTGTTCTGGGGTCTGCGCAACGCCCTCGACAAGTTCGTCTCGCCCACGGGCGCGAACTTCGTCGCGAGCGACATCGGTTTCGGGCACGCCTTCCAGGCGCTGCACGGCGATGCGAAGGTCTACGACCGCCTGTTCCGGGACATCCTCGGTTTCCGGCTCAGCGACCACATCGACATGCCGGGCTCGGTGGGCACCTTCCTGCACTGCAACCCGCGCCACCATTCGTTCGCGTATGCCCATGCGCCGCACCGGAACAAGGGCATCGGGCACCTGATGTTCGAGATCGACGACCTCGATCTGCTGGGCCGCCAGTGGGACAAGGTGGAGGACAGCGACATCCCGATCCTCTCCACCCTCGGCAAGCACACGAACGACAAGATGATCTCGTTCTACGTCCGCAGCCCTTCGGGTTCGGCATCGAGTACGGCGTCGGCGGTATTCTCATCGACGACGAGAACTGGCTCCCCACCCGCTACGGTTCCGCTCACTACTGGGGTCACCGCCGCCCGCAGGGCTAGTACTCGGTTCTGTGCAGTCGTAGGAGCGCGGAATGGTCATCGGTGCTCGTTATTGCGCGCGCTGGTGACCATTTCGCGCTTCGCTGTTGGGGGTCGGTGGCGGCGCAGGGGTGCTTCCTCACTGCATCCGCTCGCGGATTTGCCGATTGCACGCGCCGCAACCGTAGCGAATGGCCAACCGACGAGCGGATGGAAGTCGTATCAGTTGTTCCCCTTGCCTGTTCGACCCCGATCGGTTGTCGGCCGGATGCCAACACAACTGCTCGAGCGCGCGAAATGGTCATCGGTGCGCGTTATTGCGCGCTCTGATGACCATTTCCCGCTTCGCTGCCGGGGTCGGTGATGGCGCTGGGGCATCTTCTCACTGCATCCGCTCGCGAAATTGCCATTTGCGCCTGTCGTAACTGTAGCGAATGACGAACCTGCGAGCGGATGGAAGTCGAATCAGCTGTTCCCCTTGCCTATTCGGTCCCGATCGATTGTCGGCCGACAACAACGCAACTACTCGAACGCGCGAAATGGTCATCGGTGTGTGTTATTGCGCGCTCCGATGATCATTTCCCGCTCCGCTGTCGGGGTCGGTGGCGGCGAGTTGGCGGGCCCAATCGGATTCGGTGTCGAGGAATACTTCTCCGCCGGTTGCGAAGGCGTCGCGGAGTTGGGTGAGTGCCCGGGTGAACTGTTCGATGCGTTCGACTGCGGATTCCGGTGTGCCTGAGGCTTTGCGCTTGTAACCGGCCGCGAGCTGTTGCGCTGACGCGAAGTCCCCGAAGCCCTCGACGTTGAGCAGCCTACGCGCTGTCTCCTGTGACTCGTCGAATTCATCAAGCATGACCTTGCATATCCTGAGGATCTCGTTCACGACATGCGGCTCGAGTCGGGTGAAACCGGATGGCATAGCGCTCCTCGTGGATCAGTTGAGAAAGGGTTCGATCGACGCGACGAGTTCCTCGAACCCGTCACACCACACCTCGATGGGCGGACGAATTACGGAGTCCGAGTGGTAGAGCCTGTCGAAGATGACGATTCCGAAGTTTGTTTCCAGGACATACGTGCAGGCGAGTGACGCCGACGGGTCGACTCGTAGCAGTGCACCCCGGCCATTGATCGATGTCGGTTCGGAAATGTGCCCGTTCTTCTTAGCTTCCTCTTCGAGGGTGACATTCCCCGCCAGGACGTTGAGCCCGAATCCACGCCTGACACCAGGGATGTAGTCGTCCTTCTTGTAAAGACACCCCAGAAAGGTGTACGTCCCCATCGGCATGTCCGCGAGCTCTTTCTTCCCCGCGTCGTACCCGGCCGCGTGCATGACGTCGTCGGGGATGTCGTAGCAGGGGTCGAAGGTGACGGGGGGTCTGCCGGAGTCGTCGGTGATGCGCGGGGTCCGGGTGCCCGACGTGGAAGCCTCGTCGCTCGTGGCCGGCTCCGTCGAACCCGGACTGCACGCCGTCGCCACTACCGCCAGTGCTGCGAGCGCGACTGTTCCCCACCTACCCATGCGACCCCCCGATCGATTTGTCGGCAGACGCTAACACAACGGCTCGGCCCAGCACTCCGGAGCGCGAACTAGTCACAAGAGCGCGTTGTAGCGCGCTCCGATGACCATTCCCGCTCCGCGCGCCCATAGGTATCTGCAGGGTGGCCTGATTCACAGGATCGGATTGATTATGACCGCAATCGCAGATACTGTCTGCACCGTTCCGAATAGCCAACGGGCGAGTGGATGGAAGTCGCATCGGTTGTTCCCCTTGCCCATTCGACCCCGATCGAATGCCGGCCGGACGCCGACACAACCGATCGAGCGCGCGAAGTGGTCAGAGGCGCGCGTTATTGCGCGCTCTGATGACCGTTTCCCGCTCCGCTGTCGGGGTCGGCGATGGCGAGTTGACGGGCCCAGTCGGATTCGGTGTCGAGGAAGGCTTCTCCGCCGGTTGCGAAGGCGTCGCGGAGTTGCAGGAGTGCGTCGGTGAACTGCTGAATGCGTTCGACGGCAGATTCAGGGCTGCCGGCGGCTTTACGTCTATAACCGGCCGCGAGTTGTTGGGCGGACACGAAATCGCCGAATCCACGGACATCTAGGAGTTTCGCCGCTGTTGCCTCGGCATCCTTGAATTCTCGAAGCATCACCACGCAGATGCGGACAATCTCGTCGACGACGTGTGGGTCGAGCCTAGCGAAGTCGTTCATCGAAGGGCTTTCGGATAGATGACGGTCATGTGGGGATGAAGGGCTCGATCGACGTCGTGAGCTCCTCCAAGCCCGTGCACCACTCCTCGATCGGAGCGGATCCCGGATAATCCGGGTGGTAGATCCGCGTGAGCATGATCAGACCGAACCGGGTTTCTACGACGTACTTACAGGTGTTGCGCCGGCCTGGGTCGACTTCGAGAAGGGTGCGCCGGCCGTTGATGAAAAGTGGCGTGGCGATGTGAGCGCTATTCTCGAGTTCTTCGTCGAGTGTCACGTTGCCGGCGAGGATGTTGAGGCTGTATCCAAGGCTGATGCCAGCAATTTCGTTGTCGTCGTGGTAGGTGCATCCGAGGAAGGTGTACGTCCCCATCGGCATGTCCGCGAGCTCTTTCTTCGCCGCGTCATACCCCGCCGCGTTCATGATCTCGTCGGGGATGTCGTAGCAGGGGTCGAAGGAGACGGGCGGTCGGCCGGAGTCGTCGGTGATGCGCGGGGTTCGGGTCGTCGATGTCGTTGTCTCGTCGCCTGCGGTATCGTCCGCGACGCTCGGACTGCACGCCGTCGCCGCTACCGCCGCTGCAGCGAGCGCGACTGTACCCCATCTGCCCATGCGACCCCCCGATCGATTGTCGGGCAGACGTTAACACAACGGCTCAGGGCGTCGCTGTCGGGTTGTAGCGACTGGGCGGATCGTCATACTCGAATGCCCTCAGCTCCAAGGAGCCGAGGGCATTCGATGGAATCGTCTGTTCGCTACGATGCGATGGCGTAGTTGAAGCCGCCAGAGCGATCGCGACTTTCCTCCCGCGCAATTAGAGTCCGGTTGGGCGGGGCGCCGGTGCTTCCCGAGAAGAGCGGGTAGGACACCGAGTAGATCGCCGCGTATACGTAGTGCGAGTGATCGTTGGCAATCGAGGACCAGACATACGAATCGGACTCGATGCCGACCTCGATCGCCCCGCAGTAGACCTTCCCGTCGAAGTCGGGCAAGCTGACGATCTTCTCGACCATGCCGTATCGGTCGTAGTAGGTGACTTCGTTGTTGTGCTGGTTAGCGCTGCAGAACACGTACTCGACCGCGCTGCCGGAAATCGTCGCTGCCTGAGCTGCAGGTGCAGTGAGTACGACAGTGCCCGTAGCGAGAGTTGCCGCAGCAGCGAGCGTTCCGATGAACTTCTTCATTGAATCCAATCCTTGTGTGAATGCTGTCGGTCGAGCGCACCCCGCCCTGGATGTGGGCTGCAGTCCGTATGCGGACGGGGTGGGAGGGTGTTTGGCGTGGCGGCTTATGGCCGCGGGTCGTCGACTCCTCCACCAGTTCGCGTTTCCCCACCCAGGGGACTGCGCACTGAGATCCGTCCTCGTCGACTCGGGGCAGGCCGGGGATGAGGCGGCCGCGAGCCGGCGGGCAGGTTCAATGCAATGTCCGTTCTGTGTGGAATGACCGTATGGGTGTCGCACCTGCCGCCACACGCGTTACACAAAGCCCCCACCCGAGAGCGCGAAATGGTCATCGGTGCGCGCAACAACGCGCGCCGATGACCATTTCGCGCTCCGCTACCGCGTCAGTCCTGCTCGACCCGGCGCCAGAACTCAGGCAGTTCCGAGTTCAGTCGATCCTTCGCCTGCATGGGGAGCGAGTGGGTCGTGTCGGGGAAGACCAGAACCGCAGCATCGGCGAGTTGCTGTGCCCGAGCTGCTGCCTTCTCGCCGCCGGCGAGCGAATCGCGCTCTGCGATAGCGATATAGGTGGGCATGCTCAATGCGCGGAGCTCGGCGTCGCTCAACGGTGACGGGGTCGGTAGTGCGGCGGAGAAGTGCTGTGAGGCCTCCGAGATCATTGTGGCCATGGGGTCGTCGGAGTCGTAGTCGTCGACACCTCCGACCCTCGCGAGTGCGGTGTCCCGCCAACTGTTCGGGAGGCCCGGCAGCGTCGATACCGACGCCCAGAACAACATTCGCGCTGGGGGATAGCCGAAGGTGAACACAGGCTCGAGCAGGGTCAGTGAACGGACCTTCTCAGGGAACTGTTTCGCGTAGGACGCTGCGCTCGCCCCGCCGAAGGAATGTCCGACGACATGAGCGGTCTCCACTCCGAGACCTGAGAGCGTGTCGTCGATCCACAGCGCCTGGTCGTCGGTGGAGGTCAACGGTGCGGCCTGGACGGACAGGCCTGCGTCACCGAGCGCATCGAACGCGAGAACGCGGTGCTCGGGAAGAAAGCCCGGGAGATTCTCGCCCCACATCGGCACGCCAGACGCCCGGCCCGGAACGAGGACGACGGGAACGGAGTCGGCCGTCTGCGGCGACGTCCATTCGTAGACGCGGACCGTGCCGAACCGGGTGGGGACGTCGTGAACCTCGGAAGGTGTCGGCAGCGTGGACATCGCTCGCTCATAGGTGGCGACGTAACTGTCCCGACCGTCGGCGCTGCGGAAGTGGCCGACGCCCGGCGCGCCGAAGAGGAACTGGTAGGCGGCGACCAGGCCAACGACTGCGAGTACCGCGACCACTACGAGACCGGCGCGCCGAAGAACTCTCCTCGATCGAATGTGCTGGGTCATCGGGACCCCCGATTGTCGACGTTGCAATATGTTCATATTGTATCGTGTCATCATGCCGAGAGTCGTCGACCATGCGCAACGCCGTCGGGAGATCGTGTACGCGCTGTGGGCGGTCATCCACGAGCGAGGGATCGACGGCGTGACTTTCCAGGCGGTGGCGGCCGCCGGGGGAGTGTCGATCGGCCGGATCCAGCATTACTTCGATTCCAAGGAACACCTGATCCGCACGGGCGCCGAATACATGGTCGCCGAAGCCGAAAAGCGCTACGAACGAGCAGAATCCGATCCGCGGGCAGCACTCGTCGCCCTTCTTGCTCAACCCGTCCCGACGGACGAAGCCGGACGCCTCGGAGTTTCTGTCTGGTACGCCTACCTCGCCAAGTCCGCGAGCGATCCCTGGATCCGCGCCTTCCTGGAAGAGTCGACACGGGGAACCAGAGAGGAGGCCCGACGACTCCTCGAAGAACTGGGTATGCCACCCGAGAAAGCAGCCGAAGTAGCCACGCGCCTCGTCGCGCTCAGCAACGGCGTCACACAAGCCGTGCTGGTCGGTGTCACGGAACCACCCGACGGCATCGCTCTCATCACTGACGAGATCGCCCGCACGACCACCTGAACCCTCCCCGTGATTGCCGCGCGGCGGAACGGGCTACCCATTCGGGTAACCACCGGAAACATCGCAGTCGGGAGGCACGTTCATGAGTGACGACAGTTTCGGCGCACGCGACACCCTGAAGGTCGACGACACCGACTATCGGATCTATCGCATCGACAAGGTCCCGGGCTCGGAGCGACTGCCCTACAGCCTCAAGGTGCTGCTGGAGAACCTGCTGCGCACCGAGGACGGGCGGCTCGTCACCCGGGAGCAGATCGAGGCCGTCGCGGGTTGGGATCCGAAGTCGACGCACAACCCGGAGATCCAGTTCTCCCCGGCACGCGTCCTCATGCAGGACTTCACCGGCGTGCCGTGCGTCGTGGACCTCGTCGCGATGCGCGACGCCATGACCCAGCAGGGCGGCGACCCGAAGCGCATCAACCCCCTGATCCCCACCGAATTGGTCATCGACCATTCGGTGATCGCCGACGTCTTCGGCACCGAGGATGCCTTCCGGATCAACACCGACCTCGAGTTCCAGCGCAACCGCGAGCGCTACGAGCTGCTGCGCTGGGCGCAGGGTGCCTTCGACGACTTCAAGGTGGTCCCGCCCGGCACCGGCATCTGCCACCAGGTGAACCTCGAGTACCTGGCCCGCGTCGTCTTCACGCGGGAGGACGAAGACGGCGGGCTCGTCGCCTATCCCGACTCGCTCGTCGGCACCGACTCGCACACCCCCATGATCAACGGCCTCGGCGTCGTCGGCTGGGGTGTCGGCGGCATCGAAGCCGAGGCGGCGATGCTGGGACAGCCGGCGTCGATGCTGATCCCGCAGGTCGTCGGCTTCAAGCTCACCGGTGAACTGCAGGAGGGCACCACGGCGACCGACCTCGTGCTCACCGTCGCCGAGATGCTCCGCAAGACGGGCGTGGTCGGCAAGTTCGTCGAGTTCTTCGGCCCCGGCGTCGCCAATGTGCCGCTCGCCAACCGCGCGACCATCGGCAACATGAGCCCCGAATACGGCTCGACGATCTCGATCTTCCCGATCGACGACGCCACCCTCGACTACCTGCGCCTCACCGGTCGCGACGACCAGCAGATCCGCCTCGTCGAGGCGTATGCGAAGGAACAGGGCCTGTGGCACGACCCCGATCGCGAACCCGACTACAGCGAGGTCGTCGAACTGGATCTGTCGAAGGTCCGGCCGTCCGTCGCCGGCCCGAAGCGACCGCAGGACCGCATCCCCGTCGCCCTCGCGCCGAAGGCTGTGACCTCGCTGCTCAACGGTGAGGAGGTGCCCGACGTCGTCTCCCGCGTCCAGGACTCGGGTGTCGACGAAGGCGTGCTCGAATCGTTCCCCGCCAGCGACCCGGTGTCGGTGCGCAGCGAGGACTCCCGCGACGAGCCGCGCGATCCGGTGCCCGACGAGGCCGACACCTCGGCGCCGCCGTCGAAGAAGGTCCCGGTGCGTGTCGGGGACGGCGACGAGTTCGAACTCGACAACGGGCACGTGGTGATCGCGGCGATCACGTCGTGCACTAACACGTCGAACCCCTCGGTGATGATCGGTGCGGCGCTGCTCGCCAAGAAGGCCGTGGAGAAGGGGCTGCGGAGCAAGCCGTGGGTGAAGACGTCGCTGGCTCCGGGGTCGCGGATCGTCACCGACTACTACGAGCGCTCGGGTCTGACGCCGTATCTCGACAAGCTCGGCTTCAACCTCGTCGGTTACGGCTGCACGACCTGCATCGGCAACTCCGGTCCGCTTCCCGACGAGATCGCGGCCGCGATCGACGAGCACGACATCAACGTCTCAGCCGTTCTGTCCGGCAACCGCAATTTCGAGGGACGTATCCATCCGCAGACGAAGATGAACTTCCTCGCGTCGCCGCCGCTGGTGATCGCCTACGCGTTGGCCGGGTCGATGCTCGTCGACCTCTTCAACGACCCGCTCGGCACCGACAGCGAGGGCAACGACGTCTACCTGCGCGACATCTGGCCCACGACGCAGGAGATCCAGGAGGTCATCGACGACGCGGTGCGCGCGGAGATGTTCGAGACCGGCTACCAGGACGTCTACACCGGCGACGAGACGTGGCGAAATCTCGACGTGCCCGACAGTGAGGTGTTCGAGTGGAAGGACGAGTCGACGTACGTGCGGCGTCCTCCCTACTTCGAGGACATGTCGTCGGAGCCCGAACCGCTGAGCGACATCGAGGGCGCGCGGGTACTCGCGCTGCTCGGTGACTCGGTGACCACCGACCACATTTCGCCGGCCGGTGCGATTCGACGCGACAGCCCTGCCGGTCGCTATCTGCAGGAGCACGGCGTCGAGCAGGCCGACTTCAACTCCTACGGGTCGCGGCGTGGCAACCACGAGGTGATGATCCGCGGCACCTTCGCCAACATCCGGCTGCGCAACCAGCTGGTGCCGGACGTCGAAGGCGGCGTCACCCGCTACCTGCCGACCGACGAGCAGATGAGCATCTACGACGCCGCGCAGAAGTACGCGGAGGACGGCACCCCGCTGGTCGTGCTCGCGGGCGCGGAGTACGGATCGGGTTCGTCGCGTGACTGGGCAGCCAAGGGCACGCTGCTGCTGGGCGTGCGCGCGGTGATCGCGCAGTCGTACGAGCGCATCCACCGCTCCAACCTCATCGGCATGGGCGTGCTGCCGCTGCAGTTCCCGGAGGGTGAGTCGGCGCAGAGCCTCGGCCTGACCGGGGAGGAGGAGTTCACCATCACCGGACTGGCGGACAGCGCCGAGATCCCCGAGACCGTGCACGTGAAGGCGGGAGATACGGAGTTCGACGCGACGGTGCGCATCGACACCCCGGCCGAGGCCGAGTACTTCCAGCACGGCGGAATCCTGAAGTACGTGCTGCGTAAGCAGCTCGCGCAGTAGGCAGCGACAGACGGGGGCTGGCGGCTACTGCGCCGCGAGTCCCCGTTCCGCTGCGGCGGTGCGCACCGCGTCGATCACGAGGCGCAGCGGGGGCCGTTCCGACGCGATCCCACGGTGGGCGATGGAGATCGTGCGGAAGAGTGGTTCGGTCAACGCCACCACCTCGACTCCGGGTGGGCTCAACGTCAGCCCGAGATCCGAGACGAGAGTGACGCCCAGCCCCGCGGCGACCATCGACAGCGCTGTCGCCTGCTCACCGACCTCGTGATTGATCCTCGGCTCGAACCCCGCACGCTGACACGCGAGGCTCACCGCGCGACCGAAGTGCGACTTCGGACCGGCCAGCACCCACGGATGCTCGGCGAGGTCGGCGAGCGCGATGGTGCCCGCCGACACCGTCCCGGGCGGCACCGCGGCGTGTAATCGCTCGACCGCGATCACCACCTTGGTCAACTCCGGATCCCACAGCATCGGGTAACCGGAATATTCGATGACGAACGAGAAGTCCAGGGAGCCGTCGCGTACGGCCCCGGCGGTCTCCTCGGGGGCGAGCTCTCTCGTGCGGACCTCGATGCCGGGGTGCTCGGCGGCCAACAACGCCAGCGCGCTGGGGATCAGAGTGGATGCGACGGAGGCCCACACACCGGCGATCAGGCGCGCGCTGACCCCGTCGCGGGTCTGTTCGAGCGCGGTCGTCGCCCGCTCCACCGACTGCAGGATCTCCTCGGCATGTTCGGCGAGCAGCACGCCCGCCTCCGTCAACTGGACTCGACGCCCCCGACGCTCGAAAAGCTTTGCACCGACGTCCCGTTCGAGCTGGGTGAGCTGTTGCGAGACCGCCGAGGTGGTGTAGTGCAGGGCGAGCGCGGCGGCCGTGACGGTACCTCGACGATGCAGTTCTCGAAGCATCCGTAACCGGCGCAGGGACAACTCCATGCCGTCAGCGTAGGGCGCGCCTCCAGACCTGCAACCGCTGTGAGCTCGCGTTGTGTAGAAATCGTGAACTCTCACCTTCGAGTTTCGTAACTGGACGCCCCGCGCTACCCCCGGGCACGCTGGCGTCACCGGCCGAATCGACGTAACGACGGCTCTGACGAACGGGGGACCGCATATGACCACCATGGCAGCACGCGTCGACGCGGTGGACACCCGCAGGGACGAACCTTTCATGCGTCTCACCTGGACGGACCCGGTGACAGGTGCGCACGGCTATCTCGTCGTCCACACCCTGGTGGGCGATCTGGCGACCGGCGGCACCCGCATGCGGGCCGGGTGCACGATGTCGGAGGTCGAGGACCTGGCGCGCGGCATGGCCGCGAAGACCGCGGTGTTCGACCTGCCGGTGGGCGGCGCGAAGGGCGGGATCGACTTCGACCCGAAGGATCCCCGTGCCGTCGACGTGCTGCAGCGCTTCTGCCAGGCGATGCGTCCCTGGTTGAACGCGCACTGGGTCACCGCCGAGGACCTGGGCGTTCCCCAGCATCTCCTCGACGAGGTCTTCGAGCGGCTGGGATTGCATCAGTCCTTCCACGCCGCGATCAGCCGTGCGGCGGACCCGGCGATCACCCTGGACCGGGTGCGCACCTCCCTGAATGCGCCGGTCGACGGCGGTTTCCTGCTGGGCGACGTGATCGGTGGTTACGGCGTCGCGCAGGCCTGCATCGCCACCGCGAACGCATACCGCCGGGCGCCGGCCGAGACCACCGTCGCGATCCAGGGAATCGGCACGATGGGAGGCGGTGCCGCCTGGTACCTGCACGAAGCGGGCATGCGCGTGACCGCCGTCGCCGATGCCGCCGGAACTCTGTATTGCGCTGACGGACTGGATATCCCGGCGCTGCTCGACCTTCGCGACGAGTACGGGGAGATCGACCGGTCCCGCGTCCCGTCGGATGTCGAACAACTGCCGCGCGACGCGGTGATCGGCATTCCCGCCGACATCTTCGTCCCCGCCGCCATCTCCTACGCCATCACGGCGGAGAACGTCGGCCGGGTCGCCGGACGGGTGGTCATCGAGGCCGCGAACTCCGCGACGACGCCCGACGCCGAAGCTGTGCTCACCGGACGCGGCATCCCGGTGATCCCGGATTTCGTCGCCAACGCCGGCGCGGTCGCGTGGGCGTGGTGGGTGCTCCTCGGGTGGGTGGGGACCGAGCCGGAGGATTCGTTCCAGCGCTTGCGCACCGAGATGCTGACCAAGATCACGCTGTTGGTCGAGCGGTGGGCGCTCGATCGGGTGCCGCCGCGGCAGACGGCACGGGAGCTCGGCGCGACCAATCACGGCGTGACGACATCGCGCACGGTCACCATCCCCTGACACCTCCATACAGCACCGTCGCCGTCGATGCAGCTCAGCGCATCGGCGGCGACGGCGCGTCGAAGTGTCACGAGCGTCACGTGGGACCGGAAACGGGCATGTCGATCGGTACTTCTAAGGTGGACATGCCCGTATCCGTCGACGGGCGGAAGGACGTCCGCAGGGGTGAGTGGAGTGCGAGTGGAGTCAGGCGAGAGCGAACCCGAATTGAGGGATCGCGTGCAGCGCCTGCTTGCCTTCCTGGCCGAGCTCGTCAAGGCCCGCAGTGCGCCCGTCCGCGTCGTCGACAAACACCGCGCCGTGATGTCCCTCGAGGAGGGAAACATCAGGGCCGGCCTGCGTGCCCACGCCGCGTCGGGCGACATCGTCCTGCGCGCGCGTCGCGCTCAGCTCGAAGAGCCCCCGCGCCCGCCCGCTGAGCTCGCGAAGTACGTGCACGGGGACATCGCGGATTCCGCCGTCGAGCCCGAACTCGACCCCCAGGCCCTTGGCATCGACGGTCTCGACGCCTGGCTGACGGACTGGCGGACGTGGGCGGTCGTCGACCGCGAGCGTCAGGCGGCCTCGCATCTGTATTCCTTCCTGCAGCGAGCGATGCTCGACCTCGAGGACCAGCCCGAATCGCTGGAGCTCGTCGTCGCGTCGGGTCTGCTGCACCTCTCCGAGGGTGTGGCGGGCGCGCGGGTCCACACGCACCTGATCACCCAAGCCGCGCTCATCGAGCGACAGGGCGACTCCGGCGACCTGGTGGTCCGGCTGAGTCCCAGCGCCGGGCCGTCGCTCGAGGACGTTCAGCTCCTCACCGGCCTGGAGGTCTTCGACCCGACGAGTGTCCGCGAACTGCACGATGCCCTCGTCACCCAGGTCGCGTCGCCCCTCGACCCCGCGGCCCGCGCGTTCCTGAAGGGCTGGGCCGAGCGTGCGCTCACCGTGCCGGTCGACGTCGTCGATCGTGCGGACGAAGCGTCGTCGTCGGATGCGTTCGTGACGCCGTCGCCGGTGCTCGTGCTGCGCAAGCGTGGCGCCCATGCGCTCATCGAGTACTACCGCCGCATGACCGAGGCGGCCGCCGACGAGTCGAACCCGGTGCCGCTCGGACTGGCACAGCTCGTCGAAGCGATCGAACCGGCCGACCGGGTCGCATGGCTCGACCGCATCGGCACGCCGTCCACCGAGTTCACCGGCGAGCAGCTGCTGCCGCTGCCCGCGAACGAGGAACAGCGCGACATCATCGACCGGCTCGCCGGCGACAGCGGTGTCGTGGTCGAGGGGCCTCCGGGCACGGGCAAGACCCACACCATCGCGAACATTGTCGCGGCGCTGCTCGCGCGTGGGCAGCGGGTGCTCGTCACCAGTGAGAAGGCGCAGGCGCTGCGCGTGCTCCGGGAGAAGCTCCCGTCCGAGCTGCAGGAACTGTGCGTGGCCGTGACCGACCCGGTGCACGGCGGCACCGTGGAACTCACCCGCAGTGTCAGCGAAATCGCCATCCGCAAGGCGCAATTCAACGTTCGGCGCGCGCAGGAACGCATCGACGAGCTCACCGCGCAACGCAACGACGCCCTCGACCGTCGCGCGACGCTGATGGAACAGATCCGGCAGGCGCGCGCGGAGGAGACCGAGGTCCACGCCGACGTCGCCGCCGGCTACGAGGGGACGGCCGCGTCCATCGTCCGGCGGGTCCGCGCGAACGAGGCCAAGTACGCGTGGTTGCCCGCGCCTCTGCTCACCGACACCCCACCGCTGACGGTCGACGAGCTCGTCACCCTCCACTCGCTGCACCAGCGGTCGAGCGTCGAGCGCGCGCGCCGTCGCCAGCAGCGCTTCCCCGAACTGTCGCTGCCCACCCAGAGGGAACTGCAGTACGCGTGCGCCGCCGTCTCGCAGGCGTCGAGCGGCACGACCAACGGTGAGACGCAGGGGCTGCTGCGGATCCTCGAGGATGCGTCGCTCGAAGCGCTCGGCGGTATCCGCGATCTGTGCGAGCAGCTACAGGGTGCCCTGGAGGACGCGGATCGGCTCGACGCGCGGATCCAGCGCGTCGCCGACGACGTCCTCTCGGGCCGGGCCCAGCACCTGTGGGGGAAGACCGCCGAGCTCGCCCGGCTCGTGCAGGCCGCTCAGGAGGCCGACCGGATCGTCGGTGCCAGCTCGGTGGACATCTCGGTGACGGGACGCCAGGCCTTCGAGGCGTACGACGCGCTCGCGCGCAAGCTCGAGGCGGGCGACACGTGGCGCAGCGGATTCAGCCGGTTCCGGCGCAGCGACGAGCAATCCGCCGTCGAAGCGCTCGGGGAGATCGCGACCGTCGACGGCGTCGCCGCCACCACCGCCCAGACGGCGCGCATCGTCGCCGAACATCTGCGTGCGCTCGAGGCGATCCGGGTCGCGCGGGTGGTCCTCCGCGACCTCGGAATCGACATCGAACTCGACGAGGCGCGCAGCCGCGCCGTCGGTACGCTCGCATTCCTCGACCGGGATCGCGCCATCGTCGACAATCTCGTGGCCCGGGTGCACGACGTCGAATCCGCACTGCGCGAAGTTCATCCGGGTGCTCCGCGGATCACCAGCATCGAACAGGCGCGGTCCACCGCCGAGTCGGCGCGGACCATCGCCGCAGCGGGCACGGCGGAAGCGAGCAAGAACTGGCTCGAATCCATCGGCATGTACGTGCGGGGCCAGATCTCCGGGGGAGCGTCGCCCGAAGGCCGCGCGCTGGCCCGCGCCTTCCACGACGCCGACTTCGACGCCATCAACGCGGCCCTGGACGCGTGGGATCGGGCGGCAGGGGAGCAGCGCGAGGAGCTGGAACTGGTCTCCCTCCACGCACGCCTGACCACCGCGGCACCGGCTCTCGCGCAGGCTCTTGCGGAGAATCCGTTGAGCCTGGCCTGGCCGGTTCGCCTCGCCGACATCGAGGAAGCGTGGGCGTGGCGACGCGCGGACGAGTGGGTGCGACGCTTCCACGAGCGCAGCGACGACGGACAGTTCGAACGCGACCTCGACACGCTCGAGAAGGACATCGCGCGACTCACGACCGAGCTCGTCGAGGAGAAGGCGTGGAGCGCATGTCTCGACCGCACCACCGCCGAGCAGGTGCAGGCACTCCACTCGTACCGAGATCACATCGCGAGCATCGGTAAGGGCACCGGCCGCTACGCGGAGCGTTATCGGGCGGCGGCGCGCGAGGCCATGCAGGTCGCGCAGGGGGCAGTGCCGGCCTGGGTGATGCCGTTGCAGCAGGTGCTGGCATCGATTCCGCCCGAACAGAATTCGTTCGACGTCGTCATCGTCGACGAAGCGAGCCAGACCGATATCAGCAGCCTGTTCCTGCTGTGGTTGGCACCGCGCGTGATCGTCGTCGGCGACGACAAGCAGTGTGCACCGAGCGCGGTGTCGCTGGGCGCGCTCGACGGGGTGTTCAGCCGCCTCGATTCGTATCTGCCCGACATCCCGAACTACCTGCGCGACAGTTTCACTCCGCGGTCGAGCCTGTTCTCGTTGCTGCGGTCGCGGTTCGGCAGCATCGTCCGGCTGCGCGAGCACTTCCGGTCGATGCCGGAGATCATCGCGTGGTCGAGCGACCAGTTCTACGCCGACGACCCGCTGGTCCCCATGCGGCAGTACGGCTCCGACCGTCTGCAGCCGCTACGCACCACACTCGTCGAGGACGGTGCCGTCACCGGCCAGAACTCGACGCTGACGAACTACGCCGAAGCGCACGCCCTCGTCGACACACTCGTGAAGTGCGTCGAGGATCCCGCCTACGACGGTAAGACCTTCGGTGTGGTGGTGCTGCAGGGGCAGTTGCAGGTCGACATCATCCAGAACGAACTGCTGGACCGCCTCACGCCGGAGCAGTGGGACGAACGCAGGCTCCGCGTCGGCACGCCCCCGGACTTCCAGGGCGACGAACGGAACGTGGTGTTCCTGTCGATGGTCGTGGCGCCCGAACAGAACATCGCGGCGTTGACCCGGACCGAATACCAGCGACGCTTCAACGTCGCGGCCTCGCGTGCCCAGGACCAGCTGTGGCTGTTCCACTCGAGGACCATCGACACGCTGCGCCGCACCGACCTGCGGTACTCGCTGCTCACCCACATGCGGACGACGTCCCCGCGCCCGGCCGAGCCGATGCCCGCCGGCGTGACGCGTGACGAGCGGCACGAGGCATTCGACAGCCTCTTCCAGCAGGACGTCTTCCTGGACATTGCCACTCGCGGCTATCACGTGAACCCGCGGGTCGAGGTGAACGGCCACTTCATCGATCTCGTCGTGACCGGGGCGGCAGGCAAGCTGGCCGTCGCCTGCGACGACGAGCAGTGGCACACGAGCCCCGACCGGCAGAGCGCCGATCTGGAGCGGGAGCGTGAACTGCACCGCAGCGGCTGGAAGTTCTGGCGGGTCCGGGAATCGGAGTACTACCTCGACCCGGTCGCGGCCATGGCCGGGCTGTGGGAGGAGTTGGAGCGTCGCGGAATCGCGCCGGGCCGGGTGGATGCAACGGTCGTCGACGACACCGTGGATGCGGGTACACGAACGATGACGGGGATCGACGACTACTGAGACGACTCGGCCGCCCCAGCGTTCGCGGTGGCCATCGGATGGAGAAAGATCCCCGAAGGGAAGGCATCCGGGGATCTTTCGTGTGCAGATCTATGACGGCATCGCGATGAACGTCAGCGGATCCGACTTCTCGAATCGGCCGCTGACATTGCCCGCGAGGCCACCTTCGAGTGCCGTGTCGCCCAGGAGATCGAGCTTGCCCGCCGGTACGCCCTCCGAGAGGTCGAGATCGCTCAGGTCGACCCACACGATGTTGGGGCGCGTCGTCGATTCGAACACGTAACGCTTCTCGGCGAGGTCGGCCACCGTCTGCCAGATCGTCTGCGAAGCATACGGTTTTCCGGGTTCGGGTACGCGGAACGGCTGCGCGGCATTGCGGATCACGCTGAGAACGCCCGCGATCGCCTGCACTTGGCTCTGCGGTTCCGGAAGGCTGCCGACGTAATGCGCTGCGCGAGCGAACCTGTCGGACGCATTACCGGTGCCGGGGAGTGGTGCCTCACCGCCGAATCCCTTCACCTTCTTCAGCAGTTCCAGCTGTTCGCCGTAGGCGGGGGAGTTCGTCATGACGGCGTAGTCGCGGCTGTGCCAGACCGTCGGTGTGCCGTCGAGGTATTCGATGATCGCGGAGTCGCCGGTCGCGTCGTCGAGTGCGAGATGCACGGCGGGTACCTCACCGGTCGCCGGGTCGCCCAGCGGAACGACCTGCACGCCGGTCTTCTCGATCCAGTCGACGGCCTCGGCGACGGTCGCGAAGTTGTCGAGGAAGTACTGCATCCACACCGCAACGCTGAGCGCGGGTCGGCTCTTGTCGTGGGTGCCGTAGTCCGATTCGGTGAGCCACAGGATGTGCCCACCGAGGCCGGCCTCGTTGAGTCCGTCGACGGTCATCATGTCGTAGGCACCCGCGACCACACTGCCGTACTTCGACGTCCACGAGAGTTGTCCACCGACACCGTCGTCGCGAGTGATACCCCGGGGGAGCGCCCACAGATTGGTGGCGGTTTCGCGGTGGTAATCCATGTTGCGTCCCACGAGCACTTGACCGGACGGGCCGTTCCACACAACTCGTGTGCACATATGCGACACCTTCCCGCGGTAGATCCGCGTCGACGAATTATCGATCCCCGTGAATCGACGTACTCCGGTTCGCATTCCTGTGTCGATTCACAAGCGATATCGAGGTTGTATCACGGGGTGGTGCGAGAAACCTGGAGAAAACTCGATTCGCCGGACTAAGCGGGAGGGTGAATTCTCCTCGTCACTCATCCGACGACAGTGCGTCGAAGACCGCCTTCACGCGCACCTCGTCCTCGATGCCGAGAATGTCCGCCCAGAAGAACCCGGCCTCGGTCGTGTAGGCGTGGCCGTGGCCACCGGGCACTTCGGCGGCGAACACCATGTCAAGCGTGACCTGCCAGAACGTCACGAACGGAATCCACGACATCCCCTTGTCGATGTCGGCGCCGCGCTCCTCGCGCAGCCAGTCCGGGCGGTGCCGGACCAGTTGGGAGGACCACCACACGATCGGATCGCTGGGATGCTGCCAGTACACGATGCGGGGAGATTCCCAGTCGCGCAGGCCGTCGAGTTCGGTGAGGTCGTCGGGTGTCGCAGCGAATCGCACGTTCTGCCCGCCGTAGATGACCGGGAGAATTTCGCGACTTCCCGGATCGCGCGAATCGGTGATACGTCGCCACTGCTCTGTGAAATTCGGTGTGCCCACCCAAAGCGCGCCGTCGGTTCGGGTGATCATGTCCTGCACGCCGGCGAAGGCCGATTGACCTCCGTACGAGCCCAGTGATTCGCCGAAGACGAGCAGCTTCGGCCGGGTTTCCGGATCGAGGACACTCCATCTCGCGTACACCGCCTCGAACAACGCGCGACCTGCATTGCGGGGCGAGACCCGGTCGGCGAGGAAAGCCAGGGGACTGGCGAGAAACGAATACTGCATGGCTGCGATGGCCGAGTTGCCGTCCGAGAGGTATTCCAGGGCGGCGGCGACGTCCTGGTTCACCCAGCCACGACCTGTCGTCGTAGCCACGGCGAGGTACTCGCGCTCGAAGGCGCCTGTGCGGTCGAGTTCGGCAACGACATGCGAGGCGAGCACCTCCATCTCGTCGTAGTCCGTGTAGCCGTCGAGACTGTCGAGGGAGCGGTAACCGGCGTAGACGCGGATCGGCATCATCGCGGGTTCCCCGGTCACCGCGGTGATCTCCTCCGGAGACGGACCGCCTGCGACGAACGTGCGCCCTTCACGTCCCAGCGAATCCCACGGTTCGAGAGATGCGTCCGACCCGGATCGCTCCGGCGCCTGTGGCTGCTCGACCCCGTCGGCGGTGCCCTCGTCGACGGCCCTCGCCGATCCGTTGGCGATCCGCGCGATCTCCATCGACAGCAGACCTTCCACCGCCCAGAACATGATCAGCCCGACCAGCACGACACTCACGATGCGCGCCAGGGGAGCCGGCAATACGCGGACGACGAGTCCGGTGACCCATTGCGCCACGTGCCGCAGACCGCGGCCGATGACGAGCAGGAGCAGCGTCACCACCACGGCGACGAGCAGCACACCCGGATAGTCCCAGCTGCTGCCGGGTTCCATCCCGACGAGTTCTCGGCTGATGTCCTGCCACCACGAACCGAGGACGAGGAAGGTCGGCACCACCACGACGGCGACCGCTGCGAGCAGGTACCAGCCGACCTTCTTGACGGTCGCCGACCAGTTCGTCTCGAAGCCGCACTTGCGGACGATCCACGCGACGAGCACGCCGATGCCGTAGCCCGTGATGACGCTGATGCCGGTCGCGACACCCTGCAGGTACCAGGGGCGTGGAAGCAGGGACGGCGACAGCGACCAGCAGTAGAACAGCAGCGCGACGGCGAGGCCGACCGGATGGAACCGGCCCAGCCATCGCAGGATCCCGTCCTTCAGCCGAGCCGAGAACGATGGGGATGGCTCAGGAGGTGCGGGCTGTGTATCGAGGGTCGTGGTCATCGGCGGTCGCTTTCGTCGGTACCAGGGCGCAGGAAGGCATGGCGAAGAGACGGAATGCGAAGCCGTAGGGGAGAAGCTAGCAGAGCCTCGGGCAGCGTGCCGTGTTCGACTACTCGTCTGCGGTGTTCAACTGTTCGACGGCCTCGGCGATCCGCTGCGTGTCGGTGAGCGTCCACCCCTCTGGGGACGTCACGGCGGCCCAGCCGTAGGGGATGAGGTCCTCGTAGTTGTGGCCGTGACCGACGGGTGGCGACGTGCCGACCATGATGTCGGCCGCGACCTGAGCGAAGGTGACGATGGGGTACCACCGCATCGACGGTGAGCGATCCGTGCCCGGAGGTTCGGCGAGCCAGTCGGGTCGCTCGAAGAGCAGTCCCGGTCCCCACCACACCACCGGATCGGACGCGTGCTGCAGATACAGGACCCGCGGGTCGTTCCACGGTCCTTGCTGGTCCTCGAGCGTCTGCAGGTCGGAGGCGAACCGTACCGCGACGCCGTCTTCGTAGACGGGCAGGACCTCGGGGCTGCCGGGATCGCGATGGTCGACGATGCTGCGCCACAGCTGGTTCGAGTTCGGAGGTCCGACGAACAGCGCGCCGTCGATCTTGCTGCGCATGTTGGAGAGGTCGTCGAAGGCCGCCTCGGCCGACTGCGAGCCGAGGCTCTCGCCGTAGACCACGAGCTTCGGGCGCTGGTCCTCCGGCAGTTGCGACCAGCGTTCGTGAACCCCGTTGATCAGTGCGTTGCCGGCTGCCTTGGCAGCGGAGCTGTCGACGAGGAAGGAGATCCAGCTGGGTAGGAAGGAGTACTGGATGGCGGCGATCGCCGAGTTGCCGTTGTAGATCGCCTCGATCGAGTCGGCAGCGAACGGGTTCACCCACCCGGTTCCGGTGGTGCCGGCGACCACGAGGATCTCGCGTTCCCACGCCTTCGTGCGGTCGAGCTCGTCGAGGATCAGCTGTACCTGTTCGTCGGTGGTGCCGTCGGCTTCGAGTCCCGCGTACACCCGTATGGGTTCGAGAGCTGGAGTGCCGTTCAGTTCGGTCAATTCCTCGGCGTCCATCCCACCGGCGACGAACGTGCGCCCCTGACGACCGAGGCTCTCCCACGACGACGGCGATGCCGGGCTGCCCGACCGTTCGGGAACCTGAGGCTGCTCCACGCCGGGGTCCGTGCTGTTGTTGTCGTCGGCGAACACGATTCGTGCCGCCATTGAACTGCTCGCGAGCAGAACCTGGTCGACGAACACGACCACCGCGAGCACAAGGATCACTGGCGCGAGGACGCCGGCCGCGGCGACCGGAACACGCAGACGGGTCGCGAGGAACTCCGCGAAGCGTCGTCCGACCCACCGCAATCCGCGTGCGATGTAGAGGAGCGCGGCGAAGATCGCGACGCTCACGAGACCGGTGCGGAGATACGCGAAGCCCGTCGTGGTCTCGATGCCCATGAGCGCACGGACTTCGTTCTGCCATTCCGCCGCGGCGAGCAGGCTCCCCAGAAGTGTCCCTACCGCGACGAGAGCGACCATCACCTCCGCGACGCGGCGGACCGTGTGGCGCCGTCGCCACCATGTGAGGCGCGGCGCGATCCATCGTCGCGCGGGAAACGCGACGAGCACACCGATGCCGTAGCCGACGATGCCCGTCACGCCACTGATGAGTCCCTGGAAATACCACTCACGGGGGATGAGGGAGGGACTCAGGCTCCACGCGAAGAAGAACAGGGCGACGACGAGACCGACGAAGTCGAGGCCGAAGACGGAGAGGTGACGTCGGGTGCTACTACTCGACTCGTCGGTTTCCATATGCGTGGCGGGAACGGTCACGATGCGACAGTAACTGCTACGCAGCGCTACGGCCTGACGTCCGCTTCCCTACAGGTACACCGTAGGAATGCGAGGTGCGAATCATCCAAACCATTGCAACTCCGCTTGCGGGCAGACTCTGACAATTCGCGGGTAGGAGACCTGGTTCATCGCTGCAATCGGCGATCTTGTTACAGGGACTGCGGAATGGCAGGGCGCCTTCTCGCCTGTCGGACTGAACGGTAAGAATGTCTGAGATGTGCGGGCGGCTGCGTGTAGTGACGAGGGCGGGGAGGTTGATGTGGCGGTGCGTGTTCGGGGCACACGAGTGCGAGCGTGTAGAGCAGAACAGACGAACTCATCAGTAGTACCGGGCGTGTAGGACCCCCTGGCTCCCGTTCGCAGGCAGCCAGCCCGACGATATCGATAGCAAGGATCAGCGTGACGACTCCGACGAGCTTCGGCAATGAAAACGACCTCGAACGGTTGAAGAGCATTATCGGTCGGTGGCGTACGTCGTTGGTAGATCTGAGTGGCCGAAATCGACTACTGAACTTTCGTCATACACAAGCCGCGACTCTGGAGATCAAGCAACCTTCGCTCGACGAGCTGTTCCTCGGCCTCGAACGCGGTTGGGATTTTGCCCCACTCCCGGAGGAGGAGCCTCAAGCAGGCGCCCGTCTCCGGGCGGTTGCCGAGCACGAGGGTGAAGGCATCGTCACGCAGAAGACCACCGCCCCCACTCTCGACCGGGCGCTTCAGAATCTTCGTCGACGATCGACCCAGGTCTTCAATGATTACGGCATTTGGACCCTGCAATTGGGCTTCGGAATGCTCAACTGGCGAGAGGACGGAGCAGAAACCGGGAGTGACGCCCCACTGATCTTGGTACCGGTCCTTCTCGAACGTACATCGACTGGGCGAACCCGCCTTGTGTTGAACGAAGACGAGGAGCCGAAACTCAATCCTGCACTTCCGGTCAAACTGGAGCAGTTCTACATCGACTGGTCTCCTGTTGCGGAACTGGATCCTACTGATATCGATGCTGTCTTGACGGCGGTCGAAGCCTGTGTGGACGGCAAGAGCGGGTGGACGGTATCCGATCGAGTCGTGCTGGGACTCTTCGCTTCGCACAAGGAATCCATGTATCAGGATCTCTTGGACAACGAAGCTGAAGTGGTCCGCAGTGACCTGATTCAGGCGGTGGCACTCGGGCCCAGTGCCAACCTGGCACCCGACCGCTTCGATTTCGAGGAAATCGAACTCGACCGAATTGATGAGCTTTCTCCGCCGGAAGACAGCCCGCTCGTCCTGGATGCGGACGCATCTCAGCGACAAGCGGTAGCTGCCGCGGTCGCCGGGCACTCATTCGTCATGGATGGGCCACCGGGGACAGGCAAGAGCCAAACCATCACCAACATGATCGCTGCGCTGATCCATGCAGGGCGAAGTGTGCTCTTTGTCAGCGAGAAGGCGGCCGCGCTCGATGTCGTGCTCGATCGCCTTCACTCGGTCGGCCTGGATTCGTACGTACTTGCGTTGCACAGCAAATCCACGAGTCGCGCCGCCGTTGCCAAGGAATTGGGTCGTGCATTGGAGGAGGAACCGCGCGCTCCGCGACTGGAACATGGAACGAAAGAAGAGATCGAGCGAGCACGCGAACTGCTTACGGGGTACGCGGATGCTATGAACGAGGTGCGTCGGCCGCTCCAGCGTACGCTGCATGATGCGATAGGCCGAATCGCAAATCTCGCCGATGCCCCTGTTGCGTACGTTGATTCACCCGAGGAAGGGGGTCGTTTCAATTCGCAGGCGCTAACCGGTCGTGACTTGGCCAAGATCGTTGACGCGGCCGAGACCGTTGCTCGCGGTTGGGTAGCGGTCGCTGATCCTCAGTTCCCATGGCGGAAACTCCGTCCGGAGGCAACGAACATCCGGCCGTCGCTCGAACAGGCGCAGGCAGCACTTCATGTGTTGACTGCGGCGGTTGAGCGCTACCGCGAGATATCCGAGAGCACACTATCTCTCGCGAACGAGCATGATGTCGAGCGGTTCCTGCAGTTGCTACGACTCGTGAAGTCGCGTCTCGACATTCCGCAGTGGTGGCTCACCACGCTGGATTTCGTCGACGACGTCGAGGAAGTGGTGGACCGATTCCTGGAAGAGCTGGGAACGGTTCACGAAGCCGTCTCCGGTGCTCACTCGACCGGCGGTGAGCGTTGGAGGGAGCTTCCCCTTCGACTCGAGTCGGAGGCGGGCAACTCCGAGCGTGCACTTGGAGAACTGACGCCGACGGGGCTCGTCCTTGCCACGCTCGACGAGAACAGCCTGCGTAACACTCTCATCGAGTTCCGGCGTCTATCCGAATCTCTGGAACGGACCCACCTGCATATTTCGGCGCTAGCAGACGACTTGGGCATGTTCCCTCCCCGTGACGGGCACGAGGCAGAGATCGTGTGCAAGATCGCCGAGCTTTCTCTAGTCGATCACCGTCCGCTGGAGGGGTGGTTCGTACCAGAGGGCGTGCTGAGGGCGCGGAAAATTGCGACTGCTTTGACGGGCGAGAAACTGACGAGCTTCTTTACCAGACGGGACAATACGCAGCAAGCGATCGAGTCGGCCTCGGCGGAAGCAGGACGCAGATGGCAGCAGCTTGATCGTTCGCTCGTAGCCGGCCGGTCGAGCGGCGAGCTTGCACTCACAAGCCTGGATCCCTCAGGAATGGATCTCGAACGGTGGAACAGCAGACAACTTCGTCGGATCAGGGAAGTGTTCGACGAATCGGTTGAGGGGTTGGCGAACGCCGATGAACTCGCGACGTCGCTTGCTCACAATCTCGGTTGCAACGAACCCGAAAATATAGAAGATGTGCGGACACTGATCGAACTTGTCCACCGGAGTGATGGTCGAGACAGGGCCCTCAAGGAGTGGTTCGATCCCGATGTGCTCGTGCAGGTCCACGAAGCCGTGGGGCGGATCGAATCAGCAGTGGATCACCTACAAGCTGTCAAGGAGGAAGCGGGTCGCTTCTTTCTTCCATCGGTCGTAGAAGTGCCCGATCTTTCTGACGCCATCACACGACTGACGGAGGGTCCTCGTGGATTCGGGGCGCTGTTCTCGCGGCAGGTGCGTTCGGATCGGAAGGCCATAGCTGGGCATACGGTGAACGGTAGCTGGAAGGCTGACCTCTACGATGCCTTGCACCTGGCGCAGGAATGGCAAGCGGCACATCGCGAACTTTCTCGCATGTGCACGTCCTACAAGAACCTCCTCGGACGTTTCGTGGACGCTGACGCTCTCGAAATCAGGACTGAGCAGCTTCGGGCAGCTCTTACTCATGCAGAGACGATCCACGAGCTCGTGCCGAACCTACTTGTGAATCCGAGGACGCGGAATATCCTGGGTGAGCGACTGGGAGACGGCGATGCATTGGACTCCGCCCTTGTCAGTACGAGCCGGCGTCTCGACAAACACCTCCAGGCGTGGACGCACGTTCTCGAAATTCGGGAATTGTCCGAGATTGCACCATCCTTGGCTCACCTGTCACTGGGGCGCACTACCTACTGGGTCCAGGCTCACCTCGAGCCGCTCGCGTTGGCGTGCGACTTCATGGACGAAGTATTGCGAATCGTCGGTCGCTTCCGGGGGGACGGCAGCGAACACACGCTGGGCAGTGCTCGGGCTGCTGTGATGTCTGCGCACCACGCGCAGGATGAACTCGCGACGTTTCTGAGCACGGAGAGCGAGGACCGGAAACTTCTGGGAATGCTCTACACCGGATTGGATACAGCATTCGAGGTTGTAGTAGATGCGGTCGCCAGTGACTCCCGCTCCGCGAGTCGGCTGTTGCGTGACGCGATCGAGGACCTGACGAATGACGAGGTAGGGCATCTCACCTCCGCTCAGATCGAACTCCTCGGTCGCTACGCCCAGGACGGCAACCCGGACGTAGAACCCTTGTCCATTGCTCTGGGAGCTGCCGAGTCCGTCGCGCATTACGCATCCGATGTTCTCGACGACCTCGGTCGCCGGAGCAAGATGGCA
This sequence comes from Rhodococcus sp. AB351, assembly GCF_049538275.1. NCBI lineage: Bacteria > Bacillati > Actinomycetota > Actinomycetes > Mycobacteriales > Nocardiaceae > Rhodococcus > Rhodococcus sp. AB351. The sequence continues at coordinate 76,269 of NZ_JBMVFW010000016.1, forward strand.
TGGGCGCTTGCTGATGGACGTTCTGTTCCCGAGGGCTGGCTGGAGCGGGTCGAAGACGCGCGCAAGATGGTCGCGAATTGGGAAGGCGACGTTCGACAAGCAGTCGTGGGGCCGTCGGGACCGGCCCTGTTCGAAGTCACTGCCAGCAGTGCTGCGAGTTGGATGCACGCGCATCTGGACCCGTTGACCCAAGCGCTGGATCTCGTCAGCACCGTATCGCGCGTGGTCGACGACCGGCGGCTCAACGTAGAGTCAGCACGTGCTGCGGTATCGAATGCCGCAGCGGCTCGGCGTCTCGAGCAAGAATTCTCGGACAATGAACGTGCGCATCGCGAACTGCTGGGCGGTCTGTACAACGCATTCGGTACGGCTCCCGCTGAAATCCGGGATGCAATGGCATGGGCCCATGCAGTGCGCCGTGCGGTCAACGAGGGTGTTTCGAAGCCACTGCAAATCCCTACGGCGAAAATGTTGCTCACCATCGAGCAGGACGACTTGTTGCCTCGGTATCTGGAGGATTGGAAGCGCCAGAAAAATCAGTTTCTCGAGTGTTTCAAACCCAAACGACGCAACGAGATCAAGAGCGAGATCGTGGAGTCTCTAGCAGCTGCGACCGATGTGCTCGATCGACTGGCCAGTGATCCCTACGGGCCGGAAACCTGGGTCACATGTACCCAAGCTCTCAATGTGCTGGACATGTACCGGCTTCGAGACCTTCCGTATCAACTCGCACAGCGAGGTGTCTCAGGAGAGGAATTTCCCGCGGCTGTAGAACGCGCGGTGTTGGTCTCGTGGGTAGAGCACCATTTTTCGTCCGACAGTCGTCTGAAGCCTCATCGAGGCGCGGATAGAGACGAACTGGTTGCTCGGTTCCAGGAATTGGACCGCGAGCTTGTCGAGGCGGCACATGGAGAGGTGATCGCTGCATGCAATGCGAGACGCCCACGGAAGACCACAATCGGCCAAGCTTCCGTGTTGCGACGCGAATCAATGAAGCAGCGCCGGCACATGCCGGTTCGTCGGCTGCTCGACGAAACGCGAGATGTAGTGCAACTCATCAAGCCTTGTTTCATGATGAGCCCCCTTACCGTGAGTCAATTCCTGTCAAGTGACTTCAGGTTCGATGTGGTCATTTTCGACGAGGCATCGCAGGTGCTCCCTCAAGATGCAGTGAACTCGATCTATCGCGGGGACGCGCTCGTGGTTGCGGGCGACCCACGGCAGCTTCCCCCTACGTCCTTCTTCAACGCGGCAAGTGACAGTGATGATGAAGACGAGATGGAAGACGACGATCTAGGGTTCGAGTCCATCCTTGATACCTCCAAAGCAAGCGGCATCCTGCGTTCTCTGCCGCTCCGTTGGCATTATCGAAGCCGGCACGAGCATCTCATCGCTTTTAGCAATCACGAGTTCTACGAAAACTCGATGGTGACCTTCCCAGGATCTCGGGAGGACGGACACGACATCGGTGTCGAGTTCTTCAAGGTCGACGGCATCTACGACCGTGGCGGCCGGCGAGATAATCAGGTTGAAGCTGCGTATGTCGCACAGAGAGTCATCCATCACTTCGAAACTCGACCGCATCTGACACTCGGTGTCGTTGCACTGTCGAAGGTTCAGGCCGAGGCCATCGAGGAAGCGGTCGACAAAGCATTGAAGACTCGTCCGGGGCTATCGCGGTACTTCACGGACAACCGTTTGGATGGCTTCTTCATCAAGAACCTGGAAACCGTTCAGGGCGATGAACGTGATGTCATCATCCTCTCGATCGGATATGGGCCGGACGCTCAGGGACGCCTTCGATCCGAGTTCGGTCCGATCAATAGGGACGGGGGATGGAGACGCTTGAACGTCGCAGTCACCCGTGCCCGGCGCCGCATGGAAGTCGTCGCTTCGTTCCACGGAAGCCAGCTGCCGGACAGCGCGAACAAGAGTGTGCAGCATTTGAAGCGTTACCTGGAGTACGCGGAGCACGGTCCGAACGTTCTCGCCACACAGGTTGCTGATCCTGAGGCGGTGCCGGAGAGCCCCTTCGAAGAGTCTGTGATCACCGTCCTGAGGGAGATGGGGTATTCGGTCCAACCTCAGGTCGGCGTTGCTGGATATCGAATCGACATGGCTGTTCGTCATCCCGACGCACCCGGGACGTACGCGCTGGGTATCGAATGTGATGGCGTGATGTATCACTCCTCTAGAGCCGCGCGCGACCGGGACCGTCTGCGCGAATCGGTTCTTCGTGACCTGGGATGGAAACTTCACAGAATTTGGGGAACCGACTGGTACCGCAGTCGTGGTGAGGCTATCGCGCGTCTGAAAGCGGCGGTGGAAGATGCCTGTGCGGTGAACCCACACCTAGTGCAGGTAGAGCGTCACAGGAATGTGGTGGAGGTATCGCCGACGGTGTCCGACACCCCGGATAGAGCGCACGAAACTACACCGGCGCCGCGCGCGGTGGAGTTCGTGTCGGTCGAAGAAGGCACTCCTGAATGGGCTGAGGAGTACAGGTTTCTCAGCGACGCAGAGTTGCAAGTGATCCGGCAGAAAGCGGTTGACGATCTCGGCTACCACTGGATCGACCTGCAAGATGAGCGCTCCACCCGCGCAGTCTCCCAAGTCGTCCTTGCGGTAGTCGATCGAGAAGGGCCGATCGAGGAAGAACTGATTTTTTCGCGGGTTCGATCGGCGTGGATGCTGGCGAGATCAGGACAGGTCGTCCAGAAGACGATCCGAGCGGTACTGAAGGACCTCGTGAAGAAGAAGAAGATCGTGTCTTATGGAACGGCGTACGATCTAGCGGGACGTGAATCGCGCGTCGCGCGGACACCGACGGCGCAGTGTGCTCGAAAGGCGGGGCATGTTCCGGCAATCGAAAGGCAGCTTGTACTGCAGAAACTGGCTCAGGATTGCCCAGGATTGTCGCGAGCGGAATTGCTTCGCGAGACTGCGAGGTTTTTCGGTTGGGCTCGGCTAGGTTCGGATATCAAGGGGTTGCTGAACGGTGACATCGAAAACCTCATCGGTTCGGGAGCACTCGTGGCCAACGGGCAGGGGCTTTCGGCGCGTTCGACGTCCGCGCGTACTGACTGACCGTTTCAGAATGAGTTCGGCGTGGTAGATGGCGTTCCGGGACGGTTTCGGGCACCGTGTCGAGAGTGTCTGTTGATCTTGTTCCTGACGATCTGTGGGAGCGTGTAGCTCCGCTGCTTCCGCCCAGATCTGCCCGCCGGTTCCGGTTTCCGGGGCGCAAGCCGGTCGACGACCGGGTCGCCCTGGCCGGCATCATGTTCGTTCTGCGCACCTGGCGTGTCCCCTGTGAGTAGATCCGGGTTGTTCTAGAGTCCTGATTGCCCTGGTAAGGGCGAAGAAGGGACGATAGGAATCATGGCGGGACGCAAACGTCACTCGGCCGAGGACATCGTGCGCAAGCTACGCCGGGCCGACGAGTTGGCCGCGGAAGGCAAGAACGGCGAGGAGATCGCCGCCGCGCTCGAGGTGTCGGCGGCGACGCTGTACAACTGGCGTCGTCAATACGGCGGCATGGATGCCGATGCGGCGAAGGAGCTCAAGGAACTGCGGGAGCAGAACAGCCGGCTCAAGCGATTGCTCGCAGATGCCGAGTTGGAGAAGGACGCGTTGCGGGAGATCGCG
>NZ_JBMVFW010000017.1:0-69533 GCF_049538275.1 Rhodococcus sp. AB351
CGGGTGGGTGTTACTTCTTGGTGCTCTTGCGGGCCGTGGTCTTCTTGGCCGGGCTCTTCTTCGCCGCGGTGGTCTTCTTCGCCGCGGTCGACTTGGTGGCGGTGGTCTTCTTCGCCGGAGTCGACTTGGCCGCCGTGGTCTTCTTGGCCGCGGTGGTCTTCTTCGCCGCGGTCGACTTGGTGGCGGTGGTCTTCTTCGCCGGAGTCGACTTGGCCGCCGTGGTCTTCTTGGCTGCGGTGGTCTTCTTCGCCGGAGTCGACTTGGTCGCCGTGGTCTTCTTCGCCGCCGTGGTCTTCTTCGCTGCGGTGGTCTTCTTCGCCGCGGTCGACTTGGTCGCTGTGGTCTTCTTCGCCGCAGTCTTCTTGGCCGCCTTCTTCGCTGCCGCGGTCTTCTTGGCCGCTGCGGCTGCACCGCGCTTCACGGCCGGACCCGAAGCCGGAAGCTTCTGGGTGCCCGCGATGATGTTCTTGAAGGACTGGCCGGGACGGAAGGCCGGCACCGAGGTCGGCTTGACCTTGACCGTCTCACCCGTGCGCGGGTTCCGCGCGACACGAGCGGCCCGGCGACGCTTCTCGAAGACACCGAATCCGGTGATGGTGACGCTCTTACCGTCGTGCACGGCGCGAACGATCGCGTCCACGATGTGCTCGACGGCCGCGGTGGCGGTGCGCCTGTCCGAACCGAGTTTCTCGGTCAGAACGTCGATCAGTTCTGCCTTGTTCATTGATTTCCTCCGCACATACACGGTCCACCGTCAGACCGACTCCAGTCCACGGTAGACCCGCAAACGGGCAAGAGTCTATGTGCCACGCGGATTCTCATGCAAATAACCTCCGGGCCCGGCCCGACGGGAGCGTCGGACCGGGCCCGGAGAAGGCGCGTTCGAGGGGTGTTTTCAGGGCGCCGGAAGGGTACTCGGTTTCCATGACGGCCTTGACTTTTCGTACTCGGAAATCGCGTCTACCTGGCGCAATGTCAATCCGATGTCGTCGAGACCCTCCAGAAGACGCCACCTCGTGTAGTCGTCAATGGTGAACGGCACCACGGTGGTTCCGGCGGTCACCGTCCGGTTCTCGAGATCCACTTCCAGTTCGAGTCCGGGCTGCTGCTCGATGAGCTTCCACAGCAGTTCGACGTCGTCCTGCGAGACCTGAGCGGCGAGCAGACCGGCCTTTCCGGCGTTGCCGCGGAAGATGTCGGCGAAACGGGACGAGATCACGACCCGGAATCCGTAATCCGACAACGCCCACACGGCGTGCTCACGCGAGGAGCCGGTGCCGAAATCCGGTCCGGCGACGAGAACGCTGCCGCGGTCGAAGGGCGGAGTGTTGAGGACGAAGGACGGGTCGTTGCGCCATGCGGCGAACAGACCGTCCTCGAATCCCGTACGGGTGACGCGCTTCAGGTACACGGCCGGGATGATCTGGTCCGTGTCGACATTGGAGCGGCGCAGCGGGACGCCGATGCCCTTGTGAGTGGTGAAGGCTTCCATCGAAAATTCTCCTCGTCGGTCCTGTGGTCTAGTCCAGATCCGCCGGTGCGGAAAGCGTTCCCCGCACCGCGGTTGCGGCGGCCACGGCCGGCGAGACGAGATGCGTCCGTCCGCCCTTGCCCTGCCGTCCTTCGAAATTCCGGTTGGAGGTCGACGCGGAGCGTTCGCCCGGCGCCAACTGGTCGGGGTTCATGCCCAGGCACATCGAGCACCCGGCCTGACGCCACTCGGCGCCTGCGGCGGTGAAGATCTCGCCGAGACCCTCGTCCTCCGCCTGCGCGCGCACCCGCATCGAACCCGGCACGACGAGCATCCGGACGCCGTCGGCGACCTTGCGGCCCTTCAGGACATCCGCCACGGCGCGCAGATCCTCGATGCGGCCGTTGGTGCACGAGCCGACGAAGACGGTGTCGATCTTCACATCGCGCAGCGGCATGCCCGGTTCGAGATCCATGTAGCGCAACGCCTTCTCCGCTGCAGACCGCTCGGTTTCGTCGGCGATCTCCGCGGGTACCGGAACCCTGGCCCCGAGCGGAGCGCCCTGGCCCGGGTTGGTGCCCCACGTGACGAAGGGCGTCAGAGCGCTGCCGTCGATGTGGACCTCGGCGTCGAAAACCGCGTCGTCGTCGGTCTTCAGCTGCTCCCAGGCCTCCACGGCGGCGTCCCAGTCGGCGCCCTTCGGGGCGTGCGGGCGACCCTCGATGAACTCGTAGGTGGTCTCGTCGGGGGCGATCATGCCGGCGCGGGCGCCCGCCTCGATCGACATGTTGCAGATGGTCATCCGCGCTTCCATCGACAGCGCGCGGATCGCCTCCCCGCGGTATTCGAGGACGTAGCCCTGTCCGCCGCCGGTGCCGATCTTCGCGATGATGGCGAGGATGAGGTCCTTGCTCGTCACTCCCGGCGCGAGAGTGCCGTCGACGTTGATGGCCATCGTCTTGAAGGGCCGCAGCGACAACGTCTGCGTCGCCATGACGTGTTCGACCTCACTGGTACCGATGCCCATCGCCAGCGCACCGAAGGCGCCGTGGGTGGAGGTGTGGCTGTCGCCGCACACCACCGTCATGCCGGGCTGCGTGAGACCGAGCTGCGGGCCGACCACGTGGACGATGCCCTGATCGAGATCGCCCATGGGGTGCAGACGGACACCGAACTCCTCGCAGTTGCGGCGCAGGGTCTCGACCTGCGTGCGCGAGACCGGGTCGGCGATCGGCTTGTCGATGTCCACCGTGGGGACGTTGTGGTCCTCGGTGGCGATCGTGAGATCGGGACGCCGCAGCCGGCGTCCGGCCAGCCGCAGACCGTCGAAGGCCTGCGGGCTGGTCACCTCGTGTACGAGATGCAGGTCGATGTAGATCAGGTCCGGCTGTCGCGCCGATCCCTGTCCTTCACCGCGCACGACCACGTGCTGGTCCCACACCTTTTCCGCCAGAGTCTTTCCAGCCATCTTCTCCACCTTGTCGTACGTGACGAACGCGGGATCCCGGGGGCTGTCCGGCCGCGTATGGCGTCGTCCCCACCGTTCTCGGCATGCGATATGCTTCCCATTATGCGAGACGGAGGTATCGACCTATGAGACAGCATAGCGGGATCGGAGTGCTGGACAAAGCGATGACAGTCCTCCATGCGGTTGCCGAACAGCCGTGCAACCTCAACGAGTTGTGCGCGCGGACCGGCCTGCCCCGCGCCACGGCGCACCGTCTCGCCGTGGGCCTCGAGGTCCACCGTCTCCTCATGCGCGACAGCGACGGACAGTGGCGTCCCGGCCCCGGTCTGGCCGAATTGTCCGCGGGCGCAGGCGACACCCTCGTCGAGGCCGCCTCGCTCGTCCTCCCCCGCCTGCGCGAAATCACCGGCGAGAGCGTGCAGTTGTACCGCCGCGAGGGCACCCAGCGGGTCTGCGTCGCGGCTCTCGAACCGCCGACCGGTCTGCGCGATACCGTCCTCGTCGGCGCGCGCCTTCCGATGACGGCCGGCTCCGGCGCGAAAGTTCTGCTCGCGTGGGCCGATACGGCGACCCAGCGCGCCATCCTTCCCGACGCCGCCTTCGGTGAACGCGTGCTCGTCGAGGTCCGCCGCCGCGGCTGGGCGCAGAGCGCCGCCGAACGCGAACCCGGTGTGGCGTCGGTCGCCGCACCCGTGCGCGACAGCACCGGTGCCGTGATCGCCGCCATCTCCGTATCGGGTCCCATCGACCGCATGGGCCGCCGACCGGGCGCCCGCTGGGCCGCCGACCTCCTCGCCGCCGCAGAAGCGCTCCAGAAGCGTCTCTGAGCCGACTGCACGCAGGGCGGCGGGAGGAACACAGCGGCGTGGTCCCACGCTGTGCCAGAGTGCTTCGCATGGGAACCAACCGCCGCGCAGACATCACGATGACGGACTCGGAGATCGACGAGTTCCTCCGCCGCAGCCGGGTCGCGAACCTGGCGACCCTCGGACCGACGGGCACCCCGCATCTCGTCGCCATGTGGTACGCCGTGCTCGACGGGGAGATCTGGTTCGAGACGAAAGCGAAATCACAGAAGGTCGTCAACCTCCGGCGCGACGATCGCGTGACCGTCCTCGTCGAGGCCGGCGACACCTACGACCAGTTGCGGGGCGTCTCGATCGAGGGGCGCGCGGAGATCCTGGACGACCACGACCGCCTGTTCGAGGTCTGCCGAGACGTGTGGGAGCGGTACACCGCCCCGTACACCGACGAGGCGCTCCCTGCGGTGGAGCAGATGATGCACAAGCGGGTGGCCGTCCGCGTGGTGCCCGTCCGGGTGCGTTCGTGGGATCACCGCAAGCTCGGGATGCCCGCCATGGAGATCGGCGGCACGACGGCCGCCTACCTTCCGTCCGCCGCGCACTGACCGCACATACGCGAAAGGCGCTCCGATCGAGGATCGGAGCGCCTTCGTTGTTGTACCCCCGATGGGATTCGAACCCACGCTACCGCCGTGAGAGGGCGGCGTCCTAGGCCGCTAGACGACGGGGGCCTGGAACTTTCCGAGGAATCGACGAGTCGATGCCTCCGAGAGAAGAACACCCACCGACCCGGAGATCGATGGGTAGTCCGTTGTACCCCCGATGGGATTCGAACCCACGCTACCGCCGTGAGAGGGCGGCGTCCTAGGCCGCTAGACGACGGGGGCCTATGGAACTTCTTCTCTTCGCTTCCCGAAGGAAGCTCAGCCAGCATAGCTGGCTGAGACGTTGCGGGCAAACCGCCGCGTCTCAGCTGGGGTACCAGGACTCGAACCTAGAATGGCTGAACCAGAATCAGCTGTGTTGCCAATTACACCATACCCCAATGGTTTGTTCCTTCGGCCTGCCCTGCGGGCGTTGTGGCCTCCGTTCCGAACCGAGAAGAAGATTAGCACCAACCCCGCCACCAACTACAAATCGGCTGGTCAGAAGCATGAAATCGAGCTCGGGACGAGCTCGGCGGGTCTGAAATCGAGCTCGGCCCGTCACCGGCGGATGCCGACGACGGGCCGAGAGCGACCGGCGAAGGGTCAGGCGATACGCGCCCGCCCGGCACGCAGTCGCGCGAGGGTGCGCTCACGGCCGAGCAGTTCCATCGACTCGTAGAGCGGCGGGCTGATGTGCGAGCCCGTCACCGCGACCCGCACGGGAGCGAAGGCCTTCCTCGGCTTGAGTTCGAGCCCCTCGATCAGCGCGCTCTTGAGCGCCTCCTCGATCGACGGCGTGGTCCACTCGTCCAGGCCCTCGAGGACGGCGACGGACGCGTCGAGCACGGGCGCGGCATCCTCCTTGAGGTTCTTCGCCGCGGACGCCTCGTCGAGCGTGAAGTCGGCATCATCGACGAACAGGAACTTCAGCAGATCCCACGCGTCCCCGAGGACGACGATGCGGGTCTGCACGAGGTCGGCGGCCGTCCGGAAGAGCGCCTCGTCGACGTCGTCCCCGATCCGGCCGTGCTCGACGAGGTACGCCTTCAGCCGGGTCGCGAACTCGGCCGGCTCGAGCAGGCGGATGTGCTCGGCGTTGATGGCGTCGGCCTTCTTCTGGTCGAACCGGGCCGGGTTCGAGTTGACCTTGGAGATCTCGAAGGCCGAGACCATCTCGTCGAGGGAGAACACGTCGCGGTCGTCGGCGAGCCCCCAGCCGAGCAGGGCAAGATAGTTGAGCAGGCCCTCGGGGATGAACCCTCGATCGCGGTGCAGGAAGAGGTTCGACTCCGGGTCGCGCTTGGAGAGCTTCTTGTTGCCCTGTCCCATCACGAACGGCAGGTGGCCGAACTCGGGCGTGAAATCGGTGACGCCGATGCGCTGCAGCGCCGCATACAGCGCGAGCTGACGCGGGGTCGACGACAGCAGGTCCTCACCGCGCAGGACGTGTGTGATCTTCATCAACGCGTCGTCGACGGGATTGACGAGCGTGTAGAGCGGGATGCCGTTGCCGCGGGTGAGCGCGAAGTCGGGCACCGAGCCCGCCTTGAAGGTGGTCTCGCCGCGGACGAGGTCGTTCCAGGTGAGGTCCTCGTCGGGCATGCGCAGTCGCACGACCGGCTTGCGGCCCTCGTCGAGGAAGGCCTGCCGCTGCTCCGGAGTGAGGTCGCGGTCGAAGTTGTCGTAGCCGAGCTTCGGGTCGCGACCGGCGGCCTTGTGGCGCTCCTCGACCTCCTCCGGCGTCGAGAACGACTCGTAGGCCTCACCGGCGTCGACGAGCTTCTGCACGACCTCGAGGTGCAGGTCGCGTCGCTGCGACTGCCGGTACGGCTCGTACGGTCCGCCGACCTCCGGGCCCTCGTCCCATTCGAGACCCAGCCACCGGAGGGCGTCGAGGATCGCCTGGTACGACTCCTCGGTGTCGCGTGCGGCGTCGGTGTCTTCGATGCGGAACACGAAGGTGCCGCCGTGATGACGCGCGAAAGCCCAGTTGAACAGGGCGGTGCGCACCAGACCCACGTGCGGGGTTCCGGTCGGTGACGGGCAGAAACGTACGCGTACTTCGCTGGTGGTCATGACTCGCTCAGGGTTGAGGATCGACGGGAGACCATCCCAGGCTATCCGCCCCGCTGCGAGCTCCGGTCAGGATCCCTTGGCGACGACGGGGTTCGTGAGCGTTCCGATGCCCTCGACGGTGATCGAGACGGTGTTGCCCGGCTCGATCGGCCCGACACCCTCGGGGGTGCCGGTGAGGATGATGTCGCCCGGCAGCAGCGTCATGACACCGGAGATCCACTCGACGAGCTTCGGGATGTCGTGCACCATCTTCGAGGTGCGGCTGCGCTGACGGGTCTGTCCGTCGACCTCCGCCGAGATCTCGAGATCGGAAGCGTCGATGTCGGTTTCGATCCACGGTCCGAGCGGGCAGAAGGTGTCGTGGCCCTTGGCCCGTCCCCACTGACCGTCCTTGCGCTGGTGGTCGCGCGCGGACACGTCGTTGGCGATCGTGTAGCCGAGGATCGCCTCCCGGGCCTTCGCGGCGGGGACGTCCTTGCAGGGGCGTCCGATGACCACGGCGAGTTCGGCCTCGTGGTGGACGAGCGAGGTGGTGGGCGGAATCACGATGGGAGCGCCCGGGCCCACGATCGACGTATTGGGCTTGAGGAAGATCATCGGCTCGTCGGGGACCTCGTTGCCCGACTCGGCGGCGTGGGCGGCGTAGTTGCGGCCCACCGCGATCACCTTGGTGGCGAGGATCGGAGCGAGAATCCGCACGTCGGCGAGGGGCCAGCTGCGACCTGTGAAGGTGGGGTTCCCGAAGGGATGCTCGGCGATCTCCTTCGCCGTCGCGGACTCCCCCTCCCCTTCGATGCTCACGAACGCGACACCATCCGGGCTGGCAATTCGACCAAGGCGCATGTCCGGAGTCTAACGGTGCGCGCTCACTGCGATCGACGCCCGGGTGCCGCGGGTATAGAGTCCGACTGGGATTTCACATAACGGTACGACTTTCTCAGATAGTGGGACTCATGGACACTCCGGACATCGGTCGGCGTCGATGGTTGATCCTGGCCCTCGGCGTCGTCGCACAGGCCTCCCAGGCCACCGTCATCAACGGCATCGCCTTCCTCATCCCGACGCTGAACCAGGAGGGCGGTTTCACCCTCGCCCAGGCCGGAACCCTCGCCGGCGCACCGATCCTCGGCGGCGTGTTCACGCTCGTCGTGTGGGGCGCGATCGCCGACCGGTTCGGCGAACGTCTCGCGCTGGCTGCCGGGCTCGGAATCGCGGCCGTCGCGATGGGGCTCGCGAGCGCGACCACCTCGCTGGACCTGTCCCCCACCGCCTCCGCCGCACTGCTCGGCCTGTTGCTGATGTGTGCGGGAGCCGGCGCCGTGAGCGCCAACTCGGCGAGCGGACGCGTGGTGGTCGGATGGTTCCCGCCGCACCAGCGCGGCCTCGCGATGGGCATCCGGCAGATGTCGGTGCCGCTGGGTGTCGCCGCGGGCGCACTCGTCATCCCGACGCTCGCGGGCGACCACGGGATCGCCTGGGCACTCGCGTTTCCCATGCTCGCGTGCGGGCTGGCAGCGGTCGCCTGCGCGGTCGGGGTGGTGGATCCGCCGCGACCCGGACGGGCGGAGGCCGAGCGCGCGGGCGTGCTCGGCAATCCCTACCGGAGTTCGATGTCGCTCACGCGGATCCATCTCGCGTCGATCCTGCTCGTGGTGCCGCAGTACGTCGTGTGGACCTACGCCCTGGTGTGGCTCATCGCCGACCGCGGCTGGGACGAGGTCGGTGCCGGTCTCGTCATCACCGCCGCCCAGATCCTCGGCGCCCTCGGACGTGTCGTCACCGGGGCCTGGTCCGATCGGGTGGGCAGCCGGCTGGGACCGATGCGCGTCGTCGCCGTATCTGTCGTCGTCTCGATGGTCGCGCTGTCCGTCACCGCGTGGACGGATTCGACGATCGCGGTGGGTGTTCTGCTCGTCGCGTCGATCCTGACCTCGGCGCCGAACGGGTTGGCGTTCACCGCCGTCGCGGAGATCGCGGGCCCGTTCTGGGGTGGTCGCGCACTCGGCATCCAGAACACCGGGCAGTTCGTGTTCGCCGCGGCCGTCGGACCGGTCTTCGGCGGGCTCATCGCCGCGGTCGGATTCCCCGCGGCCTTCGCCCTGGCCGCGATCGCTCCCGCCGCGGCGGTCCCGGTGGTGCCGAAGGACTGATACGCGAAACGCGCGTGGCGCCGGACGGGACGTACCCGCCGGTGCCACGCGCGTTCTGCGCCGAAGAACTCCGTGCTCAGAGAGAAGCAGCGATCCGATCGCCGATCTCGGTGGTCACGATCGGACCGGTGCCACGGTTGGCGAGGTCGGCCTCGACGGCCCGCTCGACGCGTGCAGCGTCCTCCTCGCGCCCGAGATGGCGCAGCAACAGGGCGGTGGACAGGATCGCCGCGGTGGGGTCGGCGATGCCCTTGCCGGCGATGTCCGGCGCCGAGCCGTGGACGGGCTCGAACATCGACGGGTTGGTGCCCGAGGCGTCGATGTTGCCGCTCGCCGCCAGGCCGATACCACCGGTCACGGCGCCGGCGAGGTCGGTGATGATGTCGCCGAACAGGTTGTCGGTGACGATGACGTCGAAGCGCGACGGGTCGTCGACCATGTAGATGGTCGCGGCGTCGATGTGGCAGTAGGCCGTGGTGACCTCGGGGAACTCCTTGCCCACGGTCTCGACGGCGCGGGTCCAGATGGCGCCGGCGTTCGATAGCACGTTCGTCTTGTGGATGAGCGTGACGTGCTTGCGGCGGGTCTGCGCGAGCTCGAAGGCGTAGCGGACCACGCGCTCGGCGCCGAACCAGGTGTTCACCGAGACCTCGGTGGCGATCTCGTGCGGGGTGCCGACGCGGATCGCTCCCCCGTTGCCGGTGTACGGGCCCTCGGTGCCCTCGCGGACGACGACGAAGTCGATGTCGTGGTCGGCGGCGAGCGGCGACTTCGCGCCCGGGTACAGGCGCGACGGACGCAGGTTGACGTGGTGGTCGAGCGCGAACCGCATGTTCAGGAGGAGACCGCGTTCGAGGACGCCGGGCGTGACCGACGGATCGCCGATGGCGCCGAGGAGGATCGCGTCGTGCTCGCGGATCGCGGCGAGATCGGCATCGGGCAGGAGTTCGCCGGTCGCGTTGTACCGGCGGGCCCCGAGGTCGTACTCGGTCGTCTCGAGATCCGGGACGAGGGCACGGAGCACCTTGAGCGCTTCCGCCGTGACCTCGACACCGATGCCGTCACCGGGGATGACCGCAAGTTTCATGAGCACTACTCACTTCCTGTGCGACGGTGGCCGCGACCGTGCAGACGGTCGTGGCCACCGGATGATGGAGAACCGAAGGATCAGGACAGGTCGACCTGGGCGACGCGCGCGTCGAGCGCCTCGGTGATCTGTCCGACCTCGGCGTCGCCGACGACGCGGTCGACACGCAGGATCACAGTGGCGCCGGGGCCCTCCGCGTCCTGGCTCAGCGCCGCGGCCTGGATGTCGATGCTCGCGTTGCCGAGCACGGTGCCGAGCGTTCCGAGGACACCCGGACGGTCCTGGTAGTGGACGATCAGGTTGTGGCCCTCGGCGCGGAGGTCGAAGCTGCGGCTGTTGATGTTGACGATCTTCTCGACCTGCTGCAGGCCGGTGAGCGCACCTGCGACGGAGGTGACGTGTCCGTCCGGCGCCACCGCGCGGACCTCGACGGCGCTGCGGTGCGTGGTGGCCTCGCTGACCTTCTCGACCTCGACGGTCACGCCGCGCTGCTCCGCGAGCTTGGGGGCGTTGACGAAGGTGACGGGCTCGTCGCTGCTCGCCGAGAACAGGCCGCGGAGGGCGGCCAGGCCGAGGATGTCGGTGTTCTCGGCCGAGAGCTCACCGCTGACGACGACCTGCACGTTCTGCACGGCCTCGGGCGAGAGGGTGCCGGCGAGCAGACCGAGCTTGCGGACGAGCTCGAGCCACGGTGCGACCTCCTCGCCGACGGGGCCACCGGAGACGTTGACGGCGTCGGGCACGAACTCACCGGCGAGGGCGAGCAGCACGCTCTTGGCGACGTCGGTGCCGGCGCGGTCCTGGGCCTCGGCGGTGGATGCACCGAGGTGCGGGGTGACGACGACGTTGTCGAGGTCGAACAGCTTCGAATCGGTGCACGGCTCGGTCTCGAAGACGTCGAGGCCGGCGGCGTGGACCTTGCCCTCGACGAGTGCGTCGTAGAGCGCGTCCTCGTCGATCAGGCCACCGCGGGCGGCGTTGACGATGATGACGCCGTCCTTGGCCTTGGACAGACGCTCGGCGTTGATCAGGCCGGCGGTCTCCTTGGTCTTGGGCAGGTGCACCGAGATGAAGTCGGCGCGGGCGACCAGCTCGTCGATGTCGACGAGCTCGATGCCGAGCTGTGCGGCGCGGGCGGCCGGCAGGTAGGGGTCGTACGCGATGACGTGGGTCTCGAACGCCGCGAGACGCTGGGCGAACAGCTGGCCGATGCGGCCGAGGCCGACGACGCCGACGGTCTTGCCGAGGATCTCGGTGCCGTTGAAGCTCGACCGCTTCCAGGTGCGCTCACGCAGGGTGCGGTCGGCGGCGGGGACCTGACGCGCCGCGGACATGAGGAGCGCGACCGCGTGCTCGGCGGCGGAGTGGATGTTGGAGGTGGGCGCGTTGACGACCATCACGCCGCGCTCGGTGGCAGCGGCGATGTCGACGTTGTCGAGGCCGACACCGGCGCGACCGACGATCTTGAGGTTGGGCGCCGCAGCGAGCACCTCGGCGTCGACGGTGGTCGCGGAGCGGACCAGCAGCGCCTGGGCCTCGGGCACGGCCGCGAGCAGGGCGGGGCGGTCGGGGCCGTCCACCCAGCGCACCTCGACACCGTCACCGAGCGCGTCGACGGTCGACTGCGCAAGCTTGTCGGCGATCAGGACTACTGGACGGCCATTCTGGCTCACGTGCGGACTCCCTGTGTCGTGAATGTGTGAGTGGTCGACGGCGCTCTCGCCCGACAGCATGCGTGGGCACCCGCGACCGCCCACAGTTTAGTGCCCCAGCCCTTCCCGCGGGGCCACCGGGATCGGGATCACGGTGGCGCGGGCCCATCCTTCCGCGGGGGCGGGACGACGTCCCGCGGGGGTGCGTCGAGCACACTGCGCTCGATGCCGGGCTGGTTCCGGTGCCGGAAGGCCACCACGGCGGTGCGGACGGTCGGGTGGAATCGACCGTCCCGGAAGCGATTCCCGGTCTGCATCCGGTGCAGCTTGTCCTTGACCGGACCCTTCATCGCGGCGAAGGCGAGCCGTATCCCCCGGTGGGCGAGATAGTCGTCGAGACGTTCGATCTCCTCGACGGCGCTGATGTCGAGGTCCGTGATCGGTTCGGCCGCGAGGACCACCCACTCGATGCGGTCCTCGCGTTCGCGGACGAGTTCGCGGACGAACTTCGTGAGGATCACGCCGTTCGCGAAGAACAGCGGGGCGTCGAACCGCACGAGCACGAGACCCGGGATCCGGTGGCCCTCGGGATGCCGTTCCCGGTCGTGATATCCGGCGACGTCCTCGAGTTCGACGAGTTCGGTCCGGTGGGGTTGCCAGGCGCGTACGACGACGGCGGCCAGCGACAACGCGATCGCGACGAGCACACCCTTCAGCACACCCGCGAGGCCGACCGCCACGAATGCGGCGAAGGACAAACAGAATTCGATCTTGTTGACCCGCCACAGGCGACCGAGCGCCCTCACGTCGACGAGGGCACTCGCCGCGACGATCACGACGGCACCGAGCGCCGCCTGCGGCAGGTACGCCGTCGCTCCCGGGGCCACCAGCAGGAAGATCGCGACCGTCACCGCTCCGACGGCGCCCGCGAGCTGGGTACGCGCTCCGGCCTGTTCGAGGACGGGCGTGCGACTGCCGCTGCCGCAGATCGGGAATCCGCCCGTGGCACCGGCTGCGATGTTCACCACACCGAGGGCACGCATCTCGGAGCTGCCGTCCACGTCCTCGCCCCGTCGCAGCGCGAACGAGCGCGACAGCACCGCGGTGTCGGCGAACGCGATGACGGCGACGGCGACGGCGGGTGCGAGCAGTTCGATCACGTCTCCGCGTTCGATCCCACCGAGAACGGGTGCGGGGATCCCGGAGGGCAACGCCCCCACCATCTCCACGTGCTCGGTGAGCCCGAACACCGCGACCGCCGCGGAGGCGGCGATCACCGCGACGAGCACCGCGGGTATGCGGGGAACGACCTTCTGCAGCACGAGGATGAGGGCGAGGGTGCCGACGCCGACGAGGAATCCGGCCGGCTCGACACCGTCCTCGAAGACGTCGTCGACGATGTCGAGAACCTCGGCGACGACACCGGATTCGTCGGCCGACGTGCCGAGCAGGAGCGGAAGCTGCCCGACGATGACGATGATCGCGATCGCGTTGAGGAAACCGAGCCGGATCGGTGTGGAGAGCAGATAGGTCAGGAATCCGAGGCGGAGTATTCCGCCGACGAGAAGGATGGCTCCGACGAGGAGCGCGAGCACACCGGCGAGGGCGACCGCGCGCTGCGGATCACCGTCGGCGGCGAGCGGGATCACCGCGGCCGCGATGAGCGGGGCGAGCGCGGAATCCGGTCCGAGCACGAGGATCCGGGACGGACCGACCACCGCGTACACGAGCATCGGCACGACGGTCGCGTAGAGACCGGTGTAGGGCGGCAGTCCCGCGGCCTGGGCGTATCCCATGCCGGTGGGGACGAGCAGTGCACTGAGCGCGAGGCCCGCCGTGACGTCGCTCCGCAGCCACCCCCGCCGGTAGGACCGGGCGGTGGCGACACCCGGGAGCCGCCCGAACGCGGCGAGTGGCCACATCAGCCAAGTATCCTCCGCGGCCTCGGCTCGTGGATGCGACATCGCTCACGCCGCACCGACGACGGCGGCCCGGCACCCCCGTAGGGGTACCGGGCCGCCGTGACCGGATCAGGTGATTATCAGGCCGTCTCGGTGATGGGGCGATCGACCCAGCTCATCAGGTCGCGCAGCTGCTTGCCGACGACCTCGATGCCGTGCTCGGCGTTCTGCTTGCGCAGACCCTCGAGCTCCTTGTTGCCGCCCTCGACGTTGGCGACGAGACGCTTGACGAAGGTGCCGTCCTGGATGTCCTTCAGGATCTCCTTCATGCGCTCCTTGGTGCCGGCGTCGATGACGCGCGGGCCGGAGAGGTAGCCGCCGAACTCCGCGGTGTCGGACACCGAGTAGTTCATGCGGGCGATGCCACCCTCGTACATGAGGTCGACGATGAGCTTGAGCTCGTGGAGAACCTCGAAGTAGGCCATCTCGGGGGCGTAGCCCGCCTCGACCATGACGTCGAAGCCGGTCTTGACGAGTTCCTCGGTGCCACCACAGAGCACGGCCTGCTCGCCGAAGAGGTCGGTCTCGGTCTCTTCCTTGAAGGTGGTCTTGATGACGCCGGCGCGGGTGCCGCCGATGCCCTTGGCGTAGGACAGCGCGAGCGCCTGGCCCTCACCCTTGGGATCCTGGTGGACGGCGATGAGTGCGGGAACGCCCTTGCCGTCGACGAACTGACGACGCACGAGGTGGCCGGGGCCCTTGGGGGCGACCATCGCGACGGTCACGTTCTCGGGAGCCGTGATGAGACCGAAGTGGATGTTGAGGCCGTGGCCGAAGAACAGCGCGTCGCCGTCCTTCAGGTTGGGCTCGATGTCGTTGGTGAAGATCGACGCCTGGGCGGTATCGGGAGCGAGGACCATGATGACGTCGGCCCACTCGGAGACCTCGGCTGGGGTGCCGACGGTGAGACCGGCTTCCTCGGCCTTGGCCCGCGACTTCGAGCCCTCCTTCAGACCGATGCGAACGTCGACGCCCGAGTCGCGCAGGCTCAGCGAGTGCGCGTGTCCCTGACTGCCGTAGCCGATGACGGCGACCTTACGACCCTGGATGATCGACAGGTCGGCATCGTCGTCGTAGAACATCTCGACTGCCACAGTGATTACCTCTTTCAGCAAGTATGGGTGTGTTAAGGCTAACGGGTAGCCGTGATGGACTTCGGACCGCGTCCGACGGCGACGACACCGGACTGGACGATCTCGCGGATTCCGTACGGTTCGAGCATGCGCAGCAGCGCGTCGAGCTTGGACCGCGTACCGGTCGCCTCGATGGTCAGCGACTCGGGCGAGACGTCGATCACCTTGGCGCGGAACAGATTCACCGTCTCGATGACCTGGGTGCGCACGCTTGCGTCGGCACGCACCTTGATGAGCACGAGTTCGCGGGCGACGGACGCCTCGTCCTCCTGCTCGACGATCTTGATGACGTTGACGAGCTTGTTGAGCTGCTTGGTGACCTGCTCGAGCGGGAACTCGTCGACGGTCACCACGATCGTCATCCGCGAGATGTCGGGCACCTCGGTGCCACCGACGGCAAGGGATTCGATGTTGAAGCCGCGTCGCGAGAACAGCGATGCGACCCGGGCGAGCACGCCCGGCTTGTCCTCGACGAGAACACTGAGGGTGTGGCTCGTGCTCACTTGGTCTCCTCCTCGGCCGCGGCGTTCTCGCTGCGGGCTTCGAGCGCGTCGATGGTCTCGTGGATGACGGCGGGGTCGTCGGCAGCGGCGTCGTCGTCGAACAGCGGCCGGATGTCGCGGGCCGCCATGATCTCGTCGTTGCTCGTGCCGGCGGCGACCATCGGCCACACCTGCGCGTCCTTGCCGACGATGAAGTCGATCACCACGGGACGGTCGTTGATCTCCTGCGCCCGGCGGATCGCCGGCTCGACGTCCTCCTCGCGCTCGACGCGGATGCCCACGCAGCCGAGGGCCTCGGCGAGCTTGACGAAGTCGGGGATGCGCAGCGAGTGCGTCGCCAGGTCGGTGTTCGAGTACCGCTCCTCGTAGAAGAGGGTCTGCCACTGCCGGACCATGCCGAGATTGCCGTTGTTGATGAGCGCGACCTTGATCGGCACACCCTCGACGGCACACGTCGCGAGTTCCTGGTTGGTCATCTGGAAGCAGCCGTCGCCGTCGATGGCCCACACCTCGGTGTCGGGGCAACCCATCTTGGCGCCCAGAGCCGCGGGCACCGCGTAGCCCATGGTGCCGAGACCACCCGAGTTGAGCCACGTGCGGGGCTTCTCGTAGTCGACGAACTGCGCCGCCCACATCTGGTGCTGACCGACGCCCGCGCAGTAGATCGCGTCGGGACCGGCGAGCTTGCCGACGGCCTGGATGACGTACTGCGGCGACAGGGTGTCGTCGGTGGGACGGTCGTAGCTCAGCGGGTAGGTGCGACGGATGTCGTCGAGGTAGGCCCACCATGCCGAGTAGTCGAGCTTCGTGCCGGTCGCCAGGTCGGCGCGGATGGCCTCGAGCAGCTCGACGATGACCTCTTTGCAGTCACCGACGATCGGCACGTCGGCGTGCCGGTTCTTGCCGATCTCCGCCGGGTCGATGTCGGCGTGGATGACCTTGGCGTCGGGCGCGAAGGAGTCGAGCTGACCGGTGACGCGGTCGTCGAAGCGGGCACCGAGGGTGACGAGCAGGTCGCTCTTCTGCAGGGCGGCCACCGCGGCGACGTTGCCGTGCATGCCGGGCATGCCGCAGTGCAGGTTGTGGCTGTCGGGGAACGCGCCGCGGGCCATGAGCGTCGTGACGACCGGGATGCCGGTCAGCTCGGCGAGCTCGAGCAGCTCGGCCGACGCCTCGGCCTTGATGACACCGCCGCCGACGTACAGGACGGGGTTCTTCGCGTCGGCGATCAGTCGCGCGGCCTCGCGGACCTGCTTGCCGTGCGGCTTCGTCACCGGGCGGTAGCCGGGCAGGTACATCTCCGGCGGCCAGCTGAAGGTGGTCTGAGCCTGGAGGATGTCCTTGGGGATGTCGACGAGGACCGCGCCCGGGCGGCCCGAGGAGGCGAGGTAGAACGCCTCGGCCAGGATGCGCGGGATGTCGGCGCCGTCGGTGACCAGGAAGTTGTGCTTCGTGATCGGCATCGTGATGCCGGAGATGTCGGCTTCCTGGAAGGCGTCGGTGCCGATGAGCGGGCGACCGACCTGGCCGGTGATCGCGACGACGGGCACGGAGTCCATCTGCGCGTCGGCGAGCGGGGTGACGAGGTTCGTCGCGCCCGGACCCGAGGTGGCCATGCAGACGCCGACCTTGCCGGTGGCCTGGGCGTAGCCGGTGGCAGCGTGCCCGGCGCCCTGCTCGTGACGGACGAGCACGTGGCGCACGCGTCGCGAATCGAAGAGCGGGTCGTAGACGGGCAGGATCGCGCCGCCTGGAATGCCGAATACCGTGTCGACCTCGAGTTCCTCGAGTGCGCGGACCACCGACTGGGCGCCGGTGACCCGCTCGGGGGCGACCTGGCGTCGGTTGGCGGGCTGCGTTGCGGCAGCTGCGGGAGTCGGGGTGGCGGACCCCGGCTTTCGCGGCGAGGGTTGAGGCCGTGCGGTTGGTGCGCTCACTGCGAATTCCTCTGATTCTGGCTCCGGGCAACAAAAAACCCTCGTCAGCAAGTCTGCTGTACGAGGGTGGCGCGTCGTGGGCGAGTTGCGAAATGCGGCTCAGGCGACGACGCGCCGGCCGATTACGAGCAACCCATTCTGATTCACGCGCTCGACGGTAGGCGCATGGTGTCCAGACAGTCAACTTGGTGCGGTCCACTGTCCCAGAATGTGAGATGCCGCGGCTGCAGTGCGAAGATGTAGAGGTGTCATCTTCCCAGCAGCCCGTGCCACCGATTCCATCATCCCACACGCCCGATTCGGCGACGCAGGTCATCCAGATCTCGCGACTGTCGTTCCTCGCGTGCGCTCTGCTCCTCCTCGCCCTCGCCTCCCCCGCGCTGGCGTGGCCGGAGGCCTTCGCATGGACGCTGATCATTCCGTTCCTCGTCGCCGCCTGGATCGTGCGGGTACGCACCGTCGTCGGCCCCGAGGGCATCGTCGCGCGGGCGACCTTCAAGACCACGAGTCTCGAGTGGGATCAGCTCGACGGCCTCCGGTTCCCGAAGCGGGGCTGGGCCCGCGCACGGCTCACCGACGGCAGCGAGGTCGCACTGCCGGTCGTCACCTTCGGCCGGCTGCCGCAACTGTCGGAAGCAAGCGGAGGCCGCATCCCCGATCCGTACGCGGCAGCACAGCGCGCGGAGGAGAAGGCACACCGCGAGGAGGCGGCCGCCGAAGCCGGTTCGGACGCCGAAACCACCGAGGACGCAATCACCGTCGAGAAGAAGGACGACCGCTCCTCCTGATCCTCGCGACCGGGTGCGAATAGGTGCATCCGGAAGCACGCGAGTAGATTCGTCGGTGCCGTTGCCCGGATCCGCACAGCCCGGCGACCGGACGCGGCCCGGCCGATTGCGCACACAGCCACCGTCAAGGAAGTCAGCCCATGCCCCCGTTGAGGTCACGCACCACCACCGTCGGACGAAACGCCGCGGGAGCGCGCTCCCTGTGGCGCGCCACCGGCCTGACCGATTCCGACTTCGGCAAGCCGATCGTCGCGATCGCGAACTCCTACACGCAGTTCGTACCGGGTCACGTCCACCTCAAGGACGTCGGTGAGATCGTCGCGAAGGCCGTGCGCGAAGCAGGCGGCGTGGCGCGCGAGTTCCACACCATCGCCGTCGACGACGGCATCGCCATGGGCCACGGCGGCATGCTCTACTCGCTGCCGAGCCGCGAGATCATCGCCGACTCCGTCGAATACATGGTCAACGCGCACACCGCCGACGCGCTGGTGTGCATCTCGAACTGCGACAAGATCACGCCCGGCATGCTCAATGCCGCGATGCGCCTGAACATCCCGACGATCTTCGTCTCCGGCGGTCCGATGGAGGCCGGCAAGGCCGTCGTCGTCAACGGTGTCGCCCACGCGCCCACCGACCTCATCACCGCCATCTCGGCCTCCGCCAGCGAGGCCGTCGACGACGCGGGTCTCGACGAGGTCGAGCGCAGCGCGTGCCCGACCTGCGGTTCGTGCTCGGGCATGTTCACCGCCAACTCGATGAACTGCCTCACCGAGGCCCTCGGTCTCGCGCTGCCCGGCAACGGTTCGACCCTCGCCACCCACGAGGCGCGACGCGCACTGTTCGAGACCGCCGGCACGACCATCGTCGAAGCGGCCCTGCGCTACTACCGCGACGACGACGAGTCGGTGCTGCCGCGCAACATCGCCACCCCGGCCGCCTTCCGCAACGCGATGGCGCTCGACGTCGCGATGGGTGGTTCCACCAACACCGTGCTGCACACCCTCGCGGCCGCACAGGAGGGTGAGGTCGACTTCGACCTGACCACCATCGACGAGATCAGCCGCCGGGTGCCCTGCCTGGCGAAGGTCTCCCCGAACTCCGACTACCACATGGAGGACGTGCACCGCGCCGGTGGCATCCCCGCGATCCTCGGCGAGCTGCGCCGCGGTGGCCTGCTCGAGACCGACGTCTCGACGGTCCACACGAAGAGCTTCGACGAGTGGCTCGACACCTGGGACATCCGTTCCGGCAAGGCGTCCGAGACGGCCCTCGAGCTGTTCCACGCCGCCCCGGGCGGTGTGCGCACCACCGAACCGTTCTCGACCGACAACCGCTGGTCGTCGCTCGACACCGATGCCGCGAACGGCTGCATCCGCGACATCGAGCACGCCTACACCGTCGAGGGCGGCCTGTGCGTGCTGCGCGGCAATCTCGCACCGGACGGCGCGATCCTCAAGACCGCCGGTATCGACGAGGACCTGTTCCACTTCGAGGGCCCGGCCTATGTCGTCGAGTCCCAGGAAGAGGCCGTCTCGGTCATCCTCGGCAAGAAGATCAAGGCCGGCGACGTCGTCGTCGTCCGCTACGAGGGCCCCGCCGGCGGCCCCGGCATGCAGGAGATGCTGCACCCCACCTCCTTCCTCAAGGGCATCGGCCTGGGCAAGGTGTGCGCCCTGATCACCGACGGCCGCTTCTCCGGCGGCACGTCCGGTCTGTCCATCGGGCACGTCTCCCCCGAGGCCGCGTCCGGTGGTGTGATCGGCCTGATCGAACAGGGCGACCGGATCCGCATCGACGTCGCGACCCGCACCCTCGAGGTGCTCGTCGACGACGAGGTGCTCGCCGATCGTCGCGCGAAGATGGAGGCCTCCGAGCGTCCGTGGCAGCCCGTCGACCGTGAGCGCACGGTCTCGAAGGCACTGCGCGCCTACGCCGCTCTGGCGACCTCCGCCGACAAGGGTGCCGTGCGGCGCCTGCCGTAACACCTCACGACAACAAGAGCGAGGGCCCCGCGATCATCCCGATCGCGGGGCCCTCGCCCGTTGTCCGTTCTTACGTATGTCAGCGTCCGAAGATCCACAGGCACACGCCGGCCGCCACACCCAGCAGCAGCACGACGAACGAGCCCAGGAACGGACGTGTCGCCCAGCCTCGTCGCCCGTCGATCGCGATGCGTCCCGGTCCGGTGAGGGTGATCGCCACCGCGCAGGCGACGAGGAGCGCCTCGAACTCGAAGCCCGACGATTCGGCTGCGAAGAACTGGACGCCCGGTTCGAGTTCGTGTTTGAACAACACCGCGTTGACCATGATCGCGACGACCGCGGCAGCGGCGAACGGGGTGAGCAGACCCAGGACGAGCAGTCCTCCGGCCGCGATCTCACCGACCGCGCCGACGATCGCGAGCACGGCGGGCTGCTGGTATCCCGCATCGCGGAGCAACGACTCGAAACCGTCGAGACCCGGTCCGTTCCACAGGCCCACCAGTTTCTGCAGTCCGTGGGCGACGAGGATCGCCCCGACCGCCGCCCGCAGGACGAACAGACCGAGGTCGAGGGTTCCGCGGCGCACCTTCGGGGTCTGCTCACCGACGGCCACCGCGCCGCCCGCATCCGCACCGTAGACCGGTTCCGGCCGGTACATCTGCTCGGTGGGAGCGGCGTAGGCGTCGCTGCCGAGGGGGGTTCCGCTCGCGCTGAAGTCGTCGTCGGATCCGAGATACGACTCACGTGGTCGGCGCATCTCGAGTGTGCGTTCGTCGGGCTGGTCGCCGTAGGGATTCGAACCCGCGTCCGGTATGCCACCGTTCTTGTTGTCGGCCACGCCCCCAGCCTAGGCCCGGGACCGCCCCCGTACCCGGCATCCGCGGGTGCGCGCGTCGTGCCGGTAACGTTTGCGGCATGACACGGGGTGCGCGGTGGACCGGTTCGTGGGGCGTACGGGCGGCAGCGACGGCGCTCGCCGTCGGAGTTCTCGCCGTTCCCTCCTGCGCCCGCTTCGACGACTCCGCGTCGACCCCGTTCACCCCCGAACCCACCTTCGATCCGGGACCGGGCGTCGGCCCCCAGGACCCCACCGAGACGACGACGCCGAGCGCCTCCCCCAAGCCACCGGGGCCGTGTGTCGATCCGGATCCGTCCGTGATCGCGACCTGCCTCGACGTCACCGGCGGCCTGGTGACGATGCCCGACGGCAACTCCGCGCTCGTCACCGAGCGTCGGACGGGTCGGATACTGCAGGTCGCGCCGGAGACCGAACCGGTGGAGATCGCGACCATCCCCGTCGACGGTTCCGGGGACGGTGGGCTGCTCGATGTGGCGCTCTCCCCCACCTTCGCCGAGGATCGGCTGCTCTACGCCTACATCACCACGGCTTCCGACAACCGCGTCGTCCGCATCGCCGCGGGTGACACGCCCAAGGATGTGCTGACGGGGATCCCCCGCGGCGCGACGGGCAATTCCGGCGCCATCGAGTTCGTTTCGCCCACCGAACTCGCCGTCCTGACCGGCGACGCCGGAAACGCAGCGGCCGCAAACGATCCGAACGCCCTGTCCGGCAAGCTCCTGAACCTGCCGCTCCCGGCACCCGGCGCGGCACCCGCTCCCTCGGTGATGCTGTCGGGCATCGGCACCGCAGGCGATGTGTGCCGCGATCCGAACGGCAATCTGTGGGTCACCGACCGCACTCCCCTCGAGGACCGGCTCCAGCGGGTCGGGGTCGACGGCTCGACCGGCACCGGCCCGGCCTGGACGTGGCCCGAGCGGCCCGGTGTCGCCGGGTGCGCAGCAGCTCCCGACGGGATCGCGATCTCGCTCACTGACGCGAAGGCCGTCGCGGTCGTCGCCACCGACCCGGGCACCGGAGCGGTCACGGCGTCGCCCGTCCTCGCGGCGGAGGACCGCTACGGCATGCTGCGCGGCGCCGCTTCGTCGCCCGACGGACTGCTGTGGGCCTCGACGGTCAACAAGTCCGGTTCCGAACCGGGACCGAACGACGACCGCGTCGTCCGCATCCAGTTCCCGGCCGGTGGCGGCGGATTCGACTGATCACGCCCGCTCCGGCGTCTCCGCCGGTTCGGTGCGGTGGAGCAGTCCCGCGAGCATCGGGAGCACGAGGACGGTGACGGCACCCGCCGCCACGAGGATCGACGCGCTCGCGTTCGTCATCTGATCGGCACTCACCGCGACGCCCGTGACCGCGACGATCAGGGGCAGACCCGTCGTCGAGTACAGGGCGATCTGCACCTGTTCGGAGGTTCCGAACATCCGGTTCCCTGTCTCGTCGCGTTCGAGGCGCGACGCGACGAACACCGGCACACCCCGTACCAGGACGAGCAGTCCGAGGAATGCCAGCAGGATCCCCGGTGCGCTCACGACGGCACCGACGTCGATCGCCATGCCCGAGGTGACGAAGAAGATCGGGATGAGGAAGCCGTATCCGAGACCGTCGAGCTTCTTCTCGAGCCGCTCGTCGCCCGCCGGGATCGTGCGACGCAGGATGAAGCCGGCCGCGAAGGCACCGAGGATGATGTCGAGGTCGAAGACGGCGGCGACGGCGATGAGTCCGACGAGCAACAGCATCGTCAGTCGCACCGGCACCTGGGCGGTGGTGTCGGAGCCGAGCCGGACGAACTGGGTGAACCGTGAACCTTCCCGCAGGATCCAGGTCGGCAGCACGGCGACGACGACGGCCACGACCGCGAACGCCAGCAGGACGATCAGCGAGCCGAGTGCGCCGCGTGCACCGAGCAGGGTCGCCATGGCCACGACGGGCAACAGCTCGCCGAACGCACCGTGGTTGAGCACCGAGCGTCCGAGTGGGGTCGCGACGAGCCCGCGGTCGGCAAGGATCGGCAGGAGCGTCCCCAGCGCGGTGGACGTCAGGGCGATCGCCACGGCGATCTCGGCGTGCACCTGACCTGCAGCTCCGAGCGCGGCGACGGTGCCGAGCGCCAGCAGCATGCACACGCACCAGGTGAGCATCGCGCGGCGCCCACCCCGCCCGCGCAACTCGGCCGGGTCGATCTCGTATCCGGCGAGCAGGAAGAGCATCCCCAGGCCGAGTTCGCGCAGGATGCCGATCTCGCTGCCCGTCTCCGCGAGGTCGAGCGCGTAGGGGCCGATGAGGACACCGGCCACCAGCAGCAGCACGACCTCGGGGACCAGCCGTCGCGGAACGGCGCCGGCGATCAGCGGTGCCAGCACCGCCGCGACGGCGATCCAGAACAGCGAGGTGGCTACAGCAGCGTCCATCGCCGCTACTCTAGCCGCGCAAGATCAACTGCACGCGGCGATGACGAGTTCCTTCACGCGCGCCGGATCGGCCTGTCCGCGAGTGGCCTTCATGACGTCGCCGACGATCTTGCCGGCCGCCTGGACCTTGCCGGAGCGGATCTTGTCGGCGATGTCGGGGTTGGCGGCCAGAGCGGCGTCGACCGCGGCCTGCAGCGCCGAATCGTCGCGCACGACCTCGAGACCACGCGCGGCGACCACTTCGTCGGGCTCGCCCTCACCGGCGAGCACACCGTCGACGACCTGACGGGCCAGCTTGTTCGTCAGCTTGCCGTCGGCCACCAGCGCGATGACGCGAGCGACCTGCTCGGGTGTGATGGGCAGTTCGACGAGTTCGACACCGCGGGTGTTGGCCTGCTGGGCCAGGTAGGCGACCCACCACGAGCGGGCCTCCGAGGCGGGAGCGCCGGCCTCGGTGGTCGCGATGACGAGATCGAGCGCACCGGCGTTGACGAGGTCGCGCATCTCCTCGTCGGAGACACCCCAGTCGGCCTGGATGCGGGCGCGACGCAGCCACGGCAGCTCGGGCAGCGTCGCGCGCAGCTCCTCGACCCAGGCGGCGTCGGGCGCGATCGGCTCGAGGTCGGGCTCCGGGAAGTACCGGTAGTCCTCGGCGGTTTCCTTGCGGCGACCGGGCGAGGTGGTGCCGTCGGCCTCCTGGAAGTGCCGGGTCTCCTGGATCACCTCACCACCGGAGACCAGCACGGCAGCCTGGCGCCGCATCTCGTAGCGGACCGCGACCTCGACGGACTTGAGGGAGTTGACGTTCTTCGTCTCGGTGCGGGTACCGAACTCCTTCGCGCCGATGGGCATCAGCGAGATGTTCGCGTCGCACCGCATCGAGCCCTGGTCCATGCGGACGTCGGAGACGTCGAGGGCCTTGAGCAGGTCGCGCAGGGCGGTGACGTAGGCGCGGGCGACCTCGGGGGCACGCTCGCCGGCACCGACGATCGGCTTGGTGACGATCTCGACGAGCGGAACCCCGGCACGGTTGTAGTCGAGCAGCGAGTGGCTCGCACCGTGGATGCGACCGGTGGCGCCACCGACGTGCAGCGACTTGCCGGTGTCCTCCTCCATGTGCGCGCGCTCGATGTCGACCCGCCAGGTGGTGCCGTCGTCGAGCACGACGTCGAGATATCCGTCGGTGGCGATCGGCTCGTCGTACTGCGAGATCTGGTAGTTCTTCGGCTGATCGGGGTAGAAGTAGTTCTTCCGCGCGAAGCGACCCCACGGGGTGATCGAGCAGTTCAGCGCGAGGCCGATGCGGATCGCGGACTCGACTGCGGCCTGGTTGACGACGGGCAGTGCCCCCGGCAGACCGAGGCAGACCGGGCACACCTGCGTGTTGGGCTCGGCGCCGAAAGCCGTCGGGCAGCCGCAGAACATCTTGGTGGCGGTGTGCAGCTCGACGTGCACCTCCATGCCCATCACGGGCTCGAACTTCGCGAGCACGTCGTCGTAGGCGAGCAGGTCAGCGGACACGGAGGCAGTCATGGTGTCGATTTTAGACGGCGCCGACAGTGCCGCCGCGCGGCCTCACCCGAACAGGATCCGCATCTCCTGATAGCGCTCGTCGGGCACGTACTTCGGTTCGGCGAGCTCGTCGAAATCGACCCGGGCGATGTCGGTACCGTGCAGCGCGACCATGTGCCCCCAGTCCTCCTCGGCGACGAGATCGGTCACCGCCATACCCAGTCGCGTGGCGAGTACCCGGTCGAATGCCGTGGGGACACCGCCCCGTTGGATGTGGCCGAGCACCGTCGCGCGGGCCTCGACACCGGTGTGCTTCTCGATGAGCGGCGCGAGCACCTCCGCGATCCCGCCGAGGCGCGGCCGGTCGAATCCATCGAGTCCCTTGGTGGAGTACGCCTCCTCCATCTCGGGGAGCGTGAAGCCCTCCGCGACGACGACCATCGGCGAACGTCCGCGGTTGCGGACACTCGTCACCCACTCGCAGATCTGTTCGAGGCTCTCGGGGTGCTCGGGGATGAGGATGGCGTGTGCGCCGCCGGCGGTACCGGCGTGCAGCGCGATCCATCCGGCGTGCCGGCCCATGACCTCGAGCACCATGCAGCGTTTGTGGGAGTTGCCGGTGGTCCGGAGGCGGTCGATCGCCACCGTCGCGATCTCGACGGCCGTGTCGAAACCGAAGGTGTAGTCGGTGTGGCTGAGGTCGTTGTCGATCGTCTTCGGCACACCGACGATGCGGATCCCTTCACCGAACAGTCGCTTCGAGGCGGCAGCGGTGCCCTCGCCCCCGATGGCGATCACGGCGTCGATCCCGAGGCGGTCGAGGGTCTTCTGGATGTTCTGCGCCCCACCGTCGGGTCCCTGGTACGGACCGAACCGGCTCGTACCGAGGATCGTGCCACCCTGTTGGGCGAGACCGCGAACACGGCTGCGGTCCAACGGGATCACATCGCCCTCGACGAGACCGCGCCAGCCGTCGAGGAATCCGACGAACTCCTGTCCGTGGACCTCGGTCCCCTTGAGCACCGCACCGCGGATGACCGCGTTGAGACCGGGGCAGTCCCCGCCACTGGTGAGAATTCCGATCCTCGTCATCCATACCTCCATGGACTCGACTTCGTGCCGGTGCCAATCCTGCCTTTCGAGAGCTAGGACCGCAGTGGAGACTCGGGCCAATATCGCACGGATTGGAAGTACTGGGTTGCTTCGGGTTCGGTGGTGTACTCGAGCAGGTTACCGACCTTGGTCGCGAGTACATCGCGGACTTGTTCCGGGCTCGCGAAGAAGAACTCGCGGCGCACGTTCGCATGGTTGACCCGGTACTTCGAGAACTCCTTGTGGAGTTCGTTCTCCAACGCGACGGCATCGTCCGAGAAGTACAGAGCGTGTACATCGAACGGAAACGGTACCGAGGCACCGCTCAGTTCTCGGATTCTGTCGATGGGGTCGAGCCGACGCGTGAGTCCGATCTTGACGACGTTTCGTCCGAAAGCACCGATGTTCGAGATCACGTACACATAGCCGGCCCGGATATTCGCCGCGCGGTAGTCGTTGTCGGCTATCGCTGCGTCCAGCCGGGCGATCTCTCGCTCGGCATCGGCACGCTGGGCCGGATCCTGGATGCGAGCAAGCACGTTTCGATAGTGTTCCCGCTCCTTGTCGAGTTCCTGCCTCCTGCGAGCGAGTTCCTGCTCGACCTTGCGTTCTTCGCGAAGTCGTTCGCGCTCTTCTCGTGCGGCCTCGCGTTCCTCGCTGAGTCTCATCTGATGGTCGGCCGTCAGTTCGATCTCGGTGATGCGGAGACGGTGATATGCCGGGTCGATCCGCATCTGCATCGAGGCGCCCAACTTCTCGATATCGGTAGCGGCCTTGTCCAGGCGCTTGATCGCGGTCTGCAGATTCCCCGCCCGGATCGCGCGGACACAGTTCTCGGCCTCTGCGTTGTATGCGCGCAGCATCAACTTGCCGAGATCACGAGTGAGGCGACGGCCTTCTGCGAGGGAATTGTTGAAGCTGAACTGTTTGCCCACCTCGATGGCACGACCGTCTGTGATCGACGACCGGATCTCGTCCCGCAGATCCTTCAATCGCTCCTGGTAGGCAGCGGCGTTCTCCAATGGGTGGTGATATTCGTAGAGACCGACCTCCTGAAGCACGAGGGCGTCTTCGACGGTGATCAACCGATCGTCCGAGGGAAGATCCCTTCCGACCGGTGCGCCTTGTGGTGGGGAAATGGGCCGCGCCGACAATTGAGCGGTCAACTCCGCCACCCGGTCGACGAGTTCGGCCGCCTCCCGCTCCTTGGCGATCAACGTGCGACGGAGAGCAGTGATCGTTTCCTGAGCGTCGGTCATCCTCGAACTCCTGTCCCGGCCAAGGGCACCAGCCCGTACGGATTCTTCGACACTGCGGCAGACAGATGCTTCAACGTCTGGGCGGGCTCCACGCGTGACAGATCCAGAGCCATGAACGTTTCTCGGTCCACAGCCAATTGCAGGAGTGCCACTGTGGCATCACGCCCGGTAGCGGGGTCCACGGCATCCGCCACAACGGTGAGCGACACGGCGTCGATCACGGCTTCACGGTCTGCCTCGAACACTTCGTGTGCGGTTCGCAGCGCCACTTGATTCACCGCGTTGTTGTACCGCCGCTTCAGGTCGGTCGCGGAGAGCGGAGTCCGAACGATCTCGTCGCTCGCCTTCACATATCGAACCGATTTGGTGGACGGAAACTCCTCAGGTGCAGGAACGGCAACCGAAACCTTCAGTTCCCGATCCTCGGAGTTGTAGCTGTACTCGTGCACTACGTCGAAGCATTCGGGATAAGCCGAATTCGCCAGAACGATACCGACGTACTCCTCCAGCGCGGCAGGTTCGCGACGGCGCAACCCGGCGATCAATCTGTCGAGTTTCTCGTTGGCAACCTCCACATCGCGTAGACGGCGTTCTTCTGCGGCCTCGTGCACGCGCATCGACTGTTCGAGCCGCCGGTAGCGTTCGCGTTCGTAGGTGCGCCAGCGGTCACGTAGAACTGCGTTCTGTCGGAATGTCTCCTGGAAGGCATCCCACCAGCCACGCATGTGCTCCCTGTGGACTTCTGCAGCCGCGGAGAGTTCAGCGTTGTATCGGCGATTTCCTCCCAACGCGGCGCCGAGTCCCGACGGCTTGCTCGGAGGCACGAAGCGCGGTTGATCGGGTAGTGCGAAGTACTGAGGTTGCTGCGTGGGCGTCTGCAATTCGCCCGGAGGGTGAAAGCTTCGCCTTTCGACCGACTGTTTCAGCGCTTCGAGATCGACCCAATCGTCCACGTCGAGGGTGGCTGCCAGCAAGTCCTCGATGTCCTGGAGTTGCGTGGCGATCAGTGCGTTCTCCTGGGCTGCCTCCGCCTCTCGCTGCGCTACGTATGCGGCCTTCGCTTCCTTCTCCAACCTGGCACGATCGGCAGCTGCCGCACGCTGTGCTGCTGCCTCGGCGCGTTCTCGCTCACGTGCGGCTCGTTGCATGGCAGCAACGGTCCGGTTGTGCTCCCGGACTGCTGCCCTCTGCTGTTGCGCTTGTCGCTGCGCAGCCAGCCGCTGTTGATGCTGGAGTTCGGCGAAGAACCCACGTCGTCGTGCCATACCTCTTGATACACCACAAGATCGACGACGAATCCTGACAGGCACACCTACATCATCGAGTCTTCACTCCATGTCGACCGACCTGTATCGATGTCTCTAGCCGGGTGTGACGAGACCGGACTCGTAGGCGAGCACCACGGCCTGTGCCCGGTCGCGCAGGTGCAGTTTTGCGAGAACCTTGCCGACGTGGGTCTTCACGGTCTGCTCGGCGACGAACAATCGTTCTGCGATCTCGGTGTTCGACAGGCCGTGCGCGATCAGTTCGAGCACCTCGCGTTCGCGTGGGGTGAGCGGATCGAGGACGCGGTCGCGCCCTCTTGCCGGCCGGCGTCGGCTGGTGACGTCGGCGATCAGGCGGCGGGTGACGGTCGGCGCGAGCAGTGCCTGACCATCGGCGACCACCCTCACGGCTCGCACGAGTTCGTCGGCGGGGGCGTCCTTGAGCAGAAACCCGCTCGCTCCCATCCCGAGCGCTTCGTAGACGTAGTCGTCGAGGTCGAAGGTGGTGAGCATGAGCACCTTCGACCGCGGCTCACGGGTGTCGGCAAGGATGTGCCGCGCCGCGTCGAGGCCGTTCATCTCGGGCATGCGCACGTCCATGAGGACGACGTCGGGCCGCAGTCGCGCGACCTCCGAGACGGCCGCTCGACCGTCGGGGGCATCGCCGACGACGCTGATGTCGGGCTGGGCTCCGAGCAGCGCTCCGAAGCCTTGCCGGACCATGGCCTGGTCGTCGGCGATGAACACGGTGATGGGAGGGTGCGGTTCGGTCATCGGCACCCACCTTAGGCCCCGGTCAGCACCGGGAGAACCGCTCGGACCTCGAAACCGCCGCCGGGGCGGGGATGGGCGACGAGCTGCCCGCCCACGACGGACGCGCGTTCGACCATGCCGAGGATTCCGTTGCCGCCGCTGCGGTCCGACGGCCGAACGGTGGTGTCGACCTGACCGGCCGAGGCCGGCCCGTTGGTCACCTCCACCGTGACGCTCGCCGGCTCCCACTGCAGCCGTGCGCACACGCGGGCACCGGGTGCGTGCCGGGCCGCGTTCGCCAGGGACTCCTGCAGGATCCGGTAGACGGTGAGTCCGACACCGTCGGAGACAGGTGTGGGGACGCCGACCGTCTCCGTCTCGAGCGTCATACCGGCTCGGCGGGACGACTCGAACAGTTCGCCGATGCGGTCGATGCCGGGCTGCGGTTCGTGTTCGGGGAGTTGCCCGTCGCTGCGGAGCACGCCGAGCAGGGTGCGGACCTCGTTCAGCGCTTCCCGTGCGGTCGCACCGAGGGCGTCGAATTCGGCGCGCACGTCGTCGTTCACGTCCGGAAGCCGATAGGGAGCGCTCTGCGCCTGGACGACGATCATCGACATGTGGTGGGCGACGATGTCGTGCAGGTCGCGTGCGATGTGCGCCTTCTCCTCGAGGATGGCGCGACGCGCACGTTCGAGCTCGCTGACCTCCTCCTCCTGGGCGAGTTGCCGTCGGGAGATCAGCAGCCAGCGCACCAGCAACCCGAAGACGACGACGGCGGTGATGCCGATGCCCCATCCCCAGCCGTTGCGGCCGGGAACGAATGCCGCGAACAACAGGACGGTCGCGATCCACACGACCAGCACGAGGCGGATCTCCTCGCGGATCGCAACGGCGAACACCAGCGCGAGCATCACCAGGATGTGCACGACCTGCCACGGATAGTCGTAGCCGGGAACGAGGTCGAACGCTATCGGGATGACGAGTCCGGCCGCCGCGGCCACCGCCCACCCGAGAGCCGGCCGGACGAGCACGAAAAGGAACGGGAACACCGCCATCCCCGAGATCAGCGGCAACAGCGGCGGGGAGATGTCGTGGGTCAGGGGCAGCGTCGGCCACGCGATCGCATAGAGGATCAACGTCACGGTGACCACGGTGACGACGCTCCACCGTCCCCGTCCCAGGCGTCCCGCGGTTCTCACGCCGGACTTCGCAAGCTCTTTCACCTCACCCACGCTAGGAGCCCCGGTCTCGACTGTCCTCATACCTGAGGGTGAGATCCGCCTGGCTCTGCAGGTGGTGTCGGCCTCCGCGAGATCGCTCCGTCGCGGGGTCCGGTGCAGGGCTGTGCGTTCCTAGCGTCGCAGGCATGACAGTGAAATCCGCAGCGGTCCGAGTCGCGTCGGTCGTCTTCCTCGCCACCGCAGCATATGCCGCTGTGCCGGGAGCGCTCGCCCGTTCCGCCTCGACCACGACGGAGGACGCCGCGGCCGCGGCGACGGTGACGGCGCTCGTCGCCGACGACCCTGAGCGAGCGCTGTCGTCCCTGCCGGCCGATTTCGCCGCCGTGATGGGGTACGCGCCGATCGTCGAGCAGTGGGCGGACGGGACGACCGTCCTCGCCGATCCGGAGGGCGACTGCTCCACCCCGGTGCCGCTGCCGGCAGCGTTCGAATCGGCATGCCGGGTGCACGATCTCGGGTACGACCTCCTGCGGTACGCCCACACCACCGGCGGCGAGCTGGGCACCGATGCCCGGCGCGACCTCGACGGGTTGTTCGCGCGACATCTCGACACCGTCTGCCGTTCCGAACCCGAGATCACGTCGTGCACGCCGGTCGCAGGGATCTCTTCTGCAGCAGTGCAATTCAACTCGTGGCGACAGGGTCACCGGACGCCTGTCGCGGAATCGCCGTGGGCCTTGGCCGTCGCTGCGGGGTCGGTAGCCCTGGGTTTCACGGCACGAAAGGTGCGGCGATGACGGTCCTCATGGTGGTTCTCGCGACGGTGATCTCCCTCGCCCCTCCCCTGCTGCCGCGGCAGTCGGTCGTGCAGGGTGTCGTCACAGGTTTGTTCGTCGTGATCGCGCTGACGGTGCTCCGTCTCGTCGTGGTCGCGCGACGGCGGACCGGGCGACCTCCACGGCCCGCGAGGCCGGAACTGCGTGTGCCGGTCGCGCTCGTCGGCGGGTCCGTCGTGCTGATCGCGGCGGCCGGTGCACATCGGTGGCAGAACGGTCTGCGGGAGGCGATGTCGGTCCCCGCTGTGGATGTGCGCTGGTGGCTCGAGGCACTGGCGGTCGCGATCGTGGTGGTCGCGGCGCTGCTCGCCGTTCCGCGCCTCGTGCATCTCCTGTCGCGACGCGGGGTAGCAATGGCCGTCGCCGCGACGCTGGGGATCGGCGTCACGGTCGGGATCGGCACCGCCACGGTGGCCTCCTCACCCGGAGGAACGATCGACACGGTCGCCTCCCCCACCGCGCTCTCGGCGGGATTGTCGGGGGGCGCGGGATCGGCGGTGGCGTGGAACCGGTTGGGCCGCGAGGGGCAGAAGTTCGTGTCCCTGCCTGCCGAGGGGTCACCGATCCGGATCTACGTGCCGTTGTCGGCCGCACCGGATCCGTCTGCGCGCGCGGAGTTCGCAGTGGACGAACTCCGCCGGTCGAGAGCCTTCGACCGACCGCATCTCGTGGTGGCCGTGCCGACCGGCTCGGGCTGGGTCGATGCCGCTGCGGTCCGCGGCTTCGAGAACCGGTGGGGCGACGACGTCGCCATCGTCGCCCAGCAGTACTCGGACATGCCGAGCTGGGCGACCTTCGTCCTCGACCGCGGTGCCGCGGAGGAGGAGGCCCGGGCGCTCGTCACCGCACTGCGAGCGCACCTGTCCACGCTGCCCGACGAGCAACGTCCCACTCTGCACGTCTACGGGCAGTCCCTGGGAGCGACCGGCGCGAGCGCCGTCTTCGACGACGAACCGGAGCCGTGTGCACTGTTCCTCGCGGGGCCACCCGCGGGGGTCCGCACCGACGGTGCGAGTGTCCGGGCGAACACCTCCGACCCTGTCGTGTGGTGGCAGCCGTCGCTGCTGTGGTCGCCACCGGATCTGTCGCATGCGCGCGCCGATGCCCCCACCCCACCGTGGCTGCCGCTGGTGTCGTTCGTGAACACGACGGTCGACCTGCTCACCTCGCTCGAGGCGGCACCCGGTCACGGCCATCGCTACGGCGACGACCAGGCGCGGTGCACCTCCGCCGACGGGTAGATCGCGCCCACACGGATCGGCGCCCGGATACACCGCGACCCGCCGGCCGACGAACGGCACGACGGGTCGCGGTGTGGGAAGGGATCAGGCGACGATGGGTCCTCGTGCCGCCTCGAAGGCCGCACCCACCCGGTACAGACGCTCGTCGGCGAGAGCCGGGGCCATGATCTGCAGGCCGACGGGGAGACCGTCGTCCGCCGAGAGGCCGGACGGCACGGACATCGCGCAGTGCCCCGCGAGGTTGGTCGGGAGCGTGCACAGATCGGACAGGTACATCGCGAGCGGATCGTCGACCTTCTCGCCGAGCTTCCACGGCGTGAACGGGCTCGTGGGCGAGACGAGCACGTCGACCTGCTCGTAGGCCTTGTCGAAGTCCTGCGCGATGAGGGTCCGGACCTTGAGGGCCTGACCGTAGTAGGCCTCGTAGTAGCCGGAGGACAGCGCGTAGGTGCCGATCATGATGCGGCGCTTGACCTCCTTGCCGAAACCGGCGGCGCGGGTCGCGGCCATGACCTGCTCGGCGCTCATCGTGCCGTCGTCGACGCGCATGCCGTACCGCATCGCGTCGAAGCGGGCCAGGTTGGAGGAGACCTCCGACGGCAGGATCAGATAGTACGAGGCGAGTGCGTATTCGAAGTGCGGGCACGAGACCTCGACGACCTCCGCGCCGAGCTTCGTGAGCGTCTCGACGGCGGCATCGAACGACGAGAGCACGCCGGGCTGGTAGCTGTCGGAGTGCAGCTCCTTGACGACGCCGACCTTCAGGCCCTTCAGGTCGCCGGCCGCACCCTGGCGCGCCGCCTCCACGACGGGACGCACGGCGGCGTTCACCGACGTCGAGTCGCGCGGGTCGTGCCCGGCGATGACCTCGTGCAGCAGTGCCGTGTCGAGGACGGTGCGGCCGCAGGGGCCACCCTGGTCGAGCGACGACGCGCAGGCGACCAGGCCGTACCGCGAGACCGTGCCGTAGGTGGGCTTGGTGCCGACGGTGGCGGTGACGGCGGCGGGCTGGCGGATCGAGCCACCGGTATCGGTGCCGATCGCGAGCGGTGCCTGGTACGACGCGAGCGCCGCAGCGGAACCGCCACCGGAGCCACCCGGGATGCGGCTGGTGTCCCACGGGTTGCGGGTGGGGCCGTATGCCGAGTTCTCGGTGGACGACCCCATCGCGAACTCGTCCATGTTGGTCTTGCCGAGGATGGGGATGCCGGCCTCGCGCAGCTTCGTGGTGAGCGTCGCGTCGTAGGGCGAGACCCAACCCTCGAGGATCTTCGAACCGCACGTGGTGGGCATGTCCGTGGTGGTGAACACGTCCTTGAGCGCGAGCGGCACACCGGCGAGCGCCGAAGCCGGCTTCTCGCCCGCGGCGACGGCCCGGTCGACCTCGGCCGCGGCGGCGAGCGCCTGCTCGGATGCGACGTGCAGGAAGGCGTTGTACTCGCCGTCGACCTCGGCGATGCGATCGAGGTGGGCCTGGGTGACCTCCACCGAGGACAGCTCGCCGGCGTGGATCTTCGACGCCAGGGTCGCGGCGTCGAGGCGTGTCGTATCCGTGCTCATTCGCCCTCTCCCAGGATCTGCGGGACCGAGAAGCGGTCCTCCTCGACGGCCGGCGCACCGGAGAGCGCCTGCTCGGGCGTGAGACCGGGGACGACGACGTCGGGTCGCGTCACGTTGGTGACGGCGTTCGGGTTCGCCATGGGAGCCACATCGTCCGCGGCCACCTCCGACACCGCCTTGACGTGGTTGAGGATCGAATCCAACTGACCGGCGAACTCGTCGAGTTCGGCATCGGTCAGCGCAAGCCGGGACAACCGGGCGAGATGCGCGACCTCGTCACGGGAGATGGCAGGCACCGTGAATGGCCCCTTTCCGATGGTGAGTGAACGTCCTGTCCAGGGTAATGCGTCCTGGAAGCGACGGCGCACGCGGTTCGGTGACATCACTCGTCGCCCGGTCGGCGTCGCGTCCACCCGCCGATGTTGCGAGCTTCGCAACGCTGTGTTGCGTTCGTGTGACATGCCCCGTCGCGACCGGGGATTTTCGGTGGGGTCGGCATATTTTCGGGTCTGCACCGTCCCTGACGCCGTCGACGAGGTGCAAGGATGTGGTCTGCCAGAGGTCGACACGGGCCCCTGGGCCGGCATGCGGATGCCGGCGCACCACGTGCCGTCGACGCGGCGTTCGTCGACGGCACGAAACCGACTGGGGAAAGGACTCACGTGTCGTACCTCTTGCGTGTCAGGCTCCCCGATCGTCCCGGTAGCCTCGGCTCGCTCGCCCTGGCGCTCGGTTCGGTCGGCGCCGACATCCTGTCGCTCGACGTCGTCGAACGCGGCACGGACTTCGCGATCGACGATCTCGTCGTCGACGTCGAACCGGGCAAGCTCCCCGACACGCTCCTCACCGCGGCCGAGGCACTGCCCGGTGTGACGGTCGACTCCATCCGGCCCTACGCCGGAATCCTCGACACCCATCGCGAACTCGAACTGATCGATCACGTCGCCGCCGCCCGCGACGACCGCATCCAGATCCTCGTCGACGGCGCTCCCCGGGTGCTCCGGGTGGGTTGGGCGACCGTGCTCGGGGTCGGCCCGAACGGCATCTTCCGCATCGCGGGGAGCCCCGGTTCGCCGGAGACCCACCTCAACGGCGTGCCCTGGATGCCGCTCGCCGAGGCCACCCTGCTCGACCACGACGGTGAGTGGGTGCCGCAACTCTGGCGCGACATGGACACGATGCTCGCGGCCGCACCCCTCGGCTCGCCCGAACGCGTCCTCGTCCTCGGCCGTCCCGGCGGACCGGAGTTCCGTCCCTCCGAGATCGCACGCGTCGGTTACTTCGCGGGCATCGTCGGCACCGTCCTCCGGTAGTCCCCGACGCTCGGACGCAGGCCTCAGCCGACGACGAGCCTCTGTGCCTGCGCGATCGCTTCCTCCCGTGAATGCACGCCCAGTTTCCTGTAGAGGGAACGCAACTGGGTCTTGACGGTGTTGAGGGTGACGAACTGTTCCTTGGCGATCGTGCTCGCCGTGCCACCGGCGAGCAATGCGTCGAGGACCGCGCGCTCGCGCGGGGTCAGTCGTACGACGACACGGATCTCGCGGAAGATGCCGTACTCGGCCATCGCCGAGTCGAGATCGATCGGCAGTTCGACACCCAGGGACAGGATGTCGCGCACGGCCGACGGGGGGACACCGACGAACGGCCGCGTCACTCCGGCATGTTCCGCCAGCACCACGGCCCGCTGGAGATGCCGTCGCGCGTCGGTGCGGCGACCGAGTCGCAGCGCCGCCACCGATCCGATCAGGGCGAGTTCCGCACCGACGGCCGGACAGTGCTCACGGGCGGCGTCCCCGCGGTGCACGATCACCTCGGCACCTCCGGGATCGCCGCCGAGCAGACGCAATCGCGCACGGGCCGGAGCCGTGAGGGGGTGCGTCGAACCGTCGAGCAACTCGCGCGCCGCGCGGGCCTCGCCGAGCGCGAGGTGCAGATCGGCACGCGCGGCATCGACCAGCACCGCGGAGATACCGGTGAGGCGATGGGAGAAGTGCTGCAATTCCGAATCGATGTACAGGAGGCCGTCGGCAGGCACACCGCTCAACAGCGCCAGTCGTCCCCGCACGTACATGACGGCCGCCCACAGCTCCTCCGTGTGGCGGGGCGTGCCGAGTTCGGAGAGCGCACGGAAGGCCGTGCCGGTGTCGAGCCGATCGAGTGCCACGAGCGCGGTGGCCGCCAGACCCGCCGTACGGACGAGGGCCTCGGCCTCTCCCAGGATCGGCGGATGCCGGCGTTCCTCCTCGATCCACCGGGTGGCCTCGTGGGTCCGGCCCCGGAGCGCTTCGAGGAGCGCGAGTTTGCCTGCGGCCTCCCGCTCGACGAACACCCCTCGCCCCGCCGTGTGGGCGTGGCGCAGCATCGTTCCGGCGTCGGTGGTGCGTCCGCCGAGGAGGTAGACGGTGCCGAAGTTGAGGTATTTCAGCCCGTGGGCGTGCCGGGTCGTGCTGTCCAGCGTCTCGAAATCCGGCACGGGTTCGGTGGCGAGGCCGTCGCACACCTCCATCGCCTCGTCGTAGGCACCCTGCATCCGCAGACTTCCGAGGCGGAGGACCGTCTCGAAGGATTGCGGGAAGGACCACTCCCCCGGCTCTTCCGACTCGTTCCGGGCCCGGGTGATCGTCCGCAGCGACGCGACGGTGCGATCGTCGGTCGCCATGTCGTCGGGGAGCAACTCGAGCAGCACGATCCCCAGGGCGCGGAGCGATCCGCTCCCGTACAGTGCCACCCAGTTCTTCTCGACGATGTCGATCGCGCATCGCCAGTCGCGCCGCTCCACGGCATGTTCGAGGGCGATGTCCGGACGCGAGCGCTGCAACCAGTAGTCGATGAGAGCCGACCGCGCATCCCACAACTCCTCCGGGTATTCCGCGCCACCGACCCGCAGGAGTGATCTGCGGACGACTTCGGGATAGCACCAGGCGGGCTCGCCGTCCGCCGAGTCCTCGTCCGTCGAACAGGCCTCGATCAGTCCCGACTCGGCCAGCGCGGAGAGAAAGGCCTCGCCGTCGTCGATGTGCGGCAGGGCCGAGATCGACGACTCCGTCACCATGTTCGGTGCGGCGGAGACGAGGACCGAACGGGAGGACAGTGCCAGAGAGGGATCCGCAGCCACGACGTGCATGACGACGAGATCGACGGCCGAGTCGACGAGGACGTCGAGGGCGTCGGCACCGTGGGCCCGGTGCGGCTTCTCGGCGCGCAGCGTCGCGCACACGGCCGCGACGAAAGCGGCGAATCCTTCGGTGCGGCGGGTGATCCACTCGATGGTGCGTTCGTCCCGTGCGAGTCCGAAGAGGCGGCACAGTGCAGCGGTCTCGTCCACGCTGAACGCGAGGTCGTCGGCGCCCACGATCGTCCTGCGCGGGTGTCCGTCGACATGTTCGGCCCACGACCCCGCAGCCCTGCTGGTCACCACGACCCGCACCTGCTGCCCGATCTGCAGCAACTGCCCGACCCGGTCCTCGATCGCCTCGACCGACCGGACACCGTCGAGCACGAACATCACCGGTCGGGCGTGCCGGACCAGCACCGAACACATCGCGTCGAAGGAGCCTTCCGTCGCAACGGGTTCGTCGAGGCCGAGGGAGTTGCACAGCGACGACGCCACCGTCGCCCAGTACGTCTCGGGTGCGACATCGTGCGCGGGTTCGGGAACCACGACCGGCACCATCTCGGGGCACGGGTCGGTCGCCAGCCACGTGTCGACGAGGGTCGTCTTGCCGGAGAAGGGGCCGCCGAGGATCACGGCGAGTTCGGAATGTGCAGACAGAACGGAGAACAATCGGCGACGAGACAAAGGCAGCGTTCTCGGCACGTCCACTATCCCTTTCGCATCCGGGCAGCATCGTCCCCGAAACGGACTCACAAATATGTGCAAATATTAGCAGCCTGCGGGGGAAATGACGGATTTCACCGGAATTCCGATTACGCGTCGAGAATCACATCGGAGTAATTCCGCACCTCCATTCACACGGTCCACGAACGGATCTCACGCCGGCGGGGGAGAAACTCCGTGAGCTTCTCCCCCGCTGCGACTTCGTTCAGTGTGCGAATGCCTGGTCGGTGTGGCCGCGACCGACACCCTCGCGGAGATATCCGACTACATCGGCGATGTCTTCACCGAGCTTGTGGGCGATGTCCCGGCTGAAGCCCTCGCGAAGCACGATTCGCAGGACCGCGACGTCCTCCGCGTCGGCCGGCATCGTGTAGGCCGGAACCTGGAATCCGCGGGCCCGCAATTCGTGGGAGATGTCGAACACCGTGAAGCCGGGGTCGCCCGTCACCTCGAAGGAGATGACCGGGATGGCGGAGCCGTCCGTGATGATCGCCATGTTCTCGATCTCGGAGATCTGCTTCGACAGCATGAGTGCGGTGTCGCGCAGGGTCTCCATGATCTGCGTGTAGCCGGCGACACCGAGCCGGATGAAGTTGTAGTACTGGCCGATGACCTGGTTACCAGGACGCGAGAAGTTCAGTGTGAACGTCGGCATGTCGCCACCGAGGTAGTTGACCCGGAAGACCAGGTCCTCGGGCAGATGTTCCTTCGAGCGCCAGACGACGAAACCGATGCCCGGATAGGTCATGCCGTACTTGTGACCACTGACGTTGATGGACACGACCCGCGGCACACGGAAGTCCCATTCGAGGTCCGGATGGAGGAAGGGCACCACGAAGCCACCGGAGGCGGCGTCGACGTGCAACGGGACGTCGGGACCGCCGGAGGCCGCGAGCTCGTCGAGCGCGGCGGCGATCTCCGCGACGGGCTCGAGTTCACCGGTGAAGGTGGTGCCGAGGATCGCGACGACGCCGATGGTGTTCTCGTCGACCGCGTCACGGACCTGCTCGGGGGTGATGACGTAACGGCCGGGCTCCATCGGCAGGTACTTCGGCTCGACGTCGAAGTAGCGGCAGAACTTCTCCCACACCACCTGCACGTTGCTGCCGAGCACCAGGTTCGGCTTCGACGCGTCCTTGCCGGCGGCCTTGCGGGCCTCACGCCAGCGCCACTTGAGCGCGAGCCCACCGAGCATGACGGCCTCGGACGAACCGATCGTCGAGACACCGGTGGCCGAGGACGGATCGGCCGGATCGAGGTCGTCCGCGTTGAACAGGTCGGCGACCATGTTGACGCAGCGGGTCTCGATCTCCGCCGTGGCGGGGTACTCGTCCTTGTCGATCATGTTCTTGTCGAATGTCTCGGCCATGATTCGGCCCGCCTGCGGATCCATCCACGTGGTGACGAAGGTCGCCAGGTTGAGCCGCGAGCTGCCGTCGAGCATCAGCTCGTCGTGGATGAACTGGTAGGTCGCTTCCGGATCGGTCTCCGACTTGGGAAGCCGCAGAGCAGGAATCGGTTCGGTACCGAGCCTGCCGGTGAAGGCAGGTGCGAGTGTCTCGCCTGGAGCGTCGGACTCTGACATGGTTTCCTCCATTTCCCGCATCGAACACTCGTCGAT
Organism: Rhodococcus sp. AB351; assembly: GCF_049538275.1. Taxonomy (NCBI): domain Bacteria; kingdom Bacillati; phylum Actinomycetota; class Actinomycetes; order Mycobacteriales; family Nocardiaceae; genus Rhodococcus; species Rhodococcus sp. AB351. The sequence continues at coordinate 39,087 of NZ_JBMVFW010000017.1, forward strand.
CCGGTGACATCGGGACATACGGGGCGGTTCTCACACCTCGATCGGCGGGTACAGCCTCTCCATCGTGTAGCGGCGGTTGCGCCGGACCGACAGGGCACTCAGAGTCAACGATACGAGCAGGATTCCGGCCAGGACAGCGATTGCGATCCACAACCGCGAATCGATGTGCCCGGCGACGGTGAGCTGCCGCAGACCGTTGACGGTGTAGGTCATCGGGTCGAACGGATGGATGTACTGGAACGGCTTGGCGGTGGTCGGCACGGGGTAGATACCGCCCGCCGAGACCAGTTGCAGCATCAGGAAGGCCAAGGTCACCACACGGCCGACGGCGACACCGAAGATCGCGTTGAACGCCTGGATCATGGCCAGATACGTCGCGGAGATCAACATCAGGAACAGGATCGTCCCTACCACATGCTTCACGTCCAGTCCGACACCGAAATGGACGACCGTGTACATCACGACCACCTGCAGGATGCCCACCAGCAGCGCCGGCCAGTACGACGCGAGGACCGTACGGTAGGCGCCCAGTCCCGCGACGGTGGGCCGCGACTGCAGCGGGGTGAGCAGCATCCAGGTGATGATGCCGCCGACGAACAGGGCGAGCGACAGGAAGAACGGCGCGAAACCGGTACCGAAGGTGGGCGCCTCGTTGGTGTAGTTCTGTTGCAGTGCAACCGGAGTCGACAACGTCTCGGCGGTGGCGGTGCGCTGTTCGTCCGTCCAGCTCGGCACCTGGGTGGCGCCCTGGCTCAAGGCCTGCGCGAGTTCCTGCGAACCCGATTGCAACTCGACCATGCCCGAGGACAGTTCTCCCGCCCCGTCGGCCAGCTGGAAACTACCGTCGGTGAGTTGGACGAGACCGGAGTTCAACGTGGCGGCACCGGAGCTCAGTTCGTCGACACCGCTGCGGAGTTGGTTCACCTCCGCCGCCAGTCCCCCGTCCGACAACGTCGCCAGGGCTCCCTGCAGCGGACTGTTCGGATTGCCGAGTTGATATTCGAGTTGTTCCGCGTCTGCCTGCAGACGCACGATCTCGGCGCGCAGCGCGTCGGCATCGGAGTCCGCCTGTTGCGCCGTCAGCGGTGTCAACGCGGTGATCGCCTGCTGCACGACCGGATCGGAGCTCCGGTTCAGGATGTCGACGACCTGCTGCACGGCCTGGTTCACCGTCGACTGCGTGGTCTGCGGGACCCGGGATTCGAGGGCGTCGAGCGAGGCCCGCAGCTCCGCCGCCTGCCCCGCGACACCCGAGAGGGCACCACTGTCGAGCGCGCTGAGCAGCGGACCGGTCACGCCGTCGATCGCGGTCGCGAGTTCGTTCGCGCCGGCGGCGAGCTGCGCCGACCCGTCCCGCGCCGTGACCATGTTCGTCGCGAGCTCCTGCGATCCCGAGGCGAGCTGGTCCGCTCCGCTCTTGGCCGTGTCGATGCCGTCGGCGAGTTGCCCGGCACCGTCGGCGGCCTGCTTCAGACCCGAGCCGGCACTCTCGAGACCCGTGAGCACAGTCCCGACACCTTGGGCCCCGATCGTGGAGTTCACCTGCCCGATCACCTGTTCGGACGCATCCTGCCCGATGATCGTCGCGAGATAGTTGTTCGCGTCGTTGAAGGTGAAGACCAGATTCGCCTTCTCCGGGTTGTCACCGTTGGGGGATTCGACCGCTTCGGTGAAATTCTCCGGAATCGTGATGGTGTAGTAGTACTTTCCGTCGGCCAGACCCGCGACGGCGTCCTCTTCCGACACCTCTGCCAGATCGAGCTGACCGGATGCGATGAGAGACTTCACGACCTGATCGCCGGCGTCGACCTGTTCCCCCGTCGACGAACGCCCGGTGTCGTTGTTGACGATCGCCGCGGGGATCTTGTTCACCGCACCGAACGGATTCCAGAAGGCCCACAGGTACATGGCCCCGTACAGCAACGGCATGAGAATGATCGTCGCGATCGCGATGCGCGGCATCGTGCCGCGGAAGTATCGCTTCGAGTCGCTACCGAGAGAGACGCCTGCGAGCACTCGTCACTTCCTCTTCGTCAGGACGCCGATGTCACCGGGTCCGAGCAGATCGTGCATGTCCACCACGGCCCGTACCCCGATACCGGGGTCGACGGGGTTCACGTCGCCGATGATCACCGACCGGTTCTCACCGAGCGCGACGAGCCGGTCGAGCAGCGTGGCGCGTTCGACGTCGTCGGCGATCCGATCGATCCGGCCCACCACCAGCAATGGAGGACGCCGGGTGTTCGCCACCGAGATCCGCAGGAGCAGTTGCTGGAGTTCGGGGAGGTCGTCGACGAATGCCTCGAGCGGTGGCAGCGGTACGTCGCCGAAGATCTCCTCGCACATCTCGGCGACACCGTCCTCACGGACCCGCGGAACGAACTTGTACCACGGGGAATCCCACCGCTTCTGCTCGGTGACGAGATCGCGCACGGTGACCGACGGGCGTACCTCGTCGAGCTCGTTCATGCACGCGATCGCCGACCGCGCGATGATCTTCTGCGGCCTGTCCTCGCCGAGAACCGTCAGCGATCCCCGGGTCAGTCGCATGCGACCGCACAGAGCCATGAGCAGCGCGGTCCGCGCAGCACCGGCCTGCGCGGCCAGGACCGTCACTCCCCCGGCGTCGAGGTCCAGGTCGAGGGGGCCGAAGACACGGCCCCAGGGTCCGTGGAGTTCGATCCCGCGCGCCGACACGAGTGTGCCCGGCGTCTGCCGTGCGGTTGCCCGCTGCACGACCGGAGTGCCGTACGGCGGAGTTTCGAGATCATCCGGTTCGGCTGTGCCCACCCGTGTTCCGCCGTAGTTTCCGCCCGCGACGAAGGGATCCTCGAGTTGCTCGTCCGACAACTCGTCCCAGGCCTCTGCGTCGCTGTGCTGTCCGTAGTGAGTCACCGACCGTCCTTGCGCCGAGCGAGTGGGGCGTGGTGCCGTGTCCGATGCGCTGCCACGGTCACAGGCTGTTCTTGACGACGTGGCCGTTCTTCACGATGACCGACAGGTTCTTTGCCGGATCGGCGATCAGACTGAGATCCTCGAGCGGGTTGCCGTCGACGAGAAGCACGTCCGCCCAGGCGCCCTTGTCGATCACACCCCATCGGGCCTGACGGTAGGGATCGCGTTCGCCCGCGAGCCGGAAGAGTTCGGCGTTGCCGGAGGTGAGCATCCTTAGCGCATCGAGATTGCTGTAGTGGTCGCCGAGCCGCGCGGCCATCTCGCTCTGGCGCGGCGCGATCTGCGGCTCGAGCAGCAGATCGGTCCCCCAGGCGGTCTTCACGCCGTGCTTCTGCGCCCACTCGTAGACGTGGTCGGTGCCGGTGCAGATCTGCTTGTCCTTCTCCGCACGGTCCGGATCGGGATAGTGGTGATCGCCGAGCGCGAAGGGCTGCATCGACAACCACACCTCCTTCTCCGCGAGCAACGCGACGGTCTCCTCGTCGGCGAGGTGGCCGTGCTCGATCGACTTCACCCCGGCCGCGACCGCGCGGCGGATCCCGGTGACGTTGTAGACGTGGGTGGCCACGTACGTGCCGTAGTCGGATGCGGCCTGGACCGCGGCCCGCAGTTCCTTGTCGATGAACTGGACGGTGTACAGCGGGTCGTACATGGACGCGGCTCCGCCGCCGACCATCAGCTTGATCTGCGATGCGCCCTTCTTGAGCTGCTCGCGCACGGCTGCGAGGACCCGGTCCTCACCGTCGGCGACCCGCATGAAGCCGATCTGTTCGGCGCGGGCCTGATCCCCACCGAGGGCTGTGGGGCATTCGTAGACGAAGCCGAAGTCGCCGTGCCCGGCCGTCTGCGAGATCGCGGCCTGGGACGGGTAGATCCGGGGTCCGTCGAACAGTCCTCGGTCGATCACCGACTTGATGCTGCCGGTGTCGCCGGCCATGTCGCGGACGGCGGTGAAACCGCGCAGCAGCATGTTGCGGGCCTCCGCGAGGCCGTTGAGCGCAATGTGCGCTTCGCTGCCCATCACCATGTCGATGTAGGAGTTCGCGTTGCCGACGAGGTGGACGTGCGCGTCGGACATGCCGGGCATGAGAACCCGCCCGCCACCGTCGATCACGTCGGTTTCGCGGCCGGGTTCGTCGCCGATCGGCGATGCGGACACGGCCAGGATGCGGTCTCCGTCGATCAGTACGTCGCCGGTGACGAGTTCTCCGGAAACTCCGTCGAAAACTCGCACATTACGAAAAAGGAGGCGATGTGTGGACTTACCGGTCTCCGTCATGGCTGGGACGCTAACGCGCATCGAACACGGTTTCTTACCAACCGACAAGTTTCCGGTCCAATTCACCCCGGCCATTCACCCTTTTTATGAAATATACTCTGACCTGCACCTATCTGATCGGACAGTTTCTTCCGAAAACGCACAAATTTCCAATCTCGGACTTATACTGCGCCAATGCTGATTCACCCGACATTGCGCATGCAGTCCTGGGGATTCGTCATCGGGGCCGTCCTGTTCGCATTGGGTTCGGCGCCCGGAATTGCGACGCTTCTCGGCACCGCCGGTGCAAATACTTCGTTCTTCGTGGGTTCCTGGTTCTTCACGGGTGCAGCATTCGTCCAATTGATGCTCAGTGGGCCGGCCACCGTCACGGACAAGGGCAGCCCGGCGATCCGCGCCGACTGGCTCGCGTCGCTGATCCAGTTCATCGGTACGCTGCTGTTCAACGTCAGCACGGGAGCCGCACTGCACGCCCACACCGTCAAGGGTGAGAAGCACCTGGTGTGGAACCCCAATCTCGAAGGGTCCCTGTGCTTCCTGGTGTCGAGCGCGATCGCGTGTGCAGTCCTCTGGCGAGCGGGCTCGCATTGGGCGCCGCGCTCGAAGGACTGGATCAGCGGGTGGCTGAACATGCTCGGGTCGATCGCTTTCGGGGTCTCCGCCGTCGGTTCGTTCGTCCTCGACGACGGAAACACTCTCGATCCGAGCCTTGCCAACACCGGCACGTTCGTCGGCGCGATCTGCTTCCTGCTCGCCGCGGCGGTGTTCCTCGGCAGGCGCAGCGCCGAGGAACGCGAATCCGCAACAGCCTCCTGAGAATCCGCCGGCAGGGCACCTGCCGGCGGAGAGCGTCTCAGTTCTCCCCTTCGCGCCCTTCGAGATAGGCGCGAGCGGCGTCGGGCCCCCCGTCGAGCAGGATCCGGAAACCGTCCTCGTCGAGCACGGGTACTCCGAGATCGGCGGCCTTGTCGGCCTTCGAACCCGGATTGTCGCCGATGACGACGAAAGCCGTCTTCTTCGACACCGATCCGGCGGCCTTGCCTCCACGCGCGAGGACGGCCTCCTTGGCCTGATCGCGGGAGAATCCCGCGAGCGTGCCCGTGACCACGATCGACAGTCCTTCGAGGGTCCGCGGAATGGATTCGTCGCGTTCGTCGGCCATGCGCACGCCCGCTGTCGCCCACTTGTCGACGATGGCGACGTGCCAATCGACGGTGAACCAGTCGGTGACCGCCGCGGCGATCGTCGGTCCGACGCCCTCGACGGCCGCGAGCTCGTCGACGGACGCGGCCCGGATCCGGTCGAGGCTGCCGAACTCGGTGGCCAGCGCACGCGCAGCGGTCGGTCCGACGTGCCGGATGGACAGGGCGACGAGCACGCGCCAGAGCGGTTGTTCCTTCGCCTTGTCGAGGTTCTGCAGCAGGCGTTCGCCGTTCTTCGACAGCACGCCCTTGGTGGTGCGGAAGAACGGGATGCGTTCGAGGTCGTCCTTCGTGAGCGAGAACAGGTCGCCCTCGTCGACGATGATCTTCCCCTCGAGCAGTGCCGTGGCCGCCTCGTAGCCGAGCGCTTCGATGTCGAACGCTCCCCGGCCCGCGACGTGGAAGACCCGTTCGCGCAATTGCGCCGGGCACGACTGCGAGTTGGGGCAGCGCAGGTCGACGTCGCCCTCCTTCGCCGGGGCGAGGGTGGTACCGCATTCGGGGCACTGCGAAGGCATCTCGAAGGCGTACTCGGAACCGTCGCGCAGGTCGACGACCGGGCCGAGCACTTCCGGGATCACGTCGCCGGCCTTGCGGATGACCACGGTGTCGCCGATGAGCACGCCCTTGCGCGCCACCTCGGACGCATTGTGGAGCGTCGCCAGCGAGACGGTGGACCCGGCGACGGTGACCGGCTCCATGTAGGCGAAGGGTGTCACGCGCCCCGTGCGCCCGACGCTGACGCGGATGTCGAGGAGCTTGGTGGTGACCTCCTCCGGCGGATACTTGTAGGCGATCGCCCACCGCGGGGCGCGGGACGTGGCACCGAGGCGGCGGTGCAGCCCCATGTCGTCGATCTTGACCACCAGGCCGTCGATCTCGTGTTCGATGTCGTGGCGGTGTTCGCCCCAGTAGCGCATCCGCTCGACGACCGCCTCGGCGCCCTGCACGCGAACGGTGTGCGGGGAGACGGGCAGACCCCAGGCCGCGAAGGCCGCGTAGGCGTCGGACTGCGAGCGGGGTTCGAAGCCCTCCATGCGACCGTAGCCGTGGCAGTACATGCGCAGACGCCGGCGCGCGGTGACGGCCGGGTTCTTCTGCCGGAGGGAACCCGCGGCGGAATTGCGGGGATTCGCGAAGGGCGGCTTGCCCTCGGCCACCAGCCCGGCGTTGAGGGTCTGGAAGTCCTCGAGCCGGAAGAACACCTCACCGCGCACTTCGAGCAACGTCGGAATCGGGTATTCGTCGCTGCCGGTGAGCTTTTCGGGAACGTCGTCGATCGTGCGGGCGTTGAGGGTGACGTCCTCGCCCGTGCGACCGTCGCCGCGGGTGGCCGCGCGGACGAGTTTGCCGTTCTCGTAGACGAGACTCAGTGCCACACCGTCGATCTTCACCTCGCACAGATAATCTGGGTGGGTGCCGGTCTCGACCTCCGCGCGCGAGAGCCACGCGCGCAGTTCGTCCTCGTCGAAGACGTTGTCGAGGCTGAGCATGCGTTCGAGATGCGCGACGGCACCGAACTCGGTGGCGAAGCCGCCGCCGACCAGCTGGGTGGGCGAATCCGGCGTGCGGAGTTCGGTGTACTGCTCCTCGAGTGCCTGCAGTTCGCCGAGAAGCGCATCGAACTGACCGTCGGAGATGATGGGGGCGTCGCGCACGTAGTAGCGGAACTGATGCTCGCGCACCTGTTCGGCGAGATCCTGCCAGCGCTCACGCGCCTCCGGAGGAGCGGTGATGGGTGCGTCCGTCGGTTCACTCACAGCCTGCAAGCCTAGTCGAGGGGACCGACCGGAATGCTCAGAGTGTGTCGGCTTCCTCGGCGAAGGCCGACGCGACGTCGCGCAGCGAACGCAGAGCGGCCCGTGCGCCCTCCGTGGAGGCCGAGGCCAGCCCGCAGACCGGGCTCACCGCCACCGATTGCAGCACCTTCCGAGGGAACCCGAGCCGATCGATCAGCTCGACGGCCGGTGCCGCGTACTCGCGCCAGCCCGTCGAGGCCGACGCGGTGGCGGGCACGAGCCCCAGGATCGGGACCGTGCCGGAGTCGAACAGTTCGCCGAGTCCGTCCAGGTCGGAGCGTCGCACGCGTCCGACGTCGAAGGCGACCGCATCGGCAGCGCTGCGCCGCAGGAAGTCGGCCGGGAAGGTCCCCGCGCAGCAGTGCACGGCGACGGAGAGCCCGGTGCCACGGATCGTCGTGTCGAGCACGTCCAGCGCTTCCGGGTCCGGCACGGCCGGGACGGTCTCGAGGACGGTCCGGCCCTTCAGCGTTCCGGCCAGCACGTCCGGCAGCGACGGCTCGTCGAGTTGCGCGACCACCTGCACCCCGAGCCGGCGGGTGATCTCGGCGGCGTGTCGTGCCAGGCCCTCCGCGAGCGATTCGGCCAGGTCGCGGACGGCGCCGCGGTCGGTGAGCACCCGTCGTCCCGTGGCGAGTTCGACATGGGCGGCAAGAGTGAGCGGCCCGGCGGCCTGCACCTTCACGGGGCGGTCGGCGTCCAGCCCGGCGCGTTCCCAGGCCTCCTCGAGAGCATCGAGGTCCTGGGCGAGCAGGTCGCGTGCCCGGGCGGCCACGCCGCCGCGCCGCGACACGAGGCGGTACCCGGTGGTCGAGGTGTCGAGGTACATGTCGACGAGCAGAGCGCTGACCCGCCCGATCATGTCGGCACCGAGGCCGCGCGCCGGCAGTTCGACGAGATGCGGCAGGTCGGTGAGTTCGCCGACGACGACCGCCGCGGCCTCACGCGGATCCGTCCCGGGCCACGAACCGATGCCTGTCGCGAGACCGGACCACACCTCGCGGCCGGTGGCAGGTGCCGTCACCGGTCCCCTGCCGTGATGGTGCCGCTGCCGAGGACGATGTCGCCCGCAGCGTCGGGCCGGTACAGCACGGCGGCCTGACCGGCGGCGACACCGGTGAGTGGTTCGCGCAGCGAGATCTCGATGCCCGAACCCACCGCTTCGGCGACGGCCGGAGCCAGGCCACCGTGGGCGCGGACCTGGACGACGCACTCGATCGGTCCGACAGGAGCGGTGCCGGAGGTCCACACGGCGCGCTCGGCCCGGATCGACTCGACCTTCAGCTGTTCGGCGCTGCCGACCCTCACGGTGCCGCTCTCCGGTTCGATCGCCGTGACGTAGCGGGGGCGGCCATCCGGTCCGGGCCCGGCGATACCGAGTCCCTTGCGCTGACCGATGGTGAAACCGTGCACGCCCTCGTGCTGCGCGAGCACCTCACCCGAACGGTCGTCCACGACAGCACCGGGACGCACACCGATCCGGGCGCCGAGGAAGGCGCGGGTGTCGCCCGACGGGATGAAGCAGATGTCGTGACTGTCGGGCTTGTTCGCCACCGCGAGTCCGCGTTCGGCGGCCTCCTCGCGGATCCGGCTCTTGGGGGTGTCGCCGACGGGGAACACCGCACGCGACAACTGCTCCGCGGTGAGCACGGCCAGCACGTACGACTGGTCCTTGTCGGCATCGACGGCGCGGCGCAGCACTCCGTCGTTCAACTGCGCGTAGTGACCGGTGGCAACGGCGTCGAAGCCGAGCGCAACGGCACGGTCGGCCAACGCCGAGAACTTGATCTTCTCGTTGCAGCGCAGGCACGGATTCGGGGTCTCACCCGCGGCGTAGGACGCGACGAAGTCGTCGATCACGTCCTCCTTGAAGCGGTCTGCGAAATCCCAGACGTAGAACGGGATTCCGAGCACGTCGGCGGCGCGGCGGGCGTCGCCGGCGTCCTCCTTCGAGCAGCATCCGCGCGAACCGGTACGCAGCGTGCCCGGCGCGGTCGACAACGCGAGATGCACTCCCACCACGTCGTGTCCAGCCTCGACCATGCGGGCGGCGGCGACCGCCGAGTCCACACCGCCGCTCATTGCCGCAAGAATCCTCATCTCCGGTCACCTCCTCGTCCACCAGCGCTCGCCAGTCCGGCGGCGCGAGCCCTGTCCACCACGGAAGGGAGAGTTTCGATCAGTTTTTCGATGTCATCACGGGTTGTGGTGTGCCCCAGCGAGAATCGGAGCGAACCGCGTGCCGTGATCGGGTCCGCCCCCATCGCGACGAGCACGTGACTCGCCCGCGCGACCCCGGCGGTGCACGCCGACCCGGTCGAGCATTCGATACCGGCCGCGTCGAGCAACATCAGCAGCGAATCCCCTTCGCATCCGGGGAACGTGAAGTGCGCGTTGTTGGGCAGTCGCCCCGCCTCGCGAGGACCGTTGAGGATCGCATCGGGGATCGCCGCCTCGACACCGTCGACGAGAAGATCGCGCAGGTGCGCGAGTTCGGCGGTGCGGCCGGGCAGATCCGAGGTGACCTCGCGCAGTGCGGCGGCCATCGCCACGATGGACGCGGTGTCCTGCGTCCCGGACCGCACGTCGCGTTCGTGGCCTCCGCCGTGGGCGAGCGGCACGCACGACACCTGCCTGCCGAGCAGCAGCGCTCCCACTCCCTGCGGCCCACCGAACTTGTGGGCGGCCAGGGTCAGCGCCGACAGTCCGCTCGCGGTGAAGTCGACCGGCAGATGCGCGACCGCCTGCACGGCGTCGCTGTGCATCGGGACGTCGAACTCGGCAGCGACCGCAGCGAGTTCGGCGATCGGCATGACGGTGCCGACCTCGTTGTTCGCCCACATCACGGACACGAGGGCGACCTCGTCGGCGTGGCGCGTGAGTTCCTCACGGAGCGTGGTGGGATCGACGCGGCCGGAGCCGTCGACCGGCAGCCACGTCACCTGGGCGTCCTCGTGCTCGACGAGCCATTCGACGGCGTCGAGCACGGCGTGGTGTTCGACCGCGCTCGCGAGGATCCGGCGGCGCCGGGGATCCTGGGCGCGGCGGCCCCAGTAGATGCCCTTGACGGCGAGGTTGTCGCCCTCGGTACCACCGGAGACGAAGATCACCTCGGAGGGTCGGGCGCCGAGGGCGGCCGCGATCGACTCCCGCGACTCCTCGATGCGCCGGCGCGCTGCGCGCCCCGATCCGTGCAGGGAGGACGCGTTTCCGACGGTGGTGAGGACCGACGTCATCGCCTCGACGGCCGCAGGAAGCATCGGCGTCGTCGCGGCGTGATCGAGGTAGACGGTCGTGGAGGTACCGGAGGGACCGGCGGCGGGCGAGGTCATGACCGATCCAGGATAGCGGGTCGACGCAGGTGCCCGTCGCGCTCAGGGGGTCGGCGAACGGGCGAGATCCGGCACACCCCAGGTCGAGCGGGTGGACACCCCCACCGAACGCACGCGGCCCCGCTCCTTTCGAAGGAGCGGGGCCGCGCAGGGATCGATCTGCCGGAGCGGATCAGCCCTTGTGCTTCTTGACCTCTTCGGTCAGCTGCGGAGCGACGTTGAACAGGTCGCCGACGACGCCGTAGTCCGCGATCTCGAAGATCGGGGCCTCTTCGTCCTTGTTGACGGCGACGATGGTCTTCGACGTCTGCATGCCGGCGCGGTGCTGGATGGCGCCGGAGATGCCGAGCGCGACGTACAGCTGCGGGGAGACCGTCTTACCGGTCTGACCGACCTGGAACTGGCCCGGGTAGTAGCCGGAGTCGACGGCGGCGCGGGAAGCACCGACGGCGGCACCGAGCGAGTCGGCGAGCTCCTCGACGACGGAGAACTTGTCGGCCGAACCGACACCGCGGCCACCGGAGACGACGATCGACGCCTCGGTGAGCTCCGGACGGTCGCCACCGACGATCGGATCGCGCGAGACGATCTTCACGGCGTTCTCTTCCTGGGCCGGAACCTCGACGGCCACGCGCTCGGCGGCCGCAGCCTCGGGCTTGGCCTCGATGGCGCCCGGGCGGACGGAGATCACGGGGACCTCACCGTTGGCCTTGGCGTCGACGGTGAACGCGCCACCGAAGATCGAGTGCACGGCGGAGCCGTCGGCCTTGACGTCGACGACGTCGACGAGCAGACCGGAGCCGATGCGGGCGGCGAGGCGGCCCGACACCTCCTTGCCCTCGACGGACGCGGCGGTGATGACGGCGGCGGGGCTGGTGGACTCGACGAGCGACGCGAGGACGTCGACCTTCGGGGTCACCAGGTAGTTGTCGACGTCTTCGGACTCGGCGGCGTAAACCTTGACCGCACCGGCGGCGGCGAGTGCGTCCTGCAGCGCGTCGGCGGTGCCGGGGGCACCCGCGACGACGGCGGAGGGCTCGCCGAGCACACGCGCGGCGGTGATGAGTTCGGTGCTGACCTTCTTGAGCGCGCCCTCGGCATGCTCGACGAGCACGAGTACTTCTGCCATTACTACTTCTCTCCTAGATATGTCAGATGTTGTCGCGGGGCGCGGTCAGATGATCTTCTGGCCGACCAGGTACTGAGCGATCTTGCTGCCGCCGTCGCCCTCGTCGGTGACGCGCTCACCCGCGGTGCGCGGGGGCTTCGGGGTCACACCGGTGACGGTGGACGCGGCGTTGGCAACACCGAAGATCTCGGGATCGAGACCGATCTCGGCGAGGGTGAGGGTCTGAACTTCCTTCTTCTTGGCGGCCATGATGCCCTTGAAGGAGGGGAAGCGGGGCTCGTTGATCTTCTCGGTGACCGAGACGATGGCGGGGAGCGGAGCCTCGATGCCGAAGACACCCTCGTCGGTCTCGCGCTCGCCGGTGGCCTTGCCGTCCGCGATCGTGAGCTTGCGCAGGTGCGTCAGGTGGGGCAGGCCCAGGTACTCGGCGATGATCGCGGGCACGGCGCCCACGCGACCGTCGGTGGCCTCGTTACCGGCGATGACCAGCTCGACACCCTCGATCTGGCCGAGAGCAGCGGCGATCGCGTACGCGGTCTGGATCGAGTCCGAGCCGTGCATGGCCGGATCGTTGAGGTGGATCGCCTTGTCGGCGCCCATGGACAGCGCCTTGCGGATGGCGTCGGTGGCGCGGTCCGGACCGGCGGTCAGAACGGTGACCTCGCCGCCGTCGCGCTCCTTGATGAGCAGAGCTTCCTCGACGGCGCGCTCGTTGATCTCGTCGAGCACGGCGTCGGCGGCCTCACGGTCGAGCGTGTAGTCGCCGTCGCTGAGCTTGCGCTCGGACCACGTGTCGGGGACCTGCTTGATCAAAACGACGATGTTCGTCATGGGTCTGCGTCGACCTCCTGTGTGTAGCTGCCTTTGGTCGGCAAGGCGCTGCCTGAACCGAGCACTCGTGTCTTTCGCACGGCGTGTGCGATAGATTATCAGCCGCTAAGTTACCAGTCAGTAACTTGACGGGATTCCCGGTTCACCATAGCCGTACGGAAGGACGACGAAACCTGTGATCTGGAACACCGGAGACCACCCCTCCGGGGAGAGGTCTAATGTCGTGGCGGTGAGCGACACCCCCGCCCGCGCCGACGACGCGCACACCCTCCCCCTCACCGGCGAACGGACGGTCCCCGGCATCGCCGAGGAGAACTATTGGTTCCGACGTCACGAGGTCGTCTACCAGCACTTTCTCCCCCGTTGCGAGAACCGGACCGTGCTCGAGGCCGGTGCCGGCGAAGGCTACGGAGCCGACATGATCGCCGACGTGGCAACGCGTGTGATCGGCCTCGACTACGACGAGAGCGCCGTCGCACACATCCGCGCGCGCTACCCCCGCGTCGACATGCGGCACGGAAATCTCGCCGAGCTTCCCCTCGAGGACGAATCGGTCGATACGGTCGTGAACTTCCAGGTGATCGAGCATCTGTGGGATCAGACACAGTTCCTACGTGAATGTCACCGCGTTCTCACTCCCGGCGGCGAGTTGCTCATCAGCACTCCCAACCGGATCACCTTCTCCCCCGGCCGCGACACCCCGCTCAATCCCTTCCACACCCGCGAGCTGAACGCCGCCGAACTGACCGAACTTCTCGAGGACGCCGGCTTCCGCGTCGAACTCATGACCGGCGTGCACCACGGCCCCGCGTTGCGCGCACTCGATGCCAAGCACGGCGGATCGTTCATCGACGCCCAGATCGAGCGCGCCCTCGCCGGGCAGCCGTGGCCGGACGACCTCACCGCCGACGTCGCCATGGTCTCCACCGACGACTTCGCCATCGTCCCCGAGAACATCGATGCGAGCCTCGATCTCGTCGCGATCGCCGTGAAGGACCCCGCAGCGAAGGACACCGCGCCGTGAGTGCCGCATCGTCCCGCGAGCCCGGCATGTTCGCGCTCGTCCTCCACTCCCATCTCCCCTGGCTCGCCCATCACGGCCGGTGGCCCGTCGGCGAGGAATGGCTCTACCAGTCGTGGGCAGCGACCTATCTGCCCGTCACCGACGTGTTGCGGCGACTCGCCGCCGAAGGCCGGACCCGGATGCTCACACTCGGCATCACCCCGGTACTGGCCGCGCAACTCGACGACCCGCACTGCCTCGCCGGAATGCACCACTGGCTCGGCAACTGGCAGCTGCGCGCGCACGAGGCCGCCGGCATGCGGGAGGAGTCCTACCGCGCGCTCGGCGCCCGCGAGCACCGCGCCGCCACCGCGGCACTGGAGGACTTCGAAACGCATTGGCGCCACGGCGGATCCCCCGTCGTGCGGCAGCTCATCGACGCCGACGCGATCGAACTGCTCGGTGGGCCCCTCGCCCATCCGTTCCAGCCCCTCCTCGACCCGCGACTGCGCGCCTTCTCGCTGTCCGAGGGCCTCGCCGACGCCCACGCCCGCTGGAACCATCGCCCGCGCGGCATCTGGGGTCCGGAATGCGGTTACACGCCGGGCATGGAGAACGGTTACGCCGCAGCGGGAGTCGAGCACTTCATGGTCGACGGTCCCGCACTGCGCGGCGACACCTCGCTCGGCCGCACGGTCCGCGACTCCGACGTCGTGTGCTTCGGCCGCGACCTGCAGGTCTCGTACCGGGTGTGGTCGCCGAAGTCCGGCTACCCCGGTCACTCCGCCTACCGCGACTTCCACACCTACTGCCACGACACCGGACTCAAGCCGTCCCGCGTCACGGGCCGCACGGTGCCCTCCCACGAGAAGGCCCCCTACGATCCCGAACTCGCGTCGCAGGCCGTCGACCGGCACGTCGCCGACTTCGTCGAGACCGTCCGGCAGCGACTGCGCAGCGAATCCGACCGCATCGGCCGGGACGCACTCGTCGTCGCAGCCTTCGACACGGAACTGTTCGGCCACTGGTGGTTCGAAGGCCCGCTCTTCCTCGAACGACTGCTCCGCGCTCTTCCCGAGGCCGGCATCGAGGTGGGAACCCTCGCCGATACCCGCGACCGCGGATACGTCGGCGCCTCCGTCGATCTCGAGAACTCGTCGTGGGGTTCGGGCAAGGACTGGCGGGTCTGGGCCGGCGACCAGGTCGCCGATCTCGTGCGTCTCAACGACGAGGTGGTGCGCACGACCCTCGACAGCATCGACAAGTCCCGCGAACAGAGCACGTCGTCGGTCGCGCTCCGCAACCGCGTGCACGACCAGATGCTGCGCGAAGCACTACTGACGGTCTCCAGCGACTGGGCGTTCATGGTCAGCAAGGACACCGCCGCCGCCTACGCCCGCGACCGCGCGCACAAACACGCCCACGCCCTGCGTGAGATCGCCGAGGCGGTCGACTCCGGACGCACCGAGACGGCACAGCGTCTGGCCGACGGATGGAACCGCGCCGACAATCTCTTCCCAGGACTCGACGCCCGACGACTGCCCGGACGCCACGGAGGCCCGCGATGAAGATCCTGCTCGTCTCATGGGAGTACCCACCCGTCGTCGTCGGCGGCCTGGGCAGACACGTCCACCATCTCGCCACCGAACTCGCCGCGGCGGGCAACGAAGTGGTGGTGCTGTCACGTCGTCCGACCGGCACCGATGCGTCGACCCACCCCACGATCAGCCACATCGCCGACGGCGTGCTCGTTGTGGCAGTCGCGGAGGACGCACCCCACTTCGACTTCGGCGAGGACATGATCGCCTGGACCCTGGCGATGGGCCACGCGATGGTCCGCGCCGGGATCGGACTGAGCCGCGGCGGTATCGGCGAGGGCTGGTATCCCGACGTCGTCCACGCCCACGACTGGCTCGTCGCCCACCCCGCGGTCGCGCTGGCCGAGTACTTCGACGTGCCGCTCGTGTCGACCCTGCACGCGACCGAGGCCGGTCGCCACAGCGGTTGGTTGTCGGGCCGGATCAACCGGCAGGTGCATTCCGTCGAGTGGTGGCTCGCCAACGAGTCCGACCGTCTCATCACGTGTTCGGCATCGATGCACGACGAGGTCACCGAGCTGTACGGCCCGGACCTGCCGGAGATCTCGGTGATCCGCAACGGCATCGACATCACCACCTGGTCGTACCGCGAGCGTGAGCCGCGTCCCGGGCCGGCACGACTGCTCTACGTCGGTCGCCTCGAATACGAGAAGGGTGTGCAGGACGCGATCGCCGCGCTCCCCCGCATCCGCCGCTCGCATCCCGGCACGACCCTCGTGGTCGCCGGTGAGGGCACCCAGTTCGAGTGGCTGCGCGAGCAGGCACGCGTGCACCGCGTCGCACGCTCGGTGAGCTTCCTCGGCAACCTCGACCACACCGAACTTCTCGGCTGGCTGCACGGCGCGGACGCGATCGTGCTGCCGAGCCGCTACGAGCCGTTCGGCATCATCGCCCTCGAGGCCGCAGCGGCGGGTACCCCGCTCATCACGTCCACCGCAGGTGGACTGGGCGAAGCCGTGGTCGACGGCGTGACCGGACTGTCGTTCCGGCCCGGCGACGTGGCCGGACTCGTCTCGGCGGTCCGGGAGACCCTCGACGATCCCGAGGCCGCACAGGTGCGCGCGCGGGCCGCTCGGGCACGACTGACCGACGACTTCGACTGGCGCCGCGTCGCCGAGGAGACCGCGCAGGTCTATTCGTCGGCGAAGCGGCGGGTGCGGCACCCGCTGGCCCGCCCGACGATCCCGCAACGACCACTCCCGGATCGCGGATGAACGAGCAGCACACCGTCGAGGTCGAGCGCCTCGCCCCGCACGAATCCGACGTCGCCGCCGTCACCGAACTGCTCAACGCGGTCTACGCGGTGGCCGAGGACGGCATGTGGGTGCCGGGCACCACACGGACCGACACGGACGAGATCACCCGGTACGCGCGGGAGGGCAGCATGCGCATCGCCCGCTCGCACGGCCGGGTGGTCGGCTGCATCCGCGTGGCCCCGGTCGGCGCGACGACGGCCGAGTTCGGGATGCTCGCCTCCGACCCGAAGGTCCGCGGCACGGGCGTCGGCCGCCTGCTGATCGACACGGTCGAGACGGAGTTCGCCGAGCGCGGTTTCGAGACGATGCAGCTCGAGGTGATCCGTCCGCGCGACACCTCGCACGGGTCGAAGGTGTTCCTCGACCGGCTCTACACCCGGCTCGGCTACGTGCCGGAGGAACCCGCGCCGCTCGATACGCGCCATCCGGAACTTGTTCCGGCTCTTGCGGTCCCGTGCGAGACCGTCGTGTACCGGAAGCCTCTGGCTCGATCCTGAGCCGGACTTCGGCTCACGAAGCAGCGGACAACTCGGCCGGAGCGAGCGGCGGCTGCCGATCGAACCACGGCCGCGCCTGTTCGAGTTCGCCTGCGAGGGCGAGGAGCACGCCCTCCCCACCGAGCGGGCCGACGAACTGCACCCCGAGCGGCAGACCGGACGTCGTCCAGTGCAACGGCACCGAGATCGCCGGTCGTCCGGTGATGTTGGCGAGCTGCGTGTAGGGGGTACGGCCGAGATTGTCGTCCACCACCCGATCGATGAAACCGGCCCGGGTCGCGATCCACGCGGTGCGGGTCCGCAGGAGTGCCTCGCCGGCACGTCGCATCCAGCGGGGTGTGTCGAGTTCGCCGATGCGCGACGGGGGGAAGGCGAGTGTCGGCGTGAGCAACAGATCGTAGCGTTCGTGGAACTGCGCGAGACCGCTCGCGTACTCTGCCCAGCGGGCATGTGCCGCAATGTAATCCGATGCCGAGGTCGACTTGCCCACGGCGGCGATGATGCGGGTGTCGAACTCGAAGTCCTCCGGTCGAGCCCCGGTGAGGCGGCAGGCCTCGGCGACCTCCGCGGCGGCCGTGGCGAACCACATCGTGAGGAAGTCCTCTGCGAGACGTCGTTCGTCGATACCCGTCGAGGCGGGCTCGACGTGATGGCCGAGTTCCTCGAGCACCGCGACGGCAGCGTCCACCGCGGCCTCCGCCTCCGGATCGACCGGCGTCCCGATCGGTGAGGCGGTTTCGTATCCGATCCGCAACCGCTTCGGCGCCGAGCGCGCGGCCTCCGCGTACGACTGGGCACGTTCGACGAGATACGGCCCGCCCGCGTACGGACCGGCCATGACGTCGAGGAAGGCAGCGGCATCGCGCACCGTCCGGCAGATGACCCCGTTGGTGGCCGCCCCGTGCAGCGGTTCGCCGCCGCGTATACCGGTGGGCACGAGTCCGCGTCCGGGCTTGAGCCCGAGGAGCCCGCAGCAGGCGGCGGGAATGCGGATGGAGCCGCCTCCGTCGCTCGCTCCGGCAGCGGGAACGACGCCGGCCGCGACCGCCGCGGCGGAACCACCCGACGACCCGCCCGGCGTCACCGACGGGTCCCACGGGTTGCGGGTGGCCCCGAACGCCTCGGGCTCGGTGATGCCCTTCGCCCCGAACTCGGGGGTGTTGGTCTTGGCGAACGGGACCAGGCCGGCCTCGAGCCACCGGTCGACGATCACCGAGTTCTCGTCCATCGGCAGGTCCGCGAGGACACGGGACCCGCACGAGGTCGGCTCACCGGCCAGATCCTGCCCCAGATCCTTGAGCAGGAACGGCACACCGGCGAACGGACCGTCGAGCGGTTCGCGTGCCCGGACACGGGCCTTGTCGTCGAGCCTGCGGACGACGGTGTTCAGTGTCGGTTCGACCGTGTCGAGCCGCGCGATCGCGGTCTCGAGCAGCTCACTCGCCGACACCTGCCCCGTCGCGACGAGTTCGGCCAGACCGGTCGCGTCGTGACTCCGATACTCCGAGTAGTCCATCTGCTGTCCCCCGACAGTGTCCCGGCCCGCGTCGCTACTGACGCACGTCCGCGGGCGTGTCTCCCGACTTCTTCCGTGCGATATCGGCGAGCGCCGCCTCCCGGGCGGCACGCTCGGCAGCGGCGCTCTCCCACGCCACCTTACGGTTCTTGACGACCTTGGCGGGCGAACCCACCGCGATACTGAAATCGGGGATGTCACCCTTGACGACCGCGTGCGCTCCGAGCACCGAACCGCGGCCGACCCGGGTGCCGCGGAGCACGGTCACCTTCGCAGCGATCCAGGTGTCCGGACCGATCCGGACGGGGCTCTTGACGATGCCCTGGTCCTTGATCGGGTAGGTGACGTCCTCGGTGCGATGGTCGAAGTCGCAGATGTAGCACCAGTCGGCGACCAGCGTCGACGCGCCGATCTCGATGTCGAGATAGGTGTTGACGACGTTGTCCTTGCCGAAGACGACCTTGTCGCCGATCCGGAGCGAACCCTCGTGGCAGCGGATGGCGTTGCCGTCGCCGATGTGGACCCAGCGGCCGATCTCGAGGCGCGACAGTTCGGGCGTCGCGTGGATCTCGACGTTCTTGCCCAGGAAGACCATGCCGCGCAGCACCACGTGCGGATTGGCCAGCCGGAACTTCGCCAGGCGGTAGTACCGGACCAGGTACCACGGCGTGTACGCCTTGTTGTCCAGCACCCACTTCAGAGAGGACAGCGTCAGGAATCGTGCCTGTTCGGGATCCCTTCGACGGGACCCGCGCCACCTCGCCGTCAGAGGTGCACCCCACATGCTCGTCATAGGGGCAGCCTACGGTCCGCCTCGTTCGCGGCTCACGACCCCCGGCCCGATACGCTGACACGTCGAATCTTTCGCCTGTGGAGGAGTTGAGTGATGCGGGGTGTCCTGCGGACCGCGGTCCCGGCGCTGACGGTGGTCTTCGCGCTGAGCGCGTGCGGCGGTGGGGCCGGCACCGACGACGTGTTGTCGAGTGGTGGCTGGCCGGGACGGCACTCCGATGCCCGCAACAGCAACACCGCGACCGCCGAGAGTGTCGAGGACCTCGCGCCCGGCTGGACGCGTCCGCTGGGCGGCCCGGTCGGCTCCCCCGCCGGCATCGCGGCCAACGGCCAGGTCTCCGTGACGGCCTCGACGGAGGCCGGATGCAATCTGTTCTCCTTCCAGATGGACACGGGCCGCAAGCGCTGGTGCACGCGTCTCGCCCCGGCCGTCACGACGATCACGCCCGTCTCCGACGGGGTCGCGAACATCTACGTCGGTGAGGACGGCGGACTGCTGTCGTTCAACGAGCACGGCCAGCGTCGCTGGCGTATTCCCGTGAGCGGCAGTCCCCGCAGCGCACAGTTCACCTCCGACGGAAGCCTGTTGGTGGTCACGCATTTCGGTCAGGTCAACGTCGTCGACCCGCAGACGGGGCACCTCGAGGCACCGCTGTTCGATCTCGTGCCGGTGCCGACCGTCGAGGACGGGCAGAACCTGCCGCGACTCGCGAGCGATCACGGCCTGCCGGCCTGCTTCGGTGGTTCGGAGGACTGCCCGGTCGCCACGACGCCGGCCGTCGACACCGCCACCGACCGCGTGTTCGTCACCGTGTGGCGTCCGGGTGTGGACCGATCTGCGCTCGTGGCGCTGCGCTACACGGCCGGTGACGACGCCGTGGTGTCCGAGGAGTGGTCGGTACCCGACCTTCCCGGAGGTGCGGTGACGAGTCCGGTTCTGTCCGCGGACGGTTCGACCGTCTACGTCCACGACGGGGAGGGTGCCCTGTGGGCGCTCGATGCGGAGACGGGCGAGGCGCGGTGGACCCACGAGACCGGCCGTCCCACGGCGCTCGGTCCCGCCGTCACGGAGGACGGACTGCTGCTCCTCGCGTCGGCCGACGGCAGCGCCCCGCTGACGGCGCTGCGCGACGCCGGCGACAGCGTCGAGGTCGAGTGGGAGCGGACGGACGTGGTTCCGTACGGTGCGCCGGCGGTGACCGCCGACGGCCGGGCCTATGTGGTCGTCGACGGCGATCGGGCTCTCGCAGCAGCGGTGCTCGATCTCGCGGACGGAGCGACGCTCGAGGAGGAACCCCTCGATCCCTCCACCGGACTGCCGGTCGGGACCGGTGTCGGCCCGGGCGGGGAGTTCGTGATCACGACCGTCGACGGCGACGTGGTGGTGCTGCGCGAACCGCAGTCCGTGTGAGGACAGCGAGTTCGCGCGCGGGCGGTCAGCGTGACGGCGTGCAGACGAAGGCTTCCGGCGTCCGGCCGATGCGGGTGAGCACCACGCTGAGCGAGGCCGACCCGCGCAGCTTCAGGCGCGGACGCAACACCGCTGGGTCGACGTCGACACCTCGTACGAGGATCTCGACCGCACCGCAGTCGTGGCGGGCGAGCGCCTGACGGAGCGTCTTCTCGCTGTACTTGAGACGCTCGACGATCCGGAAACCCCGTACTCCGTCGGGCAGGCTGTCGCCGGTGAGATAGGCGATCCGCGGGTCGAGTTGCCACAATCCGTGCGCGGCGGCGTAGTGACGGACGAGACCGGCGCGCACGATCGCGCCGTCGGGGTCGACGATCCACTCCCCCGGCTCCCGCTCCGGGATGTCGTCGTCCGCGGCATCGGTGATCTCGAAACCGGTGCCGTCCGAACGCAGTACCGCAGCCCGTCGCCGCACGCCGGGAGTGCTCAGCCCCGGTGAGTACAGGCACGCCTCGCGGACTCCGCCGTCGAGCGAGACGACCTCGACCTCACCGGACCAGTCGAGCGAGTCGAAATCCAGTCCGGGTGCGCACTTCACGGCGAGATCGCGGCCCGCGTAGGCGTCGAGGAGATCGGGCAGCGGTGGTTGCAGCGCCGCCGGATCGTGGGTCCGTCGCCCACCCGAACGGCGTGCGGGATCGGCGACGACAGTGGTGTCTCGCGTGACCGGACGCAGGGCGTCGGCGCGCAGGAGGTAAGCCCCGGGGACGTTGTGCGCGGCCATCGCCAGACGCACATCGTCGAGATCACTGCCGATCACGGTCTCGGCGACCCCGACGAGTTCGGTGAGTTCGGCGCCGATCGAACACGTCACGTCGTGCACTGTGCGCCCGCGCAACCGCTCGGCGCGGTGGGCCGCGACGCACGTGGGCGTGGACTGCTGCAGGGCGTCGTCGGTGAGCACCCACCCGGCGCCACCGGCGATCTTCGCCTCCGCTTTGCGCCGCAGGATGACGGTTTCGACGAGCATTCCGGCACGATCACCGAAACGCGTACGCGCCCAGCCGATGTCGGCAAGGCGCGTACGCGTCGACAGTTCCCGGTCGGCGACGCTCGCGAGAGCGTCGCGGCCGTCGTCCGACGTCAGGTACGCGACGTCGGCGAGGGTGAAGTCGTAACCCAACTACTTGCCGGGCTTCACACCGGTGATCATGACGTTGTAGAAGAAGCTGCGGGGCACGACGTGCTTGAGGACGTTCTCGTCGACCCAGCTCAACGTCTTCCAGCCGCCGAAGGCGAACTTCGCCCAGTTCCAGCCCAGCTTCTCCTGCGGGACGGCGGCCTCGAAGGTGCGCACCGGCCAGCCGAGCAGTGCTGCGGCGAACTCCTCGCTCGACGCCTTGACCTCGACGGCTCCGGCCGACGAGGCCAGCTTCTCGAGATCGGACGGATCGAAGGTGTGCAGATCGACGACGGCCTCGAGGGCGGCCGCCCGGGAGGACTCGTCGAGTTCGGTCTGCGGCCGACGCCAGTCGCGCAGGAAGGGCAGCTTGGTGATGTTGGTGGTGGCCTCCCACGTGACCCGGCCGAGCATGCGGGCGTAGAAGTTGCCGATCGTGCTGGGCTCGCCGGCGAAGACGAAACGACCGCCGGGCTTGAGCACGCGCAGCACCTCGCGCAGCGACTGCTCGACATCCGGGATGTGGTGCAGCACGGCATGCCCGACCACGAGGTCGAAGGTGTCGTCGTCGTACGGGATGGTCTCGGCGTCGGCGACGCGGCCGTCGACGTCGAGACCGAGGTTCTCGGCGTTGCGGAGCGCGACCTTCACCATGCCGGGCGACAGGTCGGTCACCGAACCGGTCTTCGCGACCCCGCCCTGCATGAGGTTGAGGAGGAAGAAGCCCGTGCCGCAGCCGAGTTCGAGTGCGCGTTCGTAGGGCAGCGGCTGGTCGCCGGCAGCGGCGACGAACCGGCCCTTGGCGTAGTCGATGCACCGCTCGTCGTACGAGATGGACCATTTCTCGTCGTACGTCTCGGCTTCCCAGTCGTGGTAGAGCACCTGGGCGAGCTTGGTGTCCCCGAGGGCCGCTGCGACCTCTTCGGCAGTGGCGTGCGGATTCGGCGCGGGGTCGACCCCGTCGGTCCTGCTGGCAGTCATGCGGTGATCCTACTCATCGGTAAGCTGCGGACAAGTGCGGGTGCCGGTCGGCATCACTCGCCGACGAACTTCGCCTTGCCCGGTCCGTTCTCGATGAACGACTCGAGGCCGATGGTGCGGTCCTTCGTGGCGAACAGCGCAGCGAAGACGTGCTGTTCGATCTTCAGCCCCGTGTCCAGATCGGTGTCGAGACCCTGGTCGATCGCGGCCTTCGCAGCGGCGAGTGCACGCGAGGCGGCGCCGGTGAACTGCCCGGCCCAGCGACGGGCAGCCTCGTAGACGTCGTCGGGGGCGACGACCTCGTCGACCAGACCGATCGACAGGGCTTCGTCGGCGCCGACGAAACGACCGGTGAAGACGAGATCCTTCGCCTTCGCCGGTCCGATGAGCCGAGCCAGTCGCTGGGTGCCGCCGCCACCGGGGATGATGCCCAGCAGGATCTCGGGCGTGCCGAGCTTGACGTTGTCGCCGACGATGCGCCGGTCGGCGCCGAGGGCGAGTTCGAGGCCACCGCCGAGGGCGTAACCGGTGATCGCGGCGACGGTGGGCTTGGGGATGTCGGCGATCGACCCGAGGGCCGACTGCAGGTCGCCGACGATCTCGCTCATCTGCACGTAGCTCAGGTCGGCCATCTCCTTGATGTCGGCGCCGGCCGCGAACACCTTCTCGCCGCCGTAGACGATCACCGACTTCACGTCGGACCGGACGGTCGCCTCGCGCGCAGCGGCCCGGATCTCCTCCTGGAGCTGCCGGTTCAATGCGTTCATCGGAGGGCGGTCGAGACGGATGGTGCCGATCCCGTCGGAGACGTCGAGGGTCACGAATTCAGCCATGGTCCTCAGCCTAGATGTCGGAGCGCTGGGCCCACGGATGAGTACCGACCTCGTAGTAGGCCTCGTCCCCGTCGAACGCGATGTGGACCGCCCCGTCGCGGCGGCTCATGATCGGCAGGATCGGTTCGATGACCGGATCCGCCGCCATGAGGTCGGCGACCGTGGCGAAGCCCGACAGGATCGACAGCTGACTCCACGTGGGCGGGAGCAGGATGCACCGGCCCGATCGCCAGTCGGCGAGGGCCTCCTCCGCGGTCTGCCACTGCACCAGATCGGTTTCGCTGGTGTTGCCGTCGGCCCGCTGTCCTTCCGGCACCGCGGCGAGGAAGAAACGCGTGTCGTAGCGGCGCCGTTCCCCCAGCGGGGTGATCCAGTTCGCCTGCGGACGCAGCAGGTCGGCGCGCAGCACCAACTGCTCCTTCTCCAGGAAGTCCCCGAAGGACAGCTCGCGCGCTTCGAGCAGACGACGCGCCTCGGCGTAGTCGCCGGTGTCGGCCACCACCGAATCCTCGGTGGGGCCGGCGAGCAGCACACCGCACTCCTCGAAGGTCTCACGCACGGCCGCGAGCACCAGCGCGCGGGCCTGCGCCTCGCCGATACCGAACCGCTCGGCCCACCAGGTCACCTCCGGGCCGGTCCACCGCACCTCGGCGTCGGTGTCCGAGGGGTCGACGCCGCCGCCGGGGAAGACGGTCATGCCGCCGGCGAAGTCCATGCCGACGACACGACGCTGCAGGAACACCTCGATGCCGCGCGCGGAGTCCCGCACGAGCATCACGGTGGACGCGTCGCGGATGGGTACCGCGGTGGGATCGAAGGTGGATGCCGAGCGATCGTTGGACATGGCCTCAACCTAGCCGATCGGTCCCGGCACCACCCGACCCGGAGCTACCGGCGGTGCCGTCCCGCCTGGCGGGTGCGGCGGGCGAAGAACCGGTCGTCGACCTTGTCGAGCGAGATGGACTGGCTGAACGCCGTGCTGAGGTTCTCGGCGGTGATCACGTCGTCGAGCAGGCCCTGGGCGACCACACCGCCCTCCTTCAGGAGCAGAGCGTGCGTGAAGCCCGGCGGGATCTCCTCCACGTGATGGGTGACGAGCACGATCGCGGGGGCATCCGGGTCGGCCGCGAGCGTGCCGAGCCGGGCCACGAGTTCCTCGCGACCGCCGAGGTCCAGACCGGCAGCGGGCTCGTCGAGCAGCAGCAGTTCGGGATCGGTCATGAGCGCCCGGGCGATGAGCGCACGCTTGCGTTCGCCCTCCGACAGCGTCCCGTACAGACGGTCGGCGAGATGTTCCGCGCCGAGACTCTCGAGCATCTCGACCGCGCGGCTCGTGTCGATGTCGTCGTACTGCTCGCGCCACCGGCCCAGCACGCCGTAGCCCGCGGAGAGTACGAGATCGGTGACCTTCTCGTCGTTCGGCACCCGGTTGGCCAGGGCCGCGGAGGACAATCCGATCCGGGGTCGCAGTTCGGACAGATCCGTCTTTCCGAACGTCTCCGCGAGGACGTGCGCGGTGCCGGAGGTGGGGAACGTCTCGGCCGCCGCGACCCGCAGCAGCGAGGTCTTTCCTGCCCCATTGGGTCCGAGAACCACCCAACGTTCGTCGAGTTCCACCTTCCAGGTCACGGGACCGACGAGGACGTTCCCGCCGCGTCGGACCACTACGTCGTCGAATTCGATGAGCAAATCGGGATCAGGTTGTGCCACGCGGACCATCTTCTCTTACGCCCGAGCCGGAAACGCGGCAGGATCGGTTCCCGTGTCGTCCTCCGCATCCGAATCTGCTGTCGTGTCCGGCTCGGTCGCGCTCCCCGACCGGGCCGCCTTCCCGCTCGGACCCACCCCGGTCGACGGTGGGACACGCTTCGCCGTCCACGCCCCGCACAGCGATCGCGTCCAGGTCTGCCTCGTCGACGACGACGGGAACGAACACCGCGTGGACCTGCCCGACCGCACCTACGGGGTCTGGCACGGGGTGGTCCCCGGCGTCGGCGCCGGGCAACGGTACGGCTATCGCGCGTACGGGCCGTGGCAACCGCAGTGGGGGCTGCGTACCAACCCGCACAAGATCCTGCTCGACCCGTGGGCCCGGCGGATCGTCGGCGAGGTCGGTGATCCGGACCGGCTGATCCCCCACCAGGGCGACCCGTTCGGTGCGATGTCGACCGTCGACTCGCTCGGGCACACACCCCTGTCGGTGGTGACGCCCGTCCTGACCCCCATGCACGACAAGCCCCGCGTGCCGTGGGAGAACACCGTCGTCTACGAACTGCACGTCGGTTCGTACACGGCCCGCCACCCGCTCGTGCCGCCGGAGCTGCGCGGTACCTATCTCGGACTCGCCCACCGGTCGGTGATCGACCATCTGGTCGGGCTGGGGGTGACGACCGTCGAGCTGTTGCCCGTGCAGGCCTTCGTGACCGAACCGTCGGTGCGTGCGCGGGGGATGCGCAACCACTGGGGCTACTCGACCGCCTCGTACTTCGCGCCGCACCCCGCCTACGCCGTCACGCCGAGCAACGAGATCGCCGAGTTCCGGACGATGGTCGACGCCTTCCACAGCGCCGGGCTCGAGGTGCTGCTCGACGTCGTCTACAACCACACGTGCGAAGCATCGGTCGACGGCCCGAGTCTGTCCTGGCGCGGTCTCGACGCGCCCGGTTACTACCTGCTCGACACGCACGGACGGGATGTCGACCTGACCGGCTGCGGCAACACCCTCGACGCGTCCTCACCGATCGTCGTGCGGATGGTGTGCGACAGCCTGCGGTACTGGGCGGACGTGATGGGGGTGGACGGTTTCCGTTTCGATCTCGCCAGTGCACTGGCCCGTCCGCGCGGTGGGGCGTTCGATCCGCGGGCGGCGCTGCTCACCGCAATCGTCACCGATCCCGTCCTCTGCGATGTCAAGCTCGTCGCCGAACCATGGGACGCGACCGCGCACGGTTACCAGCTCGGGAACTTCGGAGCGCAGTGGGCCGAATGGAACGACCGCTACCGCGACACCGTGCGCCGCTACTGGGCGGGACGTTCCGGGATCCGCGAGATGGCGTCGCGGCTCACCGGTTCGGAGGACCTCTACGACAGGAACATCCGGCAGCCGTGGATGTCGGTCAACTTCGTCACCGCCCACGACGGTTTCACCCTCGCCGACGCGGTCTCGTACGAGCGCAAGCACAACGACGAGAACGGTGAGGAGGGCCGGGACGGGTCGAACAACAACGAGTCGGTGAACCACGGGGTGGAAGGGCCGACCGACGATCCGGAGATCCTTGCCGCCCGCGACCGGCACATCCGGGCAATGCTCGCGACGCTGCTGTTGTCGACGGGCACACCGATGCTGCTCGCCGGCGACGAGTTCGGGCACACCCAGAACGGCAACAACAACGCCTACTGCGTCCCCGAGGACGTCCCCGTCCGCGACGCCTGGCCGCTGGACTGGGAGGACTCCGACCGTGCGCGAACGGATTACGTGCGCGAACTGCTCCGCCTGCGCACGCGTGTCCCGGTGCTGCGGCAGCGACGCTTCTTCGAGGGGCGTGCTCGCTCCGTGGGTTATCCCGATCTGGTGTGGTTCGGCATCGAAGGGATCGAACTCGACGAGGATGCGTGGCACGACGACAGTCGCCGCACGCTGCAGGGCTGGGTCGACGGCTCGCAACTCGGCACCGTGACCCGCACCGGCGTCACTCTCGAGGACAGCAGCGGCCTGTTCGTTCTGCATTCGGGCGATGCCGCCACGGTGACCCTCGCCGGACCGGAGTGGTATCGCGGCGACATCGTGTGCGTCTTCGATTCGACTGCCCCCGACGGCAGGCCCGCGGACACCTCCCCGATGCGGGTGGGCAGTTCGTACCCGGTCGACGGTCCGACGGTGCTGATCTTCCGGATCGCGGACGACGACCCCATCGAGCGCGAATGATCGACGCCGTCGGTGGATTCCGCGTGCGTGTTCCCGCTCCCGACGAGGCCGAGGCGATCGCGCGCGTCCGGAACATCACGTGGCGCGCCACCTACGGCCACCTGCTTCCCGCGGCGTTCTACGACCACCACGCATTCGAGCAGAACGCGGCGCTGTGGCGGTCGATCCTCCGACGCCCTCCGCAGACCCTGCGCGTGCGCGTCGCGGAAACCGAAGGCGGGATCGTCGGATTCGCGTCGGCGGGCGACCCCATCGGTGACGATGCGCCCGTTCGCGCGCTCCAGCTCCACACCCTGTACGTGCTACCCGAGCACCACGGATGCGGTGCGGGACAGGCACTGTTCGACGCGGTCGTGGGCGCGGAACCGGCGCAGCTGTGGGTGGCCGAGGACAACCCTCGCGCCCATACCTTCTACCGGCGCAACGGCTTCCGGCCCGACGGGGCCGAGATGGTCCTTCCCGGCACGACTCTGGTCGAGGTCAGGCTCGTCCGCTGACCGTGCCGGGCACCGCGATCACGGTGATCGAACCCGGGGCCACCTCGGTGAAGCCCGCATCGCGGACCGCGACGGCCGTGCCAGCCTCCACGCGGGCGAGCAGCTCGCGCCAGGTGTCCTCGTCCGCGTCGCGGACGGCACACGGGAATCCGTCGGTCGCCCAGGCGCGTGCGGTGTCGACGTCCAGCGCTCCGGCGAACAGCATCGCGGCGTGACCGACCTGCGCGGCCGCCTTGCCGACGGTCATCTCGAGGTCCTTCTGCACCCAGAGGATCGGAACGCCGTCCGCCGGTGAGGGCGGATCGTCGTGGGGCAGGTCGGTGCCACCGATCTGCAATCGGGAGATGCGCGGATCCAGCTCCCCCACCGGGCCGGGCACGAACGCCCGGGCCTGGGCGCCGGCGTGGTCGACGGTGACTCCGTCGACGTCCTGCGCGGCACGCCAGTGCGCTCCGCGGGCGCGACGCGCGACCTTCCGGATCCGCGCGTCGTTCCACGCGAGGAAAGGTTCCTGCCACGGGCCGGGTTCACCGTCCGGGCCGGGACCGACCCGCGGGTCGAAACACAGTGCCACCGTGGCCGTCGCGGCCGCCTCGAGCACCGCGCTGCGGGCAGGCGGATCGACCTTCGGGATGTGCAGCACGATCGGCATCGCCTGCACCTTCGCCGGATCCTCCGGGTCGGGCCGGTGCCCGTAACCACGCGTGAGTACGCCGTGGCGCTCGGCGAAACCAGGATCCGATGCCGGGTCGAAGACCCGATCGGGTGCGGCCTCGAAGACCGGCTCGGCTGCTGTGTCCGCGAGGTCGGGGTCCAGCTCAGACACTGCCGTCGATCGGGACGCGCCGCAGGGTTCCATCGACGCGGTCGGCCGCCTCGATCTCCTCGCGGGTGACACCGAGGACGAAGAGCACCGCATCGAGATAGGGATACGACAGGGCGGTGTCGGCGACCTCGCGCAGGGCCGGCTTGGCGTTGAATGCCACGCCCAGTCCCGCGGCCGACAGCATGTCGATGTCGTTGGCGCCGTCGCCCACCGCGACGGTCTGCTCGACCGGAACGCCCGCCTCGTCGGCGAACTCGCGGAGGGCTCGTGCCTTGGCGGCGCGGTCGACGATGTCGCCGACCACTCGCCCGGTGAGCTTGCCGTCGACGATCTCGAGCGTGTTGGCGCGGACGAAGTCGAGTTCGAGTTCGTGTGCGAGCGGGTCGATCACCTGACGGAAACCACCCGAGACGACGCCGCAGCGGAAGCCGAGCCGGCGCAACGTCCGGATCGTGGTGCGGGCACCGGGGGTGAGCTCGAGCCGCTCGGCGACCTCGTCGATGACGGTCGCCGGCAGACCCGCGAGGGTCGCGACGCGCTGTTCGAGGGACTGTGCGAAGTCGATCTCACCGCGCATCGCAGCCTCGGTGACCTCGCGGACCTTGTCCTCGACGCCGGCGTGCGCGGCGAGCATCTCGATGACCTCGCCCTGGATGAGCGTGGAGTCGACGTCGAAGACGATCAGGCGCTTGGAACGACGGGCGAGACCGCCGCGCTCCACCGCGATGTCGACGTCGAGACCTGCGGCGAGTTCGACGAGGGCGTGCCGCAGGGCGGCGTCGGCCTCGACGCTGGTGTCGGGCGCGGTGATCATCAGCTCGAGGCCGGTGAGCGGGTAGTCGGCGATACCGCGGATCGAATCGATGTTCGCGCCCTGGGCCGCGAGGGTGCGGCCCACCGACCGCAACGCCTTGGCGCTGACCGGGCTGCCCAGCACGACGACGGCGTGGGTCGAGACGGTGCGGGCACCGCGCTCGGCACCGAGCTGGACGTCGGCGTGCATGCCGATGGTGGCCATCGCGGACTCGACCTCGTCCTGCAACGCTTCGACGTCGGTCGGGCAGACGAGGAGGACACCGAGGGTGAGCCGGCCGCGGATCACGACCTGTTCCACATCGAGGAGGTCGACGTCGTGCCGTGTCAGCGCTGCGAACAGCACCGAGGTCACGCCGGGATGGTCAGGTCCGGTCACGGTCACCAGCACCGTGCTGTCAGACGCCACTACGTCTCCGATCGCTTGTCTGTCGAGGTACACGCGGACGCACGCGCGTACCGGCTCGCCCGTCCATTGTTGCAGGTCGAACCGTCGCTCCCGTTCGCGGGTCCGGACCCACGGAAAGGCCGAAGCCCCACCCGGTGCACGGGTGGGGCTTCGGTCGATCGTCGATCTGCGCTCAGGCGCGCGGATGGTCGCCGGGGGTACGGTCGGCACCCTCGAGGACGTTGACGTTGTGCTTGTCGCTGCCCGGGCCGACATGCGCTTCGGCGCGCATCTTCTCGACCATGTGCGGGTAGTGCAGCTCGAAGGCAGGGCGCTCCGAGCGGATCCGCGGCAGCTCGGTGAAGTTGTGCCGCGGCGGCGGGCAGCTGGTGGCCCACTCGAGC
>NZ_JBMVFW010000018.1:0-67490 GCF_049538275.1 Rhodococcus sp. AB351
TTCTCGGGATCCTCGGGCACATCCATCTCCACCAGCACTCGGCGCAGCAGCTTCCCGGTGGCATTGCGTGGCAGCTCGTCGAGGAAGACCACCTCGCGCGGGACCTTGTACCGGGCGAGATTCGCCTTCACGAACGCCTTGATGTCCTCGGCGTCGCGGGAGGAATCGGGGGAGGGGACCACGAAGGCCCGCAGCCGCTGCCCGAACTGGGAATCGGCGACACCGACCACGGCGGCGTCGAGCACGTCCTCCCGTTCGGCGAGCAGGTTCTCGACCTCGAGCGGATAGACGTTCTCGCCGCCGGAGACGATCATGTCGTCGTCGCGGCCGTCGACGAAGAGCAGGCCGTTCTCGTCCCAGTGCCCGATGTCGCCGATCGACAGCAGTCCGTCGATGCGTTCCTTGTCGCGACCATCGGTGTAGCCGGCGAAGGACAGGCCGCTCGAGACGAAGATGCGGCCGGAGACGTGCGGTTCGGTGATGCGGTTGCCGTCGTCGTCGAACAGCACCACCCGGCACGTCACGGGAGGGCGACCGGCCGTGCCGGGGGCCTGCCGGATGTCGTCGGGGGTCGCGACCGTCGCGACGGCGCATTCGGTGGATCCGTACAGGTTGTACAGCACGTGCCCGAAGGCCTCCGTCGTCCGGCGGCACACATCGGGTGAGAGCGACGAACCCGCAGAGAAAACGATCTTCAGGCTCGAGGTGTCGTACTCGGCGATCTTCTCCGGTCCGAGGTCGAGGATCCGCTGCAGCATGGTCGGGACCACGACCAGCACGTTCGCCCCGTGCTGCTCGACGAGGCCCAGGGTGTCGACGGGGGAGAAGCGCCGCATCATCACCACGGTTTGACCGAGCGCGAGGGCGAGCGCGAACTGCGAGACGCCGGTGCCGTGGAAGGCGGGGGCGGCCATGAGCATCGTCTGTCCGGGGCGCAGCGGAACCCGGTCGAGGAACTGGGCTGACGCGAACGGCGACGTGCGGCCGCGCGGCGCGCCCTTCGGGGTGCCGGTGGTGCCGCTGGTGAGCAATACGAATCCACCGAAGACGTCCGGGGCGGGCAGGGACGAGCCGTCCAGCCCTTCGATCGACTGCTCCAGCGTCGGGATGCCGGGGACCTCGTCGTCCACCCAGGAGACGTACCGGCGCACGTCGTCGGGGAGCGCGGCGGCGACCTCGGCGAACTCGCTGTCGAAGACGAACGTCGAGACCTGTTCGCGCGCGGCGACGTCGACGAGTTGCCGTGGGGCGAAGCCGGTGTTCATCATCACGAGTCGCACGCCGAGCTTGGCGGTGGCGAGCATCGTCAGCACGAGACCGCGGTGGTTGCGGGCCATGATGCCCATGACCGATCCCGGTTCGACCCCGGCGCGCTGCCATGCACGTACGAGGGCGTTGGATCGGGCCTCGAGTTCCTTGTAGGTGACGTCGCCGGCCTCGTCTATCAGTGCGACGGCGTCCAGACCGCGTTCGGCCTGTGCGTGCACGGCACCGGCGAAGGGGCCGTACTTGTTGGCCGCCATGATCGTCCCGATGCTGTGGTCCACGCGTGGGAAGTGCAGCAGACCTGCGCGATGGAGTACCGCGAGTGATCCGACGGTGTCCTTGACCTGGCCGATCGTGTCGTCGAGCGTGATCCGCCCGCCCGTGATCCTGCCGAGAATGTCCTGACCGAGCATCCGTCCCCCTGGCTGTGTGTCGGTGTCAGGACACACAGTAGCCGTGACGTAGCTCACATTCCAGGCAAATGTCCTCGAACGGGTAGAGCCCTCGCCGCACCTGCGGCGAGGGCTCGTCCCCCGATGGATCCTCCGAAACGCCGGGTACCGTTGCCGGCCCCCGGTCCCATCCCTCCGGGCCTGCGGACGGACCCCATGCCCCGGGCGTTATTTCAGTTCGGAGGACGACTTTCCGAGCACCCGTCGAGCGACGATGAGCTGCTGGATCTGCTGGGTGCCCTCGAAGATGTCGAGGATCTTGGAATCACGTGCCCACTTCTCGAGCAGCGGCCGCTGGGAGTACCCGTAGGTTCCGGCGAGTTCGACAGCTTTGAGCGAGACCGCGGTGCCGGTGCGGCCGGCCTTGGCCTTCGACACCGACGCCTCGAGGGAGTTGGGCTTCTTGTTGTCGGCCATCCACGTCGCGCGCAGCGCGAGCAGGTAGGCGGCCTCCCAGTCGGCCTCGAGCGCCAGGAACTCGGCGGCCGCGGCGTGCTGGTTGTTGGCAGGGATGTCGTAGGAGACCTCGACGCCCGCCTCCTTCAGGATCGCGCGCAGTTCCTCGAGCACCGCGCGACCGAGGCCCACGGCCATGCCGGCCACGATCGGACGCGTGTTGTCGAAGGTCTGCATGACCCCGGCGAACCCCTTCTCGGTGTTCACCTCCGGGGAGCCGAGGATGTTGTCCTTCGGGATGCGGCAATTGTCGAGCACGAGCACCGCGGTGTCCGATGCCTTGATGCCGAGCTTCTTCTCGAGACGCGCGACCGAGAGTCCGGGAGCCTCGCGCGGCACGACGAACGACTTGATCGCGGCGCGGCCCTTCGACCTGTCGACGGATGCCCACACGACGATGTGCGTGGAACGCTCACCGGCGGTGACGAAGATCTTCTCGCCGTTGAGGACCCACTCGTCGCCGTCGAGCACGGCCGTGGTCGTCACGGCCGCCGAGTCGGATCCGAAACCGGGCTCGGTGATCGCCATCGAGGCCCACACCTTGCCGAAACGTTCGAGTTGCTCGTCGGTGGCCACCGCGGCGATCGCGGAGTTGCCGAGGCCCTGGTAGGGGATCGACAGGGTCAGGCCGACGTCGCCCCAGCACGTCTCGATGACGTTGAGGAGCCCGGCCATGTTGCCGCCGTTGGCATTTCCGGCGGCGCCGTCCTGCTTGGCCTTGCTGTCGCGGCCGAGCGTGGCGCCCGCCGCGCCCTGACCGGAGTCGTTGAGTCCCTCGACCATCGCGGCCATCGTGTCGAGTTCGACGGGGTACTCGTGCTCGGCGAGGTCGTACTTGCGGGAGATCGGCCGGAAGATCTGCGCGGCGACCTGATGGGCCTGGTTCGCGGAAGCCTTGAGCTTCCGGGGAAGTTCGAGATTGATCATCACAGGTTCCTTGTTCGGGTCGGGCCGATCAGACGAGGACGACGCCCTCGGCGACTCCGATTGCTCGCAGGTCGCGGTACCAACGTTCGACGGGGTGTTCCTTGGTGTAGCCGTGGCCACCGAGCAGCTGGACGCCGTCGAGACCGAACTGCATGCCCTTGTCGGTGGCGAGCTTGCGGGCCAGGGCCGCCTCGCGAGCGAACGACAGGCCCTGCTCGGCCCGCGACGCACCACGTAGCGTGACCAGGCGCAGACCGTCGAGCTCGATCTTGATGTTGGCCACCATGAACGCCACCGCCTGCCGGTGGCTGATGGGCTCACCGAAGGCCTCGCGCTCGTTGACGTAGGGGACCACGTAGTCGAGCACGGCCTGACCGGTGCCCATCGCCAGAGCTGCCCAGCCCAGGCGCGACAGGCGCACGGCGTCGGCGTACTGCTCGGCGCGGATGTCGGCGTCGTCGTCGCCGAGACGTGCCGATTCCGGCACCGCGACGTCCTCGAGCAGGAGGCGGCCCAGCCCGGCGGCGCGCAGGCCCATGCCCGGATCGGCCTCGATGACGACGCCCTTGCTCTTCGCCTCGACGAGGAAGAGGGACGGCTTGCCGTCGAGTTCGGCTGCGACGACGAAGAGTTCGGCGCTGCCCGCGGCCGGGACGAACGACTTCACACCGTTGAGCCGGTAGCCGCTGGGGGAGCGGACCGCCTTGGTCTGCAGCGCGAAGGGATCGAACAGGGCGCGCGGCTCGGCGATGACGACGGACGCCTGGGGGACGTCGTCGCCGGCGAAGGCCGGCAGGTAGGTCTTCTGCTGGTCCTCGGTGCCCCACTGCGTCAGCGCCACGGCCACGCCGCTCGGCGCGAGGATCGGCAGGGCCAGGCCCATGTCGCCGTGTGCGAGGGCCTCGGCGACCAGCACGTTGGTGACCACGCCGCGCTCGTCGGCGGCGCCGTCGAACGCCTCGGGCACGTTGACCATGGTGATGCCGAGTTCGGCTGCGCGCGCGAGCAGGTCGGCCGGGGCCGCGGCGGCCTCGTCGGCGTCGTGCGCGGCGGGCCGCAGGATCTCGGCGGCGAACTCCCGCACCGTCTCCGTGATCATCTGCTGATCGTCGGTGGGGGTGAGATCGAAGAAGTCGGCGTTCTTCGCAGGGGTGAGACGCTGCGGGCCGCTCGCGCCGCCCGACATCTTCTTGAAGGTGCGCGTGGCGGCGCCGAGGGTCTTGAAGCCCGTCTTCGTGGACTGGTACGTGATCCGGTCGATCGTCTCGCGGATCTTGTACCGGTCGGCCAGTTCGGAGCCCGTGATCCGGGTGAGCACGCGCATGGCAGCGCCCATGGCGTCGCGTTTGATCGGATTGAGGCCGACGGCGGACGTGTCGCGAGGCGTGTGGCGGGCCACGCTGTCTTGCTTGCTCATGATCACCAGAAGTCTCTCGATGCGGCAGCGGACGGTTCCGATCTTACTTCCGAGTAAGGTCGGTGTCTACTGCGCGGTAAGTTCCGCCGGTTGACCC
The DNA here is from genome assembly GCF_049538275.1 of Rhodococcus sp. AB351. Classification (NCBI taxonomy): domain Bacteria; kingdom Bacillati; phylum Actinomycetota; class Actinomycetes; order Mycobacteriales; family Nocardiaceae; genus Rhodococcus; species Rhodococcus sp. AB351. The sequence continues at coordinate 4,616 of NZ_JBMVFW010000018.1, forward strand.
TCACACCGTGTGAGGTCGCAGACTCGGCGCCATGACCGACACCACCAGGTTGATGTCCATCGGAGAGTTCTCGTCCCTGACCCGGATCAGCGTGCGGATGCTGCGGCACTACGACTCGCACGGAGTGCTGATCCCCGCCGTGGTCGACGAGGTCAGCGGTTACCGCCGATACCTCCCCGAGCAGACCGCCGATGCCGCGCGCATCCGCCGTCTGCGCGACGTCGGCTTCGGCGTGTCCGCCATCGGGGCGCTACTGGCGACGGCCGGAACTCCCGCCTACACGCAGGCACTCCGAATGCAGCGCCGCGTGCTGGAGGAGGAGCTCGAACTCGGTCGCATGCGACTGAGGGCCCTGGACCGCATGCTCGACGAGATACCGGAGGACACGATCATGACCCGAATCGAACTGACCGAGATTCCGCAGCAGACCTACGTCTGCCTCCGCGGCACCGTCGCCGACTACTCGGCCGAAGGCGAACTGTGGCAACGCTTCATGCCCGCCCTGCAGGAGCAGGGCATCGTCCCGACCGGACCCGGCGGATGCATCGAACACGACGGCGAGTTCCGCGAGTCGGACGTCGACGAATCCGTGTTCCTGCCGGTGGCGCCGGGAACCACGGCCCGCGAACCGCTGACGGTTCACGAGTTCCCCGCACGCCGGGCGGTCGTCGCCACCGTGACCGGGCCGTACGCCGAATCGATCCCGCGGGCCCACGAGGCGATCGCCGCATTTCTGACCGAACACGGCCTGTCCGCGGCCCGGGTCGACGACGACGTGGCCACCCACCACTTCAACGTCTATACGAACGACCCGAGCGTCAGGAGCGAAGCCGACCTCGAGACCGCGGTGTACCTCCCGGTCCGCTGACGGACCCGGCCCCACGCGGCGCACGGCGCGTGGGGCCGGCCCCTCACTTCAGCCGACCGAGCACCTCGTCGTGCAGCGTGCCGTTGGTCGCGACCGCGCTGCCGCCGTGCGGGCCGTCCGCGCCCTCGAGGTTCGTGAACCGTCCACCGGCCTCGCGCACCAATACGTCGAGGGCGGCCAGATCCCACAGCGAGACCTCGGGTTCGAGCGCGATCTCGAGGGTGCCCTCGGCGAGCAGGCAGTAGGAGAAGAAGTCGCCGTAGGCGCGCACCCGCCACACGTCGTCGGTCAGGGCGACGAAACGATCACGGATGCCGCGCTCGTGCCAGCCGCTCAGGCTCGAGAAGCTCAGCGACGCCGATGCGAGATCGGTCACCTGCGACACCGAGATGCGTCGGGGCTCGGCGCCGTCGTGCGATACCCAGGCGCCGCCGCCCGCAGCCGCCCACCACCGACGGTTCAGTGCCGGGGCGCTGACCACGCCGACGACGGGCACACCGTCCTCGAGGAGCGAGATGAGGCTCGCCCAGACCGGCACACCGCGCACGAAGTTCTTCGTGCCGTCGATCGGATCGACGACCCACTGCCGTCCGCGGAAGACCGCGTCGCCACCGAACTCCTCGCCGAGCACCGCGTCGTCCGGTCGCTGCTCGCCGAGCGTCTCGCGGATGGTGCGCTCGACGGTGAGGTCGGCATCGGAGACCGGGCTCAGGTCCGGCTTGTCGTCCACCTTCAGGTCCAGCGCACCGAAACGGTCGCGGGTGATGGAGTCGGATGCGTCGGCGAGTCGGAGGGCGAGGTCCAGGTCGGCGGTGTAGTCGGTGGTCATGACGGAAACGCTAGCCGCCGTCGCTCCGGGCCGAGCAGCTTGCCGTCCACTCCGGGGTCGGCGATGCTCGACCCGGCTCGGGCCCTGCACGTGTCGATCGCCGCCCACGGCGGGCCGGTTCGTCGCTCCGGTAACCTGTTGAATCGTGCATCCCGATGTTTCCGCAGCCCTGACCGAGCTCGACACGACCCTCCGCACCGTGGAGTCGGTCCTCGACGTCGAGGAGCTGCGACGGCGCATCGACGAACTCGAGCACCAGGCCGCCGATCCCGAGTTGTGGAACGACCAGGAGCACGCCCAGAAGGTCACCAGCGAGCTGTCGCACGCACAGGGTGAGCTGCGCCGGGTCGAGGGTCTGCGTCAGCGACTCGAGGATCTGCCGGTTCTGTACGAACTCGCCGAGGGCGAGGAGGGTGAGGCCCGCACCGCCGCCATGGCCGACGCCGATGCCGAACGCGAGAGCCTGCGCGCCGACATCGAGGCGATGGAGGTACGCACGCTGCTGTCCGGCGAGTACGACCAGCGCGACGCGCTCGTCAACATCCGCGCGGGCGCCGGTGGCGTCGACGCCGCCGACTGGGCCGAGATGCTCATGCGCATGTACATCCGCTGGGCCGACAAGCACGGATACGGCGTCGAGGTCTACGACACCTCCTACGCCGAAGAGGCCGGCATCAAGTCCGCCACCTTCGCGGTGAAGGCGCCCTACACCTACGGCACCCTGTCGGTCGAGATGGGCACGCACCGGCTCGTCCGCATCAGCCCCTTCGACAACCAGGGCCGCCGCCAGACCTCCTTCGCCGAGGTCGAGGTGCTGCCCGTCGTCGAGACCACCGACCACATCGATGTCGACGAGAACGACGTCCGCGTCGACGTCTACCGTTCGTCCGGCCCGGGTGGCCAGTCGGTCAACACCACCGACTCCGCCGTGCGTCTGACGCACATCCCGACCGGCATCGTCGTCACCTGTCAGAACGAGAAGTCGCAGCTGCAGAACAAGGTCGCGGCCATGCGCGTCCTGCAGGCCAAGCTCCTCGAGCGCAAGCGCCAGGAGGAGCGCGCCGAGATGGATGCGCTCAAGGGCGACGGCGGCAGCTCGTGGGGCAACCAGATGCGCTCGTACGTGCTGCACCCCTACCAGATGGTCAAGGACCTTCGCACCGAGTACGAGGTCAACAACCCCTCGGCGGTGCTCGACGGCGACATCGACGGATTCCTCGAATCGGGCATCCGCTGGCGTATGCGGGAAGAGCAGAAGTCGTGATCGGAAACAGGAGAGGGGCCTGTGCCGTTTCTTCCCGGAGCTAGACTGCTCGACTGGTTGTCGACGAGCGGGCTGCTGATCGCGCTCACGATCCTGGGCGCGGTTCTCATCGCCCGGTTCGTCTCCTGGCTCGGCAGCCGCATCACGCGGCGCATCGACGATCGCTACACCCAGTCCGACGACCTCGTGCGGTCCGAGGCGACGAAGCATCGCCACTCGGTCGCCCAGGTGGTCACGTGGATGGCCATCTCGTTCGTGTACATCGTCGCGACCCTGAAGGTGTTCGACTATCTCCAGCTGCCCATCGGCAGCCTGGTTGCGCCGGCGACCGTGCTCGGCGCGGCACTCGGCTTCGGTGCCCAGCGCATCGTGCAGGACATCCTCGCGGGGTTCTTCATCATCACCGAACGGCAGTACGGCTTCGGCGACACCGTGCAGATCTCCGTGACCGGTGCGTCCGAGGACGCGATCGGCACCGTCGAGGACGTCACATTGCGCGTCACCCGGGTTCGCAGCACGGCAGGTGAGGTCATCACCGTCCCCAACGGGCAGATCAACAAGGCCGTCAATCTGTCGAAGGACTGGGCGCGCGCCGTGGTGGACGTGCCGATCCCGGTGAGCGCCGACATCGCCGACGTCACCGAGATCCTGCGCGAACTGGGTGTCGCCGCATACAAGGAACCCCGCCTGCGGGAGCTGCTGCTCGACGAGCCGAGCGTGATGGGTGTCGAGAGCCTCGAGGTGGATCAGCTCAGCGTCCGCATGGTCGCGCGCACGCTGCCCGGCAAGCAGTTCCAGGTGGGCCGTCTGCTGCGTGCGCGGATCGCGCGAGCGCTGCGTGAACAGGGCATCACCGTCACGCCCCAGCTCGACACCGCCAGCGTGGTCGATCGAGTGGAGGCACAGTGACACCGGGTGGAGGGACGTCGGGTGGAGGCGCGGCCACCGAGCCGGAGGAGACGCACCGCAGGCGCATCCCGTCGCACCTGCTGGGCGGACGGATCAGGACCACGACCTTCGCGTTGTGCACCCTGTGGCTCGCGCTGTGGGTGACCTACCTGTTCCTCAACCAGCCCGAGGACACCCCCGAGGCACCGTCGACCGCCGTGCTCATCTCCGAGACCCCGTACGTGCCGTACGTGCCGCCGGCGACCACGGCCCCGCAGGAGGAGTACGTGCCGGAGACCACCGACACGCCCTATCCGCCGACGACCTCGTCGCTCTACCCGCCCACGACGGCGACCGACGGTCCGGGTTCGGAACAGGGGGTCGTGCCGCAGCGGGACGTGCCGACCACGGAGATTCCCACCACGACGAACAGGCAGTTCCCGTTCGATCTGCCGCGGATCCCCGGGTTGAACGACCAGCAGAATCCGACGGTCACCGAGGACACCGACGCCCCGCCGTCGTAGAGCGCCGACGAGCCGGTGCCGTAGGTCACCGTCCGGTAACGGTTAGCATGTCCACGTGATCCGGCTGGAGAATGTGTCCAAGTCCTACAAGACGTCCACGCGCCCCGCACTCGAAGGGGTCTCGGTGCACGTCGAGAAGGGCGAGTTCGTCTTTCTCATCGGTCCCTCCGGATCGGGGAAGTCGACCTTCCTCCGGTTGCTCCTGCGCGAGGAGAAGCCCACCACCGGCGACATCCACGTGGCGGATTTCCATGTCAACCGGCTGCCGGCGCGTCGTGTGCCGAAGCTGCGCCAGAATCTCGGGTGCGTCTTCCAGGACTTCCGGTTGCTCCAGCGCAAGACCGTCGCCGAGAACATCTCGTTCGCTCTCGAGGTGATCGGCAAGCCGCGCGGGGTGATCGAACGGACGGTGCCGGAGGTGCTCGACCTGGTGGGACTGTCCGGCAAGGCCGACCGGCTGCCCGCCGAACTGTCCGGCGGCGAACAGCAGCGCGTCGCGATCGCGCGCGCGTTCGTCAACCGGCCGCTCGTGCTGATGGCCGACGAACCGACCGGCAACCTCGACCCCGAGACCAGCCAGGACATCATGCTGCTGCTCGAACGCATCAACCGCACGGGCACGACGGTGCTCATGGCGACCCACGACCACCACATCGTCGACTCGATGCGGCGGCGGGTCGTCGAACTCGATCTCGGACGCGTCGTGCGCGACGAGGCGCGCGGCGTCTACGGCGTCGGCCGGTAGATCCCGTCACCCGAGCATCCCCACCAGGCAACCGAAGGATTCCCACCCGATGCGTGCCAGCTTCCTGTTCAGCGAGGTCACCACCGGCCTGCGCCGCAACCTCACCATGACCATCGCGATGATCCTCACCACGGCGATCTCCCTCGCGCTGTTCGGTGCGGGTCTGCTCGTGGTCCAGATGGCGGGCAAGACGGAACGGATCTTCCTCGACCGCGTCGAGGTGCAGGTGTTCCTGACCGAGGACATCTCCTCGCTCGATCCGGAGTGCGAGCAGGACCTCTGCTCCGCCCTGCGCAGCGACCTCGAGGGCACCGACGACGTGGTGTCGGTCCAGTACCTGAGCCGCGACGACGCCGTCGCCGACGCCACCGACCGCGTCTTCGCCGATCAGCCCGAACTCGCCGAACTCGTGAGCGCCGACAGCTTCCCGGCCTCCTTCAAGATCAAGATGTCCGATCCGGATCGCTTCGCGGCGATCCAGGACGACTTCGGCACCAGACCCGGCGTCGACAGCGTGCTCAACCAGCAGGATCTCGTCGAGCGCCTGTTCGGTGTGCTCGGCGGCATCCGCAACGGCGCGTTCGCCATCGCCACGATCCAGGCGATCGCGGCCGTGCTCCTGATCGCCAACATGGTGCAGATCGCCGCCTTCACCCGCCGCACCGAGGTCGGCATCATGCGGCTGGTCGGCGCGACCCGCTGGTACACGCAGCTGCCCTTCCTCCTCGAAGCGGTGATCGCCGCGATCGTGGGTGCCGCGCTCGCCATCGGTGGTCTGTTCGTCGCCAAGAGCATGTTCGTCGACGACATGCTCACCGAGGTCTACGACGCGAACATCGTCGCCCGCATCACCGACAGCGACATCCTTCTGGTCTCGCCGTTCCTGGTGCTCGTGGGTGTGGGAATGGCCGCTCTCACCTCGTATGTGACCTTGCGTCTGTACGTGCGTGAATAAGGTGTTGTGCGAGGTTCCTATGCTGGACGGTGTTCTGTTCGATCGATCGTGGACCGGAAAGGCCTGCACGTGAAGGAAAAGGGCCGGAAGGTCATCGCGACCAACCGGAAGGCGCGCCACAACTACACCATCCTCGACACCTACGAGGCGGGTATCGCCCTCGTCGGTACCGAGGTCAAGAGCCTGCGGGAGGGCAAGGCCTCCCTGGTCGACGCGTTCGCGACCGTCGACGACGGCGAGGTGTGGCTGCGGGGTCTGCACATTCCGGAATACGGGCACGGCACGTGGACCAACCACGCTCCGCGCCGCACCCGCAAGCTGCTGCTGCACCGTCGGGAGATCGACGCGCTCGTCGGCAAGACCCGTGAGGGCAACCAGACCCTCGTGCCGCTGTCGATGTACTTCTCCGACGGCAAGGTCAAGGTCGAACTCGCGCTCGCCAAGGGCAAGCAGGACTACGACAAGCGTCAGGATCTCGCACGCCGGACCGCCGAACGTGAGGTGACCCGCGAGCTCGGCCGGCGGGTGAAGGGCATGAGCCGCTGATCGCGGTCGCGCTCGCGCTGCTCGCGGCAGTCGGTTACGGCCTCAGCGATTTCGCGGGAGGCGCCGCTTCCCGGCGCGCGAGCGCACTCGGCGTCGTCGCCGTCACCTACCCGGTCTCGCTCGTCGTGTCCCTGATCGCCGCGTCGATCGCCGGCGGCGACCTCACCGCGGCCTCCCTCGCGTGGGGTGCCGCGGCGGGTGTGGCCGGCGGCATCGCCGTCTGGTGGTTCTATCTCGCACTGGCGAACGGGCCGATGTCGGTCGTCTCACCGGTCACCGCCGTCGTCGTGGCAGGTATCCCTGTGCTCGTCGGGATCGCGACGGGGGACCGGCCCGGTCTGCTCGCCTATCTCGGCATCGTCGTCGCGGTGATCGCGGTGGGGTTGGTCAGCCGCGAATCCGACGAGACCGTCACCGGTGTGGGACACCCGCGCTTCACCTCGAGGATCGCGTGGTGGACGGTCGGATCGGGCATCGCCTTCGCGTTGTCGTTCATCGGCCTCGGTCAGGTCGGGACCGGCACCGGACTGTGGCCGCTCGCCGCCTCCCGCGCGACCGCCACCCTCGTGGTCTGGCTCGTGATCGCCTTCTCGTGGCGCGCCGTGGTGTGGCCGGTCCGGTCGCTCCTGCCGATCCTTATCGGGATCGGCGCGATCGATGTGATCGCGAACGGTGCACTGCTGTTCGCCTACCAGCACGGACTGCTCTCCCTGGTGAGCGTGATCGCGGCGCTGTATCCGGCGGTGACGGTGCTGCTCGCCGTGATCGTGCTCGGTGAGCGCGTGAGCCGGGTGAAACTGCTCGGCCTGCTCGCAGCCGGCGTTGCCGTCGCACTCGTCAGCCTGCCTGGCTGATTCGTCCCAGCCCGGACGCCTTCCTGGCCGACTACTCCGTTCCCGTCCGGGTGACTCCGACGCGGTTCCGCGGCTGGTGAGCGGCAATGTGAGCAGGCTCATGACCCGGCCGCGAATCGTTTCCGGAAATGGGAATGACATCGGGCCTTCGGGTCGTTACAGTAGGTAGTCCTGCGAAGGTCGCAGGTGCGTACGGGGCTGAACGGTTTCGACTGCGTACGTTGAGCAAGGGGAAGCGTGTCGGTGCAGGCAAGAGACCACCGTAAGCGTCGTTGCAACCAATTAAGCGCCGAGTCCACTCAGCGCGAGTACGCCCTCGCTGCCTAAGCGAGCGCGTCTCTGTCAGCCCGGGTTTGCTCTCGACCCGGATCCTGGCATCGACTAGAGAGCTCTACCGTCCGGCTCGGTCGCGGAGTCGTACGGGACAACAAACAGCGACTGGGATCGTCATCTCGTCTTGTTCGCGAGAACGGGAGATCCGAGTAGAGACATAGCGAACTGCACACGGAGAAGCCCTCGCGAGGCGGCGGAGGACCCGGGTTCGATTCCCGGCAGCTCCACCATCGACCCGGGTAGGAGATCGACCATCGATCACCTACCCGGGTTTCTTGTTGTCCGGGTGAGCCTGATCGGCAGTGTCGGGAAACGGCAGTGCCCTGGAAACAACAGTGCCCTGGAAACGGCAGTGCGCTGGAAACGGCAGTGCCCGCCGTCGAGACTCAGGGTGTGAGAGTTCTCGACGACGGGCACGGTCGCTGTCGGTCCCGGAGACGTCGGAGACGGCGCCGAAACAGCGAGAGCGAAACGAAGATATGTCCTCCCCGGCATCGTCTTCATTTCGTTCACTGAAGTTAGCCCACCTGATTGTGAGCGCCAATATTACTTTCGGGTCAGACACTTTGGTCCCACGGCCGTGATGACCTTTTCGTCCGTATCCGTACCGACGCGCGGATCGGGGTACTCATCCCGCGCGTGCCGCGGATCGGCGGCAAGATGAGAACACCACCATCGACGAGGAGAGCACATGGCGCACGAACGAGCGGGGCAGCCGGCCACCGCGGCGGATCTCGAAGATCTCGCACACCTTGTCACCGCCTACTACACCGTGCAACCGGATCCCGAGAACGCCTCGCAGCAGGTGGCTTTCGGCACATCCGGCCATCGCGGCTCGAGCCTCGACGGTGCGTTCAACGAAGCCCACATCCTCGCGACCACCCAGGCCATCGTCGAATACCGCGCCCAGCAGGGCACTTCGGGCCCGCTGTTCCTCGGCCGCGACACACACGCGCTGTCCGAACCGGCCTGGGCGAGCGCACTCGAAGTGCTCGTCGCGAACGGTGTCGAGGTGGTGGTCGACTCCCGCGACCGCTACACCCCGACTCCCGCGGTCAGTCACGCGATCCTGCAGCACAACGCCGGATCCGGGGCCCGTGCCGACGGCATCGTGGTCACCCCCTCGCACAATCCGCCGCGCGACGGCGGCTTCAAGTACAACCCGCCGTCCGGTGGACCGGCCGACAGCGATGCGACCTCGACCATCGCCGCCCGCGCCAACGAACTGCTCGCCGCCGGACTCGACGGGGTGAAGCGGGTGCCGCTCTCCTCCGCCCTCGCCTCCGCCGGACGGCACGACTTCCTCGCCGCCTACATCGACGACCTGCCGAACATCGTCGACCTCGACGTCGTCCGTGCCGCAGGGGTACGGATCGGTGCGGACCCGATGGGCGGTGCGAGCGTCGACTACTGGGGCGAGATCGCCGAACGGCACGCGCTCGACCTCACCGTCGTCAATCCGCTCGTCGACGCCACCTGGCGGTTCATGACACTCGACACCGACGGCAAGATCCGGATGGACTGCTCGTCCCCGAATGCGATGGCGTCGCTGATCGGCAACCGGGAGGCCTTCGACCTCGCGACCGGCAACGACGCCGACGCCGACCGGCACGGCATCGTGACCCCCGACGCTGGTCTGCTCAACCCGAACCACTACCTCGCCGTCGCGATCGACTACCTGTTCCGCAACCGGCCGGGCTGGGCGGAGTCGAGCAAGGTGGGCAAGACGCTGGTGAGTTCGTCGATGATCGACCGGGTCGCCGCCGGAGTGGGCCGCGACCTGCTCGAGGTGCCCGTCGGCTTCAAGTGGTTCGTGCCCGGCCTGAGCGACGGTTCGCTGGGCTTCGGTGGGGAGGAGAGTGCCGGTGCCTCCTTCCTCCGGCGAGACGGCTCGGTGTGGACCACCGACAAGGACGGCATCGTGCTCGCGCTGCTCGCGGCGGAGATCACCGCGGTGACGGAGAAGAGCCCGTCCCGGTACTACGCCGAACTCGTCGACCGGTACGGCGACCCCGCTTACGCGCGCGTGGACGCCCCTGCGACGCGGGAGCAGAAGGCGGTGCTGTCGAAGTTGTCGCCCGAGCAGGTCGGTGCCACCGAACTCGCCGGCGAACCGATCACCGCGACGCTCACCGCGGCACCCGGCAACGGCGCCGCGCTCGGTGGCCTGAAGGTGACCACCGAGAACGCGTGGTTCGCCGCCCGTCCCTCCGGCACCGAGGACGTGTACAAGATCTACGCCGAATCGTTCCGGGGCCCCGACCATCTCGCCGAGGTCCAGCAGGCGGCGCGCGAACTCGTCTCGTCCGTCCTGTCCTGAGCGCGGCCGCCACCGCGCCCCGGCGAGGTCGTGCGCCTCGCTAACATCGTGGGCATCATGCGGACACGTGACGCGGCGTTGCCGCGTGAAATCTGGGTTCTGGTCGTCGCGAGTTTCGTCATCGCGCTCGGCTTCGGTCTCGTGGCTCCCGCGCTGCCGCAATTCGCGCGCAGCTTCGACGTCGGTGTCACGGCGGCGACCGTCGTCGTGTCGTCGTTCGCGGCGATGCGACTGCTGTTCGCACCCGCGAGCGGTTCGCTGGTGCAGAAGCTGGGGGAGCGGCCCGTCTACATCACGGGCCTGCTCATCGTCGCCCTGTCGACGGGGGCGTGCGCGTTCGCCGCGAGTTACTGGCAGCTGCTCGTCTTCCGGGCCCTCGGCGGTATCGGGTCGACGATGTTCACCGTGTCGGCGCTCGGACTGCTCGTGCGGATCGCGCCCGCCGACGCCCGCGGCCGTGTCTCGGGCCTGTACGCGACGAGCTTCCTCATGGGCAACATTCTCGGCCCGCTCGTCGGTGGTGCGCTGATCGGGCTGGGTCTGCGCGCACCCTTCCTGATCTACGCCGTGGCGCTGCTCGTGGCGGCCTCGGTCGTGGGGATCAGCCTGCGCTCGTCGGATCTCGCCCGTCCCGACAAGGGGGACGGCGTGCCCGTCATGCGCCTGCGCGACGCGCTGCGCTCGCCGGTCTACCGCGCGGCCCTCGGATCGAACTTCGCCAACGGCTGGGTGGTGTTCGGGGTCCGCGTCGCGATGGTGCCGCTGTTCGTCGTCGAGGCCCTCGAGGAAGGGGAGGCCTTCGCGGGTGTCGCGCTGACGGCGTTCGCAGTGGGCAACGCACTCGTCCTCATCAAGTCCGGCAAGCTGTCCGACCGGTTCGGGCGGCGCCCCTTCGTCCTGGCCGGTCTGCTGGTGTGCGGGGTCAGCACGATCGCGATGGGATTCACCGAGAGCGTCGTGTGGTTCCTCATCACCTCGTTCGTGGCGGGTATGGGGTCCGGGCTGTCGAATCCCTCGCAGCAGGCCGCCGTCGCCGACGTCGTGGGCAGCAAGGCCCGGGGCGGGCCGGTGCTCGCGACCTTCCAGATGGTCGCCGATGTCGGCGCGGTGATCGGTCCGGTCGCCGCAGGCTTCCTCGCGGACCGGTTGTCCTACTCGACGGCCTTCGCGGTCACGGGTGTGATCATGCTAGCGGCGACGCTGCCGTGGTTCGTCGTCGGACGCCCCGGGTCGTCGAGCAGGCGACACAGGTGACCGACGACACGGCGCGGTGAGACGACCGCCCGGTATTGTCGCCGGCATGTGGGTCGGTCTCGTCTCCACGCTCGCCCGATACGGTCTGGCGGCGGTGTGGCTCGTCTCCGGTTGGGTGAAGTTCTCGGATCCGACGCAGACCGTCGTGGCGGTACGGGCGTACCAGATTTTGCCCACCGGCTGGGTGCGGCCGTTCGCCGCCGCCTTCCCCGTTCTCGAACTGGCCCTGGGCCTGGTCCTGCTCGTCGGTCTCGCGACGCGCTTCGCAGCGCTCGTCAGCGCCTTGGGGCTGGTCGCGCTCGTCGTCGCGATCGCCTCGGCGTGGGCGCGCGGCCTGTCGATCGATTGCGGCTGCTTCGGGGGAGGAGGTGTGGTCGAGGGCGTCGACGGCCGCGACTACGCGATCGAGATCGCCCGCGACGTCGGCTTCCTGGCGATGTCGATATGGCTGGTCGTCCGGCCGCGCACCTGGTTCGCGCTCGGTCCGGGTTCATGTGCTTCCCTCTCAGCGGCCCCTCAGCCGTCGATGGCAGAGTGAGATCGTCCTTCCCCACCGACGAGCAGTAGAGGGCAGCATCCGTGAGCGCGAAGAAGGTCTCATCCGGCAAGTACACACCGCAGCCGACGTCGAACAGGGTCACCTACATTCTCGGCGGCATCGCGATCCTGGTGATCGGTGCGCTCGTCATCGGTGGTGTCCTGTGGTCGTCGGGCAGCGGCGATCCCCGCAATGACGGTTACGGCTCCGTGCAGAACGGCGCGGTGGAAGTGTCGATCGAGGACGACGGCGCAATCCTGCTGGGCCGCCCCGACGCCCCACGGACCGTCGACCTGTTCGAGGACCCGCTGTGCCCCTACTGCGCCGAACTCGAACACAAGCACTCGCAGGAGCTCGCCCAGGCGATCGACGACGGCCAATTGGCGATCCGGTACCGGATGCTCGCTTTCCTCGACCGGGCGTCGAGCAGCGGCGACTACTCGACCCGCGCGGTGGCGGCGGCGCAGTGCGTCGCCGAGAGCGGCGATGCCCGCGCGTTCTCCGCATTCCACGACGCCCTGCTGTCGCCCGACAACCAACCGGCCGAGGGTGGCGACGGTGACATCGACAACGCGGGTCTCGCGCAGATGGCGCGCGACGCGGGTGCCTCCGAGGACGTCGCGCAGTGCATCACCGACGGCGCCCGGATCGATCAGGCCTCGGCCGACGCGGAGGCGGGACGCCGTCTGCTCGCGACGACCGGAGCGGCCGGCACGCCGGCTGTCGTGTACGAGGGGACCGTTATCGACGCCCTCGGCGACGAGAACTGGGTGACCGAACTCGTCGGATAGACGGAGCGGTGGCGGGAGCTGCGCACGGTGCGTGCTCCCGCCACAGTCACGCTGTCTACCAGCCGATTTGTTGGCGTCGAGCGCGATGGTGTAGTTTTCTTTCAGCGCGAAGGGGTCAACCGGAGCGCGACGGTACAACCGAATACGGGGCTATGGCGCAGCTGGTAGCGCACCACACTGGCAGTGTGGGGGTCAGGGGTTCGAGTCCCCTTAGCTCCACAAGATCGCTACAGGCGAGAGTTCACGCTCTCGCCTGTAGTCTTCGGTGGCGGTCCCCGTCAGGGCCGTGCAAGGGGCTATGGCGCAGCTGGTAGCGCACCACACTGGCAGTGTGGGGGTCAGGGGTTCGAGTCCCCTTAGCTCCACGTAAGTTGAGCAAATCGAAACCTGCCCCGCCTGAGTGCGGGGCAGGCTCGTTTCTGCGGTCACCGGCTCGGGGATGTCGGTGTTGACGTGATCCGGGTCGGCCTGACACGCCGAGCAGCGAGCTTGGCGGAAGGATCGACCATGACGGAAACACTGGAGCCCATGGCGGACGAGATGAACCAGCTGGAGTTGGCGCAGCAACTACTGGCCCAGGCCGAGGAACAAGGCGTCTAACTGATGGGCCCGAACGGACTGCTCGGGCAGTTGACGAAGACCGTGCTCGAAACCGCACTCGACGCTGAGGAACGAGCCGACGAGAGTGTCGACGCGGTCGAGGTTCAGCCCGGCGACGAATTCGTCAAACGGGTGCAGGGCATCAGCGAGGACCACCCCGTGTCAGACCTGAGTTCCACAAGTTGACGTCGTTTCTAGCCAATTCGTTAGGATCGCTGCAGGTCACGAGTTCGAGCATGTGGCGCGCGGGTCACTAATCGAGCGGAGTTTGGAGGAGGTGGATCTGTACGTGGTGCAGTCCAAGACCGCCTCCGGGGCCATCGGCGTGCAGATCTGGGAGAAGATCCGCGGTCGGCGCCAGATGATCGCGCACATCGGCTCGGCCCACACGCCCGGCGAGCTTGCGGCATTGATCGAGATTGCTAAGCAACGAATCAACGCTAACCAGCACGAACTCGATCTCGGGCTGGAGGATCGAGCCTCGGCGGTGGTCCGAGGTGAGATAGTTTTAAGCCACCCACCGGATGGCTCTCGGGCGTCAGAAGTTACCGTTGGATACAGTTCACTTGGCCTCCCCGAAACCATAACCGAGAGATTCAAAAACGAGGCAGGCCAGACGTTTAGCCGATCAAAGATAAAGTGATACAGCAATGCCAACCACATTGACAGTTGATAACGAAACAGTCGAAGCTCTTGTCGAGAAACTCGCCAACGACCGCTATTTTCTCGCCGAATATCCCGCAGACCACGCTGCCTTTATCCTCTTTTACGAGTCAAACACAATAAAACTCCTTGCCGCCGCTTATGGGCCTCAGCGTGAGGATAACGTCGGCGACATCCACCCCAAGACGTTTGGGATTCTAAAAGCGGTAGTCAACAACACTTGGCTCGACAACCGGGAAGACCAACCCGGCGAACCTGTCGCAGGGGTGATCCAGTGCGACCTCAAGGCGAAGTCCGCAACCGTGACCTACCACCTCGGCAACGAAGCCGAGGCCTGGCGCTTCAACGATGACAACTCCATGGAGCTTCGAGCCGCGCTGCCCCCCTGACCCGACCCCCACTGAGAGGACTTGGCATGCCCGCTCCCCAGACGACTGACCCGACAGCGCTGCTCGGCCGGTGGGAATTGACCGGCTTCTCCGAACAGGACGCCGGACACCGCTCGGGCAGCTACGCGATCATCTTCCGCGACCGTTCGCTCTACACCCCGGAAACCATCTCCCCCGCCGGAGGCGAAACGCTCGAGATCACCGACTCCGACGGCGAGGTCCACTTCTCCATGCGAGGCGGCGCCAAGGTCCCCTGGACCTCCGCCGAGAAGGAGCAGGGCGTCCTGACCGACTCGATCGAGGACCAGGACGGACGCATCGTCAGCAGCGTGGCGCCATATCTCCGCATGGAGCGACTCGTGGACGGCACCTGGGTGAGCAAGTACTCCGACAGCGACCTCGACATGAACAGCAACCTGTTCACCGACGGCCCCGACCTCATCCTGATGGTCACCACCATCGTCGACGAACTCTACGTCACCAAATACTTCTACCGCTTCTCCCCAGCCTGAGCATTCCGTGCGACCATTACAGGCTCTTCCCAGATGACGGTGTAGGTCGGCCGGGCGCGTCGGTCCGCAGATAGACGTCGAGGTCTCCCGACGATGGAGGTTCCTACGCCATCCATCCGAAAGACCTCGACGTGTCCGACGCTACCCCGCCGGCCGGCTTCGGCCGCCCTGACCTGACCGCCTTCGCGGCTCATCCCAATCGACCCTGATCGGGTCTGCTGACCTCCTCGACGAGAACGCAGCGACATCACAGCCACCCAACCCCGACCGTCCGGGAAGCCGGGGCACGTCACATGGCCTGTGCTGCGGGCGTGTCGAGTGGGTCGTCCAGGGGCGACGCAGGAGCGTCGACGCGACGTGCTGAGAGGTGGTTCCAACCGAGCGCTAGGACACCGGCTACAGGCATGGCGATAGGTCAGGAACGGCGTCGCTCCCTGCGCAGGAGGGAGCGCAGAGTCTCGGCGTTCGCGTAGCCGACCCGTAGCGCGATCTCGGCGGAGGTGAGGTCCGTGGTTGCTGAGAGGTGCCGAGCTCGTTCGATGCGAAGCCGTTGGACGAAGCCGAGCGGAGTGAGGTTGAGCGCCGCACGGACTCGTCGTTCGAGGGTGCGCCGGCTGGTGCCGAGCGACTGCGCGACGAAGGCGACGTTGAACGGTTCGTCCAGGCGGGCGCGCACGAAGCGTTCGAACTCGACGACGATCGGGTCCTCGTGCCGGAGATGTTCGTAGGCGACGAAGGCCGCCTGCGACGGACGCTCGTCGATGATGAGGAGCTTGGCGACATATTGGGCCAGGTCGGGGCTGATCGATCGCACGAGTGAGAGCGCGAGGTCGATGTGGGCGAACGCGGCGCCGGCGGTGACGAGGTTCCCGTCGACCACGACCATGGTGTCGAGATCGAGGGCGACGGTCGGATAGCGCTTCAGGAACTCCGGCCCCAGGAACCAGCTGGTCGTCGCCCGCCGATGATGCATCCGTCCGGTCTCGGCGACGGCGAACACGCCGGTGCACGCCGCGGCGATCCGGGTGGTCGCGTCGTCGAGGCGCCCGAGTGAGGCGATGACCGAACGTGCATCTCGGCTCTGGAGGGCGTCGTTGGTAGCGGCGGCCGTGAGGGTTCCAAGCGCAGGGACGACGACCACGTCGAACTCTCCGGACTCCGACAGCGGGTGGTCTACCGACAGGGTCATCGATGCCGTCGTGGTCACTCGCCGTTTCGGTCCGAGGATGGCGAGTTCGATCGGGTCGATCCGCGGGTCGACATCGCCGCGGGCTCCGTCGGCCACCCGCACGATGTCGATGACCGACGCGACAGCCGAACCGAAGCAGCCGTCGATCGCGATCAGTCCGATACGCATGGCGCGAACAATAGCAAGACTGTCGTATACGCCACTCCCCACCGGCCCTCGCTCGTCATACGCTGAACTCGCCCCACGAAGAACCCCGACTTCAAGGAGAACCCCTCATGTCCACACCAGCATCACTTCCGTATGCATTCGTCGCCAAGATCGTCGCGGCCGATGGACAGCACGACGCGCTCGCCGATCTGCTCGCCGGCGCTGTCGCACTCGCCAACGAAGAAGTAGGAACGATTGTCTGGTTCGCGGCTAGGACCCACGCCGACACCTTCTGGATCTTCGATGCATTCCCCGACGAGGCCGCTCGCGACGCCCACGCCAACGGCGCCATCGTCGCAGCCCTGATGGCCAACCAGCACCTCCTCGGCGCAGCACCCGAGATCCTGGCGGCCGACGTCCTCGCGTCCAAGCTCCCGTAGTCCGCCAACGCACGAGACGATCGCGCCCCGCCGAGCCGTCGGACCCGACCGCCTCGACACCCGCACCACGTTGACGATCCCCGACGGGCCGATCACGAGGAGGCCAGGCAACACCAGGCGCAAGCCTGGAGCGGCACTGTTTCACCGGTGGTCATCGAGAGAGCCAGCGCGGTTCCATGGCAGCGCAACTGTGTCAACTTGCCCTCCGTCCCGCGAGGCGCCGTGGGCGGGTCGTGGTTGCGATCCGTTGCCGTGACGGGAGACGCGTTGCGCGTCGCAGCGATGACGGGTCGTTGGCGAAAGAGGAATGCTTGGCCGCGATGCGCCGCCACAGGTCCCACGCCGGCGCGGGGCCTTCGTCGAGTCTGGCCGCATTGTGGTGGGTGCCGTCGTCGGAGTTCTCTGTGAGCGAACCGATCGTGGCGAGCACGAGGTCGTCGGGACCGAGGTCGACGCCGCCGGGCACGCCGCCCTTTGTCCAGTGGATGCGGGTGGCCTGTTTACGGTCGCCGTCGAAAACGAAGTCGATGTCGGTGACCTCGGTGGAGAACTCGAATCTCACGCCCTGGTCCAGGAGCCAGCGGTACATGGGCAGCACGAGCGATTCGTACTGGTTGTACTTCGTGAACTTCAGCGCCGAAAGGTCGGGGAGCCCGCCGATGTGGTGCACGAACCGGTGCAGGTAGAGCTTCAGCTCGAGTGCGGAGTGCCAGTTCTCGAACGCGAACATCGTCCGCCAGTAGAGCCAGAAGTTGCTGCTCAGGAACTCTTCACCGAAGATCTCGTTGATGCGCTTGTCTTCCATCTCCTCACGCGAGGCGAGAAAAACCTTGACCAACTCCTTCTGAGCTTTCTCGCTCAGGCCGAACTCATTGTTGGTGACGAACTCCTCGCCCTGCCGGTGTGTGACCCGGTTGAGTGAGTAGTTGGGTCGTCTTTGTTGAGCCAGTAGAACTCGTCGAGGACGGATCCGTCGACCTCGAGCGACGGGATGGTGCGGAACAGATCCCAGAGGCACTCCATGTGGTCTTCCATCTCGCGCCCGCCGCGGATGACAAACCCTTTGTCCGGCTTCTTGATACCGTCCAGCGCGCCGCCGGGCAGGTCCAGGCGCTCGAGGATTGTGATCTTGTCGCCGGAGAGTTGCCCGTCGCGGATCATGAACACCGCCGAGGCCATCGAGGTGAGCCCGGCGCCGACGAACCAGGCGGTCTTGTTCTCGACTCCCTCGGGCTTGCGGGGGCGGGCGAAGGCTTCGTAGTTTCCACTGCTGTAGTACATCTGGCTTGCACGTCCTCTCGTGGACTGTTCTGCCGCGGTCGTGGGTCAGTTGTAGGTGTAGAAGCCCTCGCCGGTGGCGACGCCCAGCTTGCCGTGGTCGATGTACTCGCTCTTCAGCCAGGCCGCGAGCGCCTGGTCCTCCTCCCCGCCGTGGGCGAGGATGTTGTACGGGGTGGCCAGGCCGATGACATCGGTGATCTGGAAGGGGCCCATCGGCGCTCCCGTGCCGATCCGCCACACGTTGTCGATGTCCTTCGGCTCGGCGTATCCGCCGGCGGCGAGTGCGTACCCGGCGTTGAGGAACGGCACCAGTAGCGAGTTGAGGACGTAGCCGGACTTCTCCTTGTACACGGGGATCGGAACCATCCCGATGTTGCCGGCGAAGGCGACGACCTCGTCGAACACGGCCGGATCGGTGTCGGCGGTGCCCATCACCTCGGCGGTGTTGAACTTCCAGACCCGGTTCGCGAAGTGCAGCGCGAGGAACTTGGCGGGGCGTCCGGTGGAGTCCTTGAGGTCGCTGGGCAGAAGTGTCGACGAGTTCGTTGCGAAGATCGTCTTCTCCGGTGCGAGCTCGCCGAGCCTTCGGTAGGTGTCCTGCTTGATGGACAGTACCTCGGGGATCGCCTCGATGACCAGATCCGCGTCCGCGACCGCGTCGGCGAGGTCGGAGGAGAACCGGACGCGGGTGAGCGCCTCGTCCGCCTTCCCCTCGGCTGCCCCCGCGACTCCGTCGTCCTTGTAGGTGGTGACGAGAGCGT
Organism: Rhodococcus sp. AB351; assembly: GCF_049538275.1. NCBI lineage: Bacteria > Bacillati > Actinomycetota > Actinomycetes > Mycobacteriales > Nocardiaceae > Rhodococcus > Rhodococcus sp. AB351. The sequence goes on from NZ_JBMVFW010000018.1 coordinate 23,307, forward strand.
CGAACCGCTTCTTGGCTGCCTCGATGGCGTCGCTGCTGATGTCATATGCGGTGACCTGGAAGCCGCTGTAGGCGGTCTGGAAGGCGATCTGGGTGCCGAGGACTCCGGTTCCCAGGACGGTCACGTGTGTGATGTTGCTCATTGTTCTGTTTCCTTCATTCCTTCTCGGGCGGCGGATCCGGCCGCCGGGGTGTGTGCGGCACGCCGGTCACGATGAGCGTGACCTGACGTCTGAGGTCGTCGATCGCGTCAGCCTCGGGGATGTCCGAGGCCGTCATCCGAGCGATCGCGAGATGCGTGACGGCGAACAGCGAGGATCCTGCGACGCGTGCCTCCCCGTCGCTGAGGGTCGGAGCGGCGCGTCGTAGCGTGTCGGAGAGGGACGCCTCGAGCTCGAAGATCAACGCCATGCCCTCGGCCCGGAACTTCGCGTCGTGAGGGCCGAACAGCAGCTCCCGCTGGTACGCAGCACTGTTCTCCGGCTCACGTGCGGCAGCGACGACGAGCGGGTGCAGGCGGGCGAAGACCGCGGCGGCAGGATCCGGCGTCAACGCCGCACGCGCGGCGCCCTCATCTATCGATGCCCGGAGTGCCTCGTTGTAGACCATGAGCAGCAACTCGCTCTTGGTCGCTGCGTACCGGAACAAGGTCCCCGCTGCGACCCCGGCCGCGGCGGACACCTCCTGCGTCGTCACTGCGGAGAACCCGCGCGCACGCAACAGGTCGGACGCGGCGCGAAAGATTCGCTCCCGCTTGAGCCGCATGTTCTGCTCGCGGCGGGACTCTATCTCCCGAACGCCCGGGCGCCGTCCGCGCTCTGAAAGCTGCTGCACCTCGCTCACATTAATGAGCGTACTCATTTTTTTGCGGACCGCAAAGGGCGTACGCACGCGATCGGCGACAGGCGTGGCCGGTGTTGTGGCTCTTCACTATGGATCTCGTGGACCGGTTGGTCTGACTCCTTGATGGGCGTGACGGTCTCGGCTCGGTGGACGCAGGATGGGTCTGGTGGGCGGGTCTGGCTCACGGCTCTTCTGACGCCACTGCAGGTTGGTGGCTGTCCTGTCTGCGACGTGTCGACCGGCTCGGCTCACTCGTTTGAGTGCAGCCCGGCGGGCCGTCATGTCCTGATAGGAGTCTGGCGAGATCCCCGATAGTGAACTGACTGACGCCCGGCCGGACTGCGCACCCGACAAGATGGAAGGGCGCAGTCCCATGGTGAATCAGGATCACCTCGAGGTCTACGGCGGAATCGATACCCACGCCGACACCCACCACGTCGCAGCGATCGATGCCACCGGACGACGACTGGCAGATGTACAGGTCCCAGCGACCGCGGCCGGCTACCAGGCGGCGTTGCGGTTCCTGCGGTCCTGGCCTGGGCTGGTGAAGGTAGGCATCGAGTGCACCGGCTCGTACGGGGCTGGGGTCAGTCGTGCGATGCAGGTCGCGGGCATCGCGGTCAGTGAGGTCAACCGCCCCAACCGGTTCGATCGCCGGATTCGCGGCAAGAGCGATCCCTTCGACGCCTATTCGGCCGCTGAGGCGGTGCTGTCGGGTCGAGCCAGCGCCGCACCCAAGGGTGGCGATGGGTTGGTGGAGTCACTCCGGGTGCTGCGCACCTCGAGGTCGTCTGCACTGACCGCCAGGACAGCGACGATCAACCAGATCAAGGGCATGCTGATCACGGCGCCAGAGGAGCTGCGTTCGCGTTACCGGGGCCTGTCGAACACCAAGTTGATCGCTGCGCTGGCGGCGTCACGACCGACACCTGCGCCGGTCACCGCAGCCGAGGCCACGGCCTACAGCCTGCGGCTGCTGGCGCGGCGCTGGCAAGCACTGACCGAGCAGATCGAGGACTTGTCCGGGCACCTGCAACGGCTACTCGAAGACCATGCCCCGGACCTGATGAGCGTCTTCGGCTGCGGCCGAGACACCGTGGCGCAGCTGCTGATCACCGCCGGCGACAACCCTGACAGGCTACGCTCGGAAGCCGCGTTCGCGGCACTGGCCGGAGCCTGTCCGATACCGGCGTCGTCGGGCAAGACCAACCGTCACCGACTCAACCGCGCAGGCGACCGGCAGGCGAACTCAGCGCTCTACCACATCGTGCTCGTGCGGCTGCGCTACGACCAGCAGACCCGTAACTACGCGACACGACGGATCGCGGAAGGCAAGACGAAGATGGAAATCATCCGCTGCCTGAAACGGTATCTCGTTCGGCAGCTCTATCCACTCATCGTCCAGACGCTGCAGCCTCGACGCCAAACGACCGCCGCTTGACAGCAAGTCAATAGGAGTGTCGCAGTTGAGGGGGTGGGTGGCTGAGCGCGTCGGTCGCCGGATGAAAGTCGAGGCCTTCCGATGATGGAAGCTCTCACACTGACCATCCGCCGGAAGACCTCGACGTGCACCACGCTACCTTCGCGACCCCCGACCTGACCGTCTTCCACCTCGACGAGCTCGGTCTTGTGGCCGTCGGTCAGCTGCTCGAGCCGGATCGCGCGGTGATCGAGTGCCGCGTCGCCGAGCCGGACCCGTGGTGCCGGGGATGCGGTAGCCGGGCGCTCTCGCGCGGGACGGACACGCGGCGTCTCGCCCACGAGACATCCTCGCGTTCTTCGACCGGACCGGCACGTGCAACGGCCCGACCGGGACCGTCAACGGGTGCCTGGAGCGCCTCCGCGGCTCGGCCCTGAACTTCCGGAACCTGACGAACCTCATCCGGTCGAGACAGCTGAGGAAGGCTCCGCCTCGGTGCGCCTGGTGGACACGCACGCTTCCGAATAGCCCTGTGGCTCGGGACCATCCGTCCAGCGCTGGGGCAAGTTTCGATAAGCCTCCCGCTAGGTCCACCGTTCGGAAGACATTCCTCGCGGGAGACTTCCTCGCAGCAGCTCTTCTTGTCGTTCTGCAGCGGCCCCGCGCGTCGCGAGGCCGCTGCATTCCCACGATCTCAGCCCGCCGAGCCGGTGGACGTGTACAGCGTCATGCCCCAACCCACCGTCGTGCGCTCGGGTTCCGCGAGGCCGGCCGCCTCGAACAGTGCCAGGTGGTCCTCGTGCGTACGACCACCGCCGCCGCTGAGCGCGAAGTCGACGAGATCGTCCTCGTAGTCGTGCTCACCGGCGATGTCGTCGAGCACAGTGCCGAAGACGAGGACCCGGCCGCCCGGATTCAGTCCGGCCGCCGCCTGCTGCAGCACGTGCACGGCGTCGGCCTCGGGCAGTTCGTTCAACCGCCCGCTCAGCAGCACCGCGTCCACCGGTTCGGGCCGGGCCTCGAGCATGCTGCCCGGCGTATAGGCGACGCGCTCGTGCTCGCCGTGGACGCGACGCACGACCTCGATCTCCGACGGCGCGGCCACCACGGTCGCCCGTGCCGACGGATTCGCCGTGACGAGGGCGTGGGCGTAGGAACCGGCGGCCTCACCGGAGACCACGATCGTCATGACGTCGGCGGGCACCTTCGCCGCGAGGGCACCGGCGAAGTAGACGGCCATCTCGGCTTCCTGCTCGTACCGGTCCGTCAGGAGGGCGGTGTCGTCCGCGATGCGCTGCGCGAAGCTCTTCCCGAACCGCTGTGCGTCGTCCCCGTGACCCGTGCGGACGGCGGCGAGGAGCGCGAGCATGCCCGCCAGTTCCCGCTGCGCGTGCACGCCGTCGAGTCGCAGTTCCTCGATGTGGTGGTCGTCCTCGAGTTCACGGCCGACGCCGGTGAGCTGGAACCGGCCCTCGCCGAGATCCTCGGCCACCCCCACGGCAGTGAGATAGCGGAGCAGTTTGCCCAGACCGGTGCGGTCGGTTCCGGTCTTGGCCACGAGTTCGTCGAGGGTGCGCGGCGACGCGTCGAAGGCCGTCGCCAGTCCGATGGTCGCCGCGACCCGCAGCGCGAAACCCGGTGCGATCTCGGCCAGTTCGTCGAAGCGGTCGCGTTCGTCCTCGGTCGCCTCGAAATCGGGCAGGGAGGCGTCGGCCTCCGACACCGCGACCTCCTGACGACGCCAGTAACCGGTGACCTCCACCTGCTCCTTGGGCAGGCCCTTCTCGTTGCGCAGCCACCGCCGGATCGGGGTGAGCGTGAGGGCCTCACCGGCCACCCACGCGAAGACCGTGCCGTCCCACCACTCGGCGGCCCGGATGGCATCGAACAACAGGGTCGTCGTGCCAGGCTCGGCGCCGTCGCGGCTCAGCCAGGTCAGCTCCACCCCGTCGGGAACGGGAAGATCCTGCCGATGCGAGTCGTCAGCGATCTCGACGAAGATCCGGCCACGTGCACCCTCCGGCCAGTTCTCGAGCCAGCGCCCGATGGCCGGCAGAGCCGTCTCGTCGCCTGCCACGAGCGTCCAGTCCACGCCCTGCGGGTGTCCGGCCGACGACTTCGGTCCGGCGATCTGGATGGTCTCACCGGGTTCCGCGCGGTACGACCAGCTCGACGCGGGACCCACGCCGTGGCGCACGAAGTCCACGTCGATCTCGCCGGCGACCGGATCCCAGCGCCGGACGGTGTAGGTGCGCATGAGCAGCTTCGGATCGCGCGGCCAGTTCACCACGCCGTCGGCCTGGGTGGGGCCGAGGGCCTCGTCGAGTTCGGGATGCTTGAACATCAGCTTGAACTCGTCGTCCACACCGTCGGACCGGAACGCCTCCACCGGGAACCCGTTCGGCGCGACGTGCGCCTGCAACTGTTCGCCCCCGAGGGTCACCCGTCGCATCCCGGGGCTCACGTCCGTCACGCGGAGCACCTTCAGGTACCGCGTGGTGATCGGGAAGACCTCGAGGGGGCGAAGACTACGGGCCATGGGTGCGTTCTCCTCGGCAGGGGATCGTGGACGGCGGAACGACCGGCCTCTCCGGCCGCGCGGTGACCTGCGTTTAGGCGAACCTTACTTCAGACGGCGTTCGACTGCCGCGACCCGTCCTGGCCCGCGCGACGACCGTTCGCGTACATCTCGTCGACGAGACGGGCGTACCGGGCGAGCACGCGATCACGGATCGGACGCCCGGCCGGGTCGAGATCGTCGGCGTTCGGCGGCGCGCTCACCGTGACGAATCGGCGGATGCGTTCCCACGGATCCGATCGGGCGTTGAGCTGCTCCAGCGCGGCCGCGACGACCGGCTCCGGCGCGGTGGTGAACACGAGGCCGACGCAGTAGGGGCGCAGCTCCCCGGCCACGACGAGTTCGCTGCCCGGGCACACCCTCCTCCAGCGGTCGGCGAGCGCGGTGGGGCCGACGTACTTTCCGGTGCTGGTCTTGAAGGTGTCCTTGCGGTGCCCTGTCACGACGACGAATCCGTCGGCGTCGATCTCGGCGAGATCGCCCGTGTGGAACCAGCCGTCGGCGTCGAGCGCGGCGGCACTCTCCGCGGGATCGTCGTGGTAACCGGTCATCACTCCGGGACTGCGGATGAGAAGTTCACCGGTATCGGCGATCCGGACCTCCGTGCCGCGCAGCGGCCGGCCGACCGTGCCGGGCCGGTGCGCGCCGAGCAGGTTCGCGCACGACGGTCCCGACGTCTCCGTGATCCCGTAACACTCGAGCACCGGCACACCGAGCTGCTCGAACCGCCGGGCGACGTCTTCGGACAATCGCGCCGATCCGGAGATGACGAAGCGGAGCCGGCCCCCGAGCTCGTCCCGTTCCAGCCGGGCGATCTTCTCGAGCACGTGCGGGACCGATCCCAGGAAGGTCGGCCGGACCGTCCGCAGATTCGCGGTGACGCGGTCGGCGCGACCGTCGACGGCGGTGCTCACACCCGTGTGCATGGCCATGATCAGCAACGACCGGCCGAAGACGTGCGCGAGCGGCAACCACAGCAACTGACGGTCGGACGACGAGATCATGCCGGTCTGCGCGACGGCCCGGGCACCGTAGGTCGTGCCCCGATGGGTCAGGCACGCGCCCTTGGTGCGGCCGTCCTCGCACGCCGTGTAGATCAGCGCGGCCTCGTCGTCCGGGGACAGCGCCGCGATCCGTCGCTCCACGACGCCGGGGTCGGTGCGCAGCAGACGACGACCCTCGGCGGCGAGCTCGTCGAGTCCGTCGGTGCCCAGGAGATCGGTGGTGGCGATCGGCCGGTCGGCGACGGTGAGGACGGCGTGCGCACGCCGGATCTGTGACCGCACCTCGTCGTCGCGGGTGGCCGGATAGATCGGGACGGTGGCGCCGCCCGCGCATGTGATCGCGAGGTCGGCGACGACGGTCCGGTAACAGGTCGTCGCGCAGATCGCGACCCGCGATCCGGCTTCCACACCCCGGCCGATCAATCCCGCTGCGAGGTCGAAGACCTCCCGTCGAACGTCCGCCCAGGTCGAGGGGCGCCACCGCTCGCCGTCGGGACGCAGGTAGGCGACGGAGTCGGGGGAGCGGGACACCCGGTCGAGCAGCAGACCGGGCACGGTCGCGGGGAACCCGTCGCGACCGTCGATCGCGGTCGCGGTGCCTGTCGTCGAGCGGGGGTCCGCCACGGTTCGCAGCACCTCCCACGGACGAGGAATCGAAGTCGCCCCAGTGGTCGGAATGTTACCGCCGGTCGGGGTGCGAGGGGCCGAAGTGCGCAGTACGCGATGCTCGCGTCGCCGAGGGATGGCTCGCCGGGAAGGGCGCCGGTGGACGCCGATATCGTGGGCACGTGAGTCCCGCTGCCCGTCGTCCCGAGGTCCTGATCGCCGAACTGCGCGACGTCCTGACCGGTCCGCTCGCGGAGATCGCGCAGCGCTTCTCCACCTATGTGGACGACCTCGCTCCGCACAGCGCCATGGTGATCTTCACGAGGGAATGCACCGGACGGCCGCGGAAGGTGGCCGGCGACCCGTCGATCGTCGACCGGGTGACCATCGCCGAGCTGGATCGGGTGCGGAACGAACTCGCCGCGGGGGAGATCCGGCGCGGCAGCTTCCGTCTCGCCGGTCGCGATCGTGAGGTGTGCGCGATCCTCGACAGCACCGACACGCTCCTGGTGCTCGTGCCGCGCGGGGCCCGGGCCACGTCCGCGGCCCTCGACCTCGTGCGGGCGGCGTTCGGCGTGGTCGCGACCGGCATCCGGTTGCAGGTGCACACCGCCAGCCCGGCCTACCTCGCGGAATCGCGGGCCGCCTCGGCGGAGCGGGCCCGCACCGTCGCCGAACTCACCGAATCCCATGCCGTGACCCTCGAGACCATCCTCGCGACCCTGCGGTCGAAGGATCTCGACGACACCCGTGCCCGGACCACGGCGCGGGAGACGGCGACCGAGGCCCTGATCGGCCTGCGATCGGCGGTGGACCTGCACCGCGAACTCGCGGAGGAGGCGCTGACCACCGCGTTCGCCCGACTCCACGGTGAACTGCGCGATCTGGTGCGGCACCGTCCGCTCGACCTGCAGATGGTCGCTCCGCCGGTGGGTGGGCGGGGACTGCCCGGCGAGGTCGCGCACGCGGCACGCGCGATTGCCCGGGGCGCGGTGCTGGCGATGTCCGGTCAGACCGACGTGACGCGGGTGCGCGTCGCGTGGACCTGCGACGACTCGACCCTGCTGGTGGACGTGCGCGACGACGGCAACGGCGAGATCGACGTCGTCGAACTCGGACGCCAGCTCCGCGACCGCGTCGAAACCCTCGGCGGTGGAATCGAATCCGAATCGACGCCCGGCTGGGGGACACGGGTCGCGGTGAGCTTCCCGCTCGACCTGCCGATCGCCGCGACGGACGGCCCCGCCCTCGATGCGCTCGCCGCCCTCGCGCCCCGGGAGATCGAGGTCCTCGAACATCTCGTGGCCGGACGGCGCAACCGCGTCATCGCCGAACGCCTCGGCGTGAGCGAGTCGACGGTGAAGTTCCACGTGGCCGGCGTACTACGAAAACTCGGCGTCAGCACTCGCGGTGAGGCCGCGGCTCTCGGTGCAGAGGCCGGGGTCCGCGCCGCGGGCTGACGCCGAGTTCTCGGTCGTCGGGTGGCCCGTCGAGGACGGTCAGGCAGCCGGTGCCGGCGACGTGGTCGTCGTCGGTGCGACGGTCGTCGTGGGCGTTCCGGAGGTGGTCGATCCGGCGTCGGTGGTGGTCTCGCCCGTGGCCGGAGTCGTGGTCTCCGACGGGGTGGGGACCGGGGCCGTGGTGGTCACCGGGGTGGACGTGGCCGCCGGCACGCCCGCCTCGGTCGCGAGCGGATCCACCGGTGCGGCGGGGTCGCCCGCGAGAGCCGGGGCGCCGTCGACGGCGGCGGGCACGCTGCTGTCGGCGACCGTCGCATCGTCGCTCACGGTCGAGGACGGCGAGGTCTCCGGCGTGGTGGACACCTCGGCGCTCTCGGCCTTCGCCGTCTCCTCGGCGATCATGAGCACCGCGGTCTGGTCGACCTTCTTCGGATCGACCTTCTTGCCCTCCCTGGCCTCGCGGGCCAGGTGCTCGAGCCAGGCGGCGGCGTACTCGACGGTGGACGTGCCCTTGCCGTCGATGTCGTCGTCCCAGTAGTCGAAGTGGTGACCGTAGTGGTCCCGAGTCTCCTCGTTGTAGCCGAAGGTCTGGTCGTACGGGTCGGCGAGCACCACCGCGAGGGTGTTCTGGTTGCTCCGGATGAACCCGACGACCTCCTTGACGATCTTCTCCGGCAGGTACGCGAGGTTGGACAGACGCTCCGCGGGGATGGGCGCCTCCGCGCCGTCCTCTCCGGTCGCGTCCTCGTCGGCGTCGGCGGCCACAGGCGTGGTGGGGCGTGCGGTGGCGGGGTCGTAGCTCGGGTCGGAGACCTTGATCAGCACCTCGAGGAAGGTCTCGTCCGACCGCATCCAGTCCGGGTTCGCCGAGATGTCGGCGAGAGCGAGCAGTGCGACCCGGCCGACGACCTGGGCGAGATCTGCGCCGGTCGCGGGGGTCAGGCCCTCGCGCTCGAGAGCGTCGCCGTTGACCTGACGGCCCACGTTCGCGAGCAGTTCGATCAGCGCGATGTTCTCGGGTGCCGAGCAGGTGAAGTCGCCCTCGGAGCAGAACGAGGCGACCTTGCCGGCGAGATGACCGAAGCCGCCGTTCGTGTCGGGGAGGACGCCGCGTCCGGGGACGGCGTCGCCGCCGGGCTGGTAGGGGCGATCGAAACCGTCGGGGTTCGTGCCGTTCTCCGCACCGGGGAAGAAGCCTTCGCCCGCCTGGCGGCCGGCGTCGGAGAGGATGACCACGCCGCTGACGGAGTCGGGATCGATGATGTCCCAGGAACCGTCCTCGCCCTGCTCCTGCGCACCGATCTCCATTGCGGCGCGGCGCGCGACGTCGGCGCCCTCGCTGAAGCCGACGATGGCGAACTGGGTGTTCGGGCAGGACCTCCGGATGGCCTTCATGACCTCGATGGTGTTCTCGGCGCCCTTGTTCACGGCGTTCTCGTAGCTGGCGAGGTCGGCCGGGTACTCGATGTAGATGGCGGCGTATCCCTCGCCGTCCGCGTGCTCCCCCATCGGGGCATTGATCACCGGATCCACCCACATACTGCTGTAGGCGTCCTGCTGACCGGCGGGAAGTCTTTTGCCGTTCTCGTCGACGAGCATCTTCGACTCGTCGCGAGGGATGTCGCCGCGACCACCGATGCCCAGGCTGACCATGTCGTGACATTCGGTGGTCTTCGCCAGGCCGGCGAGATACGGGTCGGCAACGGTGGGGGTGTCCTGTTGCGGAAGCACGATCGCGGCCGCTGCCACGACTCCGAGCGCGGTGGGGGCGAAGACGCCGGCGAGAATCCGCCGACGCGACAGCGACTTTCGAAGTGCCATGGGCCTCTACCAATCCGTTTCTGACCGAGGAATTGCCGGCCCGCCGAAGTGCGGCGGGTCGTAACGGATTTCGTGAAGGTCGCTCGCGGCGTTACATCGACACGGGTTTTCCGAGGTGGCGACGGAAAATGCCGGCCCGAGCGTCGAGTCGCAAAATCCAAGGGAAATGCGCTAATCGGACAATTCGAGTTCGCCGCTCAGCGCCTGGCCGTTCGGCCGGGTCGGGCCCGCCGAACGATCAGGAGCAGAGCACCGCGGGAGTGGCTAGGGTCGGAATCACCGGAAGTCGGAAACACCGGACACTGCCGGTCGCATCACGAAACGGAGACACCATGTCGCAAACAGTCCGCGGAGTCGTCGCTCGCTCGAAGGGAGCGCCCGTCGAGGTCGTGCCCATCGTGATCCCCGATCCCGGACCCGGTGAGGTCGTCGTCGCGATCGCCGCGTGCGGCGTGTGCCACACCGATCTGCACTACCGCGAGGGCGGCATCAACGACGAGTTCCCGTTCCTGCTCGGCCACGAGGCCGCCGGTGTCGTCGAGTCCGTCGGTGAGGGTGTCGACTCGGTCGCCGTCGGCGACTTCGTCGTCCTGAACTGGCGCGCGGTGTGCGGCCAGTGTCGCGCCTGCAAGCGCGGTCAGCCGCAGTACTGCTTCGACACCTTCAACGCCACGCAGAAGATGACGCTCGAGGACGGCACCGAGCTCTCCCCGGCGCTGGGCATCGGCGCGTTCGCCGACAAGACCCTCGTCCACGCCGGCCAGTGCACCAAGGTCGACCCGAGCGCCGATCCGGCCGTCGTCGGCCTGCTCGGCTGCGGTGTCATGGCCGGTCTCGGTGCCGCCGTGAACACCGGCGGGGTCACCCGCGGCCAGTCCGTCGCCGTCATCGGCTGCGGCGGTGTCGGCGACGCCGCGATCATGGGTGCGCGCCTGGCGGGCGCCGGCACGATCATCGCCGTCGACCGCGACGACAAGAAGCTCGAGTGGGCCACCGACCTCGGCGCCACCCACACCGTCAACTCGACCTCGACCGACGCGGTCGAGGCCATCAAGGAATTGACCAACGGTTTCGGCGCCGACGTCGTCATCGAGGCCGTGGGCCGCCCGGAGACCTACAAGCAGGCCTTCTACGCGCGCGACCTCGCCGGCACCGTCGTCCTCGTCGGCGTGCCCACCCCGGACATGACCCTCGAGATGCCGCTCATCGACTTCTTCTCGCACGGCGGCTCGCTCAAGAGCTCATGGTACGGCGACTGCCTGCCCGAGCGCGACTTCCCGACCTACGTCGACCTGTACCAGCAGGGACGCCTGCCGCTCGAGAAGTTCGTCACCGAGCGCATCGGCATCGACGACGTCGAGAAGGCGTTCGAGACGATGCACCGCGGTGAGGTCCTCCGTTCGGTGGTGGTCTTGTGAGCACCTCGCCGATCCGCGTCGACCGGGTCGTCACGTCGGGCACCTTCGCGCTCGACGGCGGTGAATGGGAGGTCGACAACAACATCTGGCTCGTCGGCGACGACTCCGAGGTGGTCGTGATCGACGCCGCGCACACCGCGCAGCCGATCATCGACGCCGTGGGTGGGCGGAAGGTCGTGGCGATCGTGTGCACGCACGCGCACAACGACCACATCACCGTGGCGCCGGAACTGTCCGAGAAGCTCGACGCGCCGATCCTGCTCAACCCGGCCGACGACGTGCTGTGGGAGATGACCCACCCGGGCGTCGCGCACGGCACGCTCGAGGACGGGGAGCGGATCCGTGTGGCCGGCACCGACATCCAGGCGATCGCCACCCCGGGTCACTCGCCGGGCTCGACCTGCCTGTACCTGCCGGAAGCGGGTGAGCTGTTCACCGGCGACACCCTGTTCTCCGGCGGGCCGGGCGCGACGGGCCGCTCGTTCTCGGACTTCCCGACCATCATCGGGTCGATCCGCGAGAAGCTGTTCGTCCTGCCCGCGGAGACGAAGGTGCACACCGGGCACGGTGACGGGACCACGATCGGCACCGAGTCGCCGCATCTCGAGGAGTGGATCAAGCGCGGTAGCTGACGCCGCCGGTGCGCGGTTCCGGTGGCGATCGCCGCCGGAACCGCGCACGAGCGCACGACTAGTCTCACCATCATGGCGAAGAAGCAGATCCCGGTGATCGTGGTGGCCGGATTTCTCGGCGCGGGGAAGACGACGCTGCTCAACCATCTGCTGCGCAACACCCGGGGTGCGCGGATCGGCGTGATCGTCAACGACTTCGGTTCCGTCAACATCGATTCGATGATGGTGGCGGGGCAGGTCGACTCGATGGTCTCGCTGAGCAACGGATGCCTGTGCTGCGCAGTCGATGTCAGCGACATGGATGCGATGCTCGACAAGCTCGCCCACCGCTCGTCCGATCTCGACGTGATCGTCGTCGAGGCGAGCGGACTCGCCGAGCCCCGCAACATGATCCGGCTCGTCGCCGGCTCGGAGAACGAATACGTCTCCTACGGTGGCCTCGTCCTGGTCGTCGACGCGGTGGAGTTCGACGCGACCGCGGAGCAGCATCCCGAACTCGAACAGCACGTGGCGCTCGCCGATCTGGTGCTGCTCAACAAGACCGACCGGATCGACGGCGACGCCCACGACGATCTGCTGACCCGCCTGTGCCGGCTCAACTCCCGCGCCGCCGTCGTCTCGACCGATCACGGTCGCATCGACCCGGCGTTGCTGTTCGACATCCCGGAGCGGCCGGGGCCGCAGCCGGGGGAGCAGCTCACCCTCGACCAGTTGCTCTACGAGCAGGACGACCACGAGCACACCCATCTGCACGACGGCTACGACGCGATCACCTTCGAGTCCGCAGATGCACTGCACCCCCGCGTGCTGGTGGATTTTCTCGAGAACCAGCCCGCAGGGGTGTTCCGTATCAAGGGATACGTGCGAGTCGCTGCCGGATTGGACACCGGCAGCTATCTGTTGCACACCGTCGGCGACCACATCCGGTTCGAATCGGCGGGTCGCGGCGACGACGTGCCCGACGGGACGCAACTCGTCGTCATCGGTGCCGATCTGGACTCCGACGACGTACGCGAGCGCCTACGCCGCTGTGTGCCGACCGAACCGGTGTCCGCGGACGCGATGTACGCGATACACCGATTCACGCCCCGCTGAGGCGAAAGGCCGATTCATCCCGCTGAGGCGGAAGGCCGATTCATCCCGCTGAGGCGGAAGGCCGACTCACCCCCGCTGACGCGGGAGGCAGGCCCTTCGGCTCAGCGAGCGGCGGAGGTACGGCGCTGGGGACGACGACGGCCACCGGTGGCAGCTGCGGCGCCCTGACCGGCCGAACGCTGACCGCCGGCCGCGCGCTGCCCACCCGAGGAGCGCTGCCCACCCGAGGAGCGCTGACCACCGGCGGAACGCTGTCCGCTCGACGAGGAACGCTGACCCGAACCGGAGCCCTGGCGGGGAGCCGACGAACGGCGGCTGCCGCCGTTGCGCTGCGGACGCGACGGCGCGGAAGCCTGCTTCGGTGCCGGCGCGACGTACGGCGCGATCTCGCCGACGAGCTTCAGCACGTGCTCGGAATCCGCCGTCACCTTGATGGGGGTGACGTCGATGGCGGCCTTGCGCATGATGGCCGCGAGATCCCTGCGCTGGTCGGGCAGGACGACGGTGACGACGTCGCCGGTGCTGCCGGCGCGGGCCGTGCGACCGGAGCGGTGCAGGTACGCCTTGTGCTCGGCCGGGGGATCGACGTGCACGACGAGTTCGACGTCGTCGACGTGGACACCGCGTGCGGCGACGTCCGTCGCCACGAGCACCCGGGCCTCACCCGACGAGAACGCGGCGAGATTGCGGTCGCGGGCGTTCTGGGAGAGATTGCCGTGCAGGTCCACCGCCGGGATACCCGAGTCGGTGAGCTGCTTGGCGAGCTTGCGGGCCTGATGCTTGGTGCGCATGAACAGGATTCGGCGACCGGTACCCGATGCGAGGGTGCGGACGAGTTCCTTCTTCGCATCCATGCCCGCGACGTCGAAGACGTGGTGGGTCATCGCGGCGACGGGGGAGGTGGCCTCGTCGACCGAGTGCATGACCGGGTTCTTCAGGAACCGCTTGACGAGCTTGTCGACGCCGTTGTCCAGGGTGGCCGAGAACAGCAGGCGCTGGCCGTCTTTCGGTGTCGCCGTCAGGATGCGGGTGACGCCGGGCAGGAAGCCGAGATCGGCCATGTGGTCGGCCTCGTCGAGCACGGTGACCTCGATGTCGTCGAGCACGACGAACTTCTGGCGCATGAGGTCCTCGAGGCGGCCCGGGCAGGCGATGACGATGTCGACGCCGCGACGGAGGGCCTCGACCTGGCGCTTCTGTGACACGCCACCGAAGATCGTGGTGACCTTCAGGCCCGACGAATGCGCGAGCGGTTCGATGGCCGCGGCGATCTGGGTCGCCAGCTCGCGGGTGGGAGCCAGGATCAGGCCACGCGGACGGCCTGCTGCCCGGGTGCTCCGGCCGGCGAGGCGAGCGGCGAGCGGGATCGAGAAGGCCAGGGTCTTACCGCTACCCGTACGTCCGCGTCCGAGCACGTCGCGACCGGCAAGGGTGTCGGGGAGGGTGTCCACCTGGATGGGGAAGGGGCTGGTGATCCCGGCGTCGTTCAGCGTGGCGACGAGCGGGCGGGGCACCCCGAGATCGGAAAATGATGTGGTCATGGAACAGCGCTGCCTTTCGATGCGGCGTGTGTGCACTCGACGGGCCGTGTGCCCGTGGTGCTGTGCGATCGCCGCAAGGAAGGCCGGTGCATCTGTGCGTACTGCATCTGTGCGTGCGGGCCGGGCACGATCCCGGGCCGCCGGTATCCCACGACGGTGGGCGTCGTCGTGACGCCCGAACCATGTCACCCTACCGCACGGGGTACGTCCGACCCGTCGTCCCGGCTACAGACCCACCCATTCGGAGGCGCCCTCGGTGAAGTGCTGACGCTTCCAGATCGGCACCTCGGCCTTGATGCGTTCCACCAGTTCGGCGCAGGTGGCGAAGGCTTCCGCGCGGTGCGGGGCGGCGACCGCCGCGACGAGTGCGAGATCGCCGATGGTGAGATCGCCCACTCGGTGCACCGCCGCGACCGGCAGCCCGGACTTCGCCGCGACGTCCTCACAGCACCGCCGCAGGAACGCTTCGGCATCCGGATGGGCCTGGTACTGCAGCGCGGTCACCGACTGCCCGCCGTCGTGATTACGGACGACACCGGTGAAGAGCACCACCGCACCGTGTTCGGCGCCCGCCACCGCGGCGTCCACCGCTGCGGGATCGAGCGGTTCCGAGGAGATCCGGGCCAGTAGTTCACTCATGAGCGCCGCCTCCTGCGACTTGTGCCAACAGATGGTCGAGGATCGGGTCGAGGGCGGCGAGACCGTCCTTCACCCCGCCGGGCGAGCCGGGCAGGTTCACGACGACCGTGCGGCCGACGAGACCGGCGACGCCGCGCGAGAGCACGGCGTGCGGGGTGACCTCGAGTCCACGCTGCCGGATCGACTCCGCGATACCGGGCAGTTCGCGATCGAGCAGGGCGAGAGTCGCTTCGGGGGTCGCGTCGGTCGGCGACGCCCCGGTTCCGCCGGTCGTCACGACCAGGGCAGGGCCGGGACGGACCGCGTCGGCGAGACCGGCGGCGATGTCGGCGTCCGCGTGCACGAGAGGGCCGCGGACCGTGAATCCCTTGTCCTCGAGCCACGACCGGATGAGCGGGCCGGTGCGGTCCTCACGGGTGCCCGCGGCGACACCGGTCGACGCGACGACCACCGCGGCGGAGCGTCCGGTCTCCTCCACGGGCTGTTCGTCGGTGCCGGCGGTCTCGTCCCGGCCGGGTGCGTCGTCGCGGGTCCAGTGGCCGCGCTTGCCGCCCTCCTTCGAGATCAACCGCACACCGTCGAGAACGGCGGCCGGATCCACAGCCTTGACCATGTCGTGCAGCGTCAGGCCGGCGACGGCGACCGCGGTGAGCGCCTCCATCTCGACTCCGGTCGGGCCCTTGGTCTTCGCGGTGGCCTCGATCGTGATCGAGGTGTCGGTGAAGTCGAACATCACCTTCACCGACGACAGCGCCAGCTGGTGGCACAGGGGGATGAGCTCCCAGGTGCGTTTCGCCGCCGCGATGCCGGCGATGCGGGCCGTGGCCAGGACGTCGGCCTTGGGCATGTCGTCGGCGCGGATGAGCGCGACCACCTCGGGAGTGGTGACGAGTTCGCCTGCCGCCACGGCGATCCGTGTGGTGTCGGTCTTCGAGGAGACGTCCACCATGCGGGCGCGTCCCTGGTCGTCCAGGTGGCTGAGGTCGGTCACAGGATCCGTACTTTCACGAGGTCTCCGGCTTCGAGGGAGGTGGTGTCGGCGGGGATGTCGAGGAGCACGTCGGCGGCGGCGAGTCCGGCGACGAGATGCGACCCGTGCCCGCGGAAGGGGGTCACCCCGTTCTCGTCGAGTCGCCCGCGCAGGAACTGCCGGCGTCCCGGGATCGACGTGAGATCCTCGGTGAGCGGCAGGCTCTCGCACACGACGGGCGGATAGCCGGCGGCGGCCCGCAGTGCAGGTCGCGCGAACACCTCGAACGAGACGAGCGCGCTGACGGGATTGCCGGGGAAGGTCAGGATCGGCACGCCGTCGACCACGGCGGTGCCCTGAGGGCCGCCCGGCTGCATCGCCACCGAGACGAACTGCCCGCCCCGCGGCGCGAGCGTGTCCTTCACGACCTCGAAGTCGCCTTTCGACACTCCGCCCGAGGTGAACACGACGTCGGCGACGCCCACGGCGTGTTCGAGCATCGTCACGAACTCCTCCGGATCGTCGTGGCAGTGGTCGATGGTCACGACGTCGGCACCGTTGGCCGACGCGCTCGCGGCCAGCGCCGGTCCGTTCGAGTTGAAGATCTGGCCCGGCCCGAGTTCGCTCCCTGCGGTGACGAGTTCGCTGCCGGTCGAGATGATCGCGACCCGCGGTCGTGCGCGGACGGGGATCGAGGTCAGGCCGACGGCGGCGAGCGCGGCGATGTGACGGGCAGCGAGGACCGTGCCCGCGGGAAGCAGCAGATCGCCCTTGCGGACATCGGTTCCCGCCTCACGCACATAGGTGCCGGGCGTGACGCTGCGCTCCACGGTCACCGTGCCGACGCCGTCCGAGTCGGGAGGGGTCGCACGAGTGTCCTCGACCGGGACGACGGCGTCGGCGCCGTCCGGGACGGGCGCGCCCGTCATGATCTTCAGCGCGTGTCCCGGTTCGAGTGCCGCGACGGTGTCGCCCGCGGCCAGCACGCCCTGGACGGGCAGGTCGGTGGGGGTCGCCGCGAGATCGTCGGCGCGGACCGCGTAGCCGTCCATCTGGGAGTTGCGGAAGGGTGGCAGGTCCAGCGGCGACTCGATGTCCTCCGCGAGGGTGCGGTGCAGCGCGTGCGCGAGCGGCACACGCAACGGGCTCTTCTTCCGCAACGGGTCGAGCAACGCCGCCACGTGCTGTTCGTGTTCCTCCACGGACCGCTTGCCGCTCGTCATGCCGCCATCCTAGGCACACGAGGGCCGTGTCCCGCCGTCGACGACGCGCCGCGTGTGCCCCGTCTGTCCGGATGCGGTGTCACGATCTGCGGTTGTGGGCATACTGGGCTGTATGAAAGCGATGGTCGTATGACAGCGGTGGACATGGGCATCCCGGTCGTGCGCGATCGCGCAGACGACGTGTCCGATCGGCCCGACGTGCCCGAACTCCTCGATCGTTTCGGTCGCATCGCCCGGGACCTGCGTGTATCCCTCACCGAGAAGTGCTCGTTGCGCTGCACCTACTGCATGCCGGCCGAGGGTCTTCCCGAGATTCCGCGCGACCAGCTGCTCACGAGCGCCGAGATCGTACGGCTGGTGGGGATCGCGACCGGCCGGCTCGGTGTCCACGAGGTGCGCTTCACCGGTGGGGAACCGCTCATGCGCCGCGATCTCGAGGAGATCGTCGCCGGGTGCGCGCAGGAGACCCCGGGGCTGCCGATCGCGCTGACCACCAATGCGGTCGGTCTCCGGCACCGTGCGCAGGCGCTCGCGGACGCCGGACTGACCCGCGTGAACATCTCCCTCGACACCATCGACCGCGAGCACTTCGCGCGGCTCACGCGCCGCGACCGGCTGGATTCGGTGCTCGACGGCATCCGTGCCGCGGTGGCGGCCGGACTGGGTCGGGTCAAGGTCAACGCCGTCCTGATGCCGGAAACCCTCGAGGGCGCGGCCGACCTGCTCGCGTGGTGCCTGGACGAGGGCGTGGAACTGCGGTTCATCGAGCAGATGCCCCTCGACGCCGATCAGAACTGGGCGCGCTCGCAGATGGTGCCGGCCCAGCAGTTGCTCGACGTCCTCGGGCGGCGGTTCACGCTCACGGAGACCGAACGCGAGGATCCGTCCGCGCCGGCCGAACGCTGGCTCGTTGACAGCGGACCGGCGACCGTCGGGATCATCGCGTCGGTGACGCGGTCGTTCTGCAGCGACTGCGACCGCACGCGGCTGACGGCCGAGGGAACGGTCCGCTCCTGCCTGTTCAGCGACCGGGAGACCGACCTGCGCGCTGCCCTGCGGGGCGGCGCCACCGACGAGGAACTCGCCGCGCTGTGGCGCGGAGCGATGTGGAACAAGTGGGCCGGACACGGCATGGACGCGGCGGACTTCGCGCCGCCGCAGCGGAGCATGGGAGCTATCGGTGGCTGAGGTGACGACCGGGATCGAGGTGCGGTACTTCGCGGCCGCAGCAGACGCGGCCGGACGCGAGAAGGACACGATCGACCTGCCGGAGGGCGCCGATCTCGGCGCGCTGCGTGCCGTCCTCGTCGACCGTTACGGGACCGGCATGGAGCGGGTGCTGTCGGTGGCAGCCTTCCTGCTCGAACCCGGCGACGGCGGCACGGGCGAACTCACCCGGGACCTCGGCCGACCGGCCGGGTCCCGAGTGGACGTCCTGCCGCCCTTCGCGGGTGGTTAATCCTCGCGCCACCAGGTGTCGAAGGGCGCAACGGGCATCACGCGCTTGTGCCGCGTGTCGAGGAACTTGGTCTCGAGGCGCTTGGCGAGGTCGTCGGTGACGTCCTTTCCCTCGAGATAGTCGTCGATCTCGCTGTAGGTCATGCCGAGCGCTTCCTCGTCGGGCAGCGCCGGACGGTCGTCCTCGAGATCGGCGGTGGGGATCTTGATCCAGGTGCTCTCGGGTGCGTCGAGTTCGCGCAGCAGCGCCGCGCCCTGCCGCTTCGTGAGACCGGCCAGCGGAGTGATGTCGACGCCGCCGTCGCCGTACTTGGTGTAGAAACCGGTCACCGCTTCGGCGGCGTGGTCGGTGCCGACCACGAGGTAGCCGAGTTCTCCGGCGATCGCGTACTGGATCATCATGCGTTCGCGGGCCTTGATGTTGCCGCGCACGAAGTCGCGTAGACGCGTCTCGGCGCCGTACAGCGCGCGAGCCGCTTCCGACGCCGTCGCGTCGGCACCGGGCTTCACGTCCACACCGAGAGTGCGGTCCGCTCCGATGAACTCCAGTGCGACGAGGGCGTCGTGCTCGTCGGCCTGCTTGCCGTAGGGCAGGCGGACCGCGACGAACTCCGCCGTGTGGCCTTCGGCGCGGAGCTTCTCCGCGGCGAGCTGGGCGAGCTTGCCGGCGAGAGTGCTGTCCTGCCCGCCGCTGATGCCGAGCACGAATCCCTTCGCGGGAGTGCTGCGCAGGTAGTCGGCGAGAAACTGCACCCGCGCGTCGATCTCGGCGCGTGGGTCGATGGAGGGTTTCACCCCGAGTTCTTCGATGATCCGATCGCGAAGGTTCGTCATCTTCACGACCCTAGCGTTCCCGTGTTACTGCTGCGATACAACGGAGAAGAGGGCGGGGCGAAGAGTGCGCGGGCAGACTCTTCGGGGTGAGCACCGGAGACGTCTTCCGCAAACACGACCCGCACGCGCATCCGGATTTCTTCCGGGCCGAGGCGGCCGGTCTGGCCTGGCTCGCCGAGGCCGGTATGCCGGTCGCGGCGGTGCGGTCGGTGAGCGGGCACCACATCGAACTCGAGCGGATCGCCGAAAGTTCCCCGGCCGCCGAGGCCGCACGGGAGTTCGGTGCGGCACTCGCCCGGATGCACGACGCGGGCGCCGCCGGTTTCGGTGCGGCACCCGACGATTACGACGGGCAGCTGTTCATCGGCCGCCGTCCCATGAGCCGCACCGTGCACGACACCTGGGGATCGTTCTACATCGCAGAGCGGGTGCTGCCCTTCCTGCGCAGCGCCGTCGAGGCGGGCAGCGTCACCGACCGGCAGTGCCGCGACATCGAGGCCGCCTGCGATCTCGTCGCCGCGGGAGCCTTCGACGACGAGGATCCGCCTTCGCGTCTGCACGGAGACCTGTGGAACGGCAACGTGCTGTGGTCGCCGCGCGGCGTCGTCCTCATCGACCCGGCCGCGCACGGCGGCCACCGCGAGACCGATCTGGCGATGCTCGCGCTCTTCGGTTGCCCGCACCTGGGCCGGGTCGTCGACGGCTACGAGTCGGCGCATCCGCTGCGCGCCGGGTGGGAGCAGCGGGTGCCCGTGCACCAGCTGCATCCCCTGGCGGTGCATGCCGCGGGATACGGTGCCGGGTACGGGCGGGAGCTGCACCGGGCGGCACTCGCGACCCTCGAACTCGGAGGCAGTACGTGAACGGGATCCTCGTCGTATCCGCAACCCGCGCCGAGGCGGCGCACGTCCCGGAACGCTACGAGACGGTGATCACCGGGATCGGGAAGGTCGACGCAGCGGTGGCCGTCACCGCGGCGCTCGCGGCGTATCCGGCCGACGCGCGACCGCTCGTCGTGAACATCGGCACCGCCGGCGCGTTGCACACCCACCACTCGGGACTGTTCCTGCCGTCCGCCGCGATCAACCACGACATCAGCAGCGAGATCCTGAAGAGCCTCGGTCACCCCGTGCAGGACGTCGTGCAGATCGACGAGGGTGACGGCAGCGTGCTCGCCACCGGCGATTCGTTCGTCTCGGACGCCGAGATCCGCGACGCGCTGTCCGCCCGCGCCGATCTCGTCGACATGGAGGGTTTCGCGGTCGCCTACGCCGCCCGCCGCATGGGCGCGCGGTGCCGGCTCGTCAAGCACGTGAGCGACCGGGCCGACGATTCGGCGCTCGACTGGCCGAAGCAGGTCGACCGCAGCGCACGGGAACTCGCGCGGTGGCTCGTCGAGCGTTACTGAACGATTCGCTCTCGGCCGGCCTCAGCGCCCGTCCGTACGTTCGGTGAGGGTGACGGTCACCGCGCCGGTGGTCAGGGTGAGCACCTCTCCGTCGAGAGTCCACCGGGGGGTGGCCGCGAACAGCGTCCGCACCCAGTCGTCGGCGCCGTCGCGCGGGGGAGGGCACGCCATCCTCGTGGACGCGAGCGTCCCGGCACGGATCCTGCCCCCGGACAGGTCGGCGGTGCCGGTGAACCGGTTGCATCCGGCGGATGCCGCGACCCGCTCCCGGGCGGGGAACGACAACTGGAGCGGGCCGCCGCCGGGGATGGGCCGCCCCTCGACCTCGGTCGAGACGTAACGGCGGCCGATCGGGTCGGACGGCGACGACCCGAACATGCCGCACCCGGACAGCAGCGCACCCAGTGCGAGGACGACGACCACGCGGACTGCTCCCGGCATGGGTCTCACGGTACCGAGGAGGGGTCAGCGGGCCGTGAACTCCAGTCCGTCGGTGCCGTTCGCCGCGGTGAGGGTCATCGACGAGCCCTGGACGGCGTAGGTGGTCTCACCTGCGAGCACGTTCAGGATGTGCGTCTCGATGTCGGCGACCTCGGGATCGGCGCACGCCGCGCGGGTCATGGTGAGCGGTTCGAACAGGATGACATCGTCGCCGACCTCGGCGCTGCCGCCGAACTCGTTGCACCCCGTGTTCCCGGTGAGGGTGCCGTCGTCGGACAGTGTGAGTGTCGGCGCGGCGTTCTCCAGGGCGACCGACCTGACGACGGCGTCGGCGGTGCGCAGCGAGGTCACCACCCACTCGGTGCCGGCGATCGGCAGATCGGGGTCGACCACCTTCTCGTCCTCGAGCGAGACCGTGATGTCGTCGCCGGTGAGCGTGAAGGTGTTCCCGTCGAGCGACCAGCGCGGCTCGGCGCCGAACAGCGTGGTGAGCCAGGCGTCGGCTCCCTCGCGTTCCGGCAGGCAGGCCATCATCGTGCTCGCCAGGTTCGATGTCTTCACTCGGCCGTCGGCCAGGTCCACACCGCCGACGAAGCGGTTGCAGCCGGCAGTCGCGGAGATGCGTCCGTCGTCCGGGAACTCGACGACCATCGGTCCGTCGCCCGGGATCTGCGTGCCGGTCACGCTCGTCGAGACGAAGGTGCGGCCGGTGAGGTCCTCCGCGGAGTGGGTGTCGGCCGAATCCGAATCGGTGCTGCACGCGGCGGCCACCGCTGCCAGGGAGACGACCGCGAGCACCCGGAATGTGCGAATCATGCCGTTACGGTACGGCGCTCGACCCGGTTTCATGGGTACCTCGGCCGGTCACGACGCGGTGTGCCAGTTCGGCCCAGTTGTCGGCGAGTCGGCGGAGCGGATGCCCGAGCTCGCGCCACTGGTGGAGCACGAGGGTGGCCTCGAGCGACGCGACCAGCGAGGTCGCCAGCAATCGGGTGTCGCCGGTGACGCCGGCGGCACGCAGCAGCGCGTCGACGTGGGCGAGCGAGACCAGATGGGCGGGAGCGGTGTAGCGGGAGTCGGTGGCGGATTCGGCCGCGCGGAGCAGTTCGCCCTGCACCTCGACGAGTTCGATGCGCGCACGACCGAAGGCGATGAGCCTGGCCAGGGGTTCGGCGTCCGGGCCGAGCGGCGGCGGGCCGAACAGGAAACCCTGCTGGAACTCGCGCTCGCTGTGGTCGAGTAGCGCCCGGACGAGCCCGGCGCGGGAGCCGAACCTGCGGAAGACGGTGCCCTTGCCGACCCCGGCCCGCGCAGCGACGGCGTCCATCGTCACGGCGTCGACGCCGCGTTCGGCGACGAGCAGGGCGGCGGCGTCGAGCAGACGGGAACGATTGCGCGCTGCGTCGCCCCGTTCGGAGAGTCGCTCGTCCGCCAGAGGGAGGGCCCGACTGTTCGCCGCAGGCAGCGCCCGACCGTCCGCGTGCGGGAGGGGGCGAGTGTTCACAAGGTCACACTCTAGCGGGGCGGGGAATAAAGCGGACCGCGGTCCGTTTAACATTGCGTAGTCAACCACTTCGACCCGAGGATGTTCCCATGACCCGAGTTCTCGCCCTCGTCGGCAGCCTGCGCGACGGCTCCATCTCCCGCCAGATCGCCGAGACCGCCGCGGCGGTCGCTGCCGAGAACGTCGAGGTGACCCTCTACGAGGGCCTCGCCGACGTTCCGTTCTACAACGAGGACCTCGACGGCGAGGCTGCCCCCGCTGCTGCCGTGGCCCTGCGCGACGCCGCTGCCGATGTCGATGCCGTGCTGGTCGTCACCCCCGAGTACAACGGCACCGTCTCCGCGGTGCTCAAGAACGCCGTCGACTGGCTGTCGCGCCCCTACGGTGCCGGTGCACTGAGCGGCAAGCCCGTCGCCATCGTCAGCCAGTCGCCCAGCCAGAATGCCGCGAAGTGGGCGCTCGAGGACGCGGTCAAGGTCGTCGGAATCGCCGGCGGCAAGGTCGTCGACGGCGGCTCGCTGTCCGTCGGCGAGACCTTCGGCAAGTTCGGCGGCGAGCACGCCAAGGAGCACGCCGAGACCGCGCAGCAGGTCGCAACGGTCGTGGCCGCACTGGCCGACGCCACCAAGGTGCTCGCCAACGCCTGATCGAGACGTCCGCCGCCCTTGCCGGTACCGCCGGCACCGAGAGCGGCCGGCGGACCGACCGACACCCGGTGCCGGAGACCCCCGAGGTCTCCGGCACCGCGCGTATCCGCACGGTCCGGCCGAGCAGCGAACGCACCACTCGTCGCATCCCGACGGTTCGATGACGCCTGCAGCGGGAATGCCCCGAACACAGCCCACTGTTCGGAGGTTTGCCCATGACAAGCGGGGACACGAGGACCGATACCGGCCACCGACCCGATCTCGACATAGTTCTCCACGTCGACGGGGTGGAGCGCCGCGTCCCGATCGACGTCCGCACCACCGTGCTCGACGCGCTGCGCGACCGCCTCGGGATCACGTCCCCGAAGAAGGGATGCGATCTCGGTCAGTGCGGAGCATGCACCGTGCTGATCGACGGCCGGCGCTCCCTCTCGTGCCTGGCCCTCGCCGCCTCGCACGACGGCGCCGAGATCGTCACCGCCGCCGGACTCGGCGACGGGGAGATGCATCCGCTCCAGGCGCAGTTCATCGAGGACGACGCCTTCCAGTGCGGTTACTGCACCCCCGGCCAGATCTGTTCGGCCGTCGGCATGCTCGACGAGTTCGCCGACGGGTCACCGAGTCACGTCACGGCCGATCTCGACCAGGCACCCGAACTCGACGACGACGAGATCCGGGAACGCATGAGCGGCAATCTGTGCCGTTGCGCCGCCTATCCCAACATCGTCTCGGCGATCCGCACCGTCGCCGCCGGCGACAGCCGACTCGGTACCGGCGACAGTCGACTCGATACGGAGGCGTCGCGATGAGCTCCCTCCGCTACGAGCGACCGGCAGATCCCGCCGCGGCCGTCGCCGTCGTGCACGAGACACCGGGCGCGGTCTTCCTCGCGGGCGGCACGAATCTCGTCGACCACCTCAAACTCGGCGTCGCGACCCCCGACGTTCTCGTCGACGTCTCGCATCTACCGCTCGACACCGTCGAGGAGACGACCGACGGAGGAATCCGGGTGGGCGCCAACGTCCGCA
This sequence comes from Rhodococcus sp. AB351, assembly GCF_049538275.1. Taxonomy (NCBI): domain Bacteria; kingdom Bacillati; phylum Actinomycetota; class Actinomycetes; order Mycobacteriales; family Nocardiaceae; genus Rhodococcus; species Rhodococcus sp. AB351. The sequence goes on from NZ_JBMVFW010000018.1 coordinate 47,876, forward strand.
ACAGCGACCTCGCGGCGCACCCCTTCGTGCGGCGCAACTACCCGGTGCTGTCGCGTGCACTGCTCGCCGGTGCCTCGCCTCAGCTCCGGAACACCGCGACCACCGGTGGCAACCTGCTCCAGCGCACGCGGTGCTCGTACTTCCGGGACGTGAGCACCCCCTGCAACAAACGCGAACCCGGCAGCGGCTGCTCCGCCATCGGCGGATACACCCGCTACCACGCGATCCTCGGCGCCTCGGAGCACTGCGTGGCCACCCATCCCTCCGACATGGCGGTCGCCCTGCTCGCGCTCGACGCCGAAGTCCTCGTCCTCGGCCCGGACGGTGAACGCGCGATCGCGGTGGAGGACTTCTACCGCCTTCCCGGCGACACCCCCGAGCGCGACACCGTGCTCGAACGTGACGACCTGATCGTCGGCGTGCAGATCCCCGCAGCGCAGAGTTCGCTGTCCACCTACCGCAAGGTGCGCGACCGGGCGTCCTACGCCTTCGCGCTGGTCTCCGTAGCGGCCGAGATGACCGTCGCGGACGGGACGATCACCGGGTGCCGCATCGCATTCGGCGGGGTCGCGCACCGGCCCTGGCGGGCACACCGCGCGGAGGAAGCGCTCCTCGGGCAGCAACCCTCCGACGAGGTCTTCGCCGCTGCGGCCGAGGCCGAACTCGCCGACGCGAGCCCCCTCGACGGCAACGACTACAAGATCCCGCTGCTGCGGCGCACCGTGGTGGCGACCCTGCGCGAACTCGACGAACGACGGGAACGAGGTGGATCCGCATGAGCCCCGAGCCGATCCGAACAGGTGGGCGCTCCACCGCGCGAATCGACGGACCGGCGAAGGTCGCCGGGACGGCGCCGTACGCCTACGAGCATCCGGTCGACGATCCCGCCTACCTCGTGCCGCTCACCTCCACCATCGCCCGCGGGCGCGTCGACCGGATCGACACCGCCGCTGCCGAAGCGGTGCCCGGGGTGCTGAAGGTCCTCACTCCCTGGAACGCCCCGCGTCTCACCGAGGAGGCCGAAGGTGAGTACTCCGTCCTGCAGACACCCGAGGTGCTGTACCGGGGGCAGATCATCGGTGCGGTCGTCGCCGAGAGCTTCGAGATCGCCCGGGAGGCATGCTCGCTCCTGGAGGTCGAATACAGCGAGGAACCGCACGACGCGCTCTTCCGCGCCGACCATCCCGATGCGTACACCCCCGAGACCGTCAACGGTGGCTACGAACCCGACACCGAGCGAGGGGATGTCGACGCGGCGTTCACCCGCGCCGAGACGGTGATCGATCAGTGGTACTCCACCCCCGAGGAACACAACAACCCGCTCGAACCGCACACCGTCGTCGCGATCTGGCGGATCGACGTCGTGCCGTCGAACGGTGAGGTCGACGCACACACTTTGACGCTGTACACCTCGACGCAGCATCCGCACGGCGTCGTCGAGACCCTCGCACCGGTCTTCGGCCTCGACACGGCCCGGATGCGGGTGGTCTGCCCGTACATCGGTGGGGGATTCGGTTCCAAGGGCGGTCCTCACGCGCACGACGTCCTCGGCGGACTCGCGGCGCGGGCCCTGCCGGGCAAGGCGATCAAGTTCGCGGTCTCCCGTCCCGACATGTTCGGTTACGTCGGCTACCGGGCTCCGACCGCCTCGCACATCCGGCTTGCGGCCGACAGTGACGGCAGGCTCACCGGTCTCGTGCACGAGGCGTTCGCCCAGTCGTCCCGGGTCACCGAATTCGTCGAACAGGCGGGGGTACCGCTGCGCAATCTGTACGACGTCGCCAACGCCCGCACGTCGCATCGCGCGATCACCCTCGATGTCCCGGCGCCGTTCTGGATGCGCGCGCCCGGTGAAGCCCCGGGCATGTTCGCCGGTGAGGTGGCGATGGACGAGCTCGCCGCCGAACTCGGGATCGACCCGATCGAACTGCGCATCCGCAACGAACCCGAGTCCGATCCGGAGACGGGGAAGCCGTGGTCGTCGCGCCGGCTCGTCGAATGCCTCCGCGAAGGCGCACAGCGGTTCGGATGGGATCCGTCCGACCGCGAACCCGGAACCCGGCGGCAGGGCCACACCCTGATCGGTACCGGCATGGCGGTCGCGACCTATCCCCACATGGTCAATCCCGGCTCGGAAGCCCATATCCGGCATCTGGGGGAGGGGCGCTACTCCGTCCGCATCGGAGCCACCGACCTCGGTACGGGCGCTTGGACGACCCTGACCCTCATCGCCGCCGACGCACTCGGATGCCGACCGGAGGACGTGGACCTCGAGATCGGCGACAGCGCACTGCCCAACGGCACGGTGGCCGGCGGGTCGTCGGGCACCTCGTCCTGGGGCACCGCGATCGTCACGGCCGCAGAGCAATTCGGCAAACGCTTCGGCGACGATCCGCCGGTGGGCGCCGAACTGTCCGCGTCGGCAGCCGAGAACCGCGAACTCGAGCACTACACCGCACAGTCCTTCGGTGTGCACTTCGCCGAGGTGCACGTCGACGCCGACACCGGCGAGATCCGGGTGCCCCGGATGTTCGGGCTGTTCTCCGTGGGACGGGTGATCAACCCGCGGACGGCGCGGTCGCAGTTCATCGGCGGGATGTCGTTCGGGATCTCGATGGCGCTGTTCGAGGAGAGCATCCGCGACGCCCGTTTCGGGCACGTCGTCAACCACGACCTGTCGGAATATCACGTGCCGACGCACGCCGACATCCGTGGCATCGAAGCCGATTGGCTCGACGACGAGGACCTGCATGCGACACCCATGGGGTCGCGGGGGATCGGTGAGATCGGGATCGTCGGCAGCGCCGCGGCGGTCGTCAACGCCCTGTGGCACGCGACCGGCGTACGGGTTCGGAACCTGCCGGCCCGGCTCGACGACCTACTGCCCGGACTGCCCTGACGCATCGGACCGGTGACAGATCAGCAGCCAGCGATTGGTGCCGACCTGTCGCCGGTACCGCAGTTCGTCGAGCGCGGCGAGGGCGATGGCGAGTCCTCGACCGCGCTCGGCGAGGGCGTCCGGGAGTTCGACCGAACGCAGATCCACACGGGCCGGAGCGCCGTCGTCGACGAACACGGCCTCGAGACGATCCGGATGGAGTTCCAGGGTCAACGTCACCGAGACGGCTCGTCCCCGACCTGCGTGTTCGATGATGTTCGCGGCGATCTCGGCAACCGCGATCTCGAACTGCACGCGATCGGACTCGTCGAGTTCCTCGGCGGCGAACATCTCCGCGACCAGATCCATGATCCGGTCGAGGGTGCCCTCGCTCGTCGGCGCGGACAACTCCCACCGGCCGGACGCGCCGTCGGCAGAACGGATGTTGGGTGATCCGTCAGTCGCCATCGAAGGCCGCGTCCGCGGAATCGTGGGTCGCCAGGACCCGATCGAGCCGGGTCAGCGCGAGCACGCTCTGCACCTGCGCCGTGGGCGAGGCGATCCGCAGGTCGCCGCCGGCCTGCCGGGCGGCCTTCAATCCGGACACGAGTGCGCCGAGCCCGGAGGAGTCGATGAACTCCGTCGTGCTGAGGTCGACGACGAGCCGATGGGATCCGCTCTCGACGAGATCGCGCAACTGCTCGCGAAGACGTGGTGCCGCAACCATGTTCAGGCGACCGGTGGGCTGCACGACGGTACTCGTTCCGACCGTACGCGTTTCGTAGTGGCTCATCGAACTCCTTCGTTCTCGGGTCCACGGTAGCGAGCCGCGCCGATCACCACCGACAGAATCAACAGGTCGAACACGACCCAGACGAGGTTCGCGGTCACGCCGAGAACCGAGATGTCGCCGAGGAACAACCGCACCGCCCCGACGACCGCCGCCACGACCAGCAACAGCATGACGAGCAGTTGCTGACGGAACAGATACCAGGGGACACCCTCGCCTCCCTGACGCGTCTTCGGGGTGACCGCGAAATCCAGCGGCTTGTCGAAGTACACGTTGAGGAAGGCCGTCCAGCACGCCCTGATCCACACCGGGAACAGTGCGAGGCTGTACTGCTGGCCACGCCAGGTCGGTGTGCCGCGGCCGACGACGAAGAACAGCAACTGACTGAGGACCAGGAACGGGACGAGCCGCGCGAAGAAGTCGAGACTGTAGGCCTCCACCGGCAGGACCCCGAAGACGAGATAGATCACCGGCGCCGCGAAATAGGCGAGGGCCGCGAACCCCGAGAGATAGCTCCACATCGTCGCCCAGTACATGAGGCGCTGCGCGAGGGTCATGCCCTTCTGGACGAGTGGGTTCTCCCGCAGCATCACCTGAATCGTGCCCTGCGCCCACCGGAGCCGCTGCGTGACCATCGTCTTCGGATCCTCCGGCGCCAGTCCGTACGCGAGGATCTCGTGGTGGTAGACGGACTTCCAGCCCGCGCCGTGCAGACGCATCGAGGTGGCCATGTCCTCGGTCACGGAGATCGTGGCCAACGCGAGCATCGGCTCGGCCTCCTCGGCGCGGTCGACGTCGACGGCCCGGATCATCGCGCGGATCGATTCGAGTGCACCGAGCGGTGACCATTCGCGGTCGGCGAGGCGTTCGAGCACGGTCTCGTCGATGGTGAGCGCATCGGTTCCGTGTGCGTCGAGCGCGGCGATCTCCTCGAGATCGGCTCGGATACCACCGAAGTCGGCATCGACGATGCTGCGCGCAGCGGCGTCGACCGCCTGCTGGAAGCGGAAGGTGACGTCGGCGAGTGCTGTTCCCGCCCGCAGTTCGCCCCGTGCCGAGCGAACGGCCTGTCGCACCGACTCCAGTGCCGCGGCCACGTCGGGCTGATCGGCGGGCACCTTCCGGCGTGCGCGGTCGACCACCTTGCCGGCGGTGCGCAGGGTGCGTTCGACGCCGTCCTCGACGGCCCGGACATAGCCGGAGATGCCGAGTTGCATGAGCGCTTCGCGTCGGAGGATCGCGTTGGACCCGCAGAAGAACGCTGCGTTCCAGCCGTCCTTGCCCTGCTGGATCGGGCCGTAGAACAACGGGGCCTGGCTGCCGAGCGGGTCGGACTCGGGAACGTTGGTGAAGTACTGCGGTGTCTGCACCAGGGCGGTGCGGTCGTCGGTGAAGTATCCGAGTGTGCGGTCGAGGATCTCGGGTTCGGGCACCTGGTCGGCGTCGAGGATGAGGAGGAACTCGCCGTCCGAATGCAGCAGCGCGTTGATCAGGTTGCCGGCCTTGGCATGGCGCGGCTTGTTCGTCCAGCTCGCCGCCCGCGTCATGTAGTCGACGCCGAGTTCGGCGGCCGCTGCGGCGAGTTCGGGCCGGGCTCCGTCGTCGAGGATCCACGTCCGGTGCGGATAGCGGATCCGCTTCGCTGCCGCGGCGGTGTGCAGCACCAGGTCGACGGGTTCGTTGTAGGTGGTGATGAACACGTCGACCGTCAACCCCTCCGGCGCTGCGGGTGGTTCGGGCCGTCTCTTCAGCCGCCACATCGTCAACGCGAAGAGCAGCGAGTCGATCAGGCTGTACGTCTCCGCCAGCACCAGCGGTATCGCGATCCACCAGGCATCCCAGTTCACGGAGAACAGCCAGCGCCAGACGATGTAGTTCAGACCGACGACGACCGTGAGGACGATGAGGACGCGCAGGAAGGGGGACGGGTAGCCCTCTTTCGTGACAGCCTTCACGACACCTCGTTCCGTCGTATCGCGACGACCGTGACGTCGTCGAGCGGAGGTTCGTTCTCCGTCAGGGCACGTGCAGCGGCCACCAGCGCCTTCGGGGTCGGATGGTCGGCGACGAAACGGCACAGTGCCGCCGGATCGCTGTTCTCGTCGAGCAGGTCGAGCAGTCCGTCCGAGCAGACCACCAGCATGTCGCCCGGGGCGAGGTGCGCGGTCTCCGATGTCCATGTGGTGGCGGGGAACACCCCGAGCGGTGGGCCGTCGCCCTCGACGGGTTCGACCCTGCCGTCCGCGCGACGGATCGCCGCGAGTCCGTGCCCTGCATCGGCGTGGTCGACGTCTCCCGTGGAGAACTCGATCGCAGCGACGAAGGAGGTGGCGAACGTTCCCGTGTGCTCGAAGTCGTCGGCGAGATGCTCGGCGCCGAGGGTCAACGCCATCCCCGTGTCGAGCACGCCGACCGGACGGCGTCCGAAACGGTCGAGCACGCGGCCGGCACCGCGCAACGAGGAGCGCACGCCCGACGCCAGGATCGCCGCGCCGAGACCCTTTCCCATCACGTCGGCAACGGAGATCACGACGCCCTCGCGGAGCCGGTAGTGGTCGTAGAAGTCGCCACCCACCACGAAGGCGGGCAGGCAGACGGTGGCGATCTCGTAGCCCGGGAGGTCGGGTAGCGGCCGGGGGAGGAGTTGCTTCTGGATCTCGGCGGCGCGGTCGAGTTCGTCGGAACGGTCGAGTTCGCGTTGCGCCCATTCGGCCAGCTCCGCGAAGGTGTCGAGCTGATCCGGGTCGAGGTTCCTCTCCTCGGTGTCGTAGATGCAGAAGGTGCCCACGGGATGACCGGCCGGACCGAACAGTGGGTAACCCGCGTAGAACCGGATCCCACCGTCACCACCGATACCCGGGATGTCCATGAAGGCGGGATCGGTTGCGGCATCGGGGAGGACGAGTGCGAGGTCGTCCGGTCGCTCGTACGCGCGCGCGATGGTGGTGCGGCACACCGTCCTCTCGCGAGGAACCTCGGAGAGTTCCAATCCGAGGATCGACTTGAACCATTGCCGGTCGTGGTCCATCAGCGACAGCGACGCCATGGGGACGCCGAACACGCGGCACGCCATGCGGGTGATCTTGTCGAAGCGCTCCTCGCGAGGGGTGTCGAGCAGCTCGAGCCGCTCGACGTCGCGCATGCGCTCGTCCTCGAGATGGTCGGGGAGCAACGACGCCTCGGATGTCATCGTGCGGTGTGTCTCCTGTGCAGAGCGTCGCCCAGGGCCGCCGCGCACTCGGCCGTGCTGGTCAGGCGCCAGTCGGTTTCCTTGTTGTGATGGAACCACACGAACGTCGTTGCCGCGGGGTGACTGTCCAAGTAACCCACCAGACCCCGGATCCAGTCCGGTTTCGATCCACCGGCCTCCGCGCTCGCGACCTCGGTGACCGCGACGGGACGACCCGGGGCGATCCGGCCGAGTTCGTCGAAGGTCGGTCCGAACAGCTCCTCGGGGGACTGCCAGCGACTCCACGGCCGCGTGGTGCCCCAGTTGTAACCGTCGACCCCGACGACGTCGACGTGGTCGTCACCGGGATACAGGGGTGCGATGGGACTGCTGCCCTCGTGCGGGACGTTGACCGTCCAGATCCAGCGCACGTTCTCGGCCCCCTTGGAAGCGAACAGTTCGTGCACGTGTCGCCACGCCGCGACGTAGGTCTCCGGTGGGGTACCGCCGGCGGGACCCCACGGGTACCAGTCCCCGTTCGGCTCGTGCGCGAAGCGCAGGTACACCGTCCCGCCCCACGCGGTGAGTTCGTCCGCCCACCGGTAGAGATGGTCGTCGTGGACCCCGGCGGCGATGTCGGCCATCGTGATCGACGTCCGGTCGTACGTCCCGTCGCCGCGCTGCAGCCACGGCTCCCACGTGACGATCGGGTCGGCTCCCGAGGCACGCACGATGTCGAGGGCCCCGACGGGTGGAGGGGAGAGGAAGTCGACGAACCACAGCACCGCACCCGGCGCGGCGCCGACCGCCTCGGTGACCGCGCGGTACTCGTCGACGGCCACCGGGCCGCCCGGGGTGCTGATGCCGAAGCGGGGACACGCGGTGCTCGTCTCGTCGAGCGGGGCGGAGATCGGCTCGCACTGACGGCGCGAGTCGCAGGCGGCACACAGGGACAGTGCCAGCAGTGCGGCGACCATCGCGCGAACCGGGTGCACGAGGAGTCATTCTTCCCGGGCGGAGCTCCCCGCGCAGGCCCTCCGGAGGGTGTTCTCGCAGTGACCTCGGGAAGTTGTCGGTGGCACCCGCCACACTGTGCTCGAGGTCTCTCTCGGACGCGCTGCGGCGACACGCCGAGACACGCCCGAAACGCCGTGGAGGGAGGGTCGCGACCTGGGAATATCACCTTTGTAAGTCACAACATCCTGGGTTCTGTGTATCCGACGGACACAAGGTGTAGTGTCTAGACCGCTGGAGGGCCACAAGTGCCGACGATCTCTCGGGGAAGCGGGATCGGACGGATAAGTGGGCTTCCGGGTAACGCACAGCAGTCAGTCGTCAGGCCGCCCACGGCCGTCGGAAAAAGGGGCATTCATGAACATCACCGTCTACACCAAGCCTGCCTGCGTCCAGTGCACCGCCACCTACCGCGCCCTCGACAAGGCCGGCATCGAGTACGACGTCGTCGACATCAGTGAGAACCCCGAGGCCCGCGACTACGTCATGGCGCTGGGATACCTCCAGGCGCCCGTCGTCGTCGCCGGCGACGACCACTGGTCGGGCTTCCGCCCCGATCGCATCAAGGCGCTCACCGTCGCGGCCTGAGCCCGGGCCGCGTTCGCGGCGGCCCGATCGTCGTCGTCTCCGGGCGGACGTGTTCTTCCGTGTCCGCCCGGGCCGGTCTTCGCAATCGAATGAAGAGTGGTGACTACCGATGGCTTCGCTGGGGTCGATCCCGGGAACATCGCTGGTGTACTTCTCGAGTACATCCGAGAACACCCACCGATTCGTGCAGAAACTCGGGATTCCGGCCAGCCGGATCCCGCTGCACGATCGTGAGGGAAATTTCGAGGTCCACGATCCGTACGTGTTGATCGTGCCGACCTACGGTGGCGGGACGACCGCCACGGGTCGCGACACCCGCTACGTTCCCAGACAGGTCATCCGATTCCTCAACAACGAGCACAATCGGAGTCTGATCCGCGGTGTCATCGCGGCGGGTAACACCAACTTCGGCGACTCGTACTGTTTCGCGGGAGACATCGTCTCGCGCAAGTGCAAGGTGCCGTATCTGTACCGGTTCGAGTTGATGGGCACGACGGACGACGTCGAGCGTGTCCGCGACGGTCTCGCCCGATTCTGGGAGTCCGTTCTCCAGAACGCCTGAGCCACATCCGTATCCGTATTCGACGCGCGTCGCGGACGTGACTGCGCGGCCGTTTCCTAACTCCGACAAGTGGGGACAGCACTGTGACCATTACCGATCCCGCTCCCGCCACGAGCGCACACCTCGACGATTCGATCAAGGATCTCGACTACCACGCGCTCAACGCGATGTTGAATCTGTACGGCCCCAACGGCGAGATCCAGTTCGACAAGGATGTGGCCGCCGCCCGCCAGTACTTCCTGCAGCACGTCAACCAGAACACGGTCTTCTTCCACAACCTCGACGAGAAGCTCGACTATCTCGTCGAGGAGAACTACTACGAGCCCGAGGTGCTCGAGAAGTACTCGCGTGCGTTCGTCAAATCGCTGTTCGAGCACGCATATTCGAAGAAGTTCCGGTTCCCGACCTTCCTCGGTGCGTTCAAGTACTACACCTCGTACACGCTCAAGACGTTCGACGGCAAGCGTTACCTCGAGCGCTTCGAGGACCGCGTGTGCATGGTTGCGCTGACGCTCGCCGACGGCGACGAGATCCTCGCCCGGCACCTCGTCGACGAGATCATCTCCGGTCGTTTCCAGCCGGCCACCCCCACCTTCCTCAACTCGGGTAAGAAGCAGCGCGGCGAGCCCGTCTCGTGCTTCCTGCTCCGCATCGAGGACAACATGGAGTCGATCGGCCGCTCCATCAACTCCGCACTGCAGCTATCCAAGCGCGGTGGCGGTGTCGCCTTGCTGCTCAGCAACATTCGTGAGCACGGCGCTCCGATCAAGAAGATCGAGAACCAGTCCTCCGGCGTCATCCCGATCATGAAGCTGCTCGAGGACTCCTTCTCCTACGCCAACCAGCTCGGTGCCCGTCAGGGTGCCGGTGCGGTCTACCTGCACGCGCACCACCCCGACATCTACCGCTTCCTCGACACCAAGCGTGAGAACGCCGACGAGAAGATCCGCATCAAGACCCTCTCGCTGGGTGTCGTCATCCCCGACATCACGTTCGAGCTGGCGAAGAAGAACGAGGACATGTACCTGTTCTCGCCGTACGACGTCGAGCGCGTCTACGGCAAGCCCTTCGCCGACATCGACGTCACCGAGAAGTACTACGAGATGGTCGACGACAAGCGCATCCGCAAGTCGAAGATCAAGGCGCGCGAGTTCTTCCAGACCGTCGCCGAGCTGCAGTTCGAGTCGGGCTACCCGTATGTCATGTTCGAGGACACGGTGAACCGGGCCAACCCGATCGCCGGCAAGATCACGCACTCGAACCTGTGCTCGGAGATCCTGCAGGTCTCGACCCCCTCGGAGTTCAACGACGACCTGTCCTACAGCCATGTGGGCAAGGACATCTCGTGCAACCTCGGTTCACTGAACATCGCGAAGACGATGGATTCGCCCGACTTCGCGCAGACCATCGAGGTCGCCATCCGCGGCCTGACGGCCGTCTCCGACCAGACGACGATCTCGTCGGTGCCGTCGATCGAGCGGGGCAACAACGAATCCCACGCCATCGGCCTCGGCCAGATGAACCTGCACGGCTTCCTCGCCCGCGAGCACATCTTCTACGGGTCCGAAGAAGGCGTCGACTTCACGAACATCTACTTCTACACGGTGCTGTTCCACGCCCTCCGTGCGTCGAACAAGATCGCGATCGAGCGCGGCTCGTACTTCAAGGGCTTCCCGGAGTCGAAGTACGCCTCGGGTGAGTTCTTCGACAAGTACACCGATCAGGTGTGGGAGCCGGCGACCGAGCGGGTCCGTCAGCTGTTCGCCGAGTCGAACATCACGATCCCCACGCAGCAGGACTGGCGCGAGCTGAAGGAGTCCGTGCAGAAGCACGGCATCTACAACCAGAACCTGCAGGCGGTTCCGCCCACCGGTTCGATCTCGTACATCAACCACTCGACGAGCTCGATCCACCCGGTCGCGTCGAAGATCGAGATCCGCAAGGAGGGCAAGATCGGGCGTGTCTACTACCCGGCGCCCTACATGACGAACGAGAATCTCGAGTACTTCCAGGACGCGTACGAGATCGGCTACGAGAAGATCATCGACACCTACGCTGCTGCGACGCAGCACGTCGACCAGGGCCTGTCGCTGACGCTGTTCTTCAAGGACACCGTCACCACCCGCGACGTGAACAAGGCGCAGATCTACGCGTGGCGCAAGGGAATCAAGACCCTGTACTACATCCGCCTGCGGCAGATGGCGCTCGAGGGCACCGAGGTGGAGGGTTGCGTCTCCTGCATGTTGTGACCCTGCTCCACGACAGTCCTTGCACCAGCACACAATTCAGGTAGGTAACCGATGACTGCAGCAGCACACTCGCCGGCCGACGGCGTGCGCGTCAAACTGATCGATCGCGTCTCCGCGATCAACTGGAACCGCGTTCCCGACGACAAGGACGCCGAGGTCTGGGATCGTCTCACCGGCAACTTCTGGCTCCCGGAGAAGGTGCCCGTCTCCAACGACATCCAGTCGTGGGGCACGCTCACCGAGTACGAGCAGGAACTGACGATGCGGGTCTTCACGGGCCTGACGCTGCTCGACACCATCCAGGGCACGGTCGGCGCGGTCTCGCTCATCCCCGATGCGGTCACCCCGCACGAGGAAGCGGTGCTGACGAACATCGCGTTCATGGAGTCGGTGCACGCGAAGAGCTACTCGCAGATCTTCTCGACGCTGTGCTCGAGCCGCCAGATCGACGACGCCTTCCGCTGGTCGGAGGAGAACGAGCACCTGCAGCGCAAGGCGCAGATCATCCTCGACTACTACAAGGGCGACGACCCGCTCAAGCGCAAGGCCGCCTCGACGCTGCTCGAGTCGTTCCTGTTCTACTCGGGCTTCTACCTGCCGATGTACTGGTCGTCGCGGGCCAAGCTCACCAACACCGCCGACATGATCCGCCTGATCATCCGCGACGAGGCCGTCCACGGCTACTACATCGGCTACAAGTACCAGCGCGGACTCGAGACGATCACGCAGGCCGAGCGCGACGAGCTCAAGGACTGGGTCTTCGAACTGCTCTTCGAGCTGTACGACAACGAGACCCACTACACGGCCGACCTCTACGACCAGGTCGGGCTCACCGAGGACGTCAAGAAGTTCCTGCGCTACAACGCGAACAAGGCGCTGATGAACCTCGGTTACGAGGCGCTGTTCCCGAAGGACGAGACGGACGTCAACCCGGCCATCCTGTCGGCGCTGTCGCCGAACGCCGACGAGAACCACGACTTCTTCTCGGGCTCCGGCAGCTCCTACGTGATCGGCAAGGCCGTCGTCACCGAAGACGAGGACTGGGACTTCTGACGTAGACGTTCTCCGTCACCGGCCCGAACGCATCGATCCCGCACACCGGCGCAGCAGCGCCCGTGTGCGGGATCGCGTGCTTTTCGCGGCCCGGCCCGTCACCGATAGCATCGCTCCTCGTGACCGAGACAAGAGAAGCGTCGGGCTCGCCTCGGCCGGTGACAACCGAACGCGCGCCGTCGGGCGGGCGAGCACTCGAGCAGCGGACCCGTCTGTGGGCGGTGCTCGCCGCCGTCGTGGGGATCGTCGCATCCATCGCGATGCCGTTCCTGCCCGTGACGCAGACCACCGCGACCATCGACTGGCCGCAGAACGAGAGCAACGCCGGCATCTCGGCGCCGCTGGTGTCCTACGCACCGGTCGACCTCGACGCCACGATCGAGTGCCGGTCCGTGCGCGACGCGCTGCCGGACGGCGGCACCGTCTTCTCCACACTTCCCGCAGGAGCCCCCGACCGCGAGCGCTACGGGCTGATCGCCCGTGTCCAGGCGGCCGGTGACGACGGGCCGGCGACGTTCGAGGTGATCTCCCGCAACACACTGCTCGCCTCCGCGCCGGTGGACGACCTGGCCGGGGACTGCTCGGTCACCCTGTCCTCGAATTCGGAACGTACCGTCGCCACGATCACCGGCTCGGCCGCGGCGTCGGGGGAGCGGACCTTCGACCGCGACCTGCGGCCCCAGCTCGTCGGCGTCTTCACCGACCTGCCCGGTCCTGCACTCGACGGTGTCTCGGTCACCGCAACCGTCGACACCCGCTTCACGACGTCGCCGACGGTGCTGAAGATCGTCGCGATGATCGTCGCGGTGGTGGCCACGGCACTGGCGTTGTGGACACTGGCCCGGCTCGACCGCGCCGACGGTCGTCGCCACCGCCGCCTGTTGCCGGCGTCGTGGTGGTCGTTCACCCGCATCGACGCGCTGGTCGTCGGAACGCTGCTCGTCTGGCACGTCATCGGGGCGAACACCGCCGACGACGGTTACCAGCTCGGGATGGCCCGCGCGGCGGGCGAGGCCGGGTACATGGCGAACTACTTCCGGTGGTTCGGTGTGCCCGAAGCACCCTTCGGCACGCCCTTCTACGACGTGCTCGCCCTGATGACCCAGGTCTCGACGGCGAGCATCTGGATGCGGCTACCGGCACTGACCGCCGGAATCCTGTGCTGGTGGGTGCTCAGCCGCGAGGTCGCTCCACGTCTCGGCGTCGCACTGCGTCGCAACCGGCTTCCGCTGTGGACCGGGGCGCTGGTGTTCCTGGCGTTCTGGCTGCCGCTCAACAACGGACTGCGCCCGGAACCGATCGTCGCGACGGGCGTCGTGCTCACCTGGTGCTCGGTCGAACGCGCGATCGCCACCCGGCGTCTGCTGCCCGCGGCGGCCGCGATCCTCGTCGCCGCGCTCACCGTCACCGCGGGACCGTCGGGCATCATCTGTTTCGCTGCGCTGATCGCCGGTGCCCGTCCGATCGCCCGCATCCTCCATCGACGGGCGCAGACCCTGGGATGGCTGCCGGTCCTCGCGCCGATGCTCGCGGCCGGGCTGGTGATCCTGGTGCCGGTCTTCGCCGATCAGACCCTCGCGGCGGTGCTGGAGATGCAGCACGTGCACGGCGTCGGTCCGAACGTGCCGTGGTTCCAGGAGTATCTGCGCTACCAGTACCTGCTGCAGATCACCGTGGACGGCTCGCTGGCCCGCAGGTTCGCGGTCTTCACGCTGGTGCTGTGCCTGGCGGTGGCGATCGTGGCGATGCTGCGCCGCGGTGGGCACATCCCCGGCACCGCACAGGGACCGTCCCGCCGCATCGTCGGTATCACCCTCGGCGCGCTGGTGCTGATGATGTTCGCGCCCACCAAGTGGACCCACCACTTCGGTATCTACGCCGGTCTGGCCGCCGCGGTGGCGATGCTGGCCGCCGTGGCCACCGGCCCCGCGGTGCTGCGGTCGCGCCGCAACCGCGCCCTGTTCGCCGCGGCGGTGTCGTTCGTGGTGACCATGTCGTTCATCGGCCCCAACGGCTGGTGGTACGTCTCGAGCTATGGGGTCCCGTGGTGGGACAAGCCGCCGTCGGTCGCCGGATTCGGCTTCTCCACCGTCTTCTTCGCCGTGACGGTCGTCGCCTTGCTGCTCGCCGCGTGGTGGCACATCCATCCCGTCGCGTCCACCCGCACCGACACCCCGTCCCGGTTGTGGGCGGTGCCGCCGTTGACCGTCGCCGCCGCAGCGATGGTGCTGTTCGAGGCGCTGTCACTGGCCAAGGGCGCGATCTCGCAGTACCCGGGTTATTCGGTGGCACGGTCCAACGTGGACACGCTCACCGGCAACTCGTGTGCACTCGCGAACGACGTGCTGCTCGAGACGGACCCGAACGCCTCGGTGCTCACCCCCATCGGCGCCGACACGGCCACCGCTCTCGATGCCGGGGGAGGGGACGGGTTCACGCCGGGTGGTGTCGCGCTCGATCTGACCCCGGACGACGACTCGGCGTCGGCCGGCACCGCCAACACCGTCGACACGAACGACGACCAGACCTCGACCGGCGGTACCGGTGGCACCGGCGGCGGTACCGGCCGAGCCGGAATCAACGGCAGCACGGTCGCATTGCCGTTCGGGCTCGATCCGGCGACCACACCGGTGCTGGGCAGCCACGGATCGTCCCTCGGCGACGTCACGAGCGCCTGGTTCCGGCTGCCCGAGCCCGACGCGACCGGATCGCGTGGGGATCTCGTCACCATCGCCGCGGCCGGCCGGATCTTCTCCGTCGACGCCGACGGCACCGAAACCTACGGTCAGCGACTCGAACTCGAATACGGAACCACCGCGGCCGACGGCAGCGTCACCGCGCTGGGACGGGCGCTGCCGATCGACATCGGTCCGTCGCCCTCGTGGAGGAATCTGCGTGTCCCGATGGACACGCTGCCGGGCGAGGTCGACGCGGTGCGGATCGTCGCCTCCGACAACGATCTCGCGCCCGAACAGTGGCTGGCGTTCACCCCGCCGCGCGTGCCGCAGACGCAGACCCTGCAGCAGGTCGTGGGGAGCGACACGCCGGTCCTGTTGGACTGGGCGGTCGGTCTCAACTTCCCGTGCCAGCGACAGATGCTGCACCGCAACGGGATTGCCGAGGTCCCCGAGTACCGGATCCTGCCGGACCGGATCGGTGCCATCTCCACGGATCTGTGGCAGGACCACAACGGTGGCGGTCCTCTCGGCTGGACCGACCAGTTGCTGCGGGCCCGCACGATCCCGTCGTATCTCGACCACGACTGGGACCGCGACTGGGGAGCGATCGAGCAGTACACACCGATCGATCCGTCGACGGGGACCGCGGAACTCGACACCGCCACGGTCACGCGCAGCGGTCTGTGGAGCCCGGCTCCGATCAACACCGCCTACTGACGGAACCAGGCCTCCGCACGGCCGGCGAGGGCCTTCCCGAGCCGCAGACGCGACGTCTCGGTGAGCGGCTCGGGAAGGTCGTCCGGCGCGAACCACGCCACCTCGAGGTTCTCGTCGTCGGCGACGCGTGCGTCCCCGCCGGTCGCGCGGAGCAGGAAGCACACGTCGAGGTACTGCGCGACGTCGCCGTTGGGATAGGTGATCGGTGCGGTGACGTCGACGCTCGTGAGCCGCACGATCTCGGCGGTGACACCCGTCTCCTCGAGCACCTCCCGGACTGCGGCGACGGCCGGTTCCTCTCCGGGTTCGAGGATTCCGGACACCACGGCCCACATGCCGTTGTCGGCGCGGCGGGTGAGCAGGACGCGGTCGTCGTCGTCCGTGACGATCGCGCTCACCCCCGGCAGCCACAGGGGAGCGGTTCCTACGTGTGAGCGGAGCTGGACGACGAAATCGGGTATCGGCACGCCCTCGTTTCTATACCGGCAGGCGTGCTGCCGCCGGTCGAGCCGGCGATCAGTTCGAATATCCGTTGAGGGTGTACGTCAGGTCGGTGAGGATCGCCCGCGCGGCGACCGGTCCGGGGGTCGACCACACGTCGTCGGTCACGGAGAACAGACGGTTGTCGCGCACCGCCCCGAGGTCGAGCCACTCGTCGGTCTGCATGTAGTCCTTGCCGGCCTCGAGCCCGTCCTCACCGGCGAAACGGACGAAGATCACATCACCGTCCGCCGGGGCCGGGTCCTCCGTGTCGACGGCCTGCCACGGCTGTCCGTCGACCACCGCGAACCGCTGGGCCGGGGGCCGGGCAGCGCCGACGTCGCCCAGCACCTGTCCCGCGAACGACGCGGTGCCCTCCACCCTGGGGCCGTCGGCCGTGAACCGGACGATCGACGCCTGTGTCTGGGACGACACGAGCTCGCGGCCCAGATCGCGCGCAGCCGTCGCGTAGTCGTCGAGCACGCGACGTGCGGCCTCCGTGCGCCCGAGCGCCTCACCGACCCGGACGAACTGTTCCCTCCAGAAGACCGGATCGGACCCGACCAGCACGGTGGGTGCGATGCCGCTGAGGGAGGCATAGACGTCCGGGTCGGTGGAGGAGCCGAGGATCACATCCGGTTGCGCGCGCTCGATCGCAGCGACGTCCGGGTTGCCCGCGGCACCCACGGGCGGAAGTTCGCCGATTCCGTAGCCGAGATATTCCGGCCGGCCGGTGACCTCGGCGCTCGCTCCCACCACGCGCTCCCACAGCCCCAGGGCGCACACCGCGTCGAGCGCCGCGGGGTCGAGGACGACGATCCGCTGCGGGTCGGCGGGCACATCCGACCGGCCTGCGGTGTGCAGGACCGGTCGGGTGCCGGTGGTGGGCCGGCCCGGATCGAGCGGGGAGGGGAGTGCGCACGCGGTCGACGTGTCCCGGTCGATGCCCACGACCGACGCACCGGCGATGCGGGTCGTGGTGCGCACGATCTCCGATGCGTCGTCGTCGGGAGGTGTGGAGCATCCGGCCAGGGCTGTCGTCACCGCAGCGACGGCTGCGACGAGCACTGCTCGTGACCGGTGCACGGAAAACACGTCGGACCAACTCCTGTAGGACGCTGCTCGGATCGGACGGCTCAGGCTATCCGGTCGTGTGACGATCGACGCCGAAGGTGTCCGCGAGGTCGTCCAGGATGCGGTGCGCACCCTGGATGCTCACCGGCATCATCCACACGCTGTCGTCGACCTCGACCTTCCGTCCCTGCAGGTTCTCCCACAGCGGATTGGTGACGAAGGGTTCGGCCGCCGCCTGCGCCTTGCCGTCGCCGAGGTCGTAGGTGGTGACGAAGACGACGTCCGCCTCGGCCTCGGTGATCAGTTCGGGGCTGATGGCGTTCATGATGCTCGACGGATCCGACGGATCGGGACCCTGGCTCGCGGGGCGGGCGAGACCGGCGTCCTCGAGCACGATGCCGCTGAACGAGGTGGTGCGGTACAGCCGGGCCGTCGGTTCACCGGCGAAGCGGACGATCGAGATCGTCGGGTTGCCGGCCTTGGCGTTGATGTCCGCACCGATGGCCGCGGCGCGCTCCTCGTACTCGGAGATCTTCTGCTCGGCGAGGTCCTCCTTACCGATGGCCTGCGCGACGAGCCGGATGTTGTCCTTCCACGTCGGTCCGGTCGACTGGGAGAAGACGGTCGGGGCGATAGCGGACAGTTCCTCGTAGTTCTCCCCGTCGCGCACCTCCGCCGAGAGGATGAGGTCGGGTTCGAGCGCGGCCACCTGTTCGAGGCTCACGTCCGCGGTCTTGCCGACGGACACGGCGTCGGTCGCGTACTGCCGCGAGTCGCCGAGATAGTCGGGGAACTCGTCGGTGCGGTAGTCGACGTATCCGACGAGAGGTGCCTCGAGGAGGAGCACGGCGTCGGAGTAGCTCGTGTCGAGCGCGACGATGCGGGTCGGCTCGTTCTCGATCGTGGTGGAACCGCGGAAGTGTTCGACGGTCCGGGGGAAGCCGGCGGCCGAGTCGGACGCGGGGTCGGTGGACGAGGCGTCGGAGGTGTCGGCCGAACTGCAGCCGGCGACGAGGAGTCCGGCGGTCAGCAGTGCTGCCGTGAACCGGGCGGGTCGGGAGGAGAGAACAGGCACGGGTCGTCCTTCTGTGATTGTGGGGGGAAGTGCACCCTAACCCGGGCTGTTCGCGCGTGGTGAGGTCACCTGCTGTCGCCCCTGCATGTGAGGTGCAGCACAGGCTCGGATTGGGGTTCTCGGCTCCGCTCCAGGTAGCCTCGCGAGTCGAGTACGACAGTGAGTAGGACCCGGAGGGCGACCGTTTCGGGGAGGGTCTACGATTCGATGAGCGCAAGCCAGAGACCGTTCGCCTCCAGCCCGAGGTCGAGCGCGCATTCAGGAGGATTAGTGACTGCCGTAGCGCCCCAGCCAGTCCCAGAGATAGCTGCAGCAAGGCCGTACCCGCCGCGGCAGGGACCCAAGGGTTCGTTCATCTACAAGATGATCACGACCACAGATCCCAAGATGTTGGGGATCATGTACATGGTCACCTCGTTCGCCTTCTTCCTCATCGGCGGCCTGATGGCCCTGCTGATGCGCACCGAGCTCGCGGTCCCCGGCCTGCAGTTCCTGTCGAACGAGCAGTTCAACCAGCTGTTCACCATGCACGGCACGATCATGCTGCTGATGTACGCGACGCCGGTCGTGTTCGCCTTCGCGAACTACATCCTGCCGCTGCAGATCGGCGCCCCCGACGTCGCCTTCCCGCGCCTGAACGCCTTCAGCTACTGGCTGTACCTGTTCGGCGCGACGATCGTCATGCTCGGCTTCGTCACCCCCGGCGGTGCAGCGGACTTCGGCTGGACGGCGTACACGCCGCTCACCAGTGAGATCCACTCCCCGGGTGTCGGTGCCGACTTCTGGATCCTCGGCCTCGGCGTGATGGGTCTGGGCACCATCCTCGGTGGCGTCAACTTCATCACCACCGTGGTGTGCATGCGTGCACCGGGCATGACCATGTTCCGGATGCCGATCTTCACCTGGAACATCCTGATCACCAGCCTGCTGATCCTGCTCGTGTTCCCGCTGCTGACCGCCGCCTTCATGGGCCTGTTCGTCGATCGTCACCTCGGTGGCCACATCTACGATCCCGCCACCGGCGGTGTGCTCCTGTGGCAGCACCTGTTCTGGTTCTTCGGTCACCCCGAGGTGTACGTCATCGCGCTGCCGTTCTTCGGCATCGTCTCGGAGATCTTCCCGGTCTTCTCGCGCAAGCCGATCTTCGGTTACACCGGTCTGGTCTACGCCACGATGGCCATCGCGGCGCTGTCCATCGCGGTGTGGGCGCACCACATGTACGCCACCGGCGCGGTGCTGCTGCCGTACTTCTCGTTCATGACCTTCCTGATCGCCGTCCCGACCGGTG
>NZ_JBMVFW010000019.1:0-67122 GCF_049538275.1 Rhodococcus sp. AB351
TTCGTATGCAGAAAATGTGCCGGCCCAACGGTTTTCGAGAACCGGCACGAGCTGCTTCCCGGTTCGCAGACGAACCGGGAAGCAGCCGGAGAATCAGGGGCGCGGCGCCTTCGGACGCGCGACCGGCCGCGGCAGAGCACGCGTCAGACGCGGAGCCCAACCGTGCGACGGCCAACGCTTGAGACCCAGCCGGTCCGGCGTGACGCGAGTGTTGACGAACTTGCCTTCGAGCTCTTCGTCGGCCTCCCCGACGAACCGGTAGAGGATCGTGCCGCCGTTCTCCTCCGTGCGAGCGGCCGCCTCCCACCCGGTGGCTCGATAGACCGCGCGGACGATGTTGTCGGCGACGACGATGATGGGCAGCCCGTCGATCCCACGCGCTGCCGATCCCGCCGGCCACGGCTTCGACGCGAGTTCGCGCACCGCCGCCGGCGACGCCTTCTTCGCCTCGTTGACCCGCAGCACCACGCACGGCGTCGGCAGTTCGGGAGCGGGGGAGGCCGAGTACTGACGAACGAGCTCGGCGATCGGGATGGCGGCGCGGTCGGCTTCCGACTCCTCTGTTGCACCCGCCAGGTTGGTGAGTACGCATTCGCCGCGGTGCGGTTCGGTCAGTCCCAGTGCCGCGATGACCGCTTCGGCCGTCACTGCGGCGGTG
This sequence comes from Rhodococcus sp. AB351, assembly GCF_049538275.1. Lineage (NCBI taxonomy): Bacteria > Bacillati > Actinomycetota > Actinomycetes > Mycobacteriales > Nocardiaceae > Rhodococcus > Rhodococcus sp. AB351. Next base: position 659 of record NZ_JBMVFW010000019.1, read on the forward strand.
TGGTCGGCGTCGGTCTTCGGGTTCAGCGCGTCGGCGACGACGAAGTGCTCCACCGCGTAGCCGGACTCGTAGACGGTTCGGATGCGCCGCAGAGCCGCCTCGGTCTCGGGTGTGGCCAGCGGTGTCTTCTCACCGGCCTCGGTCAGCTTCGAGGTCTCTCCGAGCGCCGTCCAGACGAGGGTGAAGATGCGATTTCCGCGTCCGGCGCCGACGTAGAAGATGCTCCGATCACGAGGGTCGAGCAGGGCGTAGACGTAGGCGCCGAGCTGATCGCAGATGTTCTTCGGAAGCAGTTTCGGGCTGGGAGCGCGGTCCTCGACATGGTTCACGAGAGCACGCAGGACCGTCAGGCGCAGCGCCACGGGGACCTTGCCGGCGGACCCGCCGAACAGTTCGCGGTTGGCTGCGTCCACGGAGCCGAAGGTGCGTCCGATGTGACGGCTGAGGGCGCCGAGCGCGTGGGTGAACTCCGCAAGTCTCTGGCGTGGATCGTCCGCTGTATCCGGCAACTCGTTGCTGGTCAGGAACATCTGGATCTCGGGAGATTCCAGCAGAGTTTGGGCAATGTTCGGAGGAACTGTCCACACTGTGCGCATAGAGCGACTCTAGGCCACACACAAGATTGGGGAGCCGCTCCGCGCAGGCGCCGCGCCGCCGAATCCGGAGGAAGAACCCGAGGCGAACCCGGGCGGGATAAGCTCGCGTGCCATGACAGCGGTGCGGACCCGTTCCCGTTCTCGATTGTTGCGGGACACCGCGTCGTCCGCGCAGGTCGAAGCACTCCTGATCATCGCGGTCGCGACCATCCTCGTCACACGTCTGTACCTGCACCTGACGGGCTATCCGCAGGTCGGCGGGTCGGTCCTGCACATCGCTCACGTGCTGTGGGGCGGTCTGCTCATGGTCGCCGCGTTGATGGTCTCGATGACCTTCATCGGCCGGGCTCCCGACCGTATCGCGGTGGTGCTCGGCGGCATCGGGTTCGGTCTGTTCCTCGACGAGGTCGGCAAGTTCGTCACGAAGACCAACGACTACTTCTACCGGCCCTCGGTGGCGATCATGTACGTGGTGGTCGTGCTGCTGCTCGTCGTCAATCGAGCGGTGCATCTCCGTCGCGGGCCCTCGCCCGACGAGTATCTCGCCAACGCCGCGCTCACGGCGACGGACGGGCTCACCCACGGCCTGACCCCGACCGATCGCGACCAGGCGCGAGTGCAACTCGAACGCGCTCGGGAGGGCGGAGTCGATCCCGAAGTCGTCGAACAGATCGATCTCCTGCTCGCCCGGTGCCGGGAGGTGCCGTCGCGCTTCTCGTGGGTGTCGCTCCGGCTGCCGGAGCCGCTGCGGGGTGAGCGCAGCGTCCGCGTCGCGGCGGCGCTGCTCACCGTGTTCTCCGTCGGCATCCTCATCAACGCGGCCGCCACCTTCGAGGAGGATCTCGCCGCGCGGACGAGCGACGTGGTGACCGTGATCCAGCTCGTCGGTTCCGGTGTCACCGTCCTGTTGTGCGTGGTGGGATCGGTGGGCCTGTGGCGCCGGCGGAGGTGGGCGGTGCGTGCTCTGCGGACGGCCGCGTTGATCACCGTCTTCTTCGTCGACGTGGTCGAGTTCGCCGTGCAGGAGTTCGGGGCGTTGCTCAATGTCGCCGTGGGTGCTGCTGCGCTGTCCGTGTTCTCACACCACCTGCGTCAGGTGTCCCGGCACGAGGCGCTGCCCGACACGGCGTGAGCAGGTGAGCACTTGTGTCGAGACCGTGGCGGACGAATCACGGCGCCGCTGCCCACCGTGTGCGCTTCGTCGCATACCGTATAGACCGTGAGCACCCCAGCCTCTGACGCCACCGGTTCCGCGTCGACCTGGCCCGCGCTACTCACGTGGCGTGCGGCCGATGTGTCTCGGATGGAGTCGGTACGAGTACAGCTCTCCGGCCGCCGCATCAAGGCGTCCGGTCGCATCGTGGGTGCGGAGTGCACCGACCATCCGGCCTTCAGCGCGTCGTACGACCTGGTGACGGACGAGAACGGCGTCACCCGCCGATTGTCGGTGCGCACCACCCTCGCTTCGGGTGAGCGGCACATGTCCCTCACCCGGTCCGAAGAGGGCATCTGGATGTCCGACAACGGCATCAACCATCAGCGGTCCACCTTCGGCGGGGCGTTGGACGTCGACGTGGTGTTCAGCCCGTTCTTCAACGCCCTGCCCATCCGCCGGCACGACCTGCAGGCCGGAGCCGACGACGTGGAGGTGCCCGTCGTCTACGTCAACCTCATCGATCTCAGCATCGAGGAGGCCACGGTCGTCTACAGCAGTGCGTCCGACGGCATCCACGTACTGTCGCCGCGCTCCTCGTCGTCGGTGACCGTCGACGAGGACGGCTTCGTCCTCGAGTACCGAGGACTCGCGTCCCGAATCTAGGGCTGCCCCGACGCCTCCACCGCCATGGCCACGGCGAACGCGGCCGATTCGGCGGGGTGGCTGCCGTGCCCGTGCGTGCCGCCGGTGAGGCCGACGATCTGGAGTCCGACCGGCGACGACCCGCCGTCCGGGGCCGGCACCGACACGGCCGGGACACCGAGGACGCTGAACGGGATGCACATCTGCAGCAGCGGTGCGCGCAGCTCGACGGGATCGCTCGTCAGCGGCGCCGAACGCACGCCGGTGGTGACGGTGATCAGCGCGTCGAGCTTGTCCACGGTGCGGAGGCGGTGCACGACGTCGTGACGCAGTCGCGCCACCGCCCGGGCGGCGTGGATGTACTCGTAGGCCGGCCGGGCGCGTTGCGCGGCGAGCAAGGCGGCCGTCGGAGGCTGGTAACGGCCGGGGTCGGCTTCGAACCAGGCGCGATGTGTCTCGTACGCTTCCGAGCCGGTGACCACGGGATACAGCTCGAGCATCTCGTCGGTCTCGGGCAGCTCCACGTCGACGACGCGGGCGCCCAGATCTGTGAGGGTGCGGCACGCCGTCTCGACGGCCTCGTCGAAGACGGGCGACAGATCCCAGATGCCGCCCCGCAGGCGTCCGATGCGCAGTTCGGAGACCGGAGTGCGCAGGTGCGCGATACCCGGAAGCGCGCCCCATGCGAGCGAGGCGTCCAGGGCGTCGGCGGTGAGCAGACCGACGTGGTCGAAGGTCGTCGACAGCGGGAACACGCCCTGCTCGGGAAGAACACCGAAACCGGGCTTGAATCCGACGATCCCGCACAGCGCCGCCGGGGTGCGGACGCTGCAGCCGGTGTCGGTTCCCAGCGCGACGGGCACGATTCCCCTCGCGACCAGCACTGCGGAGCCCGACGACGAACCACCGCTGATCAGGTCCGGGTTGTGGGGATGGGGGGCCGCGCCGGACACATTGATCAACCCGGTGGGTCCGTAGGCGAACTCGTGGAGATGGGTCTTCGCCACCACGATGGCTCCGGCTTCGCGGAGCTTCTCGATGACTCGAGCGTCGCGCCGGGCCGGAGGCGCATCGGCGAGGACCGCGCTGCCGCAGCGGGTGGGGAACCCGGCGACGTCGATGTTGTCCTTCACCGCGACCGCGACACCGTGCAGGGGACCGATCCAGTTTCCGGCGGCGATCTGCTCGTCGGCGAGCGCTGCGGCTTCGAGTGCCGCCTCGTCGTTGCGGGCGGCGACGGCGTTCTCCCAAGGCGTTCCGACGAGGGCGTCGAGTCCGGCGAGAACCGAGCGGACGTGCTCGCTCGGGGTCGTCTTGCCGGTGGTCAGCGCCGAGGCGATGTCGCGGAGGTTCATCGCGTCCACACTCCACCACGTCGTCCGGCTTCGCGGAATGTCTCGATCCAGCCCTCGTCGCCGGGCTGCGTGCCGACGATGGGGTCGCGACGACGCTGTTCGTAGCGGGTCCGGGCCGCGTGACCGGCGCGGGTGAGGTCGGAGGTGCTGCGGTCGGCCAGTTGTTCCCGGGCCGTCCTCAGCACCTCGAGCGTCTCGTCCAGCGCGACCAGCAGAGCCTCGGCGTTGCCCTCGCACATCGCGTCCACCAGAGGCGGGGCCGTCGCTGCGACCCGCGTGCCGTCCCGGAAGGAGCCGGCGGCGAGACCGAGTGCGAGATCGCCGCCTCCGGCGCCCGACAGGGCCAACGCTTCGGCAAGGAGGTGGGGGAGGTGGGAGACCCGTGCGACCGCCGCGTCGTGCTCCCGGGACTCGGCGGGCACGACGACGGATCCGCAGTCGAGCGCGAGGTCGGCGACCTGCCGCCACACCTCGGGATCGGTGCCGTCGTCGACGGTCACCACCCACACCGCATCGCGGAACAGGTCGGCGGTCCCAGCGGTCCAGCCGGACTCCGCCGTACCCGCCATGGGATGCCCACCCACGAAACGCCGCGACAGGCCGTGAGCGGCGACGGCAGCGGCCACTTCCGCCTTGATGCTCACCACGTCGGTGAGTGCGACGTCGGGGGCGTGCTCGGCCACCGCCTCGAGGATGCTGCCCACCGCCGGCATCGGCACCGCGATCACCACCAGGGCGTCGGTGTCGGCGGCGCGACGCAGCGTCGCGGTGAGGTCGGTGGACGCGTCGAAGCCGTCGGCGACGGCGGCCTCCACGGCCTGCGACGACCTGTTGTAACCCCACGCCTGCCTTCCGGTCGCCGCGGCGGCGCGCAGCAGCGAACCACCGATCAGACCGAGGCCGAGGACACAGACGGGCGGGGAAGAGACGGCTGAGGACACCTCATCAGGTTGGCATATCCCGTGCTGGGCTTCATTCACCGGACATGGCCGACTACCGTTGCGCCCATGGCTGCACAGCGTGTAGGGAACAAGAGCCCTTCCGTGACCCAGAGCGGGAACACCGCCGGGAATTCGAGCGACGACCTCGACGGCTTCGCCGTCGCCGTGACGCGGGAGGAAGGTCGTTGGAAGTGCCGGGCGTTGTCCGGTGCCGCACTGACGAGTCTCGATACCGCAGTGACCGAGTTGCGGGAGCTGAGAAGCTCCGGTGCAGTGTTCGGTCTGCTGAACGTGGACGACGAATTCTTCATCATCGTGCGTCCCGCACCTGCGGGAACGAGGTTGCTGCTGTCCGACGCGACGATGGCCGTCGACTACGACATCGCCGCCGACGTCCTCGATGCGCTGAACATCGAGATCCCCGACATCGATCCCGACGAGCTCGACGACATCGAGCCGTGGGAGGAGGGCGACCTCGGCATCCTGGCCGACATGGGTCTGCCCGAGCCGGTGCTCTCGGTGATCCTGTCCGAGACCGACCTGTATCCCGACGAGCAGCTCGACGAGATCGCCCAGCGACTCGGGTTCGACGACGTCCTGGGCAACACCCTGGACAAGCTCCGTTAGATGGGGCTGCGCGACGACGAGGCATTGATCCGGGTCGCGCTGGAGGCCGCCGCTGCCGCGCCCGCCGGTGACGTACCGGTGGGCGCGGTGGTGTTCGGACCGGACGGCACCGAGATCGCGCGGGCGGCGAACTCCCGCGAGGCCACCGGCGACCCCACAGCGCACGCCGAGGTGCTCGCCCTGCGCGCGGCAGCGCAGGTCTACGGCGACGGATGGCGTCTCGAGGGCGCAACCCTCGCCGTGACCCTCGAACCCTGCACGATGTGCGCGGGCGCGCTGGTGCTCTCCAGGGTGTCGCGGGTGGTCTTCGGGGCGTGGGAACCGAAGACGGGCGCCGTCGGGTCGCTGTGGGACGTGGTGCGCGATCGGCGCCTCACGCACCGTCCGGAAGTGCGCGGTGGTGTGCTCGAAGCCGAGTGCGCGGCCGTGCTCGAAGCGTTCTTCCGGGAACACCGAGGTCCGGCCTCGGAGCTGTGACCAGGCGATTTCAGGATGAGGCATGCAATCCGCTAGAGTCGTCAGCGGTGGCGTGACCGAGCGGCCGAAGGAGCGCGCCTCGAAAGCGCGTGACGGGTAACCCCCGTCCGTGGGTTCAAATCCCACCGCCACCGCCAGAGAGCCCCTTACCTGTTAGTGCAGGTGAGGGGCTTTTCTCATGCCTGCAGGTCGCCAAGGCCGGGGTCCGAAGCATCCGCTACGGCTTTTGCTATCCGCCGCGGCAATTGCTGTGGCGGATAGCGAACTTGATTGCGAGTGGACTGCGGAGTCGACGAAGCGCCCGAGGGAGTGTGGGTCGGGCTACCTGCATCCGCCCAGGTCTTCCGATAGGTTCGCGTCTGCATGCTCGCAATCGGAAGGGGAACTGTGGATCGCGTCTGCTCGACGATCGTCGGACCCGCCGAATCCGACGTCCCGCCGGCCGTTCTCGTGCACGGGGTGCTGGCCTGGGGAGACGACGAGACCTACGGATTCGGTCGGCAGCGGCCCTTGGGGGCGTCACGTCGGCTGATCCTGATGGACCGCCGCGGGCACGGCGACTCGCCGGATCTCGACGGGGCCCATCGCACCGACTACGAGGTGGACGCCGCCGACATCGTCGAACTGCTCGGTGACGGCGCCCATCTCGTCGGACATTCGTACGGTGCGGTCGCAGCGATGCTCGCGGCGGTGGAACGGCCGGACCTGGTGCGGTCGCTGTGCCTGATCCAGCCCGGGTGCCTGAAGGTTGCGGAGAGCGAACCGGTGGTCGCCGAGAACCTCGCCCGCGCTCGCGCGTCCCAGGTGACGCTCCCGCCCGAGCTCACTGCGGAGGACTATCTGCGTCTCATCACGGAGAGCGTCGGCATGCCGCCGGCGGAACCCACCCCGAAGCGACTACGCGCAGCGGCGACGTCGATGCGGGAGAGACCGTGCTGGGACGCCGACATCCCCCTCGAGTCGCTCGCGGCGGCGCCGTGGCCGAAGCTCGTCGTCGTCGGTGACTGGGCGGGCGCACCCGACGAGTACAAGCGGCTGGCGGGAGATCCGCTGACGGTCACGGCGCGGGTCGTCGCCGACCGGATCGGGGGAGAACTGCTCGAAGTTCCCGGTTTCTACCCGCACGTCCAGCAGCCGGAACGAGTCAACGAGGCGCTCGAGGAACTGTGGAGTCGGGCCGACGCCCGGTGACGAGAGGTCGGCCGACGGCGTCGGCGACCATCACGGCGAACATCCACAGCCCCGCCGCGACACCGGCGACGGCTGCCACGGCAGGCGATGCGAGACCTCCTGCCAGACCGACGATTCCGATCACCAGCATTCCCCAGCCCATGACCCGGAACATCGCGCGGCCGAAGGCCCGTGCGAAGGGAACGAAGTGCGCACCGACGACGCAGACCACCCACGCGACCGTCAGTTCCGAACGATCGAACGACGCGAGAAGCCGTGCCCCACCGACGATCAGCACGATCATTGCCACGACCGACACGAGATAGATCGTCGACGCCTGCTTCGAGGGCGGCTCCAACTGCTCGAATCTCCGCGGCCGAACCAGCACGGCCCAGACGAAAACAACGATGGCGCAGACCCACCCGGCAACGACGATCCCGGTCCACGGCGATCCCAGAGCGGCGCCGTTCACGAGCATGAAGGCCGACGCGCCGCCCGCGCCGATCAGCGCTCCCCACACCTCGGGACGATGGGTCGCTCGGTAACCTCTTGCCGTTCCCGCTCCGAATCGCTCCGCAGGCGGTGTCGTGCGCATCCAGTTCCCCCAACTCCGAGTCGACCACCGGTCCTGTGGACGCTAGCGGATGGGTGGTCGGTCGTCGTCAGAGTTCGCGCCAACTCCCGTCGTTCATGTCGTGTCCGTGCGCGGCCATCAACATGAGACCACCGTCGACAGGGATCGAGCGGCCCGTCAGATACGACGAGCGTGGGGACGCGAGGAAGGCGACGACGGAGGCGACCTCGTTGACGTGCCCGGGGCGCCCGGTGGGGTTGCCCGGCCGCTCCTCGTGGAAGGCCTCGGATTCGTCCATGCCGGTCATCGGCGTGGAGATCTCACCGGGAGCCACAGAGTTGACCGTGATGCCGTACCGGGCCCATTCGAGGGCGAGACACTGGGTGAGCATGCCGAGACCGGCCTTCGCCGTGCAGTACGCGGAGGCCCCGTAACGGGGAACGTGCTCGTGGACGCTCGTGATGTTGACGATGCGGCCGCCGCGCCCGGAGTCGATCATGTGTCGCGCGGCGCGCTGGGAGCACAGGAACGGGCCGTCGAGGTCGGTGGAGAGCATCTCCCGCCACCGTTCGAAGGACAGGTCGAGCACCTCGTCGCGGTGACCGGTGCCGGCGTTGTTGACCAGCACCCCGAGGCCGCCGAGTTTCTCGGCGAGCTCGTCGATCACGTCGGCGGTGTCCGGGCTGGTCAGGTCCTGCCGGGCCACGAAGCACCGCTGCCCGCGCTGTTCGACCGCGGCGCGGGTGTCCTCGGCCCCTGCCTCGTCGGTGTGGAAGGTGATACCGACGTCGAACCCCTCGGCGGCGAGCAGTTCGGCGGTCGCCTTGCCCGTCCCCGAGTCGGCGCCGGTGACGATGGCGAGTCTGTCGTGAGCTGGAGTGGTCATGGGTCGTGGTTACCCGTGAGTGCCCGCGGCACACTGTGACCCCACGGCAGACTGGGACCATGCGTCTGTTGCTGCTCGCCGACACCCACGTACCGACGCGCGCCCGCGACCTGCCGTCGCAGGTGTGGGACGAGGTGGACCGCGCAGACGTGGTGATCCACGCGGGCGACTGGATGGACGTGGCGCTGCTCGACGCGCTGGAGGAACGGTCGCAGCAGTTGGTGGCGTGCTGGGGCAACAACGACGGTCCGATCCTGCGGGAACGGTTGCCGGAGGTCGCGCGGGTGACCCTCGACGGTGTGCGCGTCGCGGTGGTGCACGAGACCGGAGCGTCGACCGGGCGCGACAAGCGGATGGCCGCGGCCTATCCCGACACCGACGTCCTCGTCTTCGGCCACTCGCACATCCCCTGGGACACGACCGCGCCGAGCGGATTGCGCCTGCTCAACCCGGGTTCACCCACCGACCGGCGTCGGCAGCCGTACTGCACCTACATGACCGCGACCATCGACGACGGCGTGCTCCGCGACGTCGAACTGCATCGGCTCGGGTGAGGGCGATCGAAGGGGAGGTTGTGTGCGTATTTTCGCGAACGGACGCACGCAACCTCCCCGAACTCAGTCGCCCGGGCCGATCAGTTTCCGCACGACCTTCAGGAGTTCGTCGACGTCCTCGGGCGGCGTCGTGCTCGTCTCGCCCGACATGGCGGCGCCGTAGTAGAGACCGTCGCCGATGAGCGCGACCGCGCGCGCTGCCGCGGGATCGGTGACCTCCTCCGCCAGGGCGTCGAACCAGCCCTGGTGGATATGACGCAGTGCCTGCTGGGCGCGCGGGTTCGCGGTCTGGCTCAGGCGGGTCAGGGCGACGATGGCCCGGTCGATCGGAGTGTCGGCGAAGACCGACGTGCGGATGTAATACGCCGCCGGCCCTTCGGGAGCCGCACGCATGCGTTCGACGTCCTCGGCCCCGAGCGCTTCGACGTGCTCGGCGAGACCTTCGACCAGAGCGTCCTTCGACGGGAAGTGGTAGAGCAGACCACCTTTCGAGACGCCGGCGGTTGCGGCGACGGCCTCGAGGGTCGCGGCGCGCTCGCCCTGTTCGAGCAGGATCGTCACGAAGGCGTCGAGGAGTTTGGCGCGGGCGGCTGGGGCGGGTGGCACGGCCCGATCGTACGACCTCGTTACTGTACCGTCCAGCTGGTACAGTAACGGGGGTTCGTTTCCTCTCTCGCGAAAGTTCGATATCCGTGGCGACATCTGTGCCTGTTTCGGAACCCACCGCGGTGAAGGCGGCTGCTCGGGACTGGGTCGCCCTCGCGGTGCTCATGCTCCCCGTGCTGCTCGTGTCGGTGGACAACACCGTCCTGGCCTTCGCACTGCCCGGGATCTCGTCCGCGCTGCAGCCCACCGCCGCGCAACAGCTGTGGATCATCGACATCTATCCGCTGGTGCTCGCGGGCCTGCTGGTGGCGATGGGCAGTCTCGGCGACCGCATCGGGCGACGCCGGCTGCTGCTCGTCGGCGCGACCGGCTTCGCCGCCGTCTCGGTGGCCGCGGCCTATGCACCCTCCGCGGAACTGCTCGTGACGGCGCGCGGCGTGCTCGGCTTCTTCGGCGCCATGCTCATGCCGTCGACACTGTCGTTGCTGCGCAACATCTTCCTCGACGCCGCCCAGCGGCGCCTCGCCATCGCGATCTGGGCGTCGTGCTTCGCGGCGGGTGCCGCGCTGGGGCCGATCGTGGGCGGATTCCTCCTCGAACACGCCTGGTGGGGTTCGGTCTTCCTGTTGGCGGTGCCCGTGCTGATTCCGTTGCTCGTGCTCGCGCCGATCTTCGTCCCCGAGTCGAAGGACCCCAATCCGGGCCGCATCGATGTCGTGAGCATCGCTCTGTCGATGCTGGCCCTCGCCCCGATCGTCTTCGCGATCAAGAAGATCGCCGACAGCGGCGTCGGTGCCGTCGTCATCGTCCCGGCCGTGGTCGGCGTGGTCGCGCTCGTCGCCTTCGTGCGCCGGCAGCTGCGTCGCCCGAATCCGATGCTCGACGTCCGTCTGTTCCGCGTGCCCACCTTCTCCGGTGCCGTCGCGGTGAACCTGCTGTCCGTCGTCTCCCTCGTGGGCTTCCTGTTCTTCGTGTCCCAGCACCTGCAACTGGTGCTCGGGCAGAGCCCGATGGAAGCCGGACTGAGCCTGGTCCCGGGACTGGCGGTGATGGTCGTGGCCGGGATGTCGGTGGTCGCGCTCGTACGGTGGGTGCAGCCGTCGTCGATCATCGTCTGCGCGCTCCTGCTCTCGGCGACCGGCTACGCGCTGGTGTTCCTGCTGGCCTCACCGTCGGCATTCGCACCGATCATCGTGGCGTTCGCGGTCCTCGGCGCGGGTATCGGTGCGGCGGAGACGTTGTCGAACGACCTCATCGTCTCCAGCGTCCCGCCCGCGAAGGCCGGTGCCGCGTCGGCGGTGTCGGAGACGGCCTACGAGATGGGTGCCGTGCTCGGTACGGCGATCCTCGGGTCGGTGCTGTCCGCGTCCTACAGCGCACACCTGTTGCTTCCCGCCGGGCTGGACGCAGAACAGGCGCAGGCCGCCCGCGAGACACTCGGCGGCGCCCACGCCGTGGCCGGGACCCTGCCCGCCGACCGGGCCGACGCACTGCTCGCCGCAGCGGGATCGGCGTTCGACAGCGGCGTCACCATCACCTCCGGAATCGGCGTGGTCCTCATGATCGCCTCCGCCGGAATCGCGTGGTTCACGTTGCGCCCGAATCGCGTGGTTCACGCTGCGACGCCGCCCGTGACGTAGCACCCCACGCGGAATCCGACATCGTTTAAATTTGCAGGATGCGGAAACTGGTGTGGGCGCTCGTCGCCGTCGTGGTCGTGGCGCTGCTCGGCTTCTTCGTTGCCCCATGGGTATACGGGACGTTCATCGCCGAGGACGACGCACCCGCCGCGTCCGTTTCGACCGAGGGCGCCGAAGCCGCGACCGGTGAGCTCGACGGGGAGTGGACCGTCGTCGAGGGTGCCGAACCCAACCGCACCGCCGCCGGCTACACCGTGCACGAGATCCTGCGCGGGGCCGACGTCACCGTGGTGGGCAGCACCGATCAGGTCTCCGGTTCGGCGACCATCACCGACGGCACCCTCGAGACCGCCGAGGTCGTCGTGCAGGTCGAGGGCATCACCACCGACAGCGGCCAGCGCGACAACCAGTTCCGCACCCGGGTGATGGACACCGCGGCGCACCCGACGGCGACGTTCGCCCTCACCGAGCCGGTGGACCTGTCGTCCCTGCCCGACGACGGCAGCATCGGTTCCGTCACCGCGACCGGCACGCTCACCCTGCGCGGCGCCGAACGGCCCGTGACCGTGGACGTCGACGTCCTGCGTACGGGTGAGCGCCTCGTGGCGTCGGGAAGCATCCCCACCACCTGGACGGATTACGGCGTCGAGCCGCCGAACCTCGGATTCGTGACAGTCGACGGCGCGGGCAGCGTCGACTTCCTCGTCACGCTCGAGCAAAGCTGACGCTCTCGGTCTCCTCCGCGCGGGTCTGCTTCGGCACCCAGCCGGGCGGGCCGAAGGCGTAACCGAGCTTGTCGCGGAACTTGCCGGCCGTACGCCAGTCGCGGGCGATCGCCCGGTACTCGTGCGTCTGCAGGTCCCAGATGTTGTACGTGCCCACGGGCTTGGTGAGCCCGTAGGTGGGCCGGTGGTCCTCGGCCTTGAAGGTGCCGAACATCCGGTCCCAGATGATGAGGATGCCGGCGTAGTTGCGGTCGAGATAATCGGGATCGGAGCCGTGGTGCACCCGATGGTGCGACGGCGTGTTGAACACGAACTCGATCGGGCGGGGGAGCTTGCCGACCCGCTCGGTGTGCACGAAGAACTGGTAGACGAGGCTGACGGAGAAGCCGACGAAGACCATCCACGGTGGGATGCCGATCAGGGGGAGCGGCAGCCACATGATGATCTCGCCGCTGTTGTTCCACTTCTGGCGCAGCGCGGTCGCGTAGTTGAAGTACTCGCTCGAGTGGTGCGCCTGGTGGGTCGCCCAGACCAGGCGGACGCGGTGCGCCATCCGGTGGTACCAGTACCAGAGGACATCGATGCCGACGAGCAGGATCACCCACGTGTACCAGGCGTCGGCGGGCAGGTGCCACGGCGCGACGTAGACCCACAGGGCCGAATATCCGACGAGCGCCAGCACCTTCCAGGCGGCGCTCGTGACGATGGAGACCAGGCCCATCGAGATGCTCGCGCGCGCGTCCCGCTTCTCGTAGCCGCCGCGCGGGGGATGGGCGCGTCCGTCGGGGCCCGGTTCGACGTGTTCGAGGGTGCGGGCCGCGATCCATTCGAGGATCAGGAAGGTGAGGAAGGCGGGAATCGCCAGGGTCACCGGATCGTGGAGGGGGTCGAGCAGCGACCCCCACGATTCCTGCAGGGTTTCCCACATCGCAACGACCTCCGATAGCTGTGAACAACCGTCCACGTTACCGCTGGTGTGGCATGGATCACCAGAGCCCTGCCGTGCGACCCGGGTCGCGACTCGCGTCCGCACGATTCCGGGTGGTCCGGTATTGCTGGTAGGAATTGACCCGTCCCGTCGAGACGGGCCGGTCGACGACATCAGGCAGCGCGAGAGGCATGGCATGCACATCACCGCGAGGGTCGACTACGCCGTGCGGACCCTGCTCGAACTCGCGGCGATCGAGGACGGTCGCCTGACGAAGGCGGAGACCCTCGCGACGGCGCAGACCATCCCGCACAAGTTTCTCGAGGCCGTTCTCGCCGACCTGCGCCGCGGCGGGTTGGTGAACAGCCGGCGGGGACCGGAAGGCGGCTACTGGCTCGCGCGACCCGCGACCGAGATCTCCATCGCCGACATCATCCGCACGGTCGAGGGCCCGCTGGCATCGGTGCGCGGGGAGCGGCCCGAGGACGTCGTCTACAGCGGGGCGGCCGAACGACTGCAGGACGTGTGGATCGCGGTGCGCGTGAACCTGCGCGCCGTGCTCGAGGAGGTGTCGCTCGCGGACGTCGTCGCGGGAGATCTTCCGGGTTTCGTGGAGGACCTCACAAAGGATCCCGGAGCGTGGGAGCGACGCCGGGTGTGAAACCCGCAATAGCCCTCGGGCGCGTGTGGGCGATGTCATAACTTTGCACGACTCTGCAAACTTACAGAGCTCTGCAAAATCGGTACCTTGGATGAAGTGACCACCTCTCCGGGCCTGCGCGACCGCAAGAAGGCAGCCACTCGCGCGGCCCTCGCGACCGCCGCGGCCGAACTGGCCCGCGAACACGGTCTGCCCGCCGTGACGGCCGATGCGATCGCAGCGCGCGCAGGCGTCTCGACCCGCACCTTCCACAACTACTTCGCCAGCAAGGAAGACGCCGTCCTCGCGTATCTCGAGACCCGGGTCGAGGAGTGGATCGACCTGCTCCGCGATCGTCCCGCCGACGAGGACATCATGGACTCGCTGCTCACGGTGGCCCTGGACGTCGTGCAGAACCCTGCCTGGCCGTTCGACGAGATCGTCGCGTGCATCACCCTGCTCGAGGAGAGCAATGTGCTGCTGTCCCGGCAGATCGAGGTCGAGCGGCGCTCGTCGCAGTTGCTCGTCGAGATCATCGCCGAACGCACCGGCACCGACCCCGACTCCGACCTGTACCCCTCACTGCTGAACTACGCCGCCATGGGCGCAGTGCGCGCAGCCATGGAGACACACGCGACCGGGACGACGGACCGGTCGGTCGAAGAGCTCATCCGCGAGGCGTTCGACCGGCTCCGCCGTGGTTTCCCGTAGCCCTGGTTCTCCGTAGTTCCGCCCGACCGCTGTCTCCGCCCCACCATCCGACCCCGCAGGATCTTCCGACATAGAAAGGGTGCCCCGTGGCGACCTACCTGTACCGGCTGGGCAAGTTCGCCCACAGACGGAAGGGCGCAGTGCTGTCCTTCTGGATCGCGCTGCTCGTCCTCTTCGGGGTCGGTGCAGCAACCCTGTCGGGGCCCACCACGGATGCGTTCACGCTTCCGGGCACCCCCGCGCAGAAGACCCAGGACCTCATGGCGGAGCGGTTCCCGTCGACAGAGGACCCGATGAACGGGCTCAGCGCGCGCTACGTCTTCGCCGCGCCCGACGGGCAGACGCTCGACGACCCGGAGAACCTGGCCGCCGTCGACGAGGTCCTCGCCGCGGTCCGCGGCATCGACCGCGTCTCGCCGCCCGCCAAGGTCGATCCCGCCACCGCCTCGCCGGAGGAACAGGCCGGCGCGCTGGTGAACCCGGTCCTTGCCGACGCCGGTCTCGTCGAGCAGATGAAGGCCGTCGCCGCACAGCAGGGCACTCCCGAAGAGGCTGCGCTGTCCGACGCCCAGGCCCTGTCGCCGCTGAGCGCCGACCGCACCGTCGGCTTCGTCACCGTCCCGTTCGAGGGCGAGATCACCGACGTCGACCAGGCCCTGCGCGACCAGATCTTCGACGCCGCCGAGATCGGCCGTGACGCCGGCCTGACCGTCGAGGTCAGCGGTACGGCCGCCGCCGAGATGGGCATGCCCGGTGGCACCGCCGAACTCATCGGCATCGGCATCGCCGCGATCGTGCTCACCCTGACCTTCGGCTCGCTCGTCGCCGCCGGACTTCCGCTGATCACCGCACTCGTCGGCGTCGGCATCGGCAGCCTCGGCATCACCATCGCCTCCGGCTTCGCCGACCTCAGCTCGATGACCCCGACGCTCGCGGTCATGATCGGCCTGGCCGTGGCGATCGACTACTCGCTGTTCATCGTCTCGCGCTTCCGGCACGAACTCACCGTCACCGCGGATCGCACCGAGGCCGCCGGCCGCGCCGTGGGCACCGCCGGTTCCGCGGTCGTCTTCGCCGGCCTGACGGTCATCATCGCCCTCATGGCGCTGAGCGTCGTCGGCATCCCGTTCCTGTCGGTCATGGGTTACGCCGCCGCGTTCACGGTGCTCATGGCCGTGCTCATCGCCGTGTCGCTGCTGCCCGCCGTGCTCGGACTGTTCGGTGAGAAGGCCTTCGCCGGACGCATCCCGTTCCTGAACAAGCGCGGTTCCGACGACGACACCCCCAAGGCGGGTGCCAAGTTCGTCGGTCTGATCACGCGCCGCCCGGCCATCCCGCTGGTTGCCGCTGTGGTCGTCCTCGGCGCGCTCGCGCTGCCCGCCACCGGACTGAACCTCGCCCTGCCGTCGGAGGCCACCTCCGACCCGGCGACCAGCGCCCGCAAGGCCTACGACCTGGTCGACGAGGGATTCGGTCCCGGACGCAACGGCCCGCTGGTCGTCGTCGTCGACACCCAGGACGCCGACGTGGAGGCCCCGGTCGCGTTCGGTGCCGTCGTCGGCAAGCTCTACGAGAACGACGAGGTCGTCAACGCCCAGATCGTCGCGGTGAACGAGGCGGGCGAC
Source organism: Rhodococcus sp. AB351 (assembly GCF_049538275.1). NCBI lineage: Bacteria > Bacillati > Actinomycetota > Actinomycetes > Mycobacteriales > Nocardiaceae > Rhodococcus > Rhodococcus sp. AB351. The sequence goes on from NZ_JBMVFW010000019.1 coordinate 16,512, forward strand.
ACCGCCCAGATCCTCGTCACCCCGCGCAGCGGCCCGACCGATCCCGCGACGATGGACCTCGTCCAGAGCATCCGCGACGGCGAGACCGAATTGAACGAGGAGTTCGGCCTGTCCTACGGCGTGACCGGCCAGACCGCGCTCGAGGGCGACATCTCCGACAGCCTCCAGAGCGCACTGGCTCCGTACCTCGCGGTCGTCGTCGGCCTCGCCTTCATCCTGCTGATGCTGGTGTTCCGCTCGATCCTGGTCCCGCTCACCGCGACCCTCGGCTTCCTGCTCAGCGTCCTGGCGACCTTCGGTGCCACCGTCGCGGTCTTCCAGGAGGGCTGGGGCGGCCTGATCGCCAACCCGCAGCCCATCGTGAGCTTCATGCCGATCATCCTCATCGGCGTCGTCTTCGGTCTCGCGATGGACTACCAGGTGTTCCTGGTGACGCGTATGCGTGAGGACTACGTCCACGGCGCGAGCGCACTCGAGGCCGTCCGCAGCGGCTTCGCGCACGGCGCCCGCGTGGTGAGCGCAGCGGCGATCATCATGATCTCGGTGTTCGCGGCGTTCATCGCCGAACCGGACTCGCTGATCAAGTCGATCGGTTTCGCACTCGCGGCGGCGGTCTTCTTCGACGCCTTCATCGTCCGCATGGTCATCATCCCGTCGGTGATGGCGCTGCTCGGCGACAAGGCGTGGTGGCTGCCGAAGTGGCTCGACCGGATCCTTCCGAACGTCGACGTCGAGGGCGAGAAGCTCACCCGCGAGCTCGGCGCCACCGAGCCCGCACCGGAATCCGCACGAGTGTGACGAACCCCGCCCGGCCACGTACCCGACACGGTACGTGGCCGTCCGGGTGGTTCGTGAGGATTGCTGCAGGGAGTCGCAGGTAGCGTAATGCCCATGTTGCTACGGCTGTTGCGCCGCTTCATGGCGCCCTATCGGGGTGCCCTCGCGGGGGTCGTACTCCTGCAGCTGGTCGCGACCGGGGGCATGTTGCTGCTCCCGAGTCTCAACGCCGACATCATCGACAACGGCGTGGCGACCGGGGACATCGACTACATCGTCCGGACCGGTCTGCTGATGCTCGTCATCAGCGCCGTCGAGGTCGGTGCCGCGACCGGTGCCGTCTACTTCGCGGCGCGTGCCGCGATGGGCTTCGGCCGCGACGTGCGGCTCGCGCTCGTCCGGAATGTGGGGCGGTTCTCGGCACGCGAGTTCGGGACGTTCGGTGCCCCGTCGCTGATCACCCGCAACACCAACGACGTGCAACAGGTCCAGATGCTGGTGCTGATGACCTGCACCATCGTCGTGACCTCCCCGATCATGGGGATCGGTGGCGTCATCATGGCGATCCGCCAGGACCCCGGCACCTCGCTCGTGCTGGTCGTCGCCGTCCCGGTGCTGATCTTCACCATGGTCACGCTCATCGCGCTCATGCTGCCCGGCTTCCGGGTCATGCAGAAGCGCATCGACTCGGTGAACCGGGTGCTGCGCGAGCAGATCACCGGCATCCGCGTGATCAGGGCATTCGTGCGCGACGAGACCGAGAAGGCCCGCTTCGACGGCGCCAACGACGACCTCACCGCCACCGCCCTGCGCGTCGGCCGCGTGAACTCCGTGCTGTACCCGGCGGTGCTGCTGATCTCGAACGTGAGCACCGTCGGCGTCCTGTGGGTGGGCGCCCACCGCATCGACTCCGGTGCGATGCAGGTCGGCTCCATTACCGCCATGATCACCTACATCGCCCAGATCCTCATGGCCGTGCTCATGACGTCGTTCGTCGCGATCATGGCTCCGCGCGCCGCGGTCTGCGCCGAGCGCATCCTCGACGTGCTCGACACCGAACCGACGGTGTCCTCCCCCGCCGAACCGGTCCGCGAACTCCCGACCCGCGTCACCCTCGAACTCCGCAATGCCGGTTTCTCGTATCCCGGTGCCGACGCTCCCGTGCTCAGCGGGGTGTCGTTCCGCGCCGACCCCGGTTCCACCACCGCGATCATCGGCGGCACCGGCTCGGGCAAGAGCACCCTGATGCGGCTCGTGCCGCGGCTGATCGACGTCACCGCCGGGCAGGTGCTCGTCGCGGGTGTCGACGTCCGGGCACTCGACACCGACGTGTTGCGCTCGCGCATCGCCGTCGTGCCGCAGAAGGCCTACCTGTTCTCCGGCACCATCGCCGACAACCTCCGGTACGGACGCGCCGACGCCACCGACGACGAACTGTGGCACGCCCTCGAGGTCGCGCAGGCCGCCGACTTCGTCCACAAGACCGAGGACGGACTGAACACGGTTCTCTCCCAGGGCGGCACCACGGTCTCCGGCGGACAGCGGCAGCGACTCGCGATCGCCCGCGCCCTCGTCCGCCGGCCCGCCATCTACCTGTTCGACGACGCCTTCTCCGCACTCGACCCGGCGACCGACTCCCGCCTGCGCGCGGCGCTCGAACCCGAGACGCGCGACGCGTGCGTGCTCATCGTCGCGCAGCGGGTCTCCACCGTGCAGGACGCCGACCGCATCGTCGTCCTCGACAACGGCGTCATGGTCGATTCCGGGACGCATCTCGGTCTGCTCGGCCGGTGCCGGACGTACTCGGAGATCGTCGAGTCGCAGAGGATGGCCACGGTATGACGACTCCGGAAGCGGCGGCACCGTCGCGTCTGCGCACCATCCGCCGGGTGCTCGGCCTGCTCCACCCGCACCGCTACGCCGTCTACTCGGTGCTGCTGTCCGCCTTCCTCGGTGTCGTGAGCATGTCGGTGGCGCCCTTCGTGCTCGGCCGCGGCACCGACGTCATCTTCGACGGGGTGGTGGGCATGCAGCTCCCCGCCGGACAGACCAAGGACGAAGCCGTCGCCGGTCTGCGCGCCGAGGGCCGCGACCAGTTCGCCGACATGGTCTCGGGGATGGACGTGGTGCCCGGACTCGGCATCGACTTCTCGGCCCTCGGCCGGATCCTCGTCATCGTCCTGGCGCTGTACCTGCTCTCGTCCGGTCTGATCTGGGTCGCCGCCTACGGCCTCAACGAGATCGTGCAGCGCGTCGTGCGCGACATGCGGTCGCGGATCGAACGCAAGATCCACCGGTTGCCGCTGCGGTACTTCGACACGCATTCGCGCGGCGACCTGCTCAGCCGCGTCACCAACGACATCGACAACGTCGCCGCGGGCATGCAGGAGTCCATCTCCCAGCTCGTCCTCGCGGTGCTGACGCTGCTCGGTCTCGTGGTGATGATGCTGTTCATCTCGCCGATGCTCGCGCTCGTCGCGATTCTGACCGTCCCGGCGTCGGTCGTGGCGACGGCAGTGATCGCGCGTCGCTCGCGCAAGCACTTCCTCGCGCAGTGGGAGACGACCGGCAAGCTCAACGGGCAGATCGAGGAGGCCTTCACCGGGCACGAGCTCATCACCGCCTACGGCCGCACCGCGGAGGTGCAGCGACGCTTCACCGACACCAACGAGTCGCTGTACCAGGCCTCCTATCGCGCGCAGTTCGTGTCCGGCCTGGTGATGCCGTTCGTGACCTTCCTCGGCAACGTCGGCTACGTCGTCATCGCGGTGCTCGGTGGTCTGCGGATCGCGTCGGGCACCGCGACGCTCGGCGAGATCCAGGCGATGATCCAGTACTCGCGTCAGCTCGTGCAGCCGCTCGCGCAGATCGGCGCGATGGTCAACCTCCTGCAGTCGGCGTCGGCGTCGGCCGAGCGGGTGTTCGCGGTGCTCGACGAACCGGAGGAGGAACCGGAGGTCGCGGCGCCGACGATGCCGTGGAGCCGGCACGGACTCGTCGAGTTCGAGAACGTCGCCTTCTCGTACACCCCCGACCGGCCGCTCATCGAGAACCTGTCGTTGCGGGCCGAACCGGGCCAGATGATCGCGATCGTCGGACCCACGGGCGCCGGCAAGACCACCCTCATCAACCTGATCCTGCGCTTCTACGAGGTCGACGCGGGCCGGATCCTCGTCGACGGCGTGGACATCCGTTCGATGTCCCGCGACGAACTGCGCTCGCGCATCGGCATCGTCCTGCAGGACACCTGGCTGTTCGGCGGCACCATTCGCGAGAACATCGCCTACGGCAACCCGTACGCGACCGAGAACCAGATCATGTCCGCGGCCAGGATGAGTTACGTCGACCGTTTCGTGCGGGCCCTGCCCGACGGCTACGACACGATCATCGACGAGGAGAACGACGGCAACCTCAGCGCCGGCGAGCGTCAGCTCATCACGATCGCGCGGGCGTTCGTGTCCAAGCCGTCGATCCTCATCCTCGACGAGGCGACGAGCTCGGTCGACACCCGCACCGAACTGCTCGTCCAGCAGGCCACCGCGCGGTTGCGCGACGACCGCACCAGCTTCGTCATCGCCCACCGCCTGTCGACCATCCGCAACGCCGACCGCATCGTGGTGATGGAGGACGGACGGATCGTCGAACAGGGCACGCACGAGGGGCTGCTCGAGGCGGCCGGTGCGTACGCGAGGCTGTACGACGCGCAGTTCAAGGCACTCGTGGAGTGAACGCGGGAGACTTCGGCGCGGCCTGATACAAACCATTCCGTCCTCGCGGGCGGAGCGGGACACTTCTGGCCATGACGGGGGTGCGGACAACGGCGGTACGGTCGACTCTCGATCTCGTGCGTTCTGCGCGACCGGGGGTCTCTGTGCGCTCACGACCGGCGGTCTTCCGGGCCGACGAGACCACACCGGCGGGGTGGATCATGCAGCACCTACGACGTGGGGGACCGGCGACGCGCACGATGCTCGCCGACTTCACGGGCCTGTCGGCGTCGACGGTCAACCGGGCGGTGACGTCGTTGCTCGATCACGGGTTGCTGCGCGACCGTCCCGATCTCGCTCCGCGGGGGCGGGTGGGACGGCCGCACGTGCCGGTGGAGGTGGACACCGAACGGGGCTTCCTCACCGGTATCCATCTGGGGGAGCGGGAGACCCGGCTGGTCTCCGGCGACCTGCTCGGACGGGAGCTGCACCGGACGACCTTCGCGACACCGGCGTCGGCGTTCGATGTCTTCGCCGCGATCGGTGCGGCGCTGCGGGTGCACGAGTCACAGCTGCACGGCAGGCAGCCGCTGTGGGCCGGCCTCGCGGTGGGTGGTCTGTACGACGAGCGCCGAGGGGCGCTCGACCACCCGCGGCTGGGCTGGTGCGAAGCGCCCGTGGACGTGTTGTTCCGGGCGATCGTGCCCACGCCGTACACGGTCGTTCCGTACGTGGAGGCGGTCGCGGAGGTCGAATACCGCCGGTTCGAGAGTGCCTTCCGGCGACGACCCGAGAGCTGGCTGTATCTGTGTGCGGAGGAATCGATCTCGATGGCGTGGCTCGTGGACGGCCTCGCACGGTCCTCGGCAGACGACATCGAATCGTTCTGTGCTGTACTCGAACCGGGGAGCGCCGATGGCACCGACCCGTCGCCGAACCGGGCGGTGCTCCTCGGCCGTGCGGTCGCGTCGGTGCGGGACGTCGTCAATCCCGACGTGGTGACCGTCGGTGGTGAGGCGTTCGCCCGGCACGGACGGGAGCGTGAGGACGTGTCCGACGGTTACCGGCAGCGGTCGTCGTACAACGATGTGCCGCTGCGTTTCTCGGAACCCGACGACGATCTGCGGTCGGCGGCGGCGCTCGGTGCGGCGTCGCGGGTGATGTACGTCGATCCGGTCGGCGCGATGCAGGCGCGGTGAGAACGGGCGTCCGGGCACCGGTGTGATCGAATCGTCCCGGATTTCAGTGCAGCACTTCGCGCGCGGTGCGACGGACCGCATCGGTCAGCGCGTCGAGTACGGGGGAGTCCAGCCGCCACCGCTGCCAGTACAGCGGCACGGCGATCGGGTCGTCCGGGGCCAGGCTCACGAGATCGGTGGTGTCGGCGACCATCGCATCGGGGAGCATGGCCCAGCCCAACCCCAGCCGCGCGGCCTCGACGAATTCGAGGGCGCCCGGAACGTAGTTGCGCGGCGGATTCAGCCGCCGCCGGGTCCGCTTGCGGACGAAGCGATCCTGCATGTCGTCCTTGCGGTCGAAGGTGAGCATCGGGGCTTCCCGCAGTTCGGTGGGGGTCATACCCTCGGGGAACCAGCGTTCGGCGAAGTCCACGCTCGCCATCGCGTGATAGCGCATGGCGCCGAGCTTCTCGGACGTGCAACCCTGCACGGGTTCGGGGACGGAGGTGACCGCCGCCATGGCGGTGCCGTCGCGCAACAGATCCGTGGAGTGGAACTCGTCCTCGCGGTGCAGTTCGAACAGTGCCCGATACCGCACGGGCATCCGGGCCAGGGCGCGCAGCAACCAGGTGGACATCGAATCGGCGTTGACGACGAGCGGGATCGTGGCGTAGCTCCCGGTGTCGGCGCCGAGCCCGAGTTCCTCGGAGGCGTCCTGTTCCAGCCGCGCGACCTGCCGGGCGAGCCGCATCACCACCTCGCCGGCCGCGGTCGCGCTGACGGGCCGGGTCCGTCGCAACAGCACCTGACCGACGTGTTGTTCGAGCGACTTGATGCGTTGGCTCACCGCGGACGGTGTGACGCGAAGAACAGCCGCCGCACCCTCGAAAGTGCCCTCGTCCAATACCGTTGCAAAAGTGCGAAGTTGAGCGAAGTCGAGATCCACATCAAGAAACTCTAATGCAGGTACAGCAAAATCAACTGTTCTTATCTCGACAGGATTCCTAGCGTCGATGCCATGTCACTCGTCGTCGCCGGATTCGTCACAGGTCTGTCCCTCATCGTCGCCATCGGTGCGCAGAACGCCTTCGTCCTGCGCATGGCCATCGCGCGACGATTCGTGCTGCCTGTGATCGCGATCTGCGTGATCTCCGACGCCGTGCTCATCACCGCGGGCATCGCCGGGATCGCGACGATCCTCGACCACGCTCCCGGCGCGATCGACGTGATCCGTTGGGCGGGTGCCGCTTTCCTCATCTGCTACGGACTCTTCGCGGCACGCCGCGCGCTGAAGCCGTCGGCACTGTCCGCCGCCCCGGGCGGTGCCGTCACCATCGGCGCGGCCCTGCTGACCTGCCTGGCGCTGACCTGGCTCAACCCGCACACCTATCTCGACACCGTGCTCATGCTCGGTTCGGTGGCCAACCATTACGGCAACCCCGGCCGGTGGTGGTTCGGTGCCGGGGCGATCACCGCGAGCGTCGTGTGGTTCGCCGCCCTCGGGTACGGCGCCCGTTATCTGCGTGCCTGGTTCGCCAAGCCGTCCTCGTGGCGCATCCTCGACGGCGGCGTCGCGGTCCTGATGCTCGGCCTCGGTGCCGGACTCGTCGCCTCGGCCTGATCACCTCACCTGCGTCCCGTGGGGGCGCGGTCGGGTTCGAGATGGCTGAACACCACGACGCCGGGTAGTGCCTCGCCGAGATCGGCCTCGATGCGGTCGAGCAGGTCGTGGCCGGCGCGCACCGTCCAGTCACCCGGCACCCGCACGACGAGGTAGACGAAGCGCTGCCGTCCCGACTCGCGGGTGCGCGGCGGCAGGATCGTCACCACCCCCGGTTCCCGGTAGCGGTCGAGGACGGCGTTCACCGCCGTCACGTCCTCCGGGGGAAGAACCGCGTCGAGCATGCCGACGACCGCCTGCCGCACGAGCCCGAAACCGATCCGCAGGATGTTCAGGGCGACGAGGATCGCCACGATCGGGTCGAGCACGTCCCAGCCGGACAGCGCGACCAGCGCCACGCCGACGAGCACGCCCGCCGACGTCCACACGTCCGTCAGCAGGTGTTTCCCGTCGGCGACCAGCGTGATCGACCGGTGTGCGCGGCCCTGCCGGATGAGCAGGAGACCGACCACGAGATTGAGCGCCGAGGATCCGGCCGACAGGACGAGACCGAGTCCGACCTCGGTCACCGGCTGCGGGGAGATCAGGCGCTCGACCGAGGTCCACAGGATCACCGTCGCGGCGGCGAAGACCATGGTGCCCTCGACCGCGGCGGAGAGGTACTCGGCCTTCCCGTGCCCGAAATCGTGGTTCGCATCGGCCGGCTTCGCGGCGAGACGTAGCGCCGCGAGACCGACGAGCGCCGCGACGAGGTTGACCCCGGATTCGAGCGCGTCCGACAACAGACCCACCGATCCGGTGATCCACGCCGCCGATGCCTTCAGCAGCATCGTCGCGAGCGCGGTCGCCACCGACAGCAGCATGAACCGCATCAACAGGCGGTGCTGCTGCGCAGAGGGCGCCACCGTTCACCGCTTGACGAGCGTGAGCTGCATCCCGGTGAGGTCGGTGGCCGTCAGCGCGACGTAGTCGTATTTCGGGGTGGGAACCCACGGCGACAGTCCGAGGGCGTCGATCCGCGCCGCGTCGTCGAAGCTCCGCAGGATCCGGGCGTGCCCGTGCAGCACGACGCTCCACGCGGAGTCCTCGCGGATCTCGTCCACCTCGAAGGCCACCTGCGGGTGCACCGCCAGTTCGGAGAGCTTGCTGCCCTCACCGCTGCGGAAGTACACCGTGCGATCGTCGGTGACGTAGTTGACGGGATAGATCTCCGGTCGCCCGCCGACGACGGTGACGAGGCGGCCCACCTTGCCCGTCGCGAGCAGGTCCCAGCACTGGTCCTCGTCGAGTGGGACGACAGGATCGTCGGTGTTCGGGTTGTCGCTCATCGCGTTCACTCCTCCGGTTCCGCTGCCGTATCCAGCACATCACGAACCGGCTTCCGGCGCAGTGGAACGCTCCGCCGGTTACGGTGAAACCGGCCGTCAGGACCGTGTTCGCCCGATCCGCCGAGAGCAGCCCGAACGAGGAGTGCCGATGTCCGCACAAGCTCCCGCGACCACCTCGAGTTGGCACACCCGCGCCGCGACCGACGTCGCCGAGGCGTTCGAGGTCGATCCGCAACGAGGGTTGAGTGCGGACGAGGTCGAACGACGGCGTGGCGAGTACGGCCCGAACCTGCTCGACGAGGCGAAGAAGGTACCGACCTGGCGGCGCGTGCTCTCGCTGCTGGCCGACAGGATGACCCTCGTTCTGGTCGTGGCGGCGGTGGTCAGCGCCACCGTCTCCCGCGAGTGGGAGACCCCCGTCGTCATCTTCGCGGTGATCGCGCTCAACACCGTGCTGAACTACGTGCAGGAATCCCGGGCCGAGAGCAGCCTCGCCGCGTTGAAGAAGATGTCGGTGTCGACCAGCCGGGTGCTGCGCGACGGCAGGGGGACGGAGGTGCCCCGCGCCGAACTCGTCCCCGGAGACGTGGTGCTCCTCAAGGCCGGCGACACCGTCCCGGCCGACGGCCGACTCGTCACCGCCGTCCGGCTGCAGGTCGCGGAGGCCGCCCTCACCGGTGAATCCCAGCCCGTCGACAAACAGGCCGACGTCGTCGACGATCCCGACGCGCCGCTCGGCGACCGCACCGACATGCTGTTCATGAACACCGAGGTCACACGCGGACGTGCCGCGATGATCGTCACCGGCACGGGCATGCGTACCGAAATGGGTGCCATCGCAACCCTTCTCGGATCGGCCGGTGGCGAACAGACGCCGCTGCAACGGCGCATCGGCCAGCTCGCCCAGACCCTGACGATCGTCGCGATCGTGACAGTGGCGCTGGTGTTCGTCCTCGGTCTGCTGCGGGGACAGACCTGGTCGGATCTCCTCGTCACCGCGGTGTCGCTGGCGGTCGCGACGATCCCCGAAGGGCTCACGGCCGTCGTCGCCTTCACCCTCGCGATGGGAGCCTCACGTCTCGCGGCCCGCGGTGCGATCGTCAAACGCCTCGCCGCGGTCGAGACGCTCGGCAGCACCACCCACATCTGCACCGACAAGACCGGCACCCTCACCCTCAACGAGATGACGGTGCAGCGACTGCTCGTCGCGGGTCGTGCCTTCCGCGTCACCGGCACCGGGTACGGAACCGACGGCAAGATCCTCGTCGGTGACGGTCTGCCCGCACCGGACTTCACGGACGCACTGCTCGGGATGGGACTGTGCAACGACGCGACCGTGCGCAACGGAGTGCTGGTCGGCGATCCCACCGAGGGTGCCCTCGTGGTGCTCGCCGAGAAGGGCGGCATCGACGTCGAGGGTGCGCGGGCCGCGCTGAACCGCATCTCGGAGGTGCCGTTCGACTCGGACTACAAGTACATGGCCACCTTCCACACCCTGCCGAACGGCGGATACCGCTGTTTCGTGAAGGGCGCGCCGGGTGTGCTCCTCGATCGTGCCACCTCGATCGCCGGTCCCGACGGCCCGATTCCGCTCGACGACGACGGTCGCGCGAGGATCCACCGGGCCGTGGAGGCGCTCGCGTCGGAAGGTCTGCGAACCCTCATGATCGCCGGTCGCGACCTCGATGCCGTTCCCCGCGGCGACACCGATGCGCTGCAGGAGAAGGTGGCCGACCTGACGATCCACGCGATCGTCGGCATCGTCGACCCGCCGCGGACCGAAGCCGAGGATGCGATCGCCGTCGCCCACGAGGCGGGCATCTCGGTGCACATGATCACCGGCGACCATCTGGTGACGGCTTCCGCGATCGCCGAGGAACTCGGAATCCGCGGGTCGGCTGCCTCCGGTTCGGATCTCGACAAACTCACCGACGACGAACTGCGCCGGAGGGCAAAGAAATTCGGCGTCCTCGCCCGCGTGGCGCCCGAACACAAGATCAGGTTCGTCGAAGCGCTGCAGGCCGACGGGCAGATCGTCGCGATGACGGGCGACGGCGTCAACGACGCTCCCGCGCTCGAACAATCCGACATCGGTGTGGCCATGGGGATCACGGGAACCGACGTCTCCAAGGGCGCCGCGGACATGATCCTCACCGACGACAACTTCGCGACCATCGTCGCCGCCGTGGCCGAGGGACGCGGAATCTATGACAACATCGTCAAATTCGTGAAGTTCCAGCTCACCACGGCGTGGGGCTTCGTCCTCATCTTCCTGACGGCCGGTGTGCTCGGACTCGCGGGTGGCGCGCCCTTCAGCGCACTGCAGATCCTGTGGGTGAACATCATCATGGACGGACCGCCGGCGCTCGCCCTCGGTGTCGACCCGACCGCCCCCGACGCGATGAGGCGACGACCGCGGCCCGCGAACGAGGCCCTGCTCGAACGCTCCCGGGTGCAGCGCATCCTCGGCCTCGGCATCGTGATGACGGTGGGCACGATCGCGGTGCTGCACTTCGGCCCGGAACTGTTCCCCGACAGCGCATCCGACCCGCTGTTCGCCACGACCCTCGCGTTCACGACGTTCGTCTTCTACCAGGTGTTCAACCTGTTCAACGTGCGTTCGGATCTCGGATCGGTGTTCTCGGCACAGACGTTCACCAACCACACCATCTGGATCGCGATCATCGCCGTCGTCGTCCTGCAGATCTGCGTCGTGCAACTCGGCGCCCTGCAGGGATTCATGGACACCACCTCGCTCACTTCCGAACAGTGGCTGCTCGCGGTCGCCGTCGGCTCGTCGGTGCTGTGGGTGGACGAGCTCGGCAAGTTCGTCGCCAGGAGGATCGAGGCGCGCAGGGCCGAGCGGGCGGATACGACCTTCCTCACCTGACGATCGGGAGATGGCGGAACTCACGTCGCCGCGGGGAGAAGTGCGGGGCCGGACTGCCCCAGAATGGAGGCTGCCCCGCGTCGCTCCCCGAGCGCGCCCGCGTCCCGGCCCGCACGACCTCCGGCTCCGGGACCATCGACAGATCGAAGGTTTCCTCACCGATGACCACCACGGCTTCCGGCCGCCCACTCGACGATCCTGCCCACACCGACTCCGGACATCCCGCGCGCACGCTCGTGATGTGGGCGCTCGCCCTCGGCGGGTTCGGGATCGGAACCACCGAGTTCGTCGCCATGGGGTTGCTCCCCGAGATCGCGACGAGCATCGGGGTCTCCGAACCCACCGCGGGCCACGTCGTCTCCGCCTACGCGGCCGGTGTCGTCGTCGGTGCCCCGCTCATCGCGACGATCGCCGCCCGCGTGCCGCGCAAGACACTGCTGGTCGCGCTGATGGTCGCGTTCACCCTCGGCAACGCCGCCACGGTGCTGGCCCCGAACTACGGTCTGCTCGTCGTCTCCCGGTTCGTCGCCGGCCTGCCGCACGGCGCGTACTTCGGGGTCGCCGCGCTGGTCGCGGCGCATCTCGCCGGACCCGGTCGCCGCGCGCGTACGGTGTCGCTGGTGATGATGGGGCTGTCGGTGGCGAACGTCGTCGGGGTGCCCGCCGCCTCGTGGCTCGGCATGGCGTTGGGCTGGCGCGCGGCGTTCGTGCTGGTCGCGGTGATCGGAGTGGCCACCGTCGTCGCTCTCGCCGCCTGGGTGCCGACACTGTCGATACCGACGACCAGCGTGCGGGTCGAACTCGGGGCGTTGAAGAGCAGCACCGTCTGGCTCACGCTCGCCGTGGCCGTCATCGGCTTCGGTGGTGTGTTCGCGGTGTACACCTACATCAGCACCACGCTGACCGACGTCGCCGGAGTGTCGAGATCGCTCGTGCCGGTCGCGCTGATGCTCTTCGGCGTGGGCATGGTCGTCGGCAATGCCATCGGTGGTCGCGTCGCCGATCGCGGTGTGATCCCCGGCGTCTACGCGTCGATCACTTCGCTCGCGGTGCTGCTCGCGCTGTTCGTCGCCGCGGCCCACAACCCGTGGACCGCCTTCGTGATGGTCTTCGGTCTGGGTGTCGGATGCGCCGCGGTGGGCCCGGCTCTCCAGGTGCGGTTGATGGATGTCGCGGAGGACGCCCAGACGCTCGCGGCGTCGCTGCACCACGCCGCGTTCAACCTGGCGAACGCGTTCGGTGCGTGGATCGGCGGGGTCGTGATCGCGGCCGGATTCGGCTACACCGCTCCCGCCGCGGTCGGTGTGCTGCTGGCGCTCGCCGGTGTCGCCGTGTTCGCGATCTCCGTTCGCCGCCGTGAGAAGGCCGCACCTTCCCGACGTGATTGGATACGGAAGTGACCGATTCCAGCATTCCGACCCCGCCCGATCCCTTCTTCACGGTCGGAGCGCGTCTCGACAACGGACTCGGCCGCACGGGCACGATCCACACCCCGCACGGAGACATCCGCACCCCGGCCTTCGTCCCGGTGGGTACGAAGGCGACCGTCAAGGCGGTGCTGCCCGAGACGATGGCCGAGCTCGGCTCGCAGGCGCTGCTCGCCAACGCCTACCACCTCTACCTGCAGCCCGGCTCCGACATCGTCGACGAGGCCGGCGGGCTCGGGAAGTTCATGAACTGGCCCGGCCCGACCTTCACCGACAGCGGCGGATTCCAGGTCATGTCGCTCGGGGCCGGGTTCAAGAAGGTCATCGCGATGGAGTCCGTCGGCGTCCAGAACGACGACGTCATCGCCAAGGGCAAGGAACGGCTCGCCCACGTCGACGACGACGGGGTGACCTTCAAATCGCACCTCGACGGGGCGCGGCACCGGTTCACCCCCGAGGTGTCGATGCGCATCCAGCACGAGCTCGGCGCCGACATCATGTTCGCCTTCGACGAGCTCACGACCCTCATGAACACCCGCGGCTATCAGGAACGCTCCCTCGAGCGGACCCAGGCGTGGGCGGTGCGGTGCATCGCCGAGCACGAGAAGCTCACCGCCGAACGTGCCCACCGTCCCTACCAGGCGTTGTTCGGCGTCGTGCAGGGCGCGCAGTACGAGGACCTGCGACGACAGGCGTGCCGGGGCCTCGAGTCCATCGTCGGCGAGACCGGCCGCGGGTTCGACGGCTACGGCATCGGTGGGGCGCTCGAGAAGCACAATCTCGGCACGATCGTGCGGTGGTGCACCGAGGAGCTGCCCGAGCACAAGCCGCGGCACCTGCTGGGCATCAGTGAACCCGACGACATCTTCGTCGCGGTCGAGCACGGCGTCGACACCTTCGACTGCGTCAATCCGTCGCGGGTCGCGCGCAACGCCGCGATCTACCATCCGGACGGCCGGTTCAACATCAACACCAGCCGTCACCGGCGCGACTTCACGCCGATCGACGAGAACTGCGACTGCTACACCTGCCGGAACTACACGCGGGCGTACATCCACCACCTGTTCAAGGCGAAGGAGATGCTTGCCTCGACGTTGTGCACGATCCACAACGAACGGTTCACGGTGCGCCTCGTCGACGACATCCGGACGAACATGGAGAACGGCACCCTCGCCGAGTTCAAGGCCGAGACGCTCGGCCGGTTCTACGCGAGCCGGCGCCAGGCCTGAGTCGTCGGGCCTGAGTCGTCAGGCGTGAGTCGTCACGCGTAGGAGGGTTCGCGCTTCTTGACGTACGCGATCACGCGGTAGGTCACCGGGAGCACGACGATCTCGACCAGCGTCTTCCACAGGAACCCGACGATCACGAAGTTGACGAAGTCGGCCCAGGTCGTGATGCCGATGGCACCTGCGGCGATCGAGCAGAAGATGAGGGTGTCGGCGAACTCGCCGACGACGGTCGACCCGATCAACCGCGCCCACAGGTGCTTCTCCCGGGTGCGTTCCTTGATGCGGACGAGCACGTACGAGTTGAGCAGCTGCCCGACCGCGTACCCGGCGAGCCCGGCGATGAGCATCCGGGGCACCACGCCGAGCACGTTCTCGAAGGACTCCTGACCGGCGTAGAAGTCGGCCGGAGGTAGCTGCTGCGTGATCCAGAAGCACAGCGCAGACAGCGCGACCGCCCCGAAGCCGTAGAAGACGGCGCGGCGGGTGGCCGCGAAGCCGTACACCTCGCTGAGCACGTCGCCGAGGATGTAGGCGAGGGGGAACAGGAAGAACCCGCCGTCGGTGATGATCGGCAGGATCTGCAGCGGACCGGCGGTGAGTTCGGAGCCGGTGAAGAACGCGATGCCCTTCGTCGCGGAGATGTTGGAGATCATCAGCACCGCGGTGAACAGCACGACGATCCCCGTGTACGGGCTGCGGCCCACGCGCGCGAAGGCGGCGTGGTCGAAGAGGGCGGGGGAGGTGTTCGATCCGTGCTCGGTCACCCGGACATCCAAGCATCACCACAGGGTGATCACGAAGTTGCGGACGGTCTGTACGTGCGCGAACACCCCATATGCGACGAACGGGCCCCGTCCTGACGAGGACGGGACCCGGAGCGCGCGGGAGATCAGGACTTGCGTACCCGGGTGCCGCCGGCGAACTTGTCGTGGAAGCCCTGTTTGTCGCCGTCCTGCTCGATGGTGACCGCGATACCGATGTATGCGGCGAGCGACAGCAGACCGGCGAGGAAGCCCAGCAGCGGGACGCCGGTGAGGATCTGCAGCGCGACGAAGGCATTACGCTTGGCGGCCTGCTCGAGGGTGGGGTTGCCACCGGCGGGACCGGCGACCGACAGGCCGAGGAGCTTCTTGCCGACGGTCGCGCCCCGAGCGGACTCCATGTACGTCCAGTAGCCGAAGGCGACGATACCGCTGGCGACCGTCATGAAGAAGTTCACGAAGCCGCTTCCGCCGCTCGCGAGGAGCATGATCGCGGTCAGGATCCCCATGGGGATACCGACGATGAGGCCGTCGATGATGCGGGCGCCGAGACGCGGGAGCAGCTCTCCCGGGGCGCCGGTGCCGAAGTTCGGATCCGGGCCGGGGAATCCGGGGCCGCCGAACCCACCGCCCTGCGGCGCCCCGTACTGCGGTGCACCGTACTGGGGAGCACCGTACTGGGGCGATCCGTTCTGCGGGGTTCCGTACTGCGGTGTTCCGTACTGGGGCGCGCCGTACTGAGGGCTACCGTTCTGGGGCGCGCCGTACTGCGGGAACTGCTGGGTGTAGTCGGGCGGGGTGGCGCCGTAGGACGGGGCGCCGCCTGGATGACCGCCCGTCGCCCGAGGATCCTGCTGAGGGGGTGGATAGCCACCAGTGGTCACTTATGTCTCCCTTGTCGCGATCGGCATGGCAACGCGCCACGGTACAGCGTGCCGTGGCGCGTCGGTAGATGCCTCCGGATGCGACGGGAGGATCCCGCCGGGGGTTGTGTCAGGCCGCTACGGGACCACCCGTGGTGACCCGGTAGGCGTACGTGACGGCGATGATCGACACCGGCACCGTGACCAGCAGGCCGATCAGGCACAGCAGGGCACCGACGAGGTTGATGCCGAGCAGTGCGAGGGCGAGCAGCACCAGCGTTCCCGCATTCGATTTCACGGCATTGAAGCTCGACTTGATCGCGGTGACGGCGTCCTGATTGCGATCGATGACGAACTGCATCGTCCACCACGCGAAGAACGCGAACACCAGGCCCGGGATGATGCACAGCACGAGACCGATCGACGTGCCGATGCCCACGAGCAGACCTGCGACGATGACCGCGCCGATCGGGCCGATCTGGAGGAACGTTCCGAAAGCGGGTCGTTGCCCATCGGTTTCGGCCAGTGCGCCGCGTACGAAGGCGGCCTGGATCAGGTATCCGACGATCGTCGTGACGATGCTGCCGATCGCGTTCAGGAGGGTGAAGTCCGTCGCCTCGTCGGTGAAGTCGAACCCGTTGAAGATGCCACTGATCAGGCCCTGGAGGACGAACGCGGCGAGCATGAAGACGATCCACACGCCGGCGTTGCCGCTGAACTTCGACCAGCCGTAGGAGATCGCGTCGCCGACACTCAGCTGATTCGGGGGCGGACCACCGAAGCTCCCGGCGCCGTATGCACCCGGCGGAGGCGGGTAGTCACCACCCGACGGAGGAGGCGGATAGTTCCCCGGCGGCGGGTAGGACCCACCCGGCGGCGGGTAGTTGCCACCCGAGGGCGGGGGATAGCTCCCCGGCGGCGGGTAGTTGCCGGGCGGAGGATAGTTCCCACCCGACGGAGGAGTGCCACCGCCCGAGGGCGGCGGATAGTTTCCGGGTGGCGGGTAGTTTCCGGGTGGCGGATAACCACCCGGGTTCTTCGGATCCTGATTCGGGTCGTAACCACCGGTGGTCATGGCTGCCTCTCGTCTCCGGGATCGGACACTTCCGAGAGAGTACGGATATCACCTCGGGTCTGCATCCGCTATGTCCGCATCGTGTCCTATCGGATGCCTTCCTCCGACGGGGTGAACACCCACGGATCCCGGGGAAGCAGCACGGGATTCCAGCGGTCCAGCAACAGTTCCGGCGACACGGGCTCGCCGGGGTCGGCGAGTCGCAGCGACACGGCGATCGTGCCCAGCACGTCGGCGGCCGTGTGTCCGAGCGCGAGCTGATCGGCCAGTGTCACCGCGCCGTCCCGTTTGGCCAGTCGCTTGCCCTCCTTGTTGAGCGCGAGCGGCACGTGCGCGTAGACGGGCTCCGACAGTCCGAGAAGGTGTGCGAGACAGGCCTGTCGGGGCGCGGAGGTGAGCAGATCGTCGCCGCGCACCACCTGATCGATGCCCTGGTCGGCGTCGTCGACCACCACCGCGAGGTTGTACGCGGGGGTTCCGTCGTTGCGGCGCAACACGAGATCGTCGACGATGCCCGTGAAATCGCCGTGCAGCAGGTCGTGGACGGTGAACCACTCCTCGGTCGCCCGCAGCCGGATCGCGGGGGCGCGGCCGGAGGCCCGGCGCTCGGCCCGCTGCTCGTCGGTGAGATTGCGACAGGTGCCCGGATAGGCGCCCGCAGGGGCGTGGGGTGCGGAGGTGGCCTCGAGGATCTCGCGTCGGGTGCAGTAGCACTCGTAGGTCAGGTCGGCCTGCTCGAGCCGCGCGATCGCCTCGTCGTACAGGCGCCGGCGGCGGGACTGGTGGACCACCCGACCGTCCCAGTCGAGACCGATCGCCGCGAGATCCGCGAGCTGGCGTTGCTCCGCGCCGGGACGCACCCGGTCGAGATCCTCGACGCGCACGAGGAACCGGCGGTTCGTCGACCGCGCGAACAACCACGCCAGGACGGCGGTGCGCAGATTGCCGAGATGCAGGTCGCCGGAGGGACTCGGTGCGAAGCGACCCGCTCCTGCTTCGTCCTCGTCCGAAAGTGACACCCGTGCACTCTATCGAGCGACACCCAGGAGCACCGCTCGCTGGGCGTGCACGACCTCCCGGATCGCCGCGACTGCGGCCGCGACCTCCGGCCGCCGCAGCGTCTCCGAGCGCGCGACGAGCCAGTAGGCCAGACGCGCCTCGACCTCGCCGGGCAGGACCCGGACGAGATCGGGGTGCCGGTCGGCCATGAAGCACGGCAACAGACCGAGGCCTCCGGCGGCGCGGGTCGCCTCGACGTGCACGAACACGTTCGTCGAGCTGATCGAATCCTGCATGTCGGGGGCGATGCGCCGCGCGACGTCGAGATCGTCGACCTGCAGCATCGAATCGATGAAGTACACGAGGGTGTGCTCGCGCAGGTCGCGGACCGACGACGGGGAGCCGTGCGTGGCGAGATAGTCGCGCGAGGCGTACAGGCCCAGGTTGTAGTCGGCGAGGCGGTGCGCTTCGGCCCGATGCACCTGCGGGCGTCCCACGACCACCTCGATGTCCATGCCGGATCGTTGCTGCGAGGCGCGACGGGTGGTCGCGACGATCTCGACGGAGATACCCGGGTGGCGTTGCCGCACGAGCGCGCCGGCCGGGGCGGCGATGTAGGCGCTGAAGCCGTCGGTGGCGGAGATACGCACGACGCCCTCGAGGCGGCGCTCGCCCCGGGGGTTCCGCAGACTTCCGACCGCGGCCTCGATGCGTTCGGCGGCCTCGAGCGCCTCGCGACCGCGGTCGGTCAGTTCCCATCCCGCCGCCGACCGCGTGAGCACGCGACCGCCGAGGCTGCGCTCGAGCGCGGCGATCCGCCGGGAGATCGTGGTGTGGTTGACGCCCAGGTCGTCGGCGGCGCTGGTGAACCTGCCACTGCGCCCGACGGCGAGCAGGACGAGGAGGTCATCGGCCGAAGGCACGCTCATGTGTGCAGTTTTGCAGATCGCATCTGCGAATCGCGTCATTGTGGATGCATATGTGCGTACCGATACTCGGCATATGTGTTTGGAAGTGTTCCCCGTCACAGAGCATTCCGGGAGGGTGCAGGCATGAGCGTCGAACAGGCACGAACGGACGGGCCGGAGAGCTCGCCGTCGGCATTGCGCAGGGTCGTCGGTGCGTCCATGGCGGGCACCGTCGTCGAGTGGTACGAGTTCTTCCTCTACGGCACCGCCGCGACCCTCGTCTTCGCCAAGGTCTTCTTCCCCGACGGCGGCAACGAACTCGACGCGATCATCGCGGCGTTCGTCACCTACGCCGTGGGCTTCGTCGCCCGGCCGCTCGGCGGCATCGTCTTCGGCCACTTCGGTGACCGGTTCGGACGCAAGCAGCTGCTGCAGACCAGCATCATCATGGTCGGCGTCGCGACCTTCCTCATGGGCTGCCTGCCGACCTTCGGTGCCATCGGGTACTGGGCGCCGGCGCTGCTCGTGACGCTCCGGTTCGTCCAGGGCTTCGCGGTCGGCGGCGAGTGGGGCGGCGCGGTGCTGCTGGTCGCCGAACACAGCCCCAACCGCTCGCGCGGGTTCTGGTCGTCGTGGCCGCAGGCCGGCGTTCCGATGGGCAATCTTCTCGCGACGATCGTCCTGCTCGTTCTCACCACCACGCTGCCCGAATCGGCCTTCCTGTCGTGGGGCTGGCGAGTCGCGTTCTGGCTCTCGGCCGTCATCGTGCTGATCGGCTACTACATCCGCACCAAGGTCACCGACGCGCCGATCTTCCTCGAAGCGCAGCAGGAGGCCGACAAGCTCAAGGAGACGTCGTTCAACGTCTTCGAGGTGCTCAAGCGCTACCCGCGCGGCGTGTTCACGGCGATGGGCCTGCGGTTCGCCGAGAACGTCATGTACTACCTCGTCGTCACCTTCTCGATCACCTATCTGAAGATCGTCGTCGGTGCCGACACCAGCCACATCCTGTGGTGGATGCTCGCCGCGCACGCCGTGCACTTCGTGATCATCCCGGTGGTCGGGCGACTGTCGGACACGCTGGGACGCCGCCCCGTCTACATGATCGGTGCCGTCACCGCCGGTGCCTGGGGCTTCCTCGCCTTCCCGATGATGGACACCGGCAACAGCGCGTGGATCGTCTCGGCGATCGTCATCGGACTCGTCTTCCACTCGTTCATGTACGCCGGGCAGCCCGCGATCATGGCGGAGATGTTCCCGACCCGCATGCGCTACTCGGGCGTCTCGCTCGGCTACCAGGTCACCTCGATCGTCGCCGGGTCGCTCGCCCCGATCATCGCCGCGAGCCTGCTCAGCCGTTTCGATTCGTCGGTCCCGATCTCCTTCTACCTGCTCGGATCGTCGCTGATCACGATCGTCGCGGTGATCGTGGCCCGGGAGACGAAGGGCATCTCGCTGCGCGACATCGACGCCGCGGACGCGGAGACGGTCGCCCAGGAGAAGGCCGCCGAGAACACCAGGGTCTCGGCATGAGGGCCCGCACCGCACTCGTGACCGGTGGTGCCGGCGGGATCGGGGCGGCCTGCGCCCGCGCGCTCGCTCGGCAGGGAGTCCGCGTGACCGTCGCCGACGTCGACGAGGTCGCCGCGAAGACGCTCGCCCACGAGATCGGGGGAGAGGCGTGGAGCGTCGACCTGCTCGACACCGACGGCCTCGACGGTTTCCGCCTCGACGTCGACATCCTCGTCAACAACGCCGGCATCCAGGTGGTGCGGCCGGTGGAGGACTTCGCCCTCGCCGACTTCCGCCGCATCCAGACGCTCATGGTCGAGGCGCCCTTCCTGCTCGTGAAGGCCGCGCTGCCCGGAATGTACGAGCGGGGCTTCGGCCGGATCGTGAACATCTCGTCGGTCCACGGGCTGCGGGCGTCGGCCTTCAAGGCCGGGTACGTCACCGCCAAGCACGGCCTCGAGGGGTTCTCCAAGGTCGTCGCGCTCGAGGGTGGCCCCCACGGCGTGACGAGCAACTGCGTCAATCCGGGTTACGTGCGTACCCCGCTGGTGGAGAAGCAGATATCGGAACAGGCTCGCGCGCATGACATCCCGGAGGATCGCGTGCTCTCGGATGTCCTGCTCACCGATCAGGCGGTGACCCGGCTGGTCGAGCCGGAGGAGGTGGCCTCGCTCGTGTCGTGGCTGGCCTCCGACGAGGCCGGGATGGTCACCGGCGCGTCGTACACGATGGACGGCGGCTGGTCGGCCCACTGACCGCACTGATCGCACTGTGCGATCGCCTTCACCGACCCGCGTCCCGGATTCCGGGGCGCGGGTCAGTGCGCGTCGGCGCCGTCGAGGACGAGCTGGACCTGGGCGTGCAGAGCGTGGGTCAGATACTCCCGCGGGTAGAGCTCGGGGCTGGCCGCCGCGTCGAGCGCGAGCCCGTTCGCGGCCGAGAGCAGCAGGGCGGCCCGGGTCTCCGGATCGGGTGTACCCGCGCGGATCAATACGCGCGCTATGCCGGTGCGGATCGTGAACAGGGTGGCGGTGCGGATGGCGCTCAGCGCGGGGGAGGTGACCGCCCGCACGGCGAACGCCGACATCACGTGCACCTCGCTGCCGCGTTCCTCGTCGAGCGGGAGCAGTTGGCTGAGCGCGGAAAACAGGGTGCGCGCCGGATCGATGTCGGGATCGACGTTCGTCAACCGGTTCAGCACCCGGTCCGAGAGGGTGCGGAACGAGTACGCGAGCATCTCGTCCTTGGTCGGGAAATGGTGCTGCACCGCCCCGATCGAGACCCCTGCCTCGTTGGCCACCTCCCGCACACTCGCCGCGTCGAGACCGTTGCGTGCGGCCACGTCGAGCAGGGCCGCAGCGAGCCTGGTGGGGCTGGTGGTGACGTAGGGGCGCGTGCGCATGGGGAGCACCGTAGCCGAGCTCTCCACCGTACGAACGTACGGGGAGGCGGGAATCACATCCCGCCGGTGAGCTCGCGATCGGAGAGGAAACGGACCGATACCGTCAGCGCGGCCGCGAACGCCGCTGCGATCCACAGGGCGTGCAAACCCAGCACCCGGTGGGCGAGCGCGCCGAGAACGGCACCCGTCACCAGACCGCCCCACAGACCCAGATAGGGCAGCCAGCTCCAGCGCGGACCACCGAAGAACGCCGCCGCGATCCGCTGCCCGATCTTGACCAGCGCACCCGTCATGTAGGTCAGGGCGACGGTCGTCTCCCCGTGCCGCCGGAACACCGAGTTCTCCGTTCCCATGGCCAAGGTCATCGCGATCACAGCGACCGGCGTCCAGCCCACGAGCACGGCCGCGGCGGCGATCGTCAGCAACACCGTCACCGTCGCCAGAACCGCGGTCTTGCGGGTCCGCCGATCTCGGTCCGTCAGTTCCGCCACCACGCTGCCGAGGATCACCCCGACCACGAACAGCGCGAGCACGCCGCCGATGAGGGCGACCGTCTGCCACGCACCGTCGGCCGCCCCGACCGCGAAACGCGTGGAGTTGCCGCTCATGAACGACACGAAGACGCCGCCCAGGGTGATGAAACCGAGGGCATCGATGAACCCTGCGAGAGAGGACAGCGCGATGGCGAGTCCCTGCAACTGCCTGCCGTAACCGACCACCAGACGATAGTAGGAACCGTTCCCGCCGGGATGCCGACGACGTCGGCTCCCGGATACTTACGCGGTGTAACGACCGGGCGTCATGGGCGCGATGGACAAGGGGAGCCGTCCGGCACCGTCGTTCTCAGGAGTTCCCTCGATGTCCTTGCCCTGCTTGTCGTCCCGGCTGTCCCTGCTCGTCGTCGCGACGGTCGCGGGTCTGACCCTCACCGGGTGCGATTCGACCACCGAGGACACCTCCGTCGCTCCGGCGGCGACTTCCGAACAGTCCCCGGCGCCGAGCTCCGAAACTCCCACGACGACACCGTCACCCACCACGACGCGCCCCACCTCGACGACTGCACCGAGTCCGGCTGCGTCGAACCCGGCAGTGTCGAACCCGGCAGCGTCGGCGGATTCGTCGGAGGCCCTGGCCCGGCTGGCGACCCTGCCCGTCAAGGGGCGCGCACCCAAGACCGGGTACAGCCGCGACCTGTTCGGCCAGGCGTGGAGCGACGACGTGTCGGTGGAGTTCGGAGGCAACGGCTGCGACACCCGCAACGACATCCTGCGACGCGACCTCGTCGACATCGTCTACCGGCCCGGTACCCGCGACTGCGTCGTCGCGTCCGGAACCCTGAACGACGTGTACACCGGCACGACGATCGCGTTCACGCGCGGCCAGGACACCTCGACCGCGGTGCAGATCGATCACGTCGTCGCGCTGTCGGACGCGTGGCAGAAGGGTGCGCAGCAGCTCGACGCGGGAACCCGTGCCGATTTCGCCAACGACCCGCGCAACCTCCAGGCCGTGGACGGGCCGACCAACCAGCAGAAGAGCGACGGCGACGCCGCGACCTGGCTGCCGCCGAACCGCGCGTACCGCTGCACGTACGTCGCGCGGCAGATCGAGGTCAAGGCGATCTACGGCCTGTGGGTGACGCAGGCCGAGCACGACGCGATGGTGCGGGTCCTCACCGAATGCGGAGGCGGAGCTCCCGCCGCTGCACCCGCTCCCGCACCCACCACGACGACGCGACCGGCCCCCGCGCCTGCGCCGGCACCCGAACCGGCTCCGGCTCCGGCACCCGCACCCGCACCCGCCGAGCCGGCCCCTGCTCCGGCGGACGTGTACTACAAGAACTGCGCGGCGGCCCGGGCCGCCGGAGCTGCGCCGCTGTATGTGGGTGAGCCCGGCTACCGGCCGAAGATGGACGGTGACGGGGACGGCGTCGCCTGCGAGTAGCGCACACCGCCGTGATCTCCAGGTCAGCTGAAGCGGTCGGTGAGATTGCGGCGCATGCGGTGCAGCTCGCGGAGCTGGGCGCCCAGCCGCTCGACCTCGGCGTCGAACCGGCGCGCCCGGTCCACGGCCCCCACCCGGTGTTCGGCGAGGGCCTTCTGTTCGGTCTTCTCGATGGCTGCGGACACCTCGTCGATCTCCCGGTCCAGCATCTCCACCCAGACCGAAGCCTGCTCGTGGTCGGCGTCGCCGGCGAGCGGGAAATTGTCGTCCGCGGTCACGAGACGCATCGTGCCCGAGATCGGCCCGGTACGCGAACAGGGGCGGTGGAAAAGCAGAAACCCCGTGGGACGCTGTGCGCCCCACGGGGTTCCGTGGCGGAGGATAGGGGATTTGAACCCCTGAGGGCGTTAACCCAACCCGCGTTCCAGGCGAGCGCCATAGGCCACTAGGCGAATCCTCCGTGGGGAAGCATACCGAATGGAGACCCCAACTTGCCAAACGAGCACGTCGCACCCTGATTCCGGCGGTGCTGCGGGGGCGGGTTCGCCGCCGGGGCGCTCGTTCCTCTACACTTGCCGATGGATCCCGCGCGGCGCGCATCCTGTGAACTCCCCCAGGGCCGGAAGGCAGCAAGGGTCAACGGGCTCTGCCGGGTGCGCGGGGTCCTCTTAATTTCCGCCGATGCCCGTGTCGCCGTGCACGGTGAAAGGTCCCTCCGCATGCCTACGCAGACCCAGTACGGGTTGATGAGCCATGAGGAACTCGTTGCAGAGCACGAGCGCCAGTCCGCCAACTACGAACGGTTGAAGTCGGAGAAGCTGACGCTGGACCTGACCCGCGGCAAGCCCTCGCCCGAGCAGCTCGACCTCTCCGCGGAGTTGCTGTCGCTGCCGGGCGCCGACGACTTCCGCGACGGCAAGGGCACCGACACCCGCAACTACGGCGGCCTCACCGGCCTGCCCGAGCTGCGCGCGATCTTCGCCGAGCTGCTGAACATCCCGGTCGAGAACCTGCTCGCCGGCAACAACGCGAGCCTCGAGATCATGCACGATCTCGTCGTCTGGTCGCTGCTGCACGGCACCGTCGACTCGCCGCGCCCGTGGTCGCAGGAATCGGTCGTCAAGTTCCTGTGCCCGGCGCCCGGCTACGACCGGCACTTCGCGATCACCGAGTCGCTCGGCATCGAGATGATCCCCGTGCCGCTGCGCGAGGACGGCCCCGACGTGCGGTTCATCGCCGATCTCGTCGCGAACGACCCGCAGATCAAGGGCATGTGGGCCGTGCCGACCTACTCGAACCCCACCGGCGCGGTGTACTCCGAGGAGATCGCCCGCGAGCTGGTGTCGATGCCGACGGCCGCTCCCGACTTCCGCATCTTCTGGGACAACGCCTACGCGGTGCACCCGCTCACCGAGCACCTCGCGCCCGCGATCGACATCCTCGGTCTGGCCGCGCAGGCCGGTCACCCCAACCGTGTGTTCGCGCTGGCGTCCACCTCGAAGATCACCTTCGCCGGTTCGGGCGTGAGCTTCTTCGGCAGCTCCACCGAGAACCTCACCTGGTACCAGAAGCATCTGGGCATCAAGACCATCGGCCCCGACAAGGTCAACCAGCTGCGTCACCTGCGTTTCTTCCGCGACGCCGAGGGCGTGCGTGCCCACATGGCCAAGCACCGCGAGATCCTCGCGCCGAAGTTCGCGCTGGTGCGCCGCATCCTCGAGGAGCGTCTCGGCTCGTCGAAGGTCGCGTCGTGGACCGAGCCCGAGGGCGGCTACTTCATCAGCCTCGACGTCGTCGAGGGCACGGCGGCCCGCGTCATCGCCCTGGCGAAGGAAGCGGGTATCGCGCTGACGGGTGCCGGTTCGGCGTTCCCGTACAAGAAGGACCCCGAGGACAAGAACATCCGCCTCGCGCCGAGCTTCCCTTCGCTCGGCGAGCTCGAGAAGGCCATGGACGGCGTCGCGACCTGCGTGCTGCTGGCCGCGGCGGAGAAGGCGCTCGCCGACAAGTAGTGCGCGGGTAGGTACGCAACGCGAGGACGAGGCTCGCAACATCGGCAGTCACTGCCGACGTTGCGAGCCTCGTTTCTTTGTTGCGTGCCTCCGTCGGCAACAATCTGCACTCCGAGTGTGAGTTTGTTCCCAACCTGTGGATAAAGTTGTGCACAACACGTGGACCGACGGTGGACAACTCGGATCACCCCTGGTCGGGGCGTTATCGGTACCCGTCGTGACAGCGACTTGCTTTCCCCGACCGACCTGACATACTCGCTGGTCAGGGTCGCCGCATACCGTGCGGCGGGTTCGGAAGTGGTGAGTGTGATGGAAAACCGCGCTCTCGTGAACTCCGGAGTCGGCGCATCGGCCGTCGGATCTGTCACGGGGTGTCTCGGTGTGCTGAAGGTGTTCCTCCTGGCGCTCGACATCGAGGCGGCGCCCGAGACGCCACCGCGGGTCCCGCCCGTCGAGAAGGTGGAGCCTTTCCTGCCGGCACGTATCGCCGATCGGCCCGATTCGGACCACGGTGTTCGTCCGCCGTGTCTGCTCGCGTTCCGGCACGTCGTCGACCCGACACGACCGGAGGTCTCGTTCGGTGCATCGACGGGTTCGCTGCGTGAGGCGCCGGACGCGACCCGGCCGTATGTGGGACACCCCGCGACATGCGTGTCGCTGTGGGACGTCCCCGGCCATGGCCTCGTCCTGGCGTTGGAGTCGCTGACGGACCACGGCCCGCCGTTGATCGACTGGCGCAGCGACCCGCTGCAGGACCGCGACGGCGCCGGTCTGCGCCCGGTGCTCGGCGAGTTCCTCGCGCCCTTCGAACTGACCTCCGACGCCTGCCTGAACGACGTGTTTCCCGGACTGAACAGGCGGTTGTGCGCGCCGACGACCTACCGGCCCCTGCACGAACTCGTCGTCCACCGTCACCGGGGGGTCGGTGATCGGGAGGTCGTCGAGGGGATGGTCGTGGAAGTGGTCTCGAGCGGCGGCGAACGGGTCCGCTCGCTCGTCGACGGTCCGCGCATCGGACCCCAGGCCCGCGCCGCCGCTCGGTCCTGGGGCGTGTTGTGGAAGTGGGATCGGGTTCCGCTGGTGGACCGGCCCGTGCAGCCGGGAGCGGCCATCGCCGTGCGGGAGGACTCCGGTGCGGTGCTGTTCGACCTCGAAGCCACCGCCCTCGGCAGCGACTACGTCGGGCACGGCACCCGCGAGATGATCTACGGGCTCATCCCGTGGGTGGCGGTGCGGGCACGGGCCTCCGCCGACTACTGGACGACCGTGGAGCACCTGCGCCACCCCGACGGGCTCGACGGCGATCGGCTGGCCACGGTCCTCGACGACATCGCGGTCATGCAGGCCCGCCGGATGGAGCGTGCCCTGCTGCGCAAGGAATCGATCCACGACGACCGGTTCCATTCGTGGACACAACCCACCCAGCTGCGAGCGCTCATGGCCGGCCGGGTCGCCGACGAGATGGCCGAACTCGACGCGGAACTGTCCGATGCCGTGGACGTCGTCGAGCACGCCCTGCTGCGCAGTGCGGAGTTGCGCGGCGCGAGGCACACCCGCCTGGCCCAGGGCTGGTCCGCGGCGGCCTCGGTCATCGCCGTCGTGGCGCTGTTCGCCGCACTCGCTGCCGTCCCGGCAACGTCACAACCGACGCTCTTCCCGCACTGGTTGCATGCTCTGACCACGTCGATCGCGCTCACGCTGGGCATCGTGATCGCGGTGGTCGTGTGGCGCCGCCCCTGACGCGCAGGGCATGATCGTCTGCATGTCATCGACGCTGAACCTGGTCGGAGATCCCGACGCCGACGCACTGCTGGCCGAGAACCCGCTGGCGCTTCTCATCGGCATGCTGCTCGACCAGCAGGTGGCGATGGAGGTCGCGTTCGCGGGACCGAAGAAACTCGCCGACCGTCTCGGCGGTCTCGACGTGGACCGCATCGCGTCGGCCGATCCCGACGAGTTCGTCGCGGTGTGCGCGCAGCAACCGGCCGTCCACCGGTTCCCCAAGTCGATGGGACAGCGGATCCAGGCGCTGTGCGCGGCGATCGTCGAGGACTACGACGGAGACGCCTCCGCACTGTGGACCTCCGGCGACCCGGACGGCAAGGAAGTGCTGCGACGGTTGAAGAAGCTGCCGGGCTACGGCGACCAGAAGGCACGTATCTTCCTGGCGCTGCTCGGCAAGCAGATGGGTGTGCGGCCCGAGGGATGGCGCGAGGCCGCCGGCGACTACGGGCACGAGGATGCGCGCCGGTCGATCGCCGACGTCGTCGACGAGCAGTCGCTGCGCGAGGTGCGCGAGTTCAAGAAGTCGATGAAGGCAGCGAAGAAGTCATGAGGCGTGTCGTAGCAGTGTGCGGCGCCGCCGTCGCCTTCGCCGCGGGGGCCGTGGGCGTGGCCTCGGCCGGCGGGGGAGACGACCGGGTCGTCCTCCGGCCCGGCGACGGGATCGTGTTCTCCGCAGAGCCGACACCGGGTTGGTGTTCCGTGGCAGCGGTCGGACACGACGACGCGGGTCGTCTCGTCGCGATCACGGCGGGGCACTGCTACCAGACGGGATCGTCGCCCGTCTGGAAGGTCGACGAGCAGCATCGAGGGCCGATCGGAACCGAAACGGACGTCGCGAGTACGGGTTCGGTCGATCAGCTGGGATTCCCCACCGACGAGATCGCCGACTACGCGGTGGTCGTGCTCGACGAGACCCGCGTGCGGGGATCGAATACGTCGGTGCCCAACGACCGGGGAGAGCGAGTCGTGCTCGAATCGGTCGCGGCGTTCGGCGAGGGTGAACTGCCGGTCGGAACACATTGTGCGGCAGGGCGGAGCACGTCGGTGGCCTGCGCGACCGGCGATGTGCGGGTGGACGGGAACCTGATGTCGTCGCCGCTGCTCATGCGGCCGGGCGACTCCGGCGGTCCGCTCGTGCGCGCCGAGACGGGGGAATGGATGGGACTGTCGGTGGGCTACCGGTTCCCGCAGACCGCGGTCTCCGACGACCGGCAGGTTCCCGACACGAGGTTCGCCGCCTACCAGCGGGCCGATCGGATCCTCGCCGAGATCGACGCGCGCGACGGGATCGGCTCGGGGTTCCGTCTCGTCGACACCCCCTGACCGATCCCGCCCGCGTTACCGTCAGAGCGTGTCGAAACGCGGAATCAGATGTTCCGCAACGTTCTTCGCCTCGTCGATGAGCGGCCATCCGGCGAGGATCAGGGAGGTCAGTCCGGTCGCGTCGCGCAGGGTGCGCACGTGGCCGGTGATCTCGTCCGGGTCGCCGACGTAATAGACCGCCGACGAGCCCGTGGCGAAGATGTCCAGCGGTGACCACGCGGTGATGCCCGCGTAGAGTCCGTCGCCGAGATACAGGTCCTCGGGTTCGGGGAGCTTGCCGGCGTTGATGGTGTCGACCCAGCCCTGCCGCTGCGCGTCGCGCGCGGTGAAGGTCTTCAGATCCTGCTTGCCGTGCGTGCGGCGGCGCACCGCCTTGTCGAGCACGTCCTGGATCTGCTCGATCCCGGCCTTCTCGAACAGCGACCGGAACCGCTCGAGTGCCTCGTCCCGGTTCGGACGCACGATGACGCCGGACAGGGCGCCGAAGTCGGTGTACCCGCGCCCCTCCGCTGCAGCGGATTCGCGTGCAGCGGTGAACTTCTCCGTGACGAACGAGGTCTCGCGCAGCATGATCAGGTAGGCGTCGAGCACCTTGCCGGCGTTCTGCAGACCGGCGGGGGAGTCGCCCGTTCCCCACAGCGGGACCGAGTGGTCCGCAGGAGCATCGATGCGCAGCGGGGTGTTCGGGAAGTTCGACGCGGTGCCCTCGGCATAGATGCGCCGGAACTCCGCCCAGTACTTCTCACCGAGCTCGTACCGACGGTCGTGCTCGACGTTCATGTCGTACTTGGTGAGGATGTTCTCCCGGCCGTTGACCGAGTTGATCATCAGACGACCACCGCTGAACGCGTCGAAGGTCAGGGCCTTCTCGGCGAGCAGTCGCGCGGGCGTCATGTTCGCGTAGATCGCGACGAGGAACTTCATCCGGCTGGTGTGTGCCGCGGCCCAGGTCGCCGAGATGAAGGGGTCGTTCGGCCAGGTCGCGACGAGCGCACCTTCGAAGCCGCCGTCGTCGATGGTCTTCGCGAGTTCGATCTGCCGCTGCCCGTCCACCGGGTACAACCCGCCGGGGCTCCAGGGGTAGTCGCCGTCGGCCTGGGTGAGATACCAGAAGGTCTTGATGGGCATTACTTCGTGTCCTTCGAGAGGAGTTCGAACGGTTCGACGCGGGCGCGAGCACGCAGCGTGTCGGCGTCCACGGCGAACAGGGCGTCGAGATAGGCGACGGCGAACGAGCCGGGGCCGGTGGAGTTCTCCTCGGCGATCTCGGACGCGACGGCGACGTGCGCGTGGGCGGCCGCGAGGCCGACGAGAGGGGTCTCCGCGACCGCGAGATAGGCCGCGACGAGTCCGCCGAGGGAGCATCCGGTGGAGGTCACACGCGGCAGCATGGCGCTGCCACCGGCGATGCGCAGCCCGACGATCCCACCGTCGCGGTCGCGGCCGACGAGGTGGTCGACGGGACCGGAGGCCGACACGGCATCCGCGCGGTCGAGCAGCGCGAGCGCGGCGGGCACGGCGGCAGCGGCCTCGTCGGCGCTGTCGACGCCGCGCGTATCGCCGCCGAGGCCGGCGAGCGCGATGATCTCGGAGGCGTTGCCGCGGATCGCGGTGGGGTGGAACTTCAGCAGGTCGGCGGCGAGCGAGGTGCGCCACGCGAGTCCGCCCACGCCGACGGGGTCGAGGACCCACGGGGTGCCGGCGTCGTGCGCGGCCTCCGCCGCGCGGGTGAAGGCCACCGAGGTCTCGTCGAAGGGCGTACCGAGGTTGACGAGCACTCCACCGGCGATGCGCGCGAAATCGCCTGCCTCGTGCGCGTTGTCGATGTGCGCGTTGCTGGCGCCTGCGGCGAGCAGCACGTTGGTGAGGAAGTTGGCCGAGACGATGTTGGTCAGCGAGTGCACGAGCGGCGTCCGGGCACGCAGGGCGTCGAGGGTGACGGCGAGATCGTCGACGGTGGGGGTCGTGGTCACGGAAGATCCTGTCGGGAGATGGGGGAGGGGATGAAGCGGGTCAGGATCGCGGACATCGCATCATGCGTCGCCCTTCCCTTTCTCCGAGTGTCCGCATGGGGAGCGCGGGGTCGGCCGTCCACTCCTCGAGGGATCCGTCGTAGACGGCGATATCGTCGTGGCCCGTCCGGACCAGTGCGAGCGCCACCAGGCAGGCCGAGACGCCGCCACCGCAGTAGAGGATCAGGGGCCGGGAGGCATCGGCGAGGGCCTGCTCGGCCAGCTCGGCGATCCGATCGGTGCTCCGCAGGACGCCGTCGCCGAGCAGGCTCTTGGCCGGCAGGTTCCGGCTCCCGCTGATATGCCCGCGGCGCGCGTAACGAGTGGTGGCGGTGCCTGCGAACTGCTCGGCGTCGAGCGCGCAGACAAGAGTGCCCGGTGCATCGCCGGACACCACGGCGAGCACGTCGTCGCGATCGCGCCACAGGCCGTGGTCGGGCAACCCGGTCCGGGATGTGGTGGCAGTGCGCTCGGCGGCGTCGCCGGTCTCCACGGGCAGGTCGAGCGCGGTCCAGCGGGCGAAACCGCCGTCGAGGACGCGGGCGGAGACACCGATGTTGCGCAGCATCCACCACAGGCGGGACGCCCAGGTCATGCCGCCGTCGTCGTAGATCACGAGGTCGGTGTCGGGAGTCACGCCGAGTTCGGCCAGGGCCGCCGCGAGGTCGTCCGGGGCGGGACGAGAGAAGTGCAGGTCGGTGCCGGGGGCGCTGAATCCGCCGAGCAGATCGGCGTGCACGGAGCCCGGGATGTGCGCGGCGCGCCAGGTCGCGTAGCCGGATTCCGGACGGTAGTCGCCGTCGAAACGGGGCTTCGGAAAGGCGACCGTGGCGTGCAGGACCGTGTGGGCGCCGGGGTCGCTCGCGAGCTCTTCGGCGCTGATCAGCACCTGTTCGTCCCGGAAAGCCGCCTCGGTCACGCGTTGGGTCCTCTCGTCGTGTTCGAGGAGCGACGCTAAACGACGAATAACGTATACGCAAGTATGCGTACGTTGACGGTGGCATAATCGGCGCACGTAAACGGCATGCCTACGGAGGATGTAGATGACCGAGCAGGACGCGACGGCCGAGCTGGAGAGCTCTCTTCTCGTCGAATCGCCCACCGGGCGCGACGACCAGACCTCCAAGCAGTACCTGCGCCTGCGCTCGGACATCCTCGCGGGGAAGTTCCCGCGCGGCGCCGCTCTGCACGAGACCCAGCTCAGCGAGACCTACGGGGCGTCGCGCACCCCGATCCGCGAGGCGCTCAACTGGCTCGCGCACGACGGTCTGCTCGAGCGGGCGAGTCGCGGCTTCCGGGTGCGTTCGGGCACCCCCGAGGACGTCATCGAGATCTATGCGGCGCGCGTCGCGCTCGAATCCGAGGCGGCCGGTGCCGCGGCGATCCGGCACACCGATCTCGACATGGCCCGGCTCGAGCGGCTGCACGATTCGTGCTGCTCCGCCACCGACGACGCCGCGGTGCGCATCGGGAACTTCCGGTTCCACGAGGCGTTGTGGCAGGCCGCGCACAATTCGACGATCATGGCGTTGCTCGTGCGACTGACCACCCAGCTGCGGATCTACGACTCCGGGCCGCCGTCCAACTACGGCGAGCCCGATCTGCTCAACCAGGAGCACGCGCAGATCCTCGACGCGTTGCGGGCGCGGAACGAGTCCGCGGCCCGCGAGCACATGCGTGCTCATCTCGAGCGCAGCCGCGAGCAGCGCATCCGTCTCTTCGCCCGCGGCTGAGCCCTCACTCCTGATCGGACGTGTCGACGTCGCCGGCGAGGATCCGGTAGAGGGATTTCTTGGCTTCGGTGAGGACCGCGTGTGCCGCGGCGACCTCGGCGTCGGAACCGCTCATGGCGACCGACCGAGTCGCGACCTGCAGTTCGCGCAGTGCGAGTCGCAGGTCGGGGGCGCCGGAATCGGCGTCGTGACCGGCGAAGGGGTCGATGAGTTCGTTCCCCGGATCGTCGATGTACGTGCGGCCCGCGTCCGTCAGTGAGACGAGCTTGCGTCCGCCCTCCTTCTCGACCGTGACGAGTCCTTCGTCCTCGAGCTGGGAGATCGTCGGGTAGATCGCGCCGGGGCTGGGGCGCCAGGCGCCGCCGGTCCGTTCGGCGATCGCTTCCATGAGCTGGTAGCCGTGCATCGGCTCGGTGCCGAGCAGGCGCAGGACTGCCGCGCGGACGTCGCCTCGCTGTGCTCGGCCGCGTCGTCCTCCTCGCGGGCCTCCGCGTCCCCGTCCGCCGCCATCGCGGTGCGGGTGGAAGCCGGGTTCGTCGTCGTGCGGGTGGTGTCCGCGACGGTGGGGTCCGTCGGCGCGGAACGGGCCGCCGGGGAGATTTCGATCGTGCATAGCGCGGCGACGGCCGCGGGGATGTTCGTGGGTGCGCATCTGTGCGTCTCCTTCTTTGTCGATACGATCACGATAGATCTCGATATATCGTTAACGCAAGAGTGGTCTCGGCCACAGATGTCGACGGACCGACCTCCGTGCATGTCGGGAGCCGCCGGTACGCTCGGCGCGTGGCTCTGTACCGGAAGTATCGACCTGCGACCTTCGCGGAGGTGGTGGGGCAGGAGCACGTCACCGTGCCCCTCAGCACGGCGCTCGACACGGGCCGCATCAACCACGCCTACCTGTTCTCGGGTCCTCGGGGATGCGGCAAGACGTCCTCGGCCCGAATTCTCGCCCGCTCGCTCAACTGCGAGACCGGCCCCACGTCCACGCCGTGTGGCACGTGCCGGTCGTGCGTGTCGCTCGGCCCGGGCGGTGGAGGCAACCTCGACGTCACCGAACTCGACGCCGCGAGCCACGGCGGTGTCGACGACACCCGCGAACTCCGCGACCGCGCGTTCTACGCTCCGGCCGAGTCGCGCTACCGCATCTTCATCATCGACGAGGCGCACATGGTCACCACGCAGGGCTTCAACGCCCTGCTCAAGATCGTGGAGGAGCCGCCGGAGCACCTCATCTTCGTCTTCGCGACCACCGAGCCCGAGAAGGTGCTGCCCACCATCCGGTCGCGCACGCACCACTATCCCTTCCGGCTCCTCGCTCCCACGGCGATGCGGGGTCTGCTCGAACAGATCTGCGGCCAGGAGAACGTGCCGGTCGAGGACGCGGTCTATCCGCTGGTCATCCGTGCCGGCGGTGGATCCCCCCGCGACTCGCTGTCGGTGATGGACCAGCTCCTCGCCGGTGCCGGCCCCGAGGGTGTCACCTACGAGCGCGCCCTGTCGCTGCTCGGCGTCACCGACGTCGCGCTCATCGACGAGGCCGTCGATTCGCTCGCGGCCGGCGACGGCGCGGCGCTGTTCGGCACCGTCGAGAAGGTCATGGACGCCGGGCACGACCCGCGTCGCTTCGCCGTCGACCTCCTCGAACGCCTCCGCGATCTCATCCTCATGAAGTCCGTCCCCGACGCCGCCGAGCGCGGACTCGTCGACGCACCCGGCGACGTCCTCGAGCGGATGCGCGACGAGGCGACCCGCTTGGGCCCGGCCACCCTCACCCGCTACGCCGAGATCGTGCACGCCGGGCTCGGCGAGATGCGCGGTGCGACGTCGCCGCGTCTGCTGCTCGAGGTGATGTGCGCGCGCATGCTGCTCCCCGCGGCGTCCGACGGGGAAACTGCTGTCCTGCAACGTCTCGAACGACTCGAACAGGGCATCGTCGCGGCTCCTGTCGGAGGTGCCGCGCCGAAGCCAGTGGCAGCACCCGCCGCGCCTGCCGCACCGCCCATCTCGCCCGACGAACCCGCGGCACGTTTCCAGCGTCCCTCCCAGCGCCGGGCAGCCGAGGTGGCACCTGCCGCACCGTCCACCGAGACTGCTCAGCCCCGCGAGGCCGCGCAGCCGCAACCGGAAGTTCCTGCCCAGCAACCCCCTGCCCAGCACGAACCGGTGCAGCCCGAACCGGCCCAGCCGGTACCGACCCCGACGCCGTCTCCCGCCGCCGCGCAACCTCCCGTCGTCCCGGAGGCGCCGCAGCCGCAGAGTGTGCCCGACGAGGTTGCCGCGCAGGAGGTTCCGCCGCCCGCCCCCGAGGAGCCGGTTGCTCCCGAACCCGAACCCGAACCCGCCCGCGCGACAGGCGGTCCCGACGCGGCCCAGATGCGGGGTGTGTGGTCGGAGGTGCGTGCGAAGGTCCGCGAACGCAGCCGCACCGTCGAAGTGATGCTCTCGGGCGCCACCGTGCGGTCGGTCGACGGCACCCGCGTCGTGCTCGTGCACGACTCCGCTCCGCTCGCGAAGCGACTCGCCGACGCGCGCAACGCCACGGTCATCGCCGATGCGCTGAAGGCGGTCTTCGGCGGGGAGTTCGAGGTCACCTGCGTCCACGGTTCCGCTGCTGCGGAGGCGCCTGCCAGAACCCCGGCGCCCGAGAAGAATTCGCGTCCGGCGGGTCAACCGCGTTTCTCCCGGCCGAGTCAGGCGAAGAACGCCGCGGCGCCCGCTCCCGTCGAAGCCCCCGCCCCACCGCAGCGACCGGCGGCGGCACCGTCGGCTGCTCCGACGTTCACACGTCCGTCCGCGGAGAACGTCGACGACATTCCGCCGCCCGAAGCGCCCGACCTTCCCGACGATCCGGGCTCGGGCTACGACGCGCCGCCGCCCGACCCGTCGCAGATGACGGAGGCGGACGTCGAGGAGATGTTCGCCGAGGCCGCCACGCCCGGCGACCCGTCGACGCGCCGCGATCCGGAGGAAGTCGCGATCGAGCTGCTCAAGGACGTGCTGGGAGCGAAACCGCTCGACGAGAAGTAGTCGTACCGAGTCCCAGGTCGCATCGACCGCGTCGGCGATTCGTCTCTGCTGTCGACGGGTATGGCCTCATCATGAACCTGCACGAACTCCTGCGCGCCGTCGAATCCTTCGACGCTGTGGATCGGCCCGCCGAGCGCATCGCGCAGCGCATACGGCGAGTCCTCGACGGCTCCGTCGTCGACGACCTGCTCCGAGGTTCCTGGCTCGGACACCCCGTCCATCCCCTTCTCGTCACCGTCCCGATCGGGTCGTGGGTGTCCGCGGCGGCGTTGGACGCGCTGCCCGGGCAGCGCACCGCGTCCCGGCGACTCGTCGCGTTGGGACTGGGCGCGGCCGTCCCGACGATCGTCACCGGGTACACCGACTTCTCCACGCTGGAGGAGGTCCCTCAGCGCAGGGTCGGCGCGGTGCACGCCGTGTCGAACGCGATCGGGGTGATCTGCATGGCGACGTCCTATCGCGCGCGACGTGCCCGCCACGACCGGGCGGGGACGGTGTGGACCCTGATCGGTCTCGGCGCCGTCGGTGTCGGTGGTGCCCTCGGCGGTCACCTCTCCTACGCCCAGGGCGGGGGAGTGTATCGGTGGCAGCGACCGTCCGAGAGCGTCGATCTTGCAGCCGAACTCGAGGACATCGGCGCGAAGCGCTGAGCGTTCGTCGCCGAGGTTCACAACCCACAGAGGAGGCTGACAACCCTGAGGGTCGACCACCAGGGTTGTGAGCCTCGTTTCTCGGTTGTGAACCCCCGCCTACCGGCACACGGCGGTCAGCGCGATCTCGAGCGGCGCTCCACCGGGCAGGGTGTGGACGCCGACTGCGGTGCGTGCCGGTAGTGCGTCCACACCGAGTTCGCGTTCGATCACGTCCGACGCGCCGTCCGCGACCACCGACAGGTCGACGAAGCCGGGCGCGCTCGCGATGTAGACGACCATCTCGACCGGCCGGAACGACGTGCCCTCCGGCACCGTTGCGCGGATCGCCGCCAACGCGTTGCCCACCGCGACGACCGCGGCGGCCCGGGCCTGTTCGACGGTGACCTCCGCGCCGACCCGTCCGGTGAGGATCAGTTCGCCGTCGCGACGCGGGGTCATGCCCGCCGTGCGGACGGTGTCACCGGCCAGCACGGCCGGGACGTACCGGCCCTGCGGCCGAGGTGCAACAGCAGCAATGTCAGAGGACACCCAGCGCCACCCCCTCCTGTCGTGGATCGCTGCCTCCGGACAGCACTCCGCGGTCGTCGATCGAGATCACCTGTGCGCTTCCGTCTGCGCCCAGTGGTTCGAGCACTTCCACCCGGTGACCGAGTTCGCGCAGTTCGTCGCACACGCCGTCGGCGACGTCGCCTTCGATCCGCAACGCGGTCGGTTCGCCGAGCACGTTGGCGTCCGATCCCGGGAAGACGGTGAAGCGCGGCGCCGAGACCGCCTCCTGGGGGTCGAGACCGTGGTCGAGCAGGTGCGACAGCAACTGCATGTTCCACTGCACCTGCCCGTCGCCGCCGGGCGTGTTGCCCACATGCCGCAGTTCGCCCGCCGAGTCGGTGACGATCCACGCGTTGAGCGTGTGCAGGGGCTTGCGGCGCGGCGCCACCTCGTTCGGATGCCCGTCGATCAGGTAGGCACCGCGACCGAGTCGGTTGTTGAGCACGATGCCCGTACCGGGCACCGTGAGCTTCGCTCCGAAGGTGAACGCCAGCGAATGGATGAACGACACCGCCCGCCCCTCGGAGTCCACGGTGACGAACGACGTCGTGTCCCCGGCGGAGACCGAGAAGGCCTCGGCGAGTGCACGCTCTTCGATCCGTGCGCGACCGGCTGCGATGTTCGCGGGCTCGAGCACCCGTGCGACCCCGTCGTTGTCCGACGAGCACCAGCGGAGCCTGTCCTCGAAGGCGACGGTGGCCGCGCGGGCCATCCGGTCGATCGACGCCGCGCCGAGCACAGGGTGGGTACCGAGCGCGTCGTCGCACAGGGCGGCCTGGTGCAGGACCATCCATCCCGGCGTCGGGAGCGGGGTCTGGTGCACGACGTGCCCCGCATAGGTGCCGGTGAGAGCCGCCTCCGCGTCCACTGCCGCCCCGGCCTGCCATTCGTCGCCGCTGAACGGTGCTCCGCCCCCCTGCAGCGTAGCCACGCAGCGCTCGGCGAGCGTGCCGGTGTAGAACGAGCCCGGATCCTCGGCCAGCGCACGGATCGTGCGGGCCAGATCGGGCTGGGGAAGCACGTCGCCGAGGCGCGGGACGTGGTCGCCCGGTGTGTACACCGAGGCGAGTCCGGCGTCGCCGCGGATCGCACGCAGCGCGACCTGCACATCGGTCCGGGTCTTCGCCGAGCACGGCAGGCCGCTCTCGGCGATCCGGGCTGCCGGCGCCCACAGTTCGGGCAGCGACCTGCTCGCTCCCCGCCGGTGCAGTGCGGCCAGCGCGGCGGGCGCGCCGGGGACGGCGACGGCGAGCGCCCCGTCGAGCGGGATCGCGTCGAGTCCCCGCTCCCGGTAGAAGTCCGGTGTGCCGCCGTCGGGTCCGTAACCGCTGCCGTTGACGGTCCACACCGACCCGTCGGGCTCGCGGACCACGGCGAACGCGTCACCGCCGATGCCGCACTGGCCGGGTAGCGTCAGCCAGGTGACCGCTGCCATCGCCAGGGCCGCGTCGACGGCGTTGCCACCGTCCTCGAGGACGCGGACCCCGGCGAGGCTCGCGAGTGGATGACTGGACGCGACCATGCCTCCGGTCGCGAGCGTCGCCGGTCGTGTCGCGCGCCGGGTCATGCCGACCGCATCCGACGTCGACGGGGTCCTTCCGGCGGCTCGGCGGGGTCGATCCCGACGAAGATCTCGCCGTCGCGCTCCTCGCACGGATAGGTCTTGATGGGTTCGGTGGCCGGCGGGCAGATCGGCTCGCCGGTCTCGAGGTCGAATGCGCTTCCGTGGCAGGAGCATCCGATGCCGTCCTGGACGAGCTTGCCGGACGACAGCAGGCAGTCGAGGTGTGAGCAGTAGTTGGACGTGGCGTACGCCTTGCCGTCCAGTCGGGAGATGGCGAACTCGTAGTCCTCGGCGTAGAACCGGCGGACGATGCCTTCGGGCACCTGCCCGGATCGGGCCACTCGCTTGAACTCCATGGTCTTTCCTCCAGGCTTGTCGAGGGTCGGTGTCGCCGGTCAGGCGTCGGGGGAGAGGTAGACGGTCTTCTCGGACTGGTAGAACTGCATGAGCGTGGGGCCGGCCTGTTCCTTGAAGGTCTGCGTGCTCGACTGCTTGTAGCCGCCGAACGGCGCGTTCATGGCCATTCCCGTGGTGGGCTGGTTGACCTTCACGAGTCCGGTCCGCGACCCTGCGATGAATCGCTGTGCGGCGGACAGGCTCCGGGTGACGACGGAGGCGCTGAGCCCGAAGGCGGTGTCGTTCGCAAGGGCGAGGGCCTCGTCGAAGGAACCGGCGCGCTGGAAGGCCAGGACCGGGCCGAAGATCTCATCGGTCAGCAGGCGCATCCCCGGTGCGGTGTCCGCGAAGACCGTGGGCCGCACGAAGAATCCGCCACGCAGCGTGTCGTCCTCGCATCGCACGCCGCCGCACACCAGCCGTGCGCCTTCGTCCGTGCCGATGGTGACGTACTCGAGGAACTTGTCGAGCTGACCGCGACTCGCGAGCGGGCCGACATCGACGGCGGCACCCGAACCCGGTCCCACCCGCAGGGCGCGGGTGCGTTCGGCGACCTTCTCGAGCAACTCGTCGTGGATCGCGTCGACGGCGACGACGCGGCTGGTGCCGGTGCACGCCTGGCCCGACAGTCCGAAGGCGCCCTTGACGATCAGTGCGGCCGCCGCGTCGAGATCGGCGTCGTCCAGGACGACGACGGGGTTCTTGCCGCCCATCTCCAGCTGTACGCGCCGGTCGGGGCCGACGCTGCGGTGGATGGCGCGTCCGACCTCGGTGGACCCGGTGAAGGTCACCGCGGCGATCCGCTCGTCGCCGGAGACTGCCGCACCGGCCTTGCCGTCGCCCTGTACGAGTGCGATCGCGCCGGCCGGCAGACCACCGGCGAGCAGGGCCTCGACGAGTCGCTGTCCCATCAGCGGGGTGATCTCGGACGGCTTGAACAGCACCGTGTTGCCGGCGGCGAGCGCGGGCCCGAGCTTGCGGGAGGGGATGTTGAGCGGGAAGTTCCACGGCGTGATCGCACCGACGATCCCGATCGGTTCGCGCACGGTGTAGACGGTGGTGGAGCCCGGACCGGGGAAGGTCGCGCCGGTGGCGCGCAGTGCCTCACCTGCGTAGAAGCGCAGGTTCATGGGGGTGCGGCTCACCTCCATCGTGGCCTCGGCTCGGGTCTTGCCCTCTTCGCGGATCAGTTCGTCGACGAGTTCGGCCGAGCGTGCCGCGAGATGGTCGGCGGCTGCCTCGAGGATCGCGGCGCGACGTTCGGGCGGGGTGGCGGCCCATTCGGGTGCGGCCTTGTCGAGGGCGTCGACGGCGTTGCGGACGTCGATGGCGTCGGAGTCCGGGAAGGTGCCGATCAGATCGGTCTCGTCGGCGGGGTTGCGGCGTTCGAAGACCGCGCCGGAGGCGGCCGGTACCCAGTTGCCGTCGATGTGGTTCAGTCCGGTGATCGTCATGCGGGCTCGACCTCCTCGTACATCTCCCACAGATCGGTGTCCTCGTCGGCGAGCAGCGCTGCGTCGACCCTGCGGCCGATGAGTTCGCGGGCCGCCATGATGTCCTCGCCGCGGTCCATCGCGAAGGCGGCGGTCAGAACGTCGCCGGCGAGGTAGAAGACCGAGAACTCTCCACTGTCGGTGTCCCCGCGGACGACGAGTTCGGTTGTTCCGGAGGCTGATCCGGCGAACTGAATGTTGGAGTCGTACTGATCGGACCAGAACCAGTGCGGGTCGTCGGAGAGCGACTGCCGCCC
Source organism: Rhodococcus sp. AB351 (assembly GCF_049538275.1). Taxonomy (NCBI): domain Bacteria; kingdom Bacillati; phylum Actinomycetota; class Actinomycetes; order Mycobacteriales; family Nocardiaceae; genus Rhodococcus; species Rhodococcus sp. AB351. The sequence continues at coordinate 56,937 of NZ_JBMVFW010000019.1, forward strand.
GACGATCGTGTCGGCGACCACCGCCGCCTGGCGGTTCGCGTTGTCGAAGTGTTCGACGCGCACGTGCCGGCCTTCGCGCGGGGAGAACCGCTTCGCGACATCGCCTGCCGCGTAGATGTTCTCGACCGAGGTGCGCCCGGTGGCGTCGACGACGATCCCGCCGTCGACGGCGAGTCCGCTCGCCGCCGCGATGTCGGTGTTGGGGACGATGCCGATGCCGACGACCACGGCGTCGGCCTCGACGATCCCGCCGGTGGTGGTCTCGATCCGCACACCGCGATCGGAAGTGGTCACCGACGCGACGCCCGTGCCGGTGCGCAGGTCGACACCGTTGCGGCGGTGCAGTTCGGCGCAGTGCCGGCCGACCTGCTCGCCGAGGATGCCTCCGAGAAGGTGTTCGGCCTGTTCGAGGACCGTCACCGTCACCCCGAGAGATTGTGCGGTCGCGGCGATCTCGAGTCCGATGAAGCCGCCGCCGACGATCGCGAGACTCGAACCCGGGGTCAGGCGGGCTGCGAGGGCGGTCGCGTCGTCGAGGGTGCGCAGGTAGTGGACGAGATCGGGCCGGGAACCGGTGGTGGCGAGGGTGCGGGGGCGTCCGCCCGTGGCGAGGACGATCGCGTCGGCGGCGATCTCGCCGCCGTCGAACTCGACGGTGCGGGTCGCGGTGTCGATGCGCTGGACCGACACGCCCGTGCGGATGTCGATGTCGTTGGCGTCGAGCCATTTCCGGGTCAGCAGTGCGAGGGAGTCGATTCCTTCACGACCCGCGAGGAATTCCTTCGACAGGGGCGGACGCTGGTAGGGGGCGTGCTGCTCGTCGCCGAGCAGCACGATGCGTCCGTCGAAGCCGCGGCGGCGCAGGGTGCGTGCGGCGACGGCGGCGACCTGGCCGGCGCCCACTGTGACTACGGTGCGAACGGTCATGCCGTGCACTCCTTTCCGGATGCGGCCGGTGCCGGACGCGGGGTGAGGTCCACGAGGACGGTCTCGTCGCGCACGAGGACGGGATAGACCGGCTGGCAGAGGTCCTGGTCCTCTTCGTATCCGGTCTCGAGATCGAAGCGCCACTGGTGGCCGGGGCAGATGACCCGGCCGTGCAGGAGCGTGCCCTTCACGAGCGAACGGTCCTGGTGGATGCACAGGTCGGCGAAGGCGTAGATGCGGTCGTTCGCATGGAACAGTGCGATCGCGAGGCCGTCGACCTCCACGCGGAGTTTGCGGCGGCGGGTCACCTCTTTCACCGTGGCGACGGCGACCCAGGTCGGGGACTCCGCGGCGGTGTCGGTGCCGGCGGTCCCGCTGCCCATGATTTCGGTGGACATGCTTCTCCTTCGCTCGTGTGCGAGAACGGGAGCGGAAGCCGCGAGCGACTTCCGCTCCCGCGCATCGGATCAGGCGGACGCCAGCTCCAGATCGGGGGCGACGTACGTGTCGTACAGGCCCTTCGTGTACGAGAAACGCATCTCCGCTCCCCAGCGGACGAGCTGCAGGCAGCGCTGCTGCAGCTGCGGGGTGTCCGCGCAGTCCAGGACGATCTGGTAGCCGCGCTCACCGTGCACGACGTCCGAGGTGATGTGCAGGTCGAAGAACTCGATCTCGTCCTCGGTGAAGCCGTACACCTCGCGGAGCGGGACGATCTGCTTCTTGTAGATGCTCGGCACCTGGGATTCGAGGCCCACGACCAGGGCCGCGGTGGCGACGACGAAGTGTTCGCGCTGCGACACCGCGTAGCACCAGGCCTGCAGTCCGCGGGTGACCGCGTTCATGTTGTTCGGATCCTCGACGCGCTCCTTGGTGGTGCCGCACGCCTCGGCGAACTTGATGAGCAGGTCGGTGTGCCGGATGTCGGCCAGCTCCTCCTCGTACATGTTCTGGAGGGTGAAGTCCTTGGCGTCGGTGAAGTGATCGGGGGTGTTGGAGTAGATGTTCGCCAGGTAGTCGGCGAAGGGGCCGACGTAGTGGTAGTGGTTCTCGGCCCACCGGGCGAAGTGGTGCTTCTCGAGCTTGCCCTCGGCCCACGCCTTGCTGAACGATGCGTTCTTCGCCTCGCGTCCCTTGATGGCGTCTTCGAGTGCGGCGCGGAATTCGTCGCGTCCGAGCAGTTCGGTCATGATGATGCCTTTCGATGAGGAGGTCGTGCGGGGGATGCGATCAGGTGTTGATCGCGGAGGTCAGAGCTTCGAATTCGGCGATCATGGCGGCGCCGACCGCCTTGTCCTGCTCGCCGTTGCCGCCGCTGATGCCGACGGCGCCGACGATCTGTCCGTCGTAGACGAGGGGGAAGCCGCCGACGAAGATCGCGAACTTCCCGGGGAGCATGTGGCTGATGCCGAATGCTTCGTTGCCGGGGAGGGCGGGTCCGTTGGGACCCTCGTTGAACAGGTGGGTGGCGCGCTGGTGGCCGGCGGCGGTGAACGCCTTCGCCATGGCGATCTCGACGCCGGTGAGGCGGGCGCCGGGAAGCCGGTGCAGAGCAATGACGTTCGCGCTCTCGTCGCAGACGCAGAGGGTCTGCTTCACGCCGATCTCCTCGGCCTTCGCGCGGCCGGCGGCCAGCAGGGGGAGTGCGTCGTCGAGGGTGATGCGGTGGATTCGATGCATTGGTCTCCACTTTCGAAGTCGGGTCGGAGAGTCGGACGATTCCTGGTCCGCGTCGGGATCCGTGTGCGTCCCGCCGATGCCGCGTCGCTGAAGTGTCGGCGGGTGCCGGAGCGGTGGAGCGGTGTGTCCGGCGTGGCTCATTTCTAACAGGGCCGTGCGCCGATGGGGACGGTCAAGATCACCGTTGTTTTCGGGATTCGGTGTACACAGTGCACATGTGTCTGGGACGCATGACTCTGGTAACTGGTGTAGAAAGTGCACACCGCCACGGTGTCAACGGGTCCACCCCCTCACGGCCCGCCGATGCTCCCGATGGAAGCAGGTCCCCATGGAATCGAGCCCGCGTCTGACAGTCCGAGGACTGCTCGACGAACCGCTCATGGAGGGCGCCCGGGTCGTGGATCGGGAGGCCGATCTCGACCGGGCGCTCACCTGGGTGCTGCCGTTCGGCGAGGTCGTCGGCCGATTCGACGATCTCACCGGTGTCGCCGTGTACATGCGGCCGGAGGCACTGGCCGACAGTGCGCACGCCCTGTCCGCGCTCGCGGCCCGCGACGCGGCGGCACTGGTCGTCGACGGCGCGGTGCCCGCCGGAGTGTCCTGGCCGGCGGGACTGGTGGTGATCGAACTCGACCTGCCCGTCGGATTCGCGGCACTCAACCGGTTGCTCGCGGAGCGGTCGCTGATGCAGGAAGTGCACGTCATGCGCTATTCCGCGCACGTGCACTCGACGCTCGCCGGCCTGCTGCACCGCGGCGCGGGACTGAACCTGCTCGTCAAGGAGGTCTCGGCGCTCGCCCAGCATCCGGCGATCGCGCTCGACGCGCGCGGTCAGGCCGTCGCCTTCCACGGTGTGGATGCCGCTCGGGCGGAAGAGATCTCGGGGATCCTGCACAAGCAGCTGTCGACGGTGACGGCCGCGGATCGTCACGCGCACCACGACACCCGCGTGCTGGAGGAGGTCGTCGGAGGCGCACCCTGGACGTGCACGGCCAGCACCATCCGGCTCGGCAAACGGTTCGAGGGCTGGGTGGTCGTTCTCGCCTCGGGCGCGTCTCCCGGACCGCACGAACTGGCCCAGCACGCGGTCGTCACCGAACAGGCGACGGCGATCATCGGGTCGGAGATGCTGCGGCAACGCAGCGTCGACGAGGCCGAGGAACGGGCCCGCGGCGATTTCGTGCAGGCGCTGGTGCACGGCAGTTTCACCAGCCAGCACGACATGCAGGCCCGCGCCGAGTACCACGACATCGACCTCACCTCGTCGTTCGCGGTCTTCGTCGCGCCCGGTTACGGGGAGAACCCGGCCGGCCCGGGCGGCGACGAATCCGGTGGACTGTTGCGGTTGGCCCGGTACGCCGCCAGCGTCCTGCCCCATCCGTCGGTGCGCTCGTACGTCACGGTGATCGGCGACGTCCTGGTGGTGGTGCGGTCGCTCCGCTACCGCGACCCGCGCGACGTCGAACTCGAGATCGCCGAATACGCCGACGCGGTGTCGCAGGACCTGTCCCGCCGGCGCGTGCGCCCGGTGCCCGTCGCCCACGGCGCTCCGGCCGTCGGCGCGGACCAGATCCGCGAGAGCTACCGGCAGGCCCGTGTGGCACTCGGCATCGGGCAGCGGCTCGGCATGTCGGGTTCGGTGGCGTACCGCGACCTGCGGGGTTACGGCGTGCTCGAGCTGGTCGCCGAGACCGATCGCAGCCGCAGGTTCGTCGGCGACGTGTTCGGGTCGCTCAAGCCCGGCACCGACCTGTACGACACCCTGTCGGCCTATCTCGCGGCCGGCGGGAACGTCAACGCGGCGGCGCGGGAGCTGTCGGTGCACCGCAACACGATGCTGTCGAAGCTGGACCGGATCTCCCGCGCGATGGGGATGGACGTCCGGCTGCCGGAGAACCAGTTCACGGCCTGGCTCGCCGTTCGCCTCGAGCTTCTCGACCGGCTGCGCACCTCGGTCGAGAACGAGATCAACTACCGCTGAGAGCGGTCGACTCGGAGCCGGTCGCGACGTGATCCTCGGGGTCGGCCCCCAGGAACGACGCGGCGAACCCCGCGCACACGACCACGGCGCACACCGCGAAGAGCGGTCCCACCGTCCACGAACCGAGCGCGACGGTCACCCACGCCGCCCCGACGGCCGAGCCGCCGAACCGGATCAGGTTGAACACTCCCAGCCCCGTTCCGCGCTCGCCCGCCGGAGAACGCGTCGAGCCGGCGGCCGCGGGGGTCTGCACGGCGGCGATACCGGCGCCGGTGATCGCGAGGACGGTCGCGACGAGCCACAGGCGCGGTTCGTCCGCCGAGAGGACGACGGCGAGCGCGATCTGACCGACGAGGAGCACCACCAGTCCCGCCCGCAGTATCCGCCGTGCGCCGACGCGGTCGACGGTGCGGCCGACGACCGGTGCGAGGACCGCCATGACCGCGGGCAGCGCGAACAGGATGGCCCCGGCCGTGGCTGTCGACGCGCCCGTCGCGTGCAACCGCAGCGGCACCGCCAGCAGAGCCGCGCCCAGGCAGAACATCTGCGCGAAGGCGGCGGCTGCGCTCCGCGCGAACCTGCTCTCGACCAGCAACCGGACGTCGACGAACGGCACGTCCGCGCGGAGGCAGTGCACGACGAAACCGACCAGTACGACGATCGAGACGGCCAGTGCGATCCCCGCGACGGACGTGGGAACACCCGCTTGTCCGAACATGCTCAGTCCCAGCACGACTCCGGCGGAACCGAGCGTCAGTGCGATCGCACCGGGCACGTCGAGGGTCATCCGGCGTCCGGGGAAGATCGGGATCCAGCGCAGCGTTCCGGCCAGTCCGATCAGTGCAATCGGGATCATCGGGACGAAAACCCATCGCCAACCCCAATGTCCCGCAACGAAACCGCCGAAGGTGGGGCCGATGGCCTGACCGAGTCCGTTCACGGTGGCCCACGCGCTCACCGCGCGTGCGCGTCTGTGCGCGCCGAACAGCCACGCGATCAATCCCATGACCGCGGGAGCGAATGCGGCCGCCGCGACTCCGCCGAGGGCGCGCCAGACCACGAGGATCTCGAGGGTCGGCGCGGTCGCGGCTCCGGCAGCGCAGATCGCGGTGCCGAGCAGGGCACCGCAGTAGACGCGACGCCGACCGTATCGGTCACCGATGTACCCTGCAAGGGGCATTGCCGCAGCAAAAGTGAGAAGGAAGCCGACGGCCAGTAGTGCGCCGTCTTCGAGGCTTGCGTCGAAGTCGGAAAGTATCTGTGGCAGTGGGACATTGATGATGTTGTTGCTCAGTGTCCCGACGAGGGTTCCGGCGAGCAGAGCGGACAGTGCCAGGGGAGTACCCGTATCCGTCTCGGCTGCCGGCGCTGCCGGTGTATCGGTGCGAGTGGTCATCGAACTCTCCGGAACCTCGGGAAACTGCGCGGCACGGTTCGTACCGTCGAACCACTTTCGCACTGCGCTACCGTCGGATGCATCGCCATCGCGGAGTGAAGCTGCACATCGGATCCGGGGGAACCGGTGCAGGGTGCACATTCGACGACGTCGTGAGGGCGGCGCGGGGCGCGCGACACATGTTCGTAGCAATATTTCACATCCGAGCGCCTCGTCGTCACGAAATCGCAAAAGTGGAACACAGTGCACAGCTAGCGTGGCGGGCAATGTGCACCGTTCTCGTTGACCGAGCACGGGCCGTAGCGGAAAGTTCCCCCAATACATCGAGTTCCCATTCACCGTCCACGAACACAGCCCGACTCGTTCCACCCCCCTGTCGAAGGAATCGCCTTGGACGTACAACTCACCGCCGCGCACTGGGTCTACCTGGCCGGCATCCTCGTCATCCTGGCCACCATGGCCCTGCGGAAGAACATCGTCGTTCCTGCAGTCGTCGCAACCTTCCTGACCGCACTGACATTCTCCGGCAGCATCGTCACGGGACTGTCGGCCATCTTCAACGCGAGTCTCGTCGCGGCGAAGGAACTGTTCAACATCTTCCTCATCATCGCGATGGTCACGGCCATGCTCGGCGCGCTGCGCCAGCTCGGCGCCGACCGGATGATGGTCGCGCCGTTCCGGCGGGTCATGCGTGCGGGCACCAGCAGCTTCCTCGTCCTCGCCGCGGTCACCTACGTGATCTCCCTGTTCTTCTGGCCCACCCCGGCCGTGCCCCTCGTCGGCGCGGTGCTCATCCCCGTCGCGATCCGCGCGGGCATGTCCCCGCTGTCGGTGGGCATGGTCATCGCGATCTGCGGTCAGGGCATGGCGCTGTCCTCGGACTACATCATCAAGGTGGCGCCCGGTATCTCCGCATCGGCGGCCGGCGTCGAGGCCGACGCCGTCGCGGACAAGGCCATGGTCCTGTCCCTGATCGTCGGCGGCACGGCCCTGCTGATCACCTACCTCGTGCAGAAGCGGCACTGGCGTGCGCCGTCCCCCGACCTCCTCGTCGAGTGGGAGGCCGAAGCGGACCGCGGCATCGGCGACACCCGTGGCGACGACTCCTCGGGCGGCGGCTCCCGTCCTCCGCGTCGGCCGGAACCCGCCGGTGGCCCCACCGGCGGTGGCGGAGAGCATGCGGCGACGGCCACGGCGGTGCTCGTGGCGCCGTCCGACCCGGTCGCCGACCCCGACGCCGAGGCGGAGAAGGAGCGCCGCGGTACCGCGAAGGCGTTCGCGATGCTCGTGCCGCTCGCCTACCTCGCGTTCATCGTCTACCTGATGCTGGGCAAGTTCACCGAGGTCGTGCCGCCGCTGCAGGGTGGTGACGCCGCCGCGATCGTGGGTGGGATCGCAGCGCTGATCCTCTTCGCTGCCGCAGCGTCGACCGACCGCGGAGGTTTCCTCGAGACCACCTCGGATCACCTCGTCGACGGTCTGGTCTTCGCCTTCAAGGCCATGGGCTGCGTCCTCCCGATCGCCGGCTTCTTCTTCATCGGCAATCCGGAGTTCGCGGGACCGATCCTCGGCATCTCCGCCGACGCCGCAGGCCCGGCGATCCTGTTCGACCTCGTGACCACCGTGCAGGCCAACCTTCCGCAGAACGCCTTCGTCACGTCCTTCGGCATCCTGCTCATCGGCCTCGTCGCCGGACTCGACGGATCCGGATTCAGCGGACTGCCCCTCACCGGTGCGCTGTCGGGTGCTCTCGGCCCGGCCGTCGACGTCGACCCCTCGACGCTCGCGGCGATCGGTCAGATGGGCAACATCTGGGCCGGTGGTGGCGTCATCATCGCGTGGTCCTCGCTGGTCGCGGTGGCCGGTTTCGCCCGGGTGCCCGTGCTCGATCTCGCCCGCAAGTGCTTCCTGCCGGTGATGGCGGGACTGATCCTCTCGACCGTCTTCGCAGTCCTGGTGTTCTGACGAGGGCGCGTGTTCCGACGGAAGCGACCGGGTCCCTGCTTCAGGGGCCCGGTCGTTCCGGCAGGGTCAGGATCCGGTAGCCGAGTTCGTGGAGACGGCGATGCTCGGTCCAGCGTTCCCGGGTCCACGCCGGCTCGGTGTGCGCGGCGATGACGGCCGCGGTGGTGGAGGCGTGCAGGTCGAACTCGAGGTCGCGGCGCAGTTCGGGCAGCTCGCGCGCGTCCGTCGACGCGGCGATCCTCGTGACGGCGTCGCGGACGCGCCCGTCGGCGAAGACGAGGACGCGGCGGTGGGCCCGGGGGAGCACACCCCACAGCACCGCGAGCGCGACGAGGACGCCGACGACGGTCTCGAGGAACCGATCGCGCGCGACCGTCACCAGATCGCCGGGGGCGCCCAAACCACCGAGGACGACGACGAGCGGGGTGATGAAGACCATCGCCAGGCCGTAGTTCCGCACCAGGAACATCTCGGTGCCGGCCATCACCGCGGCCAGCACCGCGACGAGGACGACCCCACCGGGATGGAAGGGCGTCAGAGAGGCCACCAGGACGAGTCCGAGCACGGTGCCGAGGAAGCGGTGCGCCGCCCGGTAGGAGCCGAGGATCCGGTCCGGTCCCTGATGCAGGATCATCGCGGCCGTGATGACCGCCCAGTCGGGGCGTCCGACGCCCAGCGCGATGGCGATCGTCCCGGCGACAGGTCCCGCGACGAGCAGGCGCACGGCGATCGTCGCCGACCGGCTGCGCAGGTGCGCGGCGCGCGCGAGGCGGTACCGCACGGAGGGACGTCGCAGCGGGGTCCGCAGTCGCAGATCGTCCTCGGGAACCGCCTCGTCCCGCGGCCGCTCGTCCAGTGTCTCCGCGCATCGGAGGTGGGCCGCGCGCAGCGTCTGCTCCAGCGGATGCCCCGAGTCGACGAGTCCGGCGTCGTGCAGGCACTGCCAGGCGGCGTGCAGGTCGTGGACCGCGGCGCGGCGATTGCCGGGTGAGTTCTCCTCGAGGACCGCGTCGACGGCGGCGACCGCAGCGGCCACCGCCGTGCGTTCCGGAGTTCGCGGCCGGAACGGGGCGCCGGACAGGGAGACCACGACGGCCGTCCCCGCGCCGATCGCCGTCCAGGCCGAGACCGTCGGGACGGACACTCCCAGCGCGGGGAGAGCGGACGCGATCTCGAGGGACAACAACATCAGGAAGGCGCCGGGCGCACCCATCCGCAGCGCGTCGACGACGAAGGCGCACACCGCGACGGTCGCGGTCATGGCCGCGATGACCAGCAGGTACCACCACGCCGACCCACCCTCGGCCAGCTCGTGGTGGACCACCGACCCTGCGAGGGCACCGATCGTCGCCAGTGTCACGAGCACCGTCCCGATGACGGCGACCGCTCGGGCACGGACGCGATAGGGGCGTTGCTCGCCGTAGACGACGGCGAAGGCGCCGAGTGTGGCGATGGCGGAGACGGCGCCGAATCCGAGGGCGACGCCCACGAGACCGGGTACCGCGACGGTGGCGGCTGCGCGTGCGGCGCCGGGCCACCGGCGTCCCTGCCGCGGAACCGACAGCATCGCGGTCCGCAACGGGGCGGGCGTGGGCAGCGGCAGGTCGACGACCCGATGATCTCCGCTCGCTTCCGCCACGTCGTATCACCTTAGGAACCGGCGGGCCGGCGTTTCCCGTCGGCAGGCGCGCATGAGGCGCAGGTCACTGGGTCGGTCCGTCGAATTTCCCGACGGAATATTCGACGGGTAATTCGTCGGCGTTCGAATTGCGAACGCATCGAATTCGCCGGTGGAAAATGCGTCGACTCGCATATTTCTCGTAAATGGGATAGAAGAGGGGAGCGCCTGTTTCGAAGTCGGGAGAAATTCACCCGGCCCCGTGAAAGGACATTCCATGACACTCAATGTTGTGCTGTTGTTACTGGTACTGGCTGCGGCCTTCGCGTCCGTCGCCGCTCTCCATTCGGCGGACGAGCGCCGCACCCGCCATCCCTGAGTGAATTCGTGACGACGCGGATCCGTCCGCTCACGGAGATATCCGCGTTGCACTGTCCGATCGAGGGGGAGGTCGTGTGCGTTTTCGTCGGGAGAATCGCACACAACCTCCCCCTCGTTCGTCGTGCCCGGGGATGGCGCGAACGGTGGTCCCGGAAGGTCGGGACGGCCGTCCCTTCCACCCGGGACACCGGGCACCGGATCGTTCCTTCCACGACGCGCAGGGCGTCGCACCGATCCGAAG
>NZ_JBMVFW010000020.1:0-55839 GCF_049538275.1 Rhodococcus sp. AB351
TGAAGCGGTCCTACGCGCCGCTGCTCGACGTGATCTATCGGCCGGATAATAAGAATCTTTTGGATATGGCGACCCAGGTCCTCGTAAAGCACCTAAAGTGAAAACTCTCCACGAACGGTCCATCTCAGCGCGCACCGCGAATCGCATCGTGGATCCTCACCACTTCGCGCACTCGAGGAAATGAACATGACACGCATACCCCGATGTGGCAAGAATATCGGCGCAAACCGAACCGTGGGCGTGCTCGCCGCCGGAATGGTAGTTGCGTTCGGTTCGGTCGGCGTAGCGGGCGCCGCACCTGCGCCTGCGGTCGAGCGCAGCACCGAAACATACACGTATACCTATACGTTCGACGGACCCGTGACGTGCAACGGCGGACCCATGTATACCTTGACCAGCACCGTTACATCTACGGATCATCTTCTCGAGAATCCGGGCGGAAGAAGAGTTATCCGGTCGGATCTCACCGAGAAAATCACTGGCATTCCGCTGGATCCGTCATTGCCCACGGTCACTGCGACGACCGAAGCAAAGCTCGCCGCGAGCACTTCGACACAGGGAGCCTTCGCCAACACATACCATGGGAAAACAGTCGCGACCTACTCGGACGGGAGCACTGAAACTGCCTCGTTCGTCGGACATACGACCGTCAGTCCGTACCATCAGAAAATCTTGAATTTCGACAGATGTCACTGAGTTCCCATTTCGATGACTTTTCGACCGATTCCGGCATTCTCGGAACCCTCGAACCAACCGAGCTACTTGCCATTCCAGACAACTAGGGACAGAGCCCAGCATTTACTCAAGGTGTTCTCCGGACTGCGAAAGTCCGTAGCTCGTGCCTTCCGCTGCCAGGCCCCGGCTGCACGTGGCAACCCGTAAGAAATGACGAGACTGAGGAAGAATTGGTCGCTGGGCGTTGCAGGTTCCCTGATCGTTGCGACACAGTCGCAGCCTGCGAGATGGTGCTAGTTCCTGGCTGAAGCCAGAAGATGAGCGGTAACCGCATCCCAGTCGGGGAACTCGGCGCTGCCGAATTTGATCAGTTCACCCGTGAAGTCCTTCGCGCCATTGTGGTCGCGGTCGTCGACCAGGAAGTCTCCATGATTGAGGTTCTTGTGGTGCGACAGAATCAATCGTTTGTAGGCGACGGAGGTGGGCTCGATGCCGAAATGCTTCTGTACCCACAGTAGTTTGTCCGACCACGCTGACGGGTTCTTCCACGGCGCAGTCGAGAGTATGTACGCATCGAAGTGTTCGGCCAGCAGTGTGAATGCTTCGATCGCACCGTCGATGGGATCCATCAACGCGAAGATCCCGGGTGCCTCGTCATAGCGGTCCTGGTACTCATGGAAGTCGGCAGCGCCGAGCCGATCGATTCCGGACTTGAAGTGAACCAGCGTGTTGTCGAGATCGACGTAGAGGATCTTTCTGCGATCAGTCACGTCGTGACGATACCTGCGGCAGCTCACCGCGGAAAGACCGACAAAACCCGGCCTGACAGAACGTCGAATCGAAGAGATCGGCAGGTGGCGACTGCCGGTCGACCGCGAGATGATCGGAGTACTCCGATGCTTCAACCGACGCTCGACCTTACGCACAGAGGAGAAAGCTGTGAGAGTGAGTCACCTTCCCCTGCGTCTGACCACTGGCGCGTTCATCCTCAACTCGGGACTCGGTAAGCGAGCACTTTCCTCCGAAGCTGCCGCCGGGTTACAAGGCATGGCCGCCAACGCTGTTCCCGCTGTCCGCACGATGCGTCCCGAGACTTTCGGAAAGACGCTCTCTGCAGCCGAAACGGCACTCGGTATAGCACTGCTCACGCCGTTCGTGCCCTCCGCGCTTGCTGGGGCCGCACTCGCGGGCTTCAGTGGTGGATTTTTGACCATGTACTGGAAAACCCCAGGCATGCACGAGCACGGCTCGATCCGACCCACCCAGGACGGCACCGCCGTGGCCAAGGACGTATGGATGTTCGGGATCGGTGCAGCCCTCGTGATCGACGCACTGGGTCGCAGACGGTAGGTATACGAAGCCCCGTCGTGCTCGTCCTCTTGTTCGAACCGTCAGCGCGCCTGGCGTCGGCGAGCAAGGTGCCTGACACGAGTTGCGGCATTGAACGCCGCCTTCACTGCGCGATCGGCAATCGACCCGTCGGCTGGTAGCAACTGGATCTGGCGGGCGAATTCCATTTGGTCGTAGCGCACAGTGTTGGTGACGACGTGTCCGTTCTCGACGACGAAGTGGTCGAATCCCTCGAGGTCGATGCGACGCCCTGTGCCGGCGATGCCCATGAAGGTTCCGACGTGTTGCCCGGTCAGGTGCCAGTGGACGAGGACATCGTGTCCGGATTCGGCAACCGAGACGATCTCGAGGGTGAAGTCGGCGAGAGCGGCGAAGACCTGTGCGAAATAGGCCGCGATTTCGGCGTGACCGTGACACGTCCCGGTAGGGAAATGCACGGTGGTGTCGGCGGTCCAGAAGTTGCGCAGACTGTCGAGGTCCTGGGCGCTGATGCGTCCGATCGCCCACTGCACGAGTTGGGTCTTGGAGGCATCGTTCGGCGGTGCGATCGGGGTCGAGGAAATGGTGTGATCGGGCATCTCTGCTCCCATGCACGGTGGTGATACTGCACGGAATCTTCCTCTCCCGAGGCTAACGCTCACCCATCCGAACGCGGACGTGAACGACCGCCCACAACGATGCCGGGTAGCACCGGGAAGGCCACTGGTGTCCCGACGCTACGCCGCGGCGCCCGCCTCGACATCGTACGAGCGCCGCAGCGTGAACTTGCTACGCGTGCAGGGCGTCCCGGAGGAAGGAAACAGCCTGGGCGACTGCGGCCTTCGCAGCGAAGGTGTCGTGCAGAGAGTTGACCATCACGAAGTCGTGAATGATGCCCTGATAGCGCACCGCGGTTGTGGGAACACCTGCCCGACGGAGCTTCGCGGCGTAGGCCTCGCCCTCATCACGCAGCACGTCGGCTTCGGCTGTGATCACGAGCGCCGGCGGCAATCCGCTGAGCTGGTCAGTGGTCGCGCGCAACGGCGAGGCGGTGATCTGGGCGCGCTCGGCCTCGTCGGTCGTGTACTGGTCCCAGAACCATTTCATGCCCTCACGCGTGAGGAAGTATCCCTCGGCGAACTCGTGGTAGCTGGCGGTGTCGAAAGCGGCGTCGGTGACCGGGTAGAACAGGACCTGGGCGGCGATATCGATGCCACCACGTTCTTTGGCGAGCAAGGTCAGGGCCGCGGTCATGTTGCCGCCGACCGAGTCACCGGCGACCCCCAGGCGGGTGCCGTCGAGGTTCTTGTCGGCGCCGGCGCTCGCGATCCACTGCGCGGTGGCCCAGACCTGCTCGATCGCGTGGGGATAGCGCACCTCGGGTGAGCGGTCGTACTCGGGGAAGACGACGGCGGCGTTCGCACCGACGGCGAGGTCGCGCACGAGGCGATCGTGGGTGTGGGCGTCGCCGAAGACCCATCCGGCGCCGTGCGTGTAGACGATGACCGGGAGCGTGCCGGTGGCCCCGGCCGGGCGCACGATGCGAACCTGGACCGTCCCGGTCGGACCACCGGGGACCTCGACCCATTCCTCATCGATCGCCGGCTTGAAGATCGGTTCGTCCTGCACACCGTCGACAGCTTTTCGGCCGTCTTCGGGAGCGAGTTGGTAGAGGTACGGCGGGTTGGCGGTCGCCTCGACGAACGCTTGGGCGGCCGGCTCGAGGGAGATGTTCTTCGGGTTCGCGGACATGACGGAACTTCCTCTTGATCGGTGGAGCCGGAAATCGAGAACGATCGTTCTCGCTCTGGTGTCGACTGTAGAGAACGACCGTTCTCAGCGTCAAGAGGGAGCCGAGAATTTCGCCGGAACCCAGCCCGATGAGGCAGAACGCCCACAACCGACGCGGCGGACGAATGCATGACAGACCCCTTGCCGGGCCGAACGAAGGCCTGGAGAACCAGCGTTCTCAGGATGCGTAGACTGGCAGCGTGAACGAGGAGACCCGTACCCGCATCGTCGAAACCGCCGATGCACTCTTCTACAGCCGCGGCTTCGGCCAGGTGGGCATGGACGCCGTGCGCGATGCCGCTGGGGTGTCGCTACGCGCGCTCTACAAGGAGTTCCCTTCGAAGGACGAGTTGATCGCGGCCGTCCTCGCCGGCCGCCACGAGATGTGGACCAAAGGGGTCGAAGCGAAGGTCGACGCGATCGCCGACCCGGCAGCCCGCCTGCTGGCCGTGTACGACTTCCTGAGCGACTGGTTCGCAGACCCTCACTTCCGCGGCTGCGGATTCATCAACGCCTTCGGCGAACTCGGGTCGGCGAACCCGCGCGTCGCCGAGATCGTGCGCGAGCACAAAGCCGATTTTCAGCGGTACGTCGCTCGCCTCGTCGCCGAGGCCGGAGCACCCGACTCGCTCGCTCCCCAGCTCGCCATCCTCGCCGAAGGCGCTCAGACCACCGCGGCCATCGCGGGCACGACGGATGCCGCGGCACAGGCGCGTGCCGCGGCGGAAATCCTCATCAATTCCGCACTGGGGCGGTGATTCCGGCCAGAGTCAGGGTGTCTTCGAACATGGCGCAGGGGTCACCCGCTACGACACCACCCGCTGTCGTGCAACAGCGCCCGACACAGAGTCTCGGTCACACGATTTCGTCGGCAGACCAAGACGTGCAGTCCCCCACATCACGCGCGCGAACATCGTTGGGCGCATCAATGATTCGGGTCGTTCGAGAAGATGGACGACTCGCGCGAACGCAGCTCCGATTCGGGGGTCACCGACGCCGGCCCGATACAACAGGCCGAGGTAGGCGTTCATCAGCCTCGTCTGCACAGACCGATCCCCCGCCACGACGGGCATCCGCAGGTCCGACTCGGCAGACATCGACCACGCCTCGTCGAGGATAGGTTCGATTCCGCGCAGGAACCGGTGCGCAAGCGTGTTCTCGTTCCCAGCACAACACTCGCGAAGACATGAGCATGCCGACCCTGCGGCACACCCCACCGGACACTCGGAGCTTCGGGCAACGTGTCGCGCTCGACGACGATCACTCGATCGAAGCGGTCGCTGAGCGCACGCGCGGCCAACAGACCCCCTACTCCGGCACCGATCACTACCGCAGTCGAGTTCCTGATCTCGGTCATGGCTTCAGTGCGTTGTCACAACAGGGCGAGAACCATCCCTCACTCGGGGGGGGTAATGCGATCCGAGCTTGCGAGCTGCCTGTTGTCAGTTCGACACCAGACGCACGTACAACAACCGGTCGTCCGCGGCGATGACACCGCTCCCGAAGGAATCGATCCGGATCAACTGTTCGCCACGGACGACGCCGAGCACGATCTCGGGCAACTGGCGTGGCGGGAGGCCGACTTCGTGCGGTGCGACCTCACGTTCGGAGACCGCGAAACCGGCCTCCGGGGTCAGCAGGTCCTCGATCATCTCCACCACCGTGGGCGTAGCGGGAGCCAAACCCAGCAACCGGCCTGCGGTCTCGGCCGAGACCACCACCGTATCGGCGCCGGACTGGCGCAGCACATGGGTGTTCTCCGATTCGCGCACCGCAGCAGCGATGCGTGCCTGCGGGGCGAGCTGGCGCGCGGTGAGGGTGACCAGAACGGCGGTGTCGTCCCGGCTCACGGCCACGATGATCGACGCGGCATGCCGCGCCCCGGCCAGTTGCAGGACATCCGACTTGGTGGCCGAGCCGTGCACGGTGACCAGTCCCTGACGCGACGCGGCGTCCAGACTCATCGGATCGGTGTCGACCACCACGATCTCCGAAGGAGGAAGCCCATCGGCGAGTAGGGCATCGACAGCGCTACGGCCCTTGGTGCCGTAACCGACGACCACGGTGTGACTGCGGGTGCGCCGCCGCCACCGCTGGATCTTGAATGCCTGCCGCGAATCCGCGGTCAGCGCCGACAAGGTGGTACCGACCAACACGATCAGGAAGAACACCCGCAAAGGTGTGATGACCAGGACGTTGATCAGCCGGGCCTGCGGTGTCAGTGGCGCGATGTCGCCGTAACCGGTGGTCGACAGTGAGACGCTGGCGTAGTAGATGCAGTCGAGCAGCGAGAGCGGATTGTCCTGCACGTCGCGGTAGCCGTCCCGACCCAGATACACCACGATCACCGCCACCATCAGCGCCGCCAGGGCGTAACCGATCCGGCGTACGATCGCGCGGCCCGGACTGGTGAGCTCCTGCGGTACGCGCAGTACACCCACAAGCGCGAAGTCGGGACGGTCGGTGAGGGTGTCCGGGCGCCCCAGCGGCACCCGCAACTTACCGGGCATGATCGAACGCACCCATCCTTCGGCCGCTCACCGGACTATCCCCGTCATGCCCGTCAGCTTAGGACGATCTGCTCCCCGATGAACGTCGGTCCGCAAGCGGGGCACCCCGGCTGTCGTGTCGGTCATGACGGACGCAGATCCGGCCCGCAGCCCTCCACAGTGCGTCGCGCCGCGTCGGCAACCACATCGGTGAAGGAACCCCCGCTCTCGAGAATGCGACGCTGCCTGATCGCCCCATTACCTCGATCCAGGGTCCCCGAAAGAGCGTCGTGCACGGAGCGGTAGACGTCGAGTTCCTCCAGGATCGGCCGGACCTGAGCGAGCAGTCGCCGGACCAGGTCGACTGCCGGAACCAACTGCTCAGAGCCGAGATCGACACCGCGCCCGGCCAGACCGTCCCGCGCGGCTCTCCAGCACGCCGCGCGCAGCAGCTCCTGGTCGACCGAGGGCGTCGGCTCACCGCGTTCGATCGATGCCGTCGCCTGGGCGACCAATGCATACACCAAGGTGGCCAGCGTGACGGTCTCCTCGACGGTCGCGGGAACATCCGCGATGCGGATCTCGAGGGTCGGATGATGCGCGGAGATCCGCACATCCCAATAGACCATTCGAGGGTCCAGGATCGTGTCGGTGGTGAGCAGCGATTCGACCGCCGCGTCGTAGTGCGCAGCCGAGGCGCACTGCGGGGGCAGTCCCGCGCTCGGCCAGCGCCCCCATCGCAGGTATCGCCAGCTGGCATAACCGGTGTCCCGACCGTCGGCGAGCGGGGAATTCGCGGTCAGCGCCAGCAGAGTGGGAAGCCACGGACGCAGATGGTTGATCAGCTGGGCCGCGCGGTCACGATCGTCGACACCGATATGCACGTGGCATCCGCAGATCACGCCGTCGGCGACGCCACGATAGTGCTGTGCCATGCGTTGGTAGCGAGGCGTGGCGGTGACCGATCCGCTCGGAGGTTCGAAGATCGGTGTGCCGACCGCTACGAGCCGGCATCCTGCGCGCGCTGCGGCGTCGGCGGCCGTCGCGCGGGAGCGGCGCAGCTCTTCGCGTAGGTCCTGCGGGTGTGCACATACCGCGGTGGCGGTCTCGACCTGACACGGGGAGAGCTCGACCTCGAGCTCGATGCCGAGCGTGCGTCCGGCCGCGAGCACGTCGAGACTGCGCAGGAGGGGACGACCGGTACGGGGATCGACCAGGACGAATTCCTCTTCGACGCCGATCGTGGCCGCCGCCCCGCCGCGCACAGGAGAGGTGTCGGTCGGTCCTGTGGCGGCCATGGCGTTCTCCCCACTCGAGATCTCTCACTCTACGAAGGAAGAGCGGCCGGCGTGGGTGTACTGCAGTCGGGATCCGTCTTACCGGACGGTGCGTGTGCGTTGCCGGTTGGCGGCGTGGCGGAGCTGCAGGATCCGCAGACCCCCGGCGAGTCCGACGATCACCGCTCCGGCGATCGCAGCGAACAGCAGTGCGACACCCAGCGGCAACGAGAAGTCCCACGCGAACAGTTCGAGGGTGACGCTGTCCAGGTTCTGCAGGATGAACACCAACAGCAACAGCAGGATCAACACACCGACGATCAGGGCGGTCCACAACGCCCCGGTGCGGGTGCCTCTGATGCCTTTGCCCCGGGCGACGTCGGGATGCAGCCTGCTGGGAGCGTCCGGATCCGGTGTCGCCCCGGATGGGGGTACCGGAGTATCGCTACGTCGCGCGGGCGGCGAGAAGTCGGGGTTCGGATCACCGGGGCCCCTCGAGCTGGTCGTCATGCTCGATCGGGTACCCCGGCCCTGTTCCGGTTATCCCACCGGCAGAATCTTCGCGGTCAGTTCACGTCCCGGCTCCGGACCAGAATCCCTGTGGTTACGACCGCGACGACGATGTAGGCCGTCACGGTGATGAGTGCCCTCGGTCCCGAGATCACATCCACCACCCCGGGTGTGCCCTCCCCTCCCCCGGTGACCGCTCCGACGAGCGATCCGGCTGCGGTTCCTGGCAGGAAGGCCGTCACGTCCTCGACGAGCTGCAGCGCGGAGCCGACGCCTCTCAGCAGATTCTCGACGACGAGCGTCCACACCAGACCCAGGCCGACCGACAGCGCCGCACTGCGGGCGTAGGTGCCGAGCGCGAAGCCGATCGTTCCCCACATCATGAACACGAGGTACGCCGTACCCGCGGAGCGAAGAAATGTGCCGGCGGACGGCATCGTGAGCGGTTGTGATTCGATCGCGGCGAGCGAGACGGACACGATCGTGCACAGCGCAGCGGTGACGACCACCATCGCGGCAACGATCACCGCAAGCGCGAGCAGGGCGCCGATCGTGGGGCGCAGACGGCCATGGGTGAACACGGTCTTCCACGTCCCCCAGCTGTATCCGTTCCCGGCGATGAGGGCACCCAGGACGAGTACGAGCGCGCCACCGAACAACGGTGTGCCCTGAACCAGGACGTCGGGGATCGATTCGGGCAGGACGCTCTGCAGCAACGCTTCGGTCGGCTCCCCTTCCGTGGAGAACCCGGCCGTCCCGGTCGTGTAGGAGACGTACGGGAACACGTAGCCGAAAACCATCGCGAGCAGGAACCACGTTCCGACGGTCGCCCACATCGCCGGCCATGCACGCAACCGGTACAGCTCGGCACGCAAGCTCCGAGCAACGGTGTTGTGCCGTGCGGCAAGTGAGGTGGAATCGGAGTGCGAACGGAGTGTCGAGGCGGACATGTCACGCCCCCTTCGTGGGTGTGGAACCAGTGGTCATTTCGAAGAACACGTCCTCGAGGGTGCGTTCGGCCGGTCCGACCGACGACACATCCACGCCGTCGGCAACGAGCGCGCGGACGACCTCGGGGGCGCGATCGGGCGGCAGATCCAACAGCACCGAGTCGCCGTCGATTTCGAACCCGTTCTCTCCGGCGAGATCCGATGCGATCGAGACCACCCGATGCACGGGCGTGCCGCGAACCTTCAGCACCGCGTCGCCGAGCAGGGTGGAGACGGTCGATTCGCGCACCAGGCGCCCGTTCGCGATCACACCGACGCGGTCGCAGATCTCCTGGACCTCGCCGAGCAGATGACTCGACAGAATCACCGTGTGCCCGGACCGCGCGAGTTCGACGATGAGAGCCCGCATGTCGGCCATGCCGCTCGGGTCGAGCCCGTTCGTGGGTTCGTCGAGCACGATCAACTCCGGGTCGCCGAGCAGGGCCGCGGCCACTCCGAGACGTTGCTTCATCCCCAGCGAGTACGACTTGTACGCGTCACCGCCGCGGTGGACGAGGCCGACCCGAGCCAGCACCTCCTCGACGGATCGGTCGCTCAGCCCACGGTGGCGTGCGAGGGTGCGGAGGTTCCCTCGTCCCGACAGGTACGGGAAGAAGCCGGGACCTTCGATGAGAGCGCCCGTGGACGCTGATGCTTCGCGCGATCCGGCCGGCTTGCCGAGAACCCGGACGGATCCGGAGGTCGGGTGGATCAGGCCGAGGATCATGCGGAGTGTGGTGGTCTTCCCGGCGCCGTTGGGCCCGAGGAATCCGTAGATCTCGCCACGTCGGACGGT
Source organism: Rhodococcus sp. AB351 (assembly GCF_049538275.1). Lineage (NCBI taxonomy): Bacteria > Bacillati > Actinomycetota > Actinomycetes > Mycobacteriales > Nocardiaceae > Rhodococcus > Rhodococcus sp. AB351. The sequence continues at coordinate 9,857 of NZ_JBMVFW010000020.1, forward strand.
CATGTCGACGGAGTCGGCGGCGGCGCGGTCGCCGTAGCGTTTGGTCAGGGCCGAGGTCTCCACGACGATGTCGGTCTCGGTGGAGTGCACCCGGCCGGGCGGGTCGGTGGTGGTGATTCGGGTGTCTTCGGTCATGCTCCGATCGTGGTCAGGAAAGGCGCCGTCGTCGTCCGCCGACGGGCGTGATCGAGCTACGCAGAATTGCGTAGAGAATGCGCACCGCGTCGATCGGCCGGCGCGGCTAGCGTCGAAAGATGTGGGAATCGATCACAGCCGTGCGGTCGCCGACCCGGTGATGCTGCGCGTCGGGTTCGCGGTCACTCTCGCTGCCCTGGTCACCGTGGCGACGCTCGGGGCGAACAGCATGCGACCGCTGCCCGCCATGATCGGTGCGGGGGTACTCGCAGCGGCATGCGTCGGGGTCGCGCTGACCGCTCCCAGATGGCCCCGAACAGCCCTGATCGCGGCTCCTGCACTCGTGGGCTTGTACTTCGCGACGGGCGGCGCCGACGGGCCGATCTTCCTCCTACCCGCACTGACGGCGTTCGGTGCGGCGAGTGTGAGGCCGGTCCGAGAGCTCACTACCCCGGGCCTCATCGCAGGTCTCGTGCTGGTCGCCGGGATGACGGCGCGGGTCGTCGTCACCGGATATCCCGCATGGGTCGCGATGTGGCAGACGCTCGGCACCGCGGCCCTCGCCGTCGCCGCCGCTGCGGTGGGCTTCTGGCGGTCGGCGCGGCGGGATGCGAACGCCGAACGGGTCCGCCGCGCCGCGACCGAGGAACAACTACGGATCGCCCGCGACCTGCACGACGGCGTCGGGCACGGACTCGCAGTGATCGCGATGCAGGCCGGCGTCGCACTGCACGTGCTCGAGCGCGATCCCGACGCGGTGCGGGACGCGCTGGTCGCCATCCGCGACACGAGTCGCGATGCGCTCGGTGAGCTGCGCGCCGAACTCACGACCCTCACCGGAGACACCGCCGAGCGCCGCCCGCAACGCGGTCTCGCCGACCTGCCGGTCCTCGTCGACCGGATCCGGGCTGCCGGACTCGACGTCGACGTGAAGGTGCCGGCGCGTCGACTGCCCGCCGACGTCGATCACGTCGCGTACTCGATCGTCGCGGAGGCGATGACCAACGTTCTGCGGCACGCGCGAGCAAATACGGTGATCGTCGAAATCGCGTGTGAAGGGCAGACGGTGACCGTGCGGGTCGCCGACGATGGGCGCGGCCGCGCGACGGACGCATCCACCGGCGGACTCGGACTTCGTGCGATGGAGGATCGCGCGGCAGCCCTCGGCGGAACGCTCGTCGCCGAGCCCGGACCCGATCGCGGATTCGTGGTGCGGGCGGTGCTCCCCGTCGGTGCGTCCGAGCGTGTGGAGGACTCGCTGTGACCATCCGGGTGGTGCTCGTCGACGATCAGGCCCTCGTCCGGGTGGGCCTGCGGACGTTGTTCGCTTCCGAACCGGATATCGAGGTCGTCGGCGAGGCGGCCGGCGGCATAGAAGCACTCGCAGTCGTGGCGCACACCCGCCCCGACGTCGTTCTGTGCGACATCCGGATGCCCGCACCGGACGGTCTCGAGGTGTTGCGCCGGATCACCGCCGACCCTGCGCTGCGAGATGTCCGCGTCGTGATGCTCACGACCTTCGAGTTGGACGAATACGTCTTCGAGGCATTGCATGCCGGCGCGAGCGGATTCCTGCTCAAGGACGCGGAGCCGACGGCCCTGCTCGATGCAGTGCGCATCGTCGCCGACGGCGGATCGCTGCTCGCACCGTCGGTCACCCGGCGCGTGATCGAGCACTTCGTCCACACGCAGGACACCGCGCAACCGCACCCCCGGATCGGGGAACTCACGGCGCGGGAACGTGAGGTCGTCGCGTGGGTCGCGACGGGGCGCTCGAACAAGGAGATCGCCGACGAGCTGGTCGTCAGCCCCGACACCGTGCGCAGGCACGTCTCGCGCGCGATGCTCAAACTCGGCGCTCGCGACCGGGCACAGCTGGTCGTGTTCGCGATCCGATCGGGCCTGCAGCCGTGACGGCGCCGGTTCTCTCCGAACAGCAAGCGACTCCGCATAAACAGCGCTCATCTACCCGGCACGAGGTCGGCAGGAGCCCTGGACAAGGGTCCTAAAATTATCGGTATCACCGCCCCGGAATCAGGGGCGACGAGCGGTTTCCGTCCGTCTGCGTCGGGAGGCAGCATGCCCAACACCACCAGCGACGATCTCGAAACCCTGCGCAGTGCGATGCAAGGGGTGGTGCTCGGACCCGGCGACGACGGGTACCACGAGGCACGCCGCGTCTGGAATGCCGACATCGATCGTCGGCCGGCTGCGATCGCCCGGTGCCGCAGCACCGACGATGTGAAAGCCGCGGTCGCCTTCGCGCTCGAACACGACCTGGAACTCGCAGTGCGCGGCGGCGCGCACAGCGGCGCGGGGGCCTCGGTGGTCGACGACGGCCTCGTCGTCGATCTCGGTGCCCTCAACAAGGTGACCGTCGACCCGGTGAACCGATTGGCACGGGTAGAAGGTGGCGCTCTGCTGAGCGATGTCGACGCCGCCACCCAGGTGCACGGATTGGCTGTGCCGGCGGGGCTGATCAGTCACACCGGAATCGGGGGCCTGACTCTGGGCGGTGGCATGGGTTGGCTCACCCGGCGCGCCGGATTGACCATCGACAACCTCGAGTCCGCCCGCATGGTCACCGCCGACGGCCGACTCCTACATGTGACGGCGCATGAGAATCCGGATCTGTTCTGGGCGATCCGCGGTGGGGGTGGCAACTTCGGCGTGGTTACCGAATTCGAGTTCCGATTGCACGAGGTCGGTCCCCTCGTCTCGGTCGGTCTACTGTTCTGGGAGCTCGAACACGGCCCGCAGGTCCTGCGGCTCGCCCGGGACACCATCGAAACCCTTCCCCGCGACTTCAATATCGTCATCGCCGCGCTCAATGCTCCACCGGCGCCCTTCGTCCCCGAGCAGTACCACCTGCGCCCCGGCTACGCGCTGATCGTCGTCGGGTTCGGCGCCCTTGAAGCGCACGAGGAGCTTGTGGCACGGCTCCGCAGTGCTCTGCCCCCGCTGTTCGACTTCGCCACCCCGATGCCCTTCGCCGATGTGCAGAAGCTGTTCGACGAGGCCAACGCCTGGGGTTTTCACACCTACGACACGGGCTGCTATCTCGACAGTCTCTCCGACGACGCCATCGCCGCGGTCGTCGAGCATGTCCCGCAAAGGAACTCACCGCTGTCCGCGCTGCTGTTCTACCGCCTGGACGGCGCGTACTGCGAGGTCGCGGACGACGACACCGCATTCGGCGGTAGCCGCACGCCCCGCTTCGCTGTCTTCTTCGCCTCGATCTGCCCCGCCCCGGACCTGCTGCCCGGCGAACGGTCCTGGGCGCGCGAGTTCTGCCGGGATCTCGGCCGGCAGTCGGCACTGTCCGGGGCGTACGTGAACGTGATGAGTGAAGCCGACACCGAACAGACGCACGGTACCTACGGTGACAACAAGTATGCGCGCCTGGCCGCGGTCAAGGCAAAATACGATCCCGGCAATGTCTTTCATCGAAACGTCAACATCACCCCGGTGAGTTCACCGACCTGAACCGACCGATCCCACGAGGCGATCGACGGCCCGACCGATTCTACGAGAAGGAATCGGCGCAGCGTTCGCCGAACATGACGGATGGGGCGTTGAGTCGGCACGCGGAATCCGAGGCAGAACCGAGACGTCGGCGACGCGCAGGCTCTCGACTCCACGAACACGGCGTTTCTCGTCGAGGGGACTGTCGGCCTCGCTGCCCATCGCGACACTGCACGACGGATGATTCATCGTCATCGCGGTGCTCCTGAGGTGCATCTCGAGATCCGTGCCGGGGCCGGGAAGAAGTTCGCGCTCGACGTTGGACGCGATCGGCTCGGTCGCGATGATCTCGCGCGTCCGCTCGAATGCCGGTACGAGCGCGTCCACGTCGCCGCGTTCGACCAGGAGGTTCGTCCGGATGGCCCGCGGAGTCGCGGGATCGGATGAGCGGATCAGCACGGTTCCTCGACTCTCGGGCGTCCAGTACGAAGACAACTCGAGTGACACACTCTCACCGAATGTCCCACCACGGGCGCCGCTTCTGCAGGAACGCTGTCATCCCCTCCGCGGCTTCCTCAGAGCCGAACATCCGTGCCGAACGTGCTGCCAGGTCATCTCCGTAACGATCGAAATCCTCGAGGATCCGCTGCGTGACGAGGCGTTTCGATTCGGCCAGACCCTGCGGTGAGCATGCACGGATCTCCGCGAGTAACTCCACCAGGACAGCTCCGGCATCGGCCACCGAGAGGGTGACGAGACCCTCGGAACATGCCTCCTCGGGACCGAACCGTTCGCCGGTCAGGAAGTACCGTGCAGCCGCGCGCGGCGACAATCGCGGGAGCACGGTCAAGGAGATGATCGAGGCGGCCAGACCGAGCCGTGCCTCGGTGAGCGCGAACGTCGACGCCGGCCCGGCGACCACGATGTCGCAGGCACCGATCAGCCCCATGCCGCCGGCGCGGACGTGCCCGTCGAGGCGGGCCAGGACCGGCTTGGGGAGCTCCAGGATCTGCCGGAGCAAGGCCGTCATGTCGCGGGTGCGTGCGGCAGCCGTCTCCTGCGCGGATCCGGAAGACCCGCTCAGATCTGCTCCGGCGCAGAACGTTCCACCGGTGTGGGTGAGGACGACCGCGCGGACGTCGGGGTCGGCGGCCGCGTCGGCGAGTCCGCCGCTCAGTTGGGTCAGCAGCGGTACGGACAGGGCGTTGCGGTTGTGCGGGGAGTCGAGGGTCAGTGTCGCAGCGCCGTGGTCGACGGCGTAGCGCACCACCACCGGATCGGGTTCGGTCATGACAACTCCTCGATGTGGTTGCCCCCTTCGCTGTCGGGACTCTCGACCAGTGCGGACACGTCGTGCGGGGTGACGACAGCGAGGACGGTGCCGACGGCGACCTGATCGCCGACTTCGACGGCGAGCGTCGTGAGCGTGCCGGCAGTGGGTGCGGTGACGGTGTGCTCCATCTTCATCGCTTCGAGCCACACGAGAGGTTGGCCCGTGTCCACCACATCGCCGACGGCCGCGCCGAGCCGGATCACCGATCCCGGCATGGGTGCGAGCAGTGATCCTTCAGCAATTCGGGCGGTGGGGTCCACGAAGCGCGGCACCGCGGTCAGGCGCACCGGTCCGAGTGACGAGTCGACGTGCACCGCGTCGCCGTATCGCGCCACAGCGAAATGCCGGCGGACACCGTCGACGTCCACAACCACGCGATCCGGTGTGAAGCCGACGACGCCGAGGTCGTCACGGCCGTCGACGTGGACACCGTCGCGCGTGAGCCGGTAGCGCACGTCGTGGTCGTTGTGGACGCCCGTGAATCGTTTGACCTGCGGCTGCGAGGGCAGATTCCGCCATCCCGAGGGCAGGCCCGCATTCACCGTGGCAGCGGCGCGATTGGTGGCCGACTCCGCCAGAGCAGCGGCGATCGCGGAGAGTGCTTCCGCGTGCGCTGAGGCGAGCGGGGCGGACAGTTCCGTGAGTCCGTGGGTGTCGAAGAAGGCGGTGTCGGTCTCCCCCGCACGGAAGGCGGGGTGTTTCAGCACCGCGACGAGGAGGTCCCGGTTGGTGACGATGCCGTGGATCTCGGTGCGCGTCAGCGTCGACGCCAGCAGACGCACCGCCCGGTCGCGGGTAGGCGCGTACGAGATGACCTTGGCGAGCATCGCGTCGTAGTGGACCCCGACCTCCGATCCCGCGACGACACCCGAGTCGACGCGCACACCGGTGCGCCGGAGCACGTCGAACTCGCGTGCCTCGTGCGGCAGCGCGAAACGGTGCAGGGTGCCGGACTGCGGTTGCCAGTCCCGGCCAGGGTCCTCGGCGTAGAGCCTGGCTTCCACCGAGTGGCCGTGCACGGGTGGCGGTTCGGGGTCGAGAGGGTCACCGTCGGCGATGCGGAACTGGAGGTCGACGAGATCGAGCCCGGTCGTGCATTCGGTGACGGGATGCTCGACCTGCAGGCGCGTGTTCATCTCCAGGAAGTGGAACTGCCCCGAGCGGTCCGCGAGAAACTCGACGGTGCCGGCACCCTCGTACCCGATGGCCTGGGCAGCGCGCCGGGCGGCGTCGAACAGGCTTGGACGCATCCCCTCGATCGCGTCGACGAGCGGCGAGGGGGCTTCCTCGATCACCTTCTGGTGGCGACGTTGGATCGAGCATTCGCGTTCGCCCACCGCCCACACCGTGCCGTAGTGGTCCGCGAGGATCTGGACCTCGACGTGCCGCCCGTTCTCGAGATACCGCTCGCAGAACACCGTCGGGTCGCCGAACGCCGACGCGGCCTCCCGGCGGGCAGCATCGAGTTGCCCCTGCAGGTCGGCCAATGTCCGCACCACCCGCATTCCGCGCCCTCCACCGCCGGCGGATGCCTTGACGAGCACCGGGAGATCGGCGTCGGTGATGTCGGCGGGGTGGAGTTCGGCGAGAACCGGGACACCGGCGTCGGTCATGATCTTCTTGGCCTCGACCTTCGAGCCCATCCGTTCGATCGACTCGGGGCGCGGTCCGATCCAGATCAACCCAGCGTCGAGCACCGTACGCGCGAATCCGGCTTTCTCGGAAAGGAATCCGTAACCCGGATGGACCGCATCGGCACCCGCCGCCAACGCTGCCGCGACGATCTTCTTCGCGTCGAGGTAGGTCTCGGAAGGGGTGACTCCCGCAAGTCGCACGGCGGCATCGGCGTCGCCGACATGCGGACTGTTCGCGTCGGCATCGGAGAACACCGCGATCGCCCCGAGTCCGGCCCGACGACACGACGCGAACACGCGGCGGGCGATCTCCCCGCGATTCGCCACGAGCACCGTGGTGATGGTCGATTCGGTCACGGGAACCTCACATCCGGAAGACGCCGAAGGATTCGGCACCTCTGATCGGGGCGGTGGCAACAGCCGACAAGCACAGTCCCAGCACGGTGCGGGTATCGCGGGGGTCGATGATGCCGTCGTCGTAGAGACGACCGGACAGGAACATCGGCAGTGATTCGGCTTCGATCTGGTTCTCGACGGCCGCGCGCATCGCCTCGTCGGCGGCTTCGTCGAAGGCCTGGCCGCGCGCCTGCGCCGCTGCGCGGCCCACGAGAGAGATGACCCCGGCCAGTTGGGCACCGCCCATGACCGCAGATTTGGCGCTGGGCCACGCGAACAGGAACCGCGGATCGAAGGCACGTCCGCACATGCCGTAGTGACCGGCGCCGTAGGACGCGCCGATCAGGATGGAGATGTGCGGCACCGTCGAGTTGGCGACCGCGTTGATCATCATCGCCCCGTGCTTGATCATGCCGCGTTCCTCGTATTCCCGACCCACCATGTACCCGGTGGTGTTGTGCAGGAACAACAGCGGCGTATCGGCACGGTTCGCGAGTTGGATGAACTGCGCCGCCTTCTGGGACTCCTCGTTGAACAGCACGCCGCGCGCATTGGCGAGAATCCCGATCGGATAGCCGTGCACCTGTGCCCACCCGGTCACCAGCGACGACCCGTAGAGCGGTTTGAACTCGTCGAAGTCGGAATCGTCGACGACGCGGGCGATGACCTCACGCGGATCGAAAGGTTGCCGAAGATCCTCGGGGACGATCCCAAGCAGCTCCTCGGCGTCGTACCGCGGTTCGCGTACGTCCGTCCGGGGTGCCGGGCCGGCCTTGCGGTGGTTGAGGCGTCGCACGATGCTGCGACCGATGCGCACCGCGTCCTGTTCGTCGACCGCGAAGTGGTCGGCCAGACCCGAGATACGCGCGTGCATCTCGGCGCCGCCGAGTGACTCGTCGTCGGATTCCTCACCGGTGGCCATCTTCACCAGCGGCGGGCCGGCGAGGAACACCTTCGACCGCTTCTCGATCATCACGACGTGGTCGGACATGCCGGGGATGTATGCGCCGCCGGCGGTCGAATTGCCGAAGACCACTGCGATCGTGGGGATACCTGCCGCCGACAACCGGGTCAGATCGCGGAAGAGCCGGCCACCGGGAATGAACACTTCCTTCTGCGTCGGAAGATCCGCGCCACCGGATTCGACGAGGGAGATCAGCGGCATCCGGTTCTGCAGCGCGATGTCGTCGGCGCGCAATGTCTTGCGAAGCGTCCACGGATTACTGGTTCCCCCGCGCACGGTGGGGTCGGTGGCCACGATGACACATTCGACGCCTTCGACCACGCCGATGCCCGTGACGACGCTGCCGCCGACGGGAAACTCGGTGCCCCAGGCCGCGAGCGGTGAGAGCTCGAGGAACGGCGAGTCGGGGTCGAGGAGCAGTTCGATCCTCTCCCGCGCAAGCAACTTGCCTCGGTCGTGGTGTCGCCGGACGTACTTTTCTCCCCCGCCGGCGAGGGCCCTGCCGTGTTCTGTGTCGAGTTCGGCCAGGCGAGCACGCATCGTCTCGGCGGCTGCGCCGTACTCGGTGGAGCCGGGATCGAGGGTCGAGATCAAGGTGCTCACGTGTGCTTCTCCAGCAGGACGGTGGGGATATCGATGTATCTCGCGCGCAACCATTCACCGAGGCCCTTGGCCTGGGGGTCGAAGCGGGCACGGGAGGCGACGCCGCGACCGAGGATTCCCTCGATCACGAAGTTCACGGCTCGCAGGTTCGGGAGCAGATGACGCGTGACGGACAAGGGTTCGATCTCGGGGAGCAGACCCTTCAGCGTGTCGACGGTGAGAGTGTTTGCAAGCCATTGCCATTCGACGTCGGATCGGACCCACACCCCGATGTTGGCGTCACCGCCCTTGTCGCCGCTGCGGGCACCGGCGATCGTGCCGAGCGGAACGCGACGAGTATGTCCGGGCGACAGCGGCGCGGGCACACTCGGGTCCGGCAACGGTTCGAGGGCCCGGGTGGTCGCCGCGGCCGGGATGTCGACGCGGGTGCCGTCGGGCATTACCGCGACGTGCGGCACGCGCGTCGCTTCGACGTACTCGGCCGTGTAGACACCGTAGGCGGTGCCCGGACCGGGCGGAGCGGTGACGAAGAACCCGGGATAGCCGGCAAGGGCGAACTCGACGGCCGTCGAGGTGAATGCGCGTCCGACGACGTCGGGGTCGGGATCGCGCGCAGTGCAGCGCAGCAGAGCGCTCGCGGTTTCCTCGGTGTCGGCATCGGCACGGTCGGTGCGGGCGAGAGTCCATTCGAGTTCGGCAGGCCGTCTCGACAGGTCCGATTCCATCTGAGATCGCACCAACTGGGCCTTCGCGTCGATGTCGAGTCCGGTGAGGACGAAGACGACCTCGTTGTAGAACCCGGCGAGCGCGTTGAGACACACCTTCAGGGTCGGTGGTGGCGGCTCGCCCTTCACCCCGGTGATGCGGACACGATCGGGTGCTTCCCGGCTCAACATGACGGTGTCGATGCGCGCGGTGACGTCGGGGTTCGCGTAGCGTCCGCCCGTCACCTCGTACAGCAGTTGTGCGGTGACCGTGCCGACGGTGACGGCTCCTCCCGTGCCCGGATGCTTGGTGATCGTCGCCGCGCCATCGGCCTCGATCTCGGCAATGGGGAATCCGGGGCGGACGAGGTCGTCGAGTTCGGTGAAGAACGCATAGTTTCCGCCAGTCGCTTGGGTACCGCATTCGATGACGTGCCCTGCGACAACAGCACCAGCGAGTGCATCGAAGTCATCGGGTGCCCAACCGAAGTGGGCGGCGGCAGGACCGACGATCACCGAAGCGTCGGTGACGCGCCCGGTCACGACGATATCGACTCCGGCATCGAGGCACCGCGCGATGCCCCATGCACCGAGATACGCGTTGGCGGTCAGCGGGCGCGGGTCGGCGTCGAAACCGAACTCGTCGATGCGAGCGAGGAGATCGTCGCCTTCGACGTGGGCGATGCGTGGTGACAGACCGAGCCGATCCGCAACCGTGCGCAGCGCCGAGGCCAGACCCGCAGGGTTGAGACCTCCGGCGTTCGCAACGATCCGCACCCCCTTGTCGAGGGCGAGACCCATGCAGTCCTCGGCCTGCCGCAGGAACGTCTTGGCGTAGCCGAGCTCCGAGTTCTTCAGACGGTCACGACCGAGGATGAGCATCGTCAGTTCGGCGAGGTAGTCGCCGGTTACATAGTCGAGTTCGCCGCCTTCGAGCATCTCGCGCATCGCCGACAGACGGTCGCCGTAGAAACCGGAGCAGTTGCCGATTCGCACGACGCGGTTCACGCGATCCGCTCCTGGACCGGTTTGCGTGCCCGCTGAAGAACGAGCGGAGAGAGACCGTCGAGAAGCTCGCGCAACTCCACCATGTGGTCAGCGTCACATGTCGCTGCTCTCGGAGCAAGCACTCATGACTGTTTGGCGCGGCCCATGTTCATAACCCGCCGGGCCAAGAGTGGAATCACCGCTGTGTGCGGCGACGACGCCTTCCATCCGGCACGTCGGATTGTCCGGCCGGCTCTGCGGCTCCTCGACTGCTCCCGAACTCGACGGCATCTGCGTCCGCACCTCGGCCGGTCAGTGCCTGCACCACCATCTCGAGGTCGTGCAGCGTCACCTCATCGGCCGATGAACGGCCTTCTTCATCTCGAACGGAACGGGCCATGACAACTCCTGACAGAAGAACCACCGACCGCACCGTCGACCGTCGCAACACGAACAGAACCATCGCCACACGAACCGGCACCGGCAAGGCAGCGGGCCCGACATCATCGGCAGGCCTGCGACACCGGCAAGTCTAATCGCGCCCGGAAGTATTTTTCGCCGCGATCGGTCGCGCGCACGTAACTGGCCCGGGCGACGAACGTCGAAATCGTCACGGCTCGTCGTTCGCAACTCCTGCCTACCCAGCGGCAGATACCGTGGATGCATACTTCACCGAGGTCAGGAGTTGCCGTGCCGAAGCTGGAGATCAAGCAGAAGGCCGAACTTTCCCGAAAGCAGGCATCCGAGCGGTTGATTGCACTCGGCCGCGCCTTGGCGACGGGATCCGAAGTGGAACTGGACTCGGGAGGTGACACCATTTCGCTCGTCGTCGCCGACAGACTCGAATGGGAACTCGAAATCGAGGTGGACGGCGACCAGGTCGAGATCGAGGTCGAATTCAGTTGGCGCGACGCCCCATCCGACAGTCCACAAGCCGAAGCGGACGACGAGGAGGAAGACGACGAACCGGACGAAGAAGCGGACACCGCCGAAGGTTCGGATCAGGACCCGGATGAGGACGAGGACGAAGGCGAGCCGCAGCAAACCGAGCCGCGACGACGAGCCCCGGTCAAGAAGGCGGCGCGGCGTGGCCGGCCACGTAAGCGCGCCGCCGACTGATCGATGCACAGCCCCTGCGCCGTTCCTCCTCTCTCGTCGCCGTAGGGACGATGCAGCGCAGAGTCACCATTGACAGCTACTTCATCTCATTTGATACTTCAGGATCATGCTGCGCATCAGGTAGGTGATGGATGTGGCGGTCGAGGGAGGGAAACTTCTCGCGCGTGCCCTGGAGTCCGCCGACGTATCGGACGCCTTTGCACCACGCAGAGGTCGCCTGGATGCATTCCGGACCGCCGTCCTCATGCCGCACCGCGGAACCATCGCACAGTCCAGGTTGCACCGATGAAGGCCGTCAGTTGCCATCGCGCGACGCTGTCGGTCGTCGACATCCCTACCCCCGGACCCAACCGAGGACAATTGCTCCTCGACGTTGTGCGTTGCGGCATCTGTGGATCGGATCTGCACGCAAGAGACCACATCGACGAGCTGACAGAGGCGATGTCTGCACTCGGTGTCAAACATGCTGCCGGCAGCGACATGCCGTTCGTCTTCGGGCATGAGTTCTGCGGTGAGGTGGCCGAGCGTGGCCGCGGCGTAAGTGGACGGTTCAAACCGGGCTCCAGGGTCGTATCGTTCCCGCTGCTGCGGGACCGCAACGGTGTGCACATGACAGGTCTGTCCCCGGCAGCGCCGGGAGCCTACGCAGAACAGGTATTGGCAGAGGCTGCACTTAGTTTCGTGGTACCCAATGGTCTGAGTCCCGACATCGCGGCACTGACCGAACCCATGGCTGTCGCGCTCCACGCCGTACGGCGCAGCGACATCTCGCGTCGTGATACCGCCATCGTGGTCGGTTGCGGTCCGGTAGGTCTAGCGATCGTGTGCCACCTGAAGGCGCAAGGGGTGGAAACGATCGTCGCTAGCGACCCGTCTCCCGGCCGCCGAGAACTCGCCCGACGATGCGGCGCGACCCTCGTCGTCGACCCCACGCAAGATTCGCCGTATGCGGCAGCACCTGGAGTGACGTCAGGTACCGAACTCTACGAGCTGGGTATGACTTCCATGGAGAAGTTACGGCGTCTACCCGGATGGGTGCCGCTCTACCGCATCGCTGAGAAGCTCGGCACGACCACACCGAAGCGTCCGGTCATTTTCGAATGCGTCGGCAACCCGGGCATGCTCGACTCGGTCCTGACATCGGCACCGTTCCATTCCCGTGTCGTAGTGGCCGGGGTGTGCATGGGCACCGACCGGTTCCGGCCGATGTTGGCCACCGGCAAAGAGATCGATCTGCGATTCGTCTTCGCCTACACGCCTCTGGAGTTCCGCGATACCTTGCATCTGCTCGCCGAGGGCAAAGTCGACGCAACAGCGATGGTCACCGGGACTGTCGGCTTACACGATGTGCCCTCCACATTCGAGGCCCTGCGCACTCCCCAGGACCAAGCCAAAGTACTGATCGACCCGTCCCTGGGTCGGCCCCGGCACCGTCCGTCTACCAGATGTACAGCGGGTACTCGGGAGCGCCGTTCAGGCGGTTGACGACAAGGCCGACGAGTACGAGCACCGCGGCAGCGGATCCTGCAAGGAGGATGAACTCCCAGCCGGGGACTGTTGTCGCGGTGGTCCCGATGACCGCAGTCGCCGCGGCCGGGGAATGTGGCACACGAGCGAGCAGCATCGCAGCCAGAGCCAGGGCGCCGGCGAGCGCGCCGAGCCACAACGATTGGCCCAGCAGTCCGACCGAAGCGCCGACTGCGGCAGAGACGATTTGGCCGCCGATCACGTTGCGAGGTTGGGACAACGGAAGTTTCGGCGCCCCCACGACCAGGGCCATGCTGGCCGCCATCGAGGGGATGAGGAACGGACTTCCTGCCACCTCGGTCAGGGCGGCGAGCCCCAGAAGCCCGAGGGCCGCAGCAATCAGTGCGAGTGCGACCGTACGCAGGGCCGGTCGTGGTGACGCGGAGGACCTCCACCAGGGACGACGAGCCGCGTCGAGGACGGGAGGGGACGACATGGACGGCGACGAATCGGCGACTGGGGCCTGCTGGGAGAACATCCGAACTCCTAACTAATGGTTAATGCATTAGCCGGGACTCTAGGGGTAGATTGAAGTACATCGCAAGCACGAATGCACGCAGAACCCGATCGGGAGAGGACCGACCATGCGGACGCAGTACATCGAGAACGGCGTCCTGGTCCGGCCGCTCGAACCACCGTCCACCAATTTCCTGAGCAGCCGCTACTACGACGGTCGCGGCGTCACCGACCTGTTCGACTCGCCCGACCGGGCCCACGCGTGGATGCAGACACTGAATGAAGAGATCAGCTTCCCTCGATCACCTTTCACACCGACCGAGGACCAGCTCGCGCAACTCCGACAACTCCGCGACACGCTCGGCTCCGTCTACCGCGACACGCTCGACGGTGATCCGGCCCAGGCAGCGGCCCACCTGCGCTCGGTGCTCGATCGCACACGCATCACTCCCGGCATCGTTGTCGGTGACGATCGCCTCCACGTCCGCTGGACCACGGACTCCCACGACCTGTTCGAGGAATTGATCGCCGAGATCGCCGTATCCGCAATCACAGCGGTAACCGGTCACGCGGCAACCTTGCTGTGCAAGTGCGAGGCACCACGGTGCGTGCTGTACTTCACCCGACTCAACGCACGTCAGCACTGGTGCAGTGACGTGTGCGGCAATCGCGCACGTGTCGCTCGCGCCGCGAGGACGCGCCGGAAATCGCATCCCGCAGAAGGCACACAACCGAAAAGCGAGGCTCACAACCCTGGTGGTCGACCCTCCGGGTTGTGAGCCTCACTTGTGCATTGTGAGCCTCCCGTCGAACGCCATCTGCGGTCAGCGGGTGTAGCGGTCGGCGAGCTCGGCTCCGATCCGCACCAGTTCCTCCTGCACCGAGACCAACTCGAGGACCTCGACATCGTCGACTCGGTGAAGGTCGTCCGAGATACACCTCGCGACGGACGGGCGCACACCCACCCCGGCGACCGGCGACCTGCACCCGCCTCGCTACGCTCCAGCTCATGAGTGAGCCGACTTCGACCTACACCAACGTGACGCTCGACCCGCGTGCCAACGTCTACTTCGACGGCAAGTGCGTCAGCCACAACTTCCATCTCGCGGATGGAACCCGTAAGTCGGCCGGCGTGATCCTGCCCGCGACCCTGAACTTCGGCACCGCTGCTCCCGAGGTCATGGAGCTGCACAGCGGCGCGTGCCGCGTCCGGTTGGCCGGCAGTGAGGACTGGACCTCCTACGGTGCAGGCGACTCCTTCTCGGTGCCCGGCGACTCGTCGTTCGACATCGAGGTCACCGAAGCCGTCAGCTACGTCTGCCACTACGGCTGACCACACTCCCGAGCGAACGAGAACGCTCCCACCGAGTCCTGCTCGGTGGGAGCGTTCTTCCGTTCGCGGCGACCGGGCCACTACATACGAACCCGACTCAGCCGGTGACCTCTGCGCGGTCGGCCGAAGTGCCGGCCTGCGCCTTCCGCTGCGACGAGGCGTGGCCGACGAACATCGCCGACGCCACGATCCCGATGATCAGAACCGAGGCGGGCAGGAGCATCGACTGGCTCAGCGCGGTGCTGAACTTCTCGGCGATCTGCTCCGGGAGACCGGCTCCCATCGCGGCTCCGCCGCCCTCACCGGCCTGCACCTCACCCAATCCTTGGGCGGCCATCCGCGACGAGATCAGAGCACCGATCGCGGCGCTGCCCAGCACCGAACCGACCTGGCGGGTGGTGTTGTAGATGCCGGCACCGGCGCCCGCCTGGTGGATCGGCAGGTTGTGCGTTGCGGTGGAGGCCAGCGGCGCCCAGATGCACGAATTGGACAGGCCGGCGATACCGGCGATGAGCAGGAACAGCACGATGGGGCTGTCCGGCGTCATGAGCACCGCGAACCCGAAGATCGTCGCGGAGAAGAGCGTGAAGCCGACGGTAGGCAGCACCCGGGGCGGCATCCGGTCGGAGAACTTGCCGATGAGCGGTGCGGTGAGACCGGTGACGATCGCCATCGGGGCGAAGATCAGGGCGGCTTTCGTGGGTGAGAATCCGCGGACCGTCTCGAGATAGAAGTAGGCCGGAACCATCAGGGCCGTCATGGCTGCGCCCATCGACGAGATCGCGATGTTCGACATCGAGAAGTTCCGGTCGCGGAACAGGGCCAGGGGCACCAAAGGTTCGCCCTTGTTGCGCGCCTGGTTGAACACGAACAGCACCATCACCGCGATACCCGCGACGATCATCGTCCAGGTCCAGACGTCCCAGTCGCGGCTGGAACCTTCCTGGATTCCGAAGACCAGCAGGAACAGTCCGACGCCGCTGAGGATCACGCCGACGACGTCGAACTTGTGCGGTTGGGTCTCGAGGCTGGGCACCAGCCATGCCGCCAGCACGAAGGCGATGATGCCGACCGGGACGTTGATGTAGAAGATCCAGTTCCAGCCCTGCCAGTCGACCAGCACACCGCCGACGAGGGGCCCGAGCAGCGAGGCCAGACCGGCGACCGCGCCCCACAGACCCATGGCCGCGCCGCGCTTGTCGGGCGCGAAGGTGCGGGTGATGATCGCCATCGTCTGCGGCGTCATCAGCGCCGCGCCGAGTCCCTGGACGGCGCGGGCGGCGATGAGCATCTCGATGGTGCCGGAGGTCGCGCACCACAGCGATGCCGCGGTGAACACCACCAGGCCCGCGAGATAGACGTGCTTGGGTCCGAACCGGTCGCCGAGACGACCGGTGAACAGCAGAGGCACCGCATAGGTGAGCAGATAGGCGCTGGTCACCCAGACGACCTGATTGATGTCGGCCTGCAGGTCGGCCATGATCGCCGGGTTTGCCACCGCGACGATGGTCAGATCCAGCAGGATCATGAAGAACCCGACCACCAGGGCCGACAGGCCCCACCACGGATTACGTTCGGTTTTCATCGATTTCGTTCCTGTTCGTACCGGTCGAGCACGACCGGCGATCTATTGGGTCAAGGTGTCCCGGTTCGGTCGATGGACTACGGCCGCCCGGGAGCACTACTTCCCGCACCGCTCCTCCGCAGTTCGGCAAGAGTCTCGTCCGTCAGCGCCGCACCCCAGTCGCGGCCGAGATCGTGGGGCGGGTCCGGAATTTGTCGATCCGCGGCGTCGAAGCTCTGCCACACCAGGGAGCCGTCGCGGATCTCCTCGATCAGTCCGCGCAACCAGTCCGCTTCGTGGGCGGTCCTGTCCCGGAGGAAGTCGACGGCCACCCAGTAGCGACGCGGCACGCCGTTGTCCGCGGCCCACGTGCGGATCGCGTCGAATTCGACGAGCTCTTCCTCGAGCCGGTCGATGCGTTCGCCGAGGAGGGCGACGACCTCGTCAGCCGGAAGGTTGTGCGATTCGGCGAGGCCGAGGGGAAAGATCGGATACTCCCGCACCGGGCGACGGATGACCTCGGCGAGGCGGGCCCGCACGGCCGCGGCGCCGGCCGCGGTGATGCTGTAGGTGGTGCGCTCGGGCCTGTTGCCTGCGCGTTCGGTGCCTTCCTGCCGGATCAGTCCGCTTTCCGCGAGGCGGGAAACGGTGTGGTACAGCGAGCTCGGCCGGAGCTTGATCAGGTTGTCCTCGCGGCGCCTGAGCAGAAGCTGGTGCATCTCGTAGGGATGCATCGGCCGTTCCTCGAGCAGCCCGAGTACCGCGACCGCCATAGGCGTCAGGACGGGGATGCGGGGCTGATCGGACACCGGTCTCGATTTCCTTCGATCGTCGGGAGGCGTTGCGATTCTGCGACTGGTTCGCTTCGAATAGTCGGCGCCGAATATACGGCGTGGAATAGCGGACGGACAAGCAGGTCGGGTCGCTCGACATCGGCACGTTCGAGCGTCCCCGGAATCGGCGCGTCCGGGTGGCAGACTCCCCTCGTGGACAGTCGCGTCGAACTCGGAGTCATCGCAATCTTCGCCGGCCTACTCGTCGGTGCGGTGCTGTTCGTGCCGTTCGTCGCGGTGAGCTATCGACGCCGCGGCCGCCTCTCACTCGGACGGCTGGCACTGTTCGTCGCGGCTCTCGTCTACTTCTGGGCGCTGTGGGCGTACACCCTGCTGCCACTCCCCGACCCGCAGATGCTGGTGTGCGCCGGGACCAACACCGATCCGCTCGCCCTCGTCGACGACCTGCGGGGTGCGTGGTCGAACACCGGCAGTCCCACCGCATTCCTCCGCGACACGGCGGTCCTGCAACTGGCGCTGAACGTGCTGCTGTTCGTTCCGCTCGGATTCTTCGTCCGCGCGCTCGGGGGCCGCGGAATCCTCGTGGCGATCGCGGCCGGGTTCGCGACGTCGCTGTTCGTCGAACTCACCCAACTGACCGGCATGTGGGGTGCGTACGACTGCGCGTATCGGGTGTTCGACGTCGACGATCTGCTCACCAACACGGTCGGCGCGGCGCTGGGTTCACTGTTGGCACGTGCGGTTCCGCGCGGATTGTCGGATCCATCCGCTGATGTCGCCCCGGGAGCACCGCGCCCGGTCACCGTCCCACGCCGATTGCTCGTGATGCTGTGCGACTGGCTCGGCTACATGTTGACGACCTTCACCGTGGCGGTCGCGGTGCGGGCCTACCTGATCTATCTCGCCGACGATCGCGTGACTGCCGTCGAAGGCCCCGTGTCGTCGATCATCGGCGGCAGCGTCACCCTCGCGGTGTGGTTGCTCGTCATCCTCACCACGGGCCGGTCTCCCGGTGACCACGTCGTGCGGCTCCGGTACGCGGGTGGGTCGATGCCCGGGGCGGTCTCGCGGCTCCTGCGGTTCCTCGCCGGCATCGGCGGATACGGTCTGCTCGATCTTCTTCCCGAGGATTGGAGCATCCTGGTCACGATCTTCGCAGGTGTCGCGGTGGTGACGGCCCTGTTCACCCACAGCGGCCGCGGTCTGCCGGGCGTGCTGACCGGCCAGGAACTCGTCGACAGCCGTGCGCTCCCGCGGCCGGCGGTGGAGGTCGATTCGACGACGCGCACGTGATGGGCGCGTCCGAAAGGAGGAGTTTCGAGTAGTCCGCTACGCATGATTCCGCAGCACCCGAGCGTGAAGCTTCGTTCGAAGCACTTTTCGGCGCAGGAAAGGATCCGTCATGGCCGACCTGGACTCCCCGTCGACCCGCGAGGTCTGCGGAACGATGGCTGTGCACCACAAATTGCTGTTGCAGAGCCCCAGCTACAAGCAGCGCTGCGAGATGTTCGAGAACCGGGTGTTCGCCTACCGGACAGGACGGCGCGCACCGGCCCCGACAGGTGTCGTGACCGTTCCGGTCGTCGTTCACGTCGTGCACGATCCCGCGTCGCCGTCCCAGAACATCGGTGAAGACCAGATCCGGAGCCAGATCGACGCCCTCAACCGGGACTTCCGCGCCACCAACCCCGACCGTACAAAGGTGCCGGAGATCTGGAAGGACCTCGTCGCCGACATCCGGGTCGAATTCCGGCTCGCGACCGTCGATCCGGACGGCGCACCGACCGACGGGATCACCAGGACCCCGACGACGAAAGAGTTCTTCACGGCGGACGAGGACGACATCAAGTCGTCCGACACGGGCGGCGCCGACCCCTGGCCGAGCGACGACTACCTCAACATCTGGCTGTGCGACGACCTCCGCGACTCGATCGGTCGGCAGATCCTCGGCTACGCCCAGTTCCCCGGCGGACCGGCAGCAACCGACGGTGTCGTCATCGCCCACTCGTGCTTCGGGACCACCGGCACAGCGCGACCTCCCTTCCATCTCGGTCGCACCGCGACACACGAGATCGGCCACTGGCTGAGCCTGCGCCACATCTGGGGCGACGACGGCGACGGCTGCTCGGGCACCGACTTCGTCGACGACACCCCGAACCAGGCGGGCCACAACTTCGGCAAGCCGCGATATCCGCGGGTGACCTGCAACAACGGTCCACACGGCGACATGTTCATGAACTACATGGACTACACCGACGACGAGGCGATGTTCATGTTCACCGCCGGGCAGGCGCTCCGCATGCGAGCGTGCCTGGAAGGACCGCGGGCGTCGTTCCTGCTCGGGGCGCTGGAACCGGCCCGGACGGAATCGGTCGCACTCGGGCCGTCCGGCAACGATGAGACACGAGCCGACTCCGCAGCACGTGCGTCGCTCGACGGCGAGGTGGACGAGTTGCGACGTCAGATCGCGTCGCTCCGGTCGCTTCTCGACCGCATCGGCGGAATCCTGGACCATGCCGGTTGACCACCCCACGGACCCGTCAGGACGCACTGTGAGCGACCCGTCTTCGATCATCGGTACCTGGTTCCATTCCTACGAGGAGGACACCGACACCGCGAGGGTCTACCGCCCTCGCGGGTTTCCGTTTCCTCGCTCGCGCGGACGACCCGGATTCGAGTTCCGGCAGGACGGCACCTACGTCGAATACGACGGCGGTCCCGACGATCGTGGTCGCGCGCGTGTCGGACAGTGGCAGGATCTGGGCGACGGTCGTGTCCGCACCGTCCTTCCCGAGGCGGACCCGAATCCCCATGTGCACACGGTGCTCTCCGTCGACGACGAGATCCTCACGTTCGAATCGGGGCAACCATGAACCTGAGATGAGGGGTTCCGGCCGATGCGACGCACCGGCCGGAACCTCTCGTTCGAGTACGGTCACGATCTGTGCAACCACACGCCGGCGCTGCCGAACCCGATGATGTCGGCGCGACCGTCACCTGTGGTGTCCGCCAGGAACCGCGGATGCTGGTCGACCCGCCACCCACCGGCGTCGTAACCGAAGTTGGTGACGATCAATCCGGGTGCGTCGAACCCGCCGTTGCCGAGTGCGCGCGACACGTAGACGCCGGCATTGCCGAATCCGACGATGTCCGCGCGACCATCACCTGTGGTGTCCGCCAGGAACCGCGGGTGCCGATCGATCCGCCATCCTCCGGCGCTGTAGGCGAAGTTGTCGACGACGCGCGTGACCGGCCCGTACGTCCCATCGGCTCGCGCCAAGGAGACATACACACCCGCCTCGCCGAATCCGACGATGTCGGCCCGGCCGTCCCCGGTGGTGTCCGCGAGGAACCGTAGATGCCGCTCCACGCGCCAACCACCCGCGTTGTACCCGAAGTCGTCGACGACACGCGTGACCGGCCCGAACGTCCCGTCCGCCTGTGCCCGGGACACGTACACCCCGGCATCACCGAAACCGACGATGTCCGCCCGGCCGTCACCCGTGGTGTCGGCCAGGAACCGCGGATGCCGCTCCACCCGCCAGCCACCCGCGTTGTACCCGAAGTCGTCGACCACCCGGGTCACCGGCCCGAACGACCCATCCGCCTGCGCCCGGGACACGTACACCCCGGCATCACCGAAACCGACGATGTCCGCCCGGCCGTCACCCGTGGTGTCGGCCAGGAACCGCGGATGCCGCTCCACCCGCCACCCACCGGCAACGTAGCCGAAATCGGCGACCACCCTCGTCACCGGACCGAACGACCCGTCCGCCTGCGCCCGCGAGACATACACCCCGGCGTCGCCGAACCCGACGATGTCCGCCCGGCCGTCCCCGGTCGTATCCGCCAGGAACCGCGGATGCCGCTCCACCCGCCATCCACCGGCCTGGTAGGCGAAGTCCTTGACGACGAGGCGTGGTGTCTCGAAGCGTCCGTTGGGCTGAGAGCGCGACACGTAGACACCGGCATCACCGAATCCGACGATGTCGGCGCGGCGGTTGCCCGTGGTGTCGGCGAGGAACCGCGGGTGCCGATCGGTACGCCACGATCCGGCGTTGTACCCGAAATTGTTGACGGCGAGCTGCGGCGCCCATCCGAGGTGCCCGGGAGTGACGCCGCAGACGGTGAACGTGTTGCCCTTCATCAGGCACGGGACGCCACCTTCGGCCGCGCAGTTCTCGCAGTTGCCGTTGGCGAGTCCGTATCGTCCGAAGGCACCGCCGCACGTGCACCTGCTGTCCGCGTACTCGTCCGGGCAGCCGAAGATGTGTCCGGTCTCGTGCGCGAACACCCGGTCGATGTTGTCCGGGCCCCAGCCGTCGTTGTTGTAGTCCATGACGACCCGTGGCGCACCCGCGTACGCGAAGTGACCGAGCGGATACTTCGTGAAGAAGGCGCAGTACGTCCAGCGGGTTCCGTAACGGCTGCGGATGTCCTCGACGTAGGCACCCACGCCGTTCCAGTCGGCACTGTAGCCCAGCGCGCCCATCGCCGGATCACGCCAGAGCGCCTCGAGGTCGGCAGCGGACGGGTCCGCCTGCACACTCAGGTTCACGTTCTGGATGTCGTACGAGAAGGAGATGCCCGCCAAGGGGTTTGCGGTGGCGAGCCATCCCAGACCGTTCTGGACCTCGGCGATCACCTTCACCACCTCGGCCTCGGAGAAGCTCAATGCCGCAGTCGGTCCCTGAACGATGACGATGCCGACCGCCACCGACCCCTCGAGATAGGAACTCGTCGGGCCCGCTTCCTGCTCGCTGTCGCTCTCTGCCACCTGGGGCGGGACGGGCACGACCGACGTGCAGTCCCCCATGTCCCACTCTCGACCGTCGCGGGGCCGGTTCTCCTTCGCCCGCCGGTAGTCGGCGGATTGCCGCAACCGTTGCGCCGCGAGGCCCAGTGTCTCGACCTCGGTGGGGTCGTCGACGAGGTCCCGCATGTCTCTGATCTCCGGGACGGATTCCTCCGCGGACTCCCCCGGAGCGGCAAGGATGGAGATCCGCCCGTAGCGGTGGATCGTTCGTTCCTGTGCCTCGTCGCTCGGATCGGCTGCGCGTACGTCGTCTGCACGTACGACGCGTTCCGTGATGTTCAGGTCGCCGGTCATGTCATGCTCCTGATGTCGAAAATGTGTGCAAACCGGTCCGGTGCGAGTCACCGGCCGGGGATGTCCGGCGGTTCGAATCCGGGAGTGTCCCAGTTCGAGCCCTCGCCGGGGCGCGTCTTCGGCGCGTGTCGGGCCACCCAGGCGTCCACGAACAACTGCTCCTCGGGCGACAGACCGAACGACTCGTCATCGGGGGCGGTGTCGTAGACGCCGAGGACGCCGGGGATTCTTCGAATGCCCTCCCTCACATCGGGATCCGCGAGGACGAGGAGCAGTCTGGGCCGGAGCAACTGGGTCACCGGAGCCATGGCCTCGACGTCGGCAAGGGTCGCGTCGGCTCGCTCGGGAACAAGGACGACCAGGTGCTCTCGCGGTGGTTCGACCATGGATGTCTCCCCGTCCTCCGAGGTGCTCCCTCGTTGCGGATTCGTGGCGTCGTGCGAGCAGGCCGCCGCCGACACCAGGACTACGGCCGACAACACCGCCAGGACGACGGAGGTCCTGCGCATCGGACGCCGGCTCACGGCGCGATGGCCAACCCCGCGCCCGCATCGACCTGCGGCAACGGCAGCACCTCGGCCCCGTCGACCAGCGTCTTCCAGAGTTCCTTTCCGGTCTTTGCCGTGCTCTGCACGATGAGCGCCGCCAATCCGGCCACGTGCGGCGTGGCCATGGACGTGCCGCTGATCGTGTTGTAGCGGTCCGGCATCGGCCACGACGAGTACACATCGACACCGGGTGCGGCGATGTCGATCGCGCCGCCCGGGACCACGGTGGCCCTGGCCGAGAACGCCGCCATCCTCAGGTCGGACGCCAGCGCCGCGACCGCCATGATCGACGGCGAGTTCGCGGGACTTCCGACGAATCCGGGGTCCGCGGGCCGACGCGCGTTGTTCCCCGCGGCCGCGATGATCAGTGTCCCGGCGGCCAGTGCGCGCTGTCCGACGGCCTCGTAGGCCATCACCGGCTGAGGAACGTTGGCGCCCAGCGACATCGAGACGACCTGGCACCCGTTGGCCAACGCCCACTCGATCCCGGCAAGGATCGTGGAGTCGGACCCACTGCCCTGATTGCTCAGCACCTTCCCGACGAAGATCGCCGCTTTCGGCGCGACGCCGTAACCCCGCGCGTTCGGTAGATTCCTCGGTCCACAGGACGTCCCGACACAGTGGGTGCCGTGCCCGTTCCCGTCCTGGACCGCCTGGCCTGCAATGAACGATTTGCTGATGATCGTCCGGCCCGCGAAGTCGGGATGGTTCAGGTCGAATCCGGTGTCGAGCACGGCCACTCGAACACCGGAGCCGTCGAACTGCGACGCGAGCGCACGGGTGGCCTGCAGACCCCAGGTGTGCCTGCGGCCGTCCGCCAGATGTGTCTCCATGGCCAGCGGTGCCGCCAGGATATGGACGACATGTTCGGGTTCCACCGCCACGATCGCCGGATCCTGCCGCGCGACCTCCTCGAGCGATTCGACCTGCGACCCGTCGACCACGGCGACAGCCACCCCGAGTCGTTCGAAGATGGTCGCGTCGGCGGATTCGAGTTCGTCGGCGGGTACCGCTTCCGGTCCCGCCTCGTCGCTGGACGCGATCGAGGTCACGCCGCCGATCGATTCGAGTGCGGCCACCCGCTCCTCATGGGTGCTGTCCTCGGTGAAAGTGATGATCTGCCGGCCCGTGGTCTCGGCTTCGACGGGGCCGTCGACATCGTCCGTCATCATGATGGGTTCCTCTGATCCGAAGGGTGACGAGAGATGCGGGAGGACCCCGCGGGATCAGTATGGGAACCGGCCGATACCGGCGCCTGCGTAGACGACTACCCCATTTCGACGGGACGGGTCGCGTCACTGGTGCGTAGCCGTTCTCGATTTCGGTGTTCCCGACCGCGCTGAGCGATGTCAGGAACACCGAAATCGCATCCGGTCACCGCATGTGCGACCGCTCCGGGACCGGCCGGAACCATTCCCCTACACGCGACATCAGTGCGGGATCACCTGCGGCCGTGACGGATCCGTCCCGGACAGCACGAGACCAATCACTCCGACCGTGGGCGAGCGCCAGCAGTGTCGGGATCGACGACTCGAGATACACGTAGCGAGCCGGGTCCAGCAGCGGATCGGTGAGGTATCCGTACGGTGGCGCGCCGCGCTGCACGACCAGCCAGTACCTGCGGTCGCACCGCTGGTGGAGCCGGAACTCGAGGACGACCGGCCGGGCCGGACAGTGGCAACTACGAGTTCCCACGCTGATGATCTGGGGTGATCACGATCCTGTGGTCCCGGTGAAGGACGCGCAGGCCGTCGCGGCACTCGTACCGCACGCGCGCCTGGAAGTGCTGGCCGCGGGGCATGTACCGCAGCTCGGTCATCCCGCCCGGGTGGCGGCGCTGATCGAGGAGTTCGCCCATTCGATTCCGTGAGCGGCCCGCGGGACGCGATCAGCGCTTCGGACGTTGCAACCGTTCGTGTTCCGACAGTCCACCCCACACTCCGTGCGGTTCGCCGCTGAGTATCGCGTGGGTGCGGCACTCGGCCAGCACCGGGCAGTTCGCACAGATGCGTTTCGCGACGACCTCGCGTCGCCTGCGGATGCTCGGTGGCTCGCCCTCCGGGGCGAAGAAGAAGTACTCGTCGGAGGTCCGGCAGTTGGCATGCTGTTGCCATCCGAGTCGTGGCCGGACACGCTCGGTCAGCACGGTCATCCGATCATCACCACCTCCAAGGTGCGGGGGCCGTGCACGCCCTCGACGCGTTCGAGTTCGATGTCCGACGTCGCGGACGGTCCGCTGATCATGGTGATCGGCCGCTCCGGGACGAGCCGGGCCAGCGCTTCGGGCACTCCCACCTCGACGTCGCTCATCGCCACCACGCACACGTGCAGGTCGGGGACGAGCGTGAGCGCGCGTCGCCCCTGGTCGGGGCTGCCGTCGAGGAAGATCGTGCCCGTCTCCGCGCAGGTGACGGCCGAGCCGGTGACGACCCCGTCGAGATCACCGAGGTCGGCTGCGGGGCGGTCGGTGAAGTCGACCACCACCTCGCCGCCGAACTCCGCCAGCCACGACCGATCCAGGCCCTCCGGGATTCCGACGCGGCGCACACCGCGATCCGTGAGGATCTTCGCCAGCACGACGGGCAGATCCTCCGGCGTGCTCTCGTGGACGTGGGCCTTGTAGTCGACCAGCCGGTCGACCAGCAGCTCACGGCGCTCGGCGTCCGGCAGGGTGCGTCCGAGACGGTAGTCGCGCGGTACCTCGACCGGTGTCGGCGGTGCCAGAGTCTGCGCCGAACGGATCCGGCCGAGAATCGCGTCGCGGCTGCTCATCGCTGCTGTCCTTCCTCGCGTGCCTTCGCGAGTGCGGCACGTCCTTCGTCGGAGGCCCACCATTGCCGGAAGGTCTGTTTCGGCGGGGCCGGCATGTCGCGGGCGTCGGTCCAGCCGGCGAGCGGACCGGGCAGATTGGTGATCTTCCCCTTCTTCCCGGCGAGGATGCGGCCGAGACCGGCGGCCTTCTGCGCGGCCGTCCAGCGTCGCGAGGACGACATCGCCAGCGATGCGGCCTTCATCGCCGCGGCCTCGGGTCCGAAGCGGGCGTGTTCGACCTTCTGGTGGCGTAGTTCCACCAGCAGTGAGGGGATGTCGATCTTGACGGGGCAGGCGTCGTAGCAGGCACCACACAGGCTCGACGCGAACGGCAGGCTGGCGTTGGGGTCGTCGGGTTCGTCCATCCCGGCCAATTGCGGGCTGAGGACGGCGCCGATCGGGCCCGGATAGGTCGAGCCGTAGGCGTGGCCCCCGGTGCGCTCGTAGACCGGGCACACGTTCAGGCACGCCGAACACCGGATGCAGTGCAGCGCTTCGCGTCCGATCTCGTCGGCGAGCGCGGCGGTGCGGCCGTTGTCCAGCAACACCAGGTGGAATTCCTGCGGGCCGTCACCGGGGGTGACACCGGTCCACATCGAGGTGTAGGGGTTCATGCGCTCGCCTGTGGACGAGCGCGGCAGCAGCTGCAGGAACACCTCGAGGTCGCGGAAGGTGGGCAGCAGCTTCTCGATGCCCATGACGGTGATGAGCGTCTGCGGCAGCGTCAGGCACATGCGGCCGTTGCCCTCGGATTCGACGACGGCGAGGGTGCCGGTCTCGGCGATGCCGAAGTTCGCACCCGACACCGCGACCGGAACCGTCATGAACTTGTGTCGCAGGAACTTTCGTGCCGCGGCGGCGAGATGGCGGGGGTTGTCGTCGAGGTCGGGGTCGACGTCCGGCATCTCACGCAGGAAGATCTCGCGGATCTCGGCGCGATTGCGGTGGATGGCGGGCACGAGGATGTGCGAGGGCTTGTCGTGGCCGAGCTGGACGATGAGCTCGGCGAGGTCGGTCTCGTAGGCCGCGATCCCCCGTTTCTCGAGGTGCTCGTTGAGCCCGATCTCCTGGGTGGCCATCGATTTGACCTTGATGACCTCGTCGGATCCCGTCTTCCGGATCAGCTCGGTGACGATGGCGTTGGCCTCGGCGGCGTCGGCCGCCCAGTGCACCACGCCGCCCCGCGCGGTCACCGCCTCCTCGAGCTGGGTGAGCAGGTCCGGGAGGCGGTTGAGCACGTCGGTCTTGATGGCGGCGCCGGCGTCGCGCAGTTGTTCCCAGTCGGGCAGTTCCCCGGTGACGTTCAGTCGCTTGGCGCGGATGGTGTGGGTGGCCTTGCCGATGTTGCGCCGCAACTGGGGGTTCGCGAGTTCCTGGTGCGCGGCGTCGGGAAACGCCTTGATACCGCGCAGATTTCCGGATCCTCGTGGCGGGACGACGGGCATACCGAGTGCGGTCACGCGGGCACTCCCTTGGGGGCGACGGCCGGTTCCACGGAGGCGAGGATCTCGGCGAGGTGGATGGTGCGGGTACCGGTGCGCAGGCGCGTGAGGCCACCGCCGATGTGCATCAGGCACGACGAGTCGCCGGCGCTGCAGTATTCGGCGCCGGTGGCGGCGACATTGCTCAGCTTGTCGGCGAGCATCGCGGTGGAGGTCTCGGCGTTCTTGATCGCGAAGGTGCCGCCGAAACCGCAGCACGAGTCGGCCTCGGGCAGTTCGACGAGGTCGATCTCGCGCACGGCACGCAACAGCTGGAGCGGCTTCTCCCCCACCCGCAGCATCCGCAACGAGTGGCAGGTGGGGTGATAGGTCACCCGGTGCGGGAAATAGGCGCCGACGTCGGTGACTCCGAGGACGTCGACGAGGAATTCGGACAACTCGTACGTCTTGGCCTTGACGGTGTCGACCCGCCCGCACAACGACGCGGGACCGTAACGGGAGGCGACGATTTCGTGCTGGTGACGGACGGATCCGACGCACGATCCGGAAGGGGCGACGACGGCGTCGATGCTGCTGTCGTCGAAGGCGTCGACGTAGTTCTCGACGAGCGGCAGCGCGTCGGGTTGGTAGCCGGTGTTGACGTGCATCTGGCCGCAGCAGGTCTGGCGTTCGGGGAAGACGACGTCGTGCCCGAGCCGGGTGAGGAGCAGGGCGGTGGCCGAAACGGCCTTCGGGAACATCGTGTCGCCGAGGCACGTCGCGAACAGGGCGATTCGCATGGAGATCTCCGCATCGGGGGTGTGGTCTGACCACATTGAACCACACGTTCCGGAGATCCGCCGCACATTTTCGGACAGTGACCGCAAATTCCGTCACGGGTCGACTGTGACGCGGACCATGGTGTACTTTCACGTGGTCTGACCACATCGGTCGAAATCAGATCCGCCGCCAACAGCGGCGCAACCACAGGAGTTTCGTGTGGCAACCCGGATATCGGCGGTGACATTCACACCCGCCACTGACGCCATCGCAGGCAGCCTCACCGCATCGGCTCTCGTGGGCCTTGCGCCGCTGCTGACCTTCTTCGTCCTGCTCGCCGGCTTCAAACTCAAGGCCTGGTATTCCGGACTCGGCGCCCTCGTCGTCGCGCTCGTCGTCGCGATCATCGGCTTCGACATGCCCGCGCCACTGGCCGGCCTGTCCGCTCTGCAGGGCATCACCTTCGGGCTCTTCCCGGTGATGTGGATCGTGATCACTGCGATCTGGTTCTACGAACTCACCGTCGTCAGCGGCCGGTTCGAGGATCTGCGGCGCATCTTCAACTCGATCGGTCACGGCGACATGCGGATCCAGGCGATGCTCATCGCCTTCTGCTTCGGCGGCATGCTCGAAGCACTCGCCGGATTCGGCGCGCCCGTCGCGATCACCGGCGCCATGCTCGTCACCCTCGGCATGCCCGCCCTGCGGGCCGCGGTCACGGTCCTGATCGCCAACACCGCACCGGTCGCCTTCGGCGCCATGGCCATCCCGATCACCACCGCCGGCGCCCTGACCGACATCCCCGCCACCGAGATCGCCGCCGTCGTCGGCCGTCAGACACCGATCCTGGCTCTCTTCGTGCCGTTGTTGCTGCTCTTCCTCGTCGACGGTCGTCGCGGTGTCCGGCAGGCCTGGCCGATCGCACTGGTCACCGGCACGACCTTCGCGCTCGCCCAGTTCTGGTGCTCGAGCCACTTCTCGTACGAACTCACCGATGTCGTCGCCTCGCTCGCCGGTCTCACCGCGGCCGTGCTGATGCTGCAGGTCTGGAAGCCGCGGACCCCCGAGGACCAGCTCTCGCGCACCCGCACCGATACCATCGCGGTCCAGGCCGGCACGGAGGGACCCGGAGCCGCTCGTGCTCCGCAGCGTCCCGTCGCCGACGAGTCGCTGACCACCTCGCGCGTCGTCATGGCCCTGTTCCCGTACCTGCTGGTCATCACCGTGTTCGGCATTGCGAAGCTGTGGACCGTCGGTGTCGATCTGCCGGAGCGTCTCGCCGCCACCGACGTCAAGATCGAGTGGCCCGGCCTGTACGGCAATCTGCTCACAGGCAACGGCGCCGCGTCGAGCAGCGCGGTCTACACCTTCTCGTGGCTGTCGTCGCCGGGAACACTGCTGCTGCTCAGCGGCGCGATCGTCACCCTCGTCTACGCACGGTGGGACAGCGGCGGTATGTTCCCGCTGACCGTCCGTAGGGCCGCGGCCACCTTCGGCACCACCGTCGTGCGGATGAAGCTCGCCATCGCCACGGTGGCCACCGTCCTGGGCCTGAGCTACGTGATGAACCAGTCCGGCCAGACCGTCGCGATCGGCACGTGGCTCGCCGGCACCGGCGCGATCTTCGCCCTGTTCTCCCCGATCCTCGGCTGGCTCGGCACCGCCGTCACCGGCTCGGACACATCCGCCAACGCCCTGTTCGCCCGCCTGCAGCAGGCCGCCGGGCAGACCGCCGGCATCGACCCGACCCTGCTGGTCGCGGCGAACACCTCCGGTGGTGTGGTCGGCAAGCTGATCAGCCCGCAGAACCTCACCATCGCCGCCACCGCCGTCGATCAGCCGGGCAGCGAATCGGTGTTGTTGCGCAAGGTGATCGGCTACAGCGTCGCGATGCTCGTCATCCTCTGTGTGCTGGTCTACCTGCAGTCCACGCCGGTGTTGTCCTGGATGCTCCCCTGATCCGGAATCGACTAGGCTCTGAAGTCATGTCGTCGTCCGAGGGTCGTGCGTGGGAGCAGGTACTGAACCGCTTGGAGCAGATGCTGGTCTCGGGAGAACTCGGCCCGGGCCAGCGTCTGCCCCCGGAGCGCACGCTCGCCGCACAACTCGGCGTCGGCCGGTCTTCGGTTCGTGAGGCACTGCGGGTGATGGAGGCCCTCGGGCTGCTCAGCACCCACACGGGGTCCGGGCCGAACGCCGGCGCGATGATCGTCTCGCGACCCACCGGCGGGATGTCTATGCTCATGCGCCTGCAGGTCGCGGCGCAGAACTTCCCGATCTCCGACATCGTCCGCACACGCCTGGTACTCGAGACGGAAGTGATGCAGACGCTGGCCAACCGGAGCCCGGCACCGGAACTCACCCCGGCCGAGGAACTGCTGGACGCGATGGACGATCCGGAGTTGGCGGCACCCGAGTTCCTCGTTCTCGACGCCCAGTTCCATGTCGCAATGGCCGACGCGGCGGGCAACCTCGTCGTCGCGGCGATGATGGCCGGTCTCCGCGACTCCATCGAGAGCTACGTCCTCGCGGGCGCACCACACACCGATTGGCCCGCGACCTGCGTGCGGCTGCGTCACGAGCACCGCGGTCTCGTCGACGCGGTCCGCGCCGGCGATGCCACGCTCGCTCGCAAGCGCATCGTCGAGCACATCCGTGGTTACTACGCTCAGAGTTTCGGCGCCGACGCGTTCTGACGCCCTGTCCGAGCGATGTCCACCGAAGGGTCTGTGACCGGTCCGGGGACGCGTGCGGATCGTCGGCGATCGACCAGCACCGCGAATATCACGATGAGCAGCAGCGACCAGCCCAGTGTCGGGCGCATGTACTCGGCGTACCGGCCGGCCTCCACCCATCTGCCCGAATACCATTCGTCGGCGCTGAGGAAGCCGTACACCGCCAGCCATGCCGGCCAGTTCCGCATCACGGACTGCGGCAGGACCACGCTCATGAGCAACGGGAACAGCAGCATCGAGTAGTACATCTGCCCGAGCGAACCGAGCAGAAACGATGCGGTCATCAGCACACCGGCACCGGTGACGACGACGAACACCTCGTCGTGCCGGTGATAGCGGTGGAGCAGATACAGCGTGGCCGCGGCGAGGAACGCGAAACCGATGCGCAACGCGAGGATCAGGGGTTCGGGCAGACCGTAATAGGTGCCGTTGCCGGTGATCGAACTGTTGAAGTAGTCGCGGGACTGCAACAGATACGGAACGGTGCGTTCGACGAACTGCCACGGATCCGCAGCCCACGGCCACGCGAGTGCGGTGAGCCCGACCGGCACCGCTGCGGCGGTCAGGAGAGTCTTGCTCTGGCGGCGCAGCACGGGAAGCAACAGCAACGGCGCGAGAATCGGTTTGATAGCGAAGGTCACCCCGATCGCGGCGCCGGCCCAGAGGTCCCGCCGCGCCAGCAACAACGTCAGGAACGCCATCTGACCGAGTAGGACCACACCGTTGATGTTGGTGAACACCAGGGTGTTGATCACCGATTCGGACGCGAAGGCGACCGTCACCGCGATCGGGAGCGCCGCGGATCGCGCTGTGTACCCGAACATCCGCACGACCAGGTACACGGCAACGAGGACGGCCGCCGCGTTGACCCCGATGAATGCCCATCGTGAGAGTTCGTGTTCGAGGGCCGCGAACGGTGCGATCAGCAGCGAACCCGACGGCGGGTAGAGGTAGTGCGGGTCGACGTGTTCGTACGTCGCTGTGTAGACCGGTTCACGGTTCCAGAAGGCGACGGCTGCGCGGTAGACACCGGTGAAGTCGTCCGTGCGTGCACCGTCGACGGCGAGGATCACCGTGCGATGGACGACGAGCATCACGGCGACCGGCCAGAAGACGCACTTCAGCAGGGCCTGCGGTGACCGCACGGTCGGCTGGACCCACCACGGCAGACCGTCCCGACCGCGATCCGAGGTATCGATCATCGCTGATAGACGTCGGGAATCCCGTCGCCGTCCTCGTCGACCTGCTCGGCCGCCCTGATCGTGCGGTAGGCACGGTTACGGGCCACGAGAACAGTCGAGGCCAGAGCGGCGCTGAGCAACGATCCGCACAGCACGGCGACCTTCACGTGATCGGCCGCGACGGTTCCTGCACCGTAGGCGAGATCGCCGATGAGCAGGGACACCGTGAAGCCGATACCGCCGAGCAGGGACACACCCAGCACGTCCACCCAACTCAGCTCGTCGTCGAGATGTGCTCGGGTGAAGCGCGCCACCAGGTAGCTGACCCCGAAGATCCCGACGACCTTGCCGACGACCAGACCGGCGATCACCCCGGCGGAGATGGGATCGGTGAGGGCGTTCGCCAGGCCGGTGAATCCTCCGACGGTGACGCCGGCGGCGAAGAAGGCGAAGACCGGCACGGCAATACCGGCGGACAGCGGCCGGAGCCGGTGTTCGACGTGCTCGGCGACCGGAATCGTGCGGTCCCCCACCTGCCGGGCGACGGGAACCGCGAAGCCGAGCAGTACACCGGCGATGGTCGCGTGCACACCGGATTCGTGGACCAGCCACCAGGTCACTGCCGCCAACGGCACCAGGAGCCACCAGGCACCGAAGCCGCGTCGGAGCGCGATGCCGAACAGCGCCAACGGGATCAGCGCCCCGCCCAGGTAGAGCAGGTTCACCTCGTCGGTGTAGAAGACCGCGATCACGGTCACGGCGAGCAGGTCGTCGACCACGGCGAGGGTGAGCAGGAACGTTCGCAGCGCCGACGGGAGATGACTACCGATGACGGCGAGAATCGCTACGGCGAACGCGATGTCGGTCGCCGTCGGGACCGCCCATCCGTTCAACGCGTCGGCGCCACCACGAAGATTGATGACGGCGAAGATCACGGCCGGGACGATCATGCCGCCCAGGGCGGCGGTCACCGGCATGGCGGCACGCCGCAGGTCCCGCAGACTGCCTTCGACGAATTCCCGTTTGAGTTCGACGCCGACGACGAAGAAGAACACGGCGAGCAGTCCGTCGGCCGCCCAGGTGCCCAGGGACAGGTCCAGGTGCCACGACGCCGGACCGATCGAGGTCTCCCGCAGGGCATGGTAGGAATCCGACCATCCTGTGTTCGCCCAGATCAATGCGATGACGGCGCCGATGAGCAGCAGGACACCGCCGACGGTCTCCTTGCGGAGGATCTCCGTCACACGGCGTGTGTCCTGCCATGTTCCGCGAGAGAGGAAGGGGACTCCGGAGAAGATGTTCGGCATCACAGGTCCTCGGAATTCTCGACCGCACGCGGTGCGCGAACGGGGACCGGCCGGGGCGGATGCACCCGATCCGCATGGGCGGCAGTACGTTCCGATCCCCGGAGTGGGATCGGGTACCGAAAACTATGGCATCCCTGCGATTTCGGCGTCGGACGCCGACACGCAGCCAGGAGGTCGATGCGACCTTCGGCGCTGCGGTGGACGTGCTTCGCGGGGGTGCCGGTCACTGCGCCGGCTGCAGAGCTCGGGCGGGACGGGTGGCGACGGGACAGATGGGTACAGACACGGGTCCTCCGGTTCGACGACGTAATTACTTCTGCCGACCAGACTTCCCGGCGCACCGAGATCGACCATACCGTATCGGGTCAGGTCGACGCGGTGCCCGTCACATTCTCCTCGGGAGCGACCCGAACGGCGACCGTGGGTTCGTTCGCACCCGCGTCCGGCGAGACGACGGTGGGATCGACGACGAGCACAGGCACATGCGAGTGCCCGATGAGATATTCCGCGACGCTGCCGAGCATCCGAGAGGACATGCCTCGTCCGCGGCGGCCCACGACGAGAACGTCGGCGTGATGTTCCTCGGCGAACCAACCCAGGCATCGACCGGCCGGGCCGGCGAGGACGGCATATCCCACCGAAATATCACCCATCGATTCGACGGCCTGCTCGAGGCGCCGTCGCACCGTGGCGAGAAGTTCGGAGTCGGGATCGCCGGCGTCGTCGTAGGAGATCACGACGACGAGTTCGAGCACTCCTCCGGCCGGCCCGAACAGTCGTCGCGCCGCGTCCAGCGCATGCTTGGCCTCGGTGGATCCGTCGTAACCGACCATCACGCGGAGTCCGCCCTCGTCGACCTCTCCGGCATGCTGCCGGGCCACCGTCGTCACTTCGACGGACCGGGGAACACGCTCGATGCGCTCGAAGGCGATGGGGACGAACAACGGTCCGAGGATGACGGCGATGATCGTCCAGCGAGGGTCGTGGCCTCGCCGTGCCATCCACAGACCGGTCACGAGTCCTGACAGCACCCATACGACGAGGAAGGCGACGAAGACGGCCCAGTTCATGGCGTGCCTCCAGATGCGTGCACCGAGAAGAGGTGTACCGATGCGTTCATGTCGTCCTCCGGGTCGTCGAAGAAAGCTGTTCCCGCCGACCAGACTTCCCGGCACACCATGGGAGACGATACCCGACCCGGCCGCGCGATCTCACCTGTTGCTCCGACAGGTCTGCGCGCGGAGGACGTCGCGCGAGATCGCCCCCGTTCAGCGTGGTGCCGGGCCCCCGGCGGCATCCGTCCGATCATCGTCCTGCAACTGCCGGATGGCGTCGACCAGTGGCGCCAGGACAGGTTCGGCCGCGGCCTCGTCGAGCGCCTCCCGCAGGGCGGTGTTGTGGGTGGGCCGGGCCTCGTCGAGCAGGCGCCGGCCGGCGTCGGTGACGTCGGTGTAGATGCCGCGGCGATCGGTGGGACATAGATAGCGCGCAAGCAACCCGCGATCCTCGAGCCGCGTGACCAGCCGCGTCGTCGCACTCTGACTGAGGACCACGGCGTCGGCGACCTGGCGCATCTGCAGGTGCCCGCCCTCCCCGTCGTGCTGACGGTTGAGCACGTCCAGCAGTGAATACTCGCGCACGCTCAACCCGTGGCCGGACTGCAGGGCGCTCTCGATCCGGTTCTCGATCCGCCCGTGCAGGAGCGACAGCGCCGACCAGCTGTTGGCCAGCGCGGTCATCGACGGGTCCGTGGCGGTCATGGTCGGCTCCTCGGTCGGCTCGTACGAAACAGGTGACGCGGGCGGTGTGCCGGCGTTGTCACATCGCTCACTATACCCGCGCTTGCAATTAGTCGGCGTCTGCAATTATTGTTGACGCCAGTAAAGCGCGTCTGCGTCTCTTCTCGATCGAAGGATCGTTCTCATGCCACTCGCTCTGCTGGCCCTGGCCATCGGCGCCTTCGGAATCGGCACCACCGAATTCGTCATCATGGGGCTGCTCCCCCAGGTCGGATCGGATCTCGGAGTCTCGATCCCCACAGCCGGATATCTCGTCACCGGCTACGCCCTCGGCGTCATGATCGGTGCCCCGATCATGACGGCGCTCGGCACCAGGATCTCCCGCAAGAACATGTTGATGCTGCTCATGGGCCTGTTCGTCCTGGGCAATGCCGTCTCTGCCCTCGCACCCACCTTCGCCGTCATGTTGATCGGCCGCGTCGTCGCCTCCCTCGCCCACGGAGCGTTCTTCGGCATCGGCTCGGTCGTCGCCGCCGACCTGGTGGCACCGCAGAAGAAAGCCGCTGCCATCTCCCTGATGTTCACCGGACTGGCGGTGGCCAATGTCGTCGGCGTGCCGCTGGGCACCTTCGTCGGCCACACCGCGGGCTGGCGCGCGACGTTCCTGATCGTCGCCGCGCTCGGCGTCGTCGGCCTCGCGGGCGTCGCGAAGCTCGTTCCCGACGTCCCCCGACCCGAGGGCGTCCGGCTGCGTCACGAGATCGCGGCGTTCAAGAACGTCCAGGTCGTGCTGGCCATGACCATGACGGTCCTCGGCTTCGGGGGCGTGTTCGCCGCGATCACCTACATCGCACCGATCCTGACCGATGTCGGCGGTTTCGCCGAGTCCTCCGTCCCCTGGCTGATGGCCGTGTTCGGAACCGGCATGGTGGTCGGCAACCTCGTCGGTGGACATTTCGCCGACCGCAATCTCATGCCGATGCTCTACACCGCCCTGGCCGGCCTGGCCGTGGTGCTCGGCCTGTTCACCTTCCTGGCCTCCGCCAAGACGGTGTCCGTCGCGGCGGTCTTCCTGATCGGCGCTCTCGGTTTCGCGACCGTCCCACCCCTGCAGAAGCACGTCCTCGACCATGCGCACGGCGCCCCGACCCTGGCGTCCGCTGCCAACATCGGTGCCTTCAATCTCGGCAACGCCCTGGCCGCCTGGC
Source organism: Rhodococcus sp. AB351 (assembly GCF_049538275.1). Classification (NCBI taxonomy): domain Bacteria; kingdom Bacillati; phylum Actinomycetota; class Actinomycetes; order Mycobacteriales; family Nocardiaceae; genus Rhodococcus; species Rhodococcus sp. AB351. The sequence goes on from NZ_JBMVFW010000020.1 coordinate 45,711, forward strand.
TCGGCGGCATGGTGATATCCGCCGGATTCGGGTACACGGCACCCAACGCCGTCGGGGCCGTCCTGGCCGCGTCCGCTCTGATCCCGGCGGTCCTGTCCCACCGACTACAGCGAAAGGACGATCACGCCAACGCAACTCACACATTCACAGAACCCGACCTCCACAGCACCTCCCGTGCTGCCGTCGACCCCGTCCGACTGTGATCCCGAACTACGCGAACACCCCCGAAGGAGCACCATCTCGTGACATCGTCCACGATCCCTACCGTCACCCTGAACAACGGCGTCGAGATCCCCCAGCTCGGCTTCGGCGTCTTCCAGATCCCCGAGGACGAGACCACCGCGGCCGTCAGCGCGGCACTCGAGACCGGCTACCGCCACATCGACACCGCCGCGATCTACGGCAACGAAGCCGGCGTCGGCCGCGCGCTGGCGGACTCCGGACTGTCCCGCGACGAACTGTTCATCACGACGAAGGTGTGGAACTCCGATCAGGGTTACGACGCCACCCTCCGCGCCTTCGACACCAGCCTCGCCGCGCTCGGCCTCGATCGTCTCGACCTCTACCTGATCCACTGGCCGACCCCGGCCCGCGACCTCTACGCCGATACCTGGCGTGCCCTCGAACGCCTCGTCGAGGAAGGACGCCTCCGCGCCGCGGGCGTGTCGAACTTCCAGCCCGCCCACCTTCAGCGATTGCTGGACGGCAGCTCGCTCGCCCCGACGATCAACCAGATCGAACTGCATCCCGGTCTGCAGCAGAGCGAACTGCGCGCCTTCCACGCCGAGCACGGCATCGCCACCGAGGCGTGGAGCCCGCTCGCCCAGGGCGCCGTGCTGGACGACGAGGCGATCACGTCGATCGCCGGACGCACCGGCAAGTCGCCGGCCCAGGTGGTGCTGCGCTGGCATCTGCAGCTCGGCAACGTCGTCATCCCGAAGTCGGTCACGCCGTCCCGGATCCGGGAGAACTTCGAGGTCTTCGACTTCGAACTGACCGACGAGGACATGTCCACCATCGCCGGCGCCGACCGCGATCTGCGCACCGGACCCCATCCGGACCAGTTCAACTGACAGACCTCGCGGCTCCGGGCGGATCCACCGCCCGGAGCCGGTAAGGCACTCGAAGAGCTGCGTTCAGGTGTATTCGACGGTCATCCTGTCGATGCTCCCGTCGAACGGGAACGGTGCCCGGTCGAAGTAGTCGAGCGAGACAGGTGACCCCAGGCAGGTGCCGATATCCAGGCAGTCGTTCGCCGTGAACAGCAACGGCGCACTGACCGGCACGACGGTCTCCCCCACCGACTGCCCGTCGACGGACATCAGGACGTTCAACGGACCACCGGGGCGCGCTTCGGCGTACTTGGTGACCACCTCGACGAGGTGGTGTCCGGGCGCGACGCGGCTCGCCGAACGCATCTTCGTCCGCATCAGGATGAACAGGTTGTACTCGTAGCAGAGATAGCCGTCGTCCGCGAAGCACGTCAGACCACCACCGTTGGCACCCAACGCATACAGGACGCCGTGCGCCCGCTCCGGGAAGGTCACCTCGATACAGACCCGGTTGTTCTTGTTTCCCAGTGCGGGAGCGCAGAATTCAGGCATACGGGTGACCTCGCCGGTGAAATCCCAACTCGTGTACGGCGTGGTGATGCGTTGTTCCGGATGGATCGCCGCGACCCAGAGGCCCCCACCGATGGGAAGGGCGTTGTTCTTGGCCGCTTCGATCGCGAAGATCTCCCGCATCTGTGCCAGTTTCTCGGGGTACTGCTCGGCGAGGTCGCGGCTCTGCGTCCAGTCCTCGTCGAGGTTGTAGAGCTCCCAGGTGTCGTCGTCCGGGCTCCAATCGCGGATTCCGCCGGGCAGGCCGGGCAGCCACGGTGCGCGGGGTCCGAAGGCCGACGCCATCCATCCGTCGTGGTAGATCGCTCGGCTGCCCATGACCTCGAAGTACTGGGTGAGCTTGCCCGCCGGCGCGTCACGGTCCACGAACGTCCGGGCGAAACCAGCGCCGTCGATCGGATCCTGCGGAATCCCGTTGACGGTCCGCGGCGGGGTGATGCCCAGCAGCTCGTAGAAGGTCGGCACCAGGTCGTTGCAGTGCAGGAATTGGGTCCGGGGGGTGCGATCCGGCGTGATGCGCGCGGGCCAGCGCACCACCATGGGATTGCGGGTTCCCCCGAGATGGGACGCGAGAAGTTTCATGCCCTTGTAGGGCGTGCTGCCCGCCCACGCCCAGCCTGCGTGATACATGTTGTCCGTCTTCGGGGAGCCGAGAACGTCGAGTCCGCCGAGTTCGTCGAGGGCCGCGATGTGCTGGGCCGTGGTCGTGGGGATCCCGTTCTGCGCGAGCAGTTCGCTGATGGTGCCGTTCTGGCCCTCACCGGACGACCCGTTGTCGCCCCAGATGTAGAAGACCAGGGTGTTCTCGCGGTAGCCCAGCCGGTCGAGTTCGTCGAACAACCGCCCCACCTGCACGTCGCAGTGTTCGGCGTATCCGGCCGCGACCTCCATGAGGCGTCGCTGGAAGGGCTTCTCGTCGTCGGGGATGTCGTCCCAGGCCGTCATGGTGGGGTGCCGCTCGGTGAGTTCGGCATCCGGTGGGATCCAGCCCTTCTCCTTGGCCCGCTCGAACACGCGCTCGCGATAAGCGTCCCATCCGTCGTCGAACTTGCCCGCATACCGGTCGGCCCACGGCTTCATGATGTGGTGCGGCCCGTGCAGACACCCGCTGGCCCAGTACATGAAGAACGGCCGGGACGGATCGAGCGCCTTGTGGCGGCGCAACCAGCCGATCGCGTCGTCGGCGAGGTCCTCACTGAGGTGGTAGCCCTCCTCGGGAGTCTTCGGGGGCAGGACGACGGTGGTGTTGCGGACGAGGTTCGGCTCGTACTGCGACGCCTCGCCGGCGAGGAAACCGTAGAAGTAGTCGAAACCGACTCCGGTGGGCCAGTTGTCGAAGGGACCCGCTGCGGTGGTCTCCTCCGCAGGAGTGTTGTGCCACTTGCCGAAAGCCGCTGTGGTGTAACCGTAGTGGCGCAGCACCTCGGCTCCGGTGGCGCTCGATTTCGGGATGTGCCCGGAATAGCCGTCCCAGTCGTTGGCGAGTTCGGCGATCTGCCCGTTTCCGACACGGTGATGGTTGCGTCCGGTCAACAACGATGCGCGGGTCGGCGAGCACATCGCCGTGGTGTGGAAGCGGTTGTAGCTGATGCCTTCGTCGAGCAGGCGGTCGAGGGTGGGTGTGCTCACCTCGCCACCGAATGCGCTCGGCAGACCGGGGCCCGCGTCGTCGATGAGGACGACCAGGATGTTCGGGGCGTCGTCGGGAAGGCGACGGTGTTGTGCGCGTGGGCTGTAGACCGATTCCTGCATGGTCCGTCCTGCGATGCTTCCCGACGGCACCGGTGGGAACGGCAGAGTTTCTCCGCCCGGGATCGGATCCGGACGCAGATCCTGGCTCATGGTGGATGCCTCTTTTCACCCCCATCCGTTCCCAGTACACCACCGGTATCGGGCCGCATACACCCCTGACCAGGGTGAAACCTGCCTTCTCACGGGCGAATGATGCAGCGGAATCCGATATGGCACGTCGCGGTCTCCTCGGTGTCACCCTGGCGGGCCGCGGGTCGGTACCGCAGACAGTAATTCGGGGCACACAGATGCGATCCGCCCTTGATGACGCGGCGCGGATACGCTTCGCGCGGATCGTGTTCGGCCGTGTCCACGCGGGGATTCGTCGGGATGCAACACGACGACGCCGGCGCGACGTTCTTGCCGCTCGAAGCATGGTTCGCGGTGTAGTAGTCGGCGGTCCACTCCCACACGTTGCCCGCCATGTCGTGGAGACCGTACCCGTTCGGCCGGAAGTGTCCGACAGGTGAGGTTCCGGCGAATCCGTCCGTTTCGAGGTTCTGCCACGGGAATTCGCCCTGCCAGACGTTCCCGCCGGGCCGGCCCTTCGGTTCGTGCTCGTCGCCCCATGTGAAGGCCTTGCGGTCGAGTCCGCCGCGGGCGGCGAACTCCCATTCGGCCTCGGTCGGCAGTTCCTTGCCGGCCCACTCGGCGTAGGCGCGGGCATCGAACCACGACACGTGGGTGACGGGATGGAGTTCCCGCCCGCCGACGGTGCTCCCCGGCCCTTCGGGATGACGCCAGTCCGCACCCGGGACGAACGACCACCACCTCGTGTAGTCATCGAGCGGTACCGGCCCCGGGGGAGGCGTGAACACGAGCGAGCCGGGCACGAGCAGGGACGGATCGGCGCCGGGATAATCGGCGGGGTCGGGCGCGACCTCCGCGGTGGTGACGTATCCGGTGTCCTTCACGAAGCGCCGGAACTCGGCGACGGTCACCGGGTGCGTGTCCATCCAGAACCCGTCGACCGTCACCTGGTGGACCGGTCGCTCCTCCGGATAGAAATCCTCCGACCCCATCCAGAACGTGCCTCCGGCGATGAGAGTCATGTTCTGTGTCGCAGCGCGCGTCATGACGTCAGCCTCGCACGGCCCGGGTCGGGGCGCGAGGGACGCACCGACGCGACGAGACCGCGCATTCACCGGTCCCGTCCCGGCCCCGTACCGCAGACTCGGGACATGCCCTCCACGACGACGGAACTGTCCCCGATGCTGGCGACCCTCGGTCCGCCGCCGACCGGGAACTGGGCGTTCGAGATGAAATGGGACGGCCAGCGCACCCTCGCCACGGTAACCGACGGACAGTGCCGGCTGACCAGCCGCACCGGCAACGACATCACCCGGAGCTTCCCCGAACTCCCCCACCCGCTCACCACCGCGACGGGCGGCCGGGACTGCATCGTCGACGGTGAGATCGTCACCCTCGATTCCGAGGGTCGGCCGTCCTTCGCCCGGTTGCAGCGCCGCATGCACGTCCACCGTCCCACCGAGGAGCTACGCGCCGAGCTACCGGTGCTGATCTACCTGTTCGACGTCCTCGCTCTCGACGGAGAGTCCACGACGGAGTTGTCCTATCTGGAGCGCCGGGCCGTCCTCGACGATCTGATCGTCCCCGGACCTCGGGTTCAACTGTCGCCCTACTGGACCGATGTCGACGCACCGACCATGCTCACGGTCGCGCGCGAACACGGCCTCGAAGGGATCGTCGCCAAGGACCCGGACGCACCGTATCTACCCGGGACCCGCAGCGACGGCTGGATCAAGACGCCGCTGCGTCGGAACACCGAGGTGGTCGTCGTCGGGTGGCTCCTACGCGAAGAATTGCATCCAATGCACGAACCCCGCTCCGAAAACCCCTGTAGCTGACGATCATAGGGCATGGCCGCTCGTCCATAAAGACGCTTGGTGACCTGCGCCCTTGCCAAGAAACACGCATCTATTGCATGATTCGACCACCAAACGAGGGGGGGACAGATGGCTTCGTTGAACGGTGAGCCGCCGGGATCGGCGCGGTTGGAGTTGGTCGATGGCGTGGCATTGCTACGCTCGGAGGATGCCATTCTGAAGGCGATGTTGCAGGGATGGGAAGCACAGCAGGTTGGCGGCAGGGGTTTGCGGCCGGCCACGGTGCGTGATCGTCGCGGGGTGGTTCAACGATTTCTCGACTACACGAACGAGTACCCGTGGCACTGGACCGCGCAGCACCTGGACGAGTGGATGCTTGAACTCGTGAGTCAACGCCACCGGGTGAGGTCCACGATTCGCAACTACCAGTACGCGGTGAAGGCGTTCTGTGACTATCTGACGCGGCCGGAGTATCACTGGGTTGCCGAGTGTGAGAAGAGATTTGGGACTCATCCGGTCCAGATCTGCCAGGAGTGGAACACACTTGCGCATCTGGTGGACTACGAAGGCAATCCGGACCGGCGACCGATGACCCGGTATGAGTTGCAGAGGTTCTTCGACTACGCCGACGACCAGGTCGACGTCGCGGTCCGGCGACAACGCAAGGGCGCCCTGTCCGCCTACCGTGACGCGACATTGTTCAAGGTGATCTATGCGTACGGACTGCGGTGCCGCGAGGCCTCGAAGCTGGACGTGTCGGATTGGTACCGCAATCCGCAGGCTCCGGAGCTTGGCCGGTTCGGCAAGCTCGAGGTGCGATGGGGCAAGGCATCCAAGGGCAGCCCACCCAAGCGGCGCACAGTGCATACGGTGATGCCGTGGATCGTCGACGTTGTCGAGGACTACCTCGACAACGTCCGCCCCCGGTACGACCTCGGCGATCATCCGGCGTTGTGGCTGACCGAGCGGGGAGGCCGGGTCACGCCTCGCCACATCCAGCAGCGTTTCGCCGACTACCGCACCGCATTGAACATGGACTCGGCGTTGGTGCCGCACTGCTTGCGCCACAGTCACGTCACCCATCAGATCGAGGACGGTGTGGACGCCAGGTTCGTGCAAGAACAGGTCGGCCACCGTTTCGCGTCGACTACTGCGATCTACACCGGCGTCAGTGGCGACTTCATGAACACGATGATGAACAGGGCGCTGACCAAGGCGTTCGAGATCGAAGACACGGAGGCTCGATGACCGCCAAACTGGACTACCGGTGGAACCTACGCGAGCTGATGGCCCGCCAGGAAATGTACCTGACCACTCACCTACGCCCGAAGCTGACCGAGCGTGGCATACACCTGTCCGACAGTCAGGTCTACCGCCTCGTCGTCGACACCCCCGAGCGATTGAGCCTGAAAACCCTTGTCGCCCTCGTCGACATCCTCGGGTGCACGATGGAGGAACTCATCGAACCCGTCGCCACCCGACAGCAGCCGCGAAAACGGAAAGCCGCCGGGGAATCGAACACCGACAGCGGGCTGGGGCCGATGCGACCCAAACGTGCCAGGATTGTCCGCGACGAACAGTGACTACTGACGGAGGTGCCTCAGCGAAGTGCATGACCGATCCCATCGCGGTGATCGTCGAGGTCGTCGGACGGGTCGATCCCGAAATGGACCCGGAAATCGTCGCAGCGGCAGTCCGGGAAGTCACGACCACCCGAGCGGGACGACGCAAGTTGGCCAAAGCGCTCGAAAGCAATCCGTCGCTGCTCACTTCGGGCCGGACCGAGGGGCCACCGATGGTCGATCGCCTGATCCGCACGCTCCGCGATCGCGGCGCGGCGGGCGTGGTTCAGCCGTGCTGTTCCGGTTGCGGCAAACCGGCACGGGCCATGCGGGCCCGCAATGGCGATGGGCTTCGAATCTGCGTCACCTGCCACAACAAGGCACTCGGAAGCTTCGCGCCCCGTCCATGTGCGGTGTGCGGTCGCGAGGTCACGCCGCGCTTCTACGACCGTCACGGCCAACCCCGGTGCGGACAGTGCCCGCCCGGTCCCGGCGTCGACCACCTGGAGGTCATCTGCGACCTAATCCTGGCGGTCAGTTCCGATTCCGACCGCGATCAGATCCGCACTGTCATCGCGAGAACAGTTCGGCAGGCTGCCCGGCGCCGGCGGATTGCCTGGGACCTCCAAGACCGTCCCACCCTACTGACCGGCGAGGCCGCCGACGGACCGCTCGCCATTCGGCGACTCATAGCTGCGCTCACCGCGCACGGCGTCACCAGCCTCATCACACCGAGCTGTCCGTTCTGCACGATGATCCGCCCGCTCAAAGCCCGCCGCGAGGGGCGCGCATGCTGCCATTCCTGCTATCAAGCTGCTCGGGCCACGCAGTGCGTGGGGTGCAATGTGGTCAAGCCCGTCTCCACGCGCACCCACGCAGGGGAACCACTGTGCTGGGCGTGCTCACTCCAGGAGGAGACCAACAAGGAAATCTGTTCTTCCTGTGGGCAATTCACTGCGGTCGCCACACACCAAGGGGAGCTCGCGGTGTGCTTCTCGTGCCGCACGACACCGTCGGCGGTCTGTTCGCTCTGCGGCCTCTACAAGCCGTGCACCAGCGCCCACACGCTCACACCGCGGTGCCTTAACTGTGCCCACCGCGCGAGGTCCGCGCAGTGCGTCCGATGCGGGAAGGTCCATCCCATTGCAGGGCGGGACGCCGACGGCAACGCGTTGTGCGGCAACTGCGCCAGACGGCGCGAACCCTGCTACCGATGCGGGCGCCGACGCCCAGTCGAGGGACGCGTCCTCGGCGCCCCGGTGTGCTGGACCTGCATCAAAACCGAACCCACCTACTTCCGAGCCTGCTCCGAATGCGCCACAGTCGACCGCCTGCGACACCACGGACTATGCGACAACTGCGCGGCACCACGTGCACTCGACGCTGCCTTGTCCGCACCCGACGGCAATATCCGTCCCGAACTGATGACGGTCCGCCAGGCACTGGCCTCCAGCAATCCTGCGACTCTCCTGAACTGGCTGCACCGAAGCACCATCAGAACGATGCTGGCGATGCTTGCCACCGGCGAGGGGCCCGTGACCCACCAGACCCTCGACAAACTCGAACCGACAGGTCCCGCCCGTCACCTGCGTCAAGTACTGGTCGCCAACAGCGTCCTGCCCGACTACGACCGCCACCTCAGCGATCTGGAACGTTGGTTCGACGACAAACTCGGGGAGGTCGACGATCCCGGCGAACGCCGAGCACTACGCGGCTACCTGACCTGGACGCACCTGCGGCGCCTCCGCAGGGCCACAACCCCGACAACACCGCATGCTGCCGCGAGCATACGAAGTGAGATCAAGAGTGCGGTAAAGCTACTCAGCTGGCTGCGCATGCGGGACCGTACTCTCCAAACGTGCACGCAAGCAGACATCGACCACTGGTGCATGCAGGGCGGACGCATGCCCTACCGCGCACGACTGTTCCTCGCCTGGTGCGCAAATCGCGGTCACACAGGTGCAGTAGAGATCCCTGTGGCACCGAGCAGCGAAACCCGCATCGTTTACGACAGTGAAAGCACGCGGTGGCAGCTGACACGCCGACTCCTCCACGACGGGACCATCACCGTGGCAGACCGTGTCGCCGGACTCCTCGTCCTTCTCTACGGCCAGAACGCGAGCAAGATCGCACGCCTACGCACCGACGACGTTACCCATCACGGCGAGCGTGTCAGCCTGGCCCTCGGTCAGTGCCCGATCGAGCTACCGACACCACTGGACAACCTGGTTCTCGACCTGGTCGCCACCCGCCGCGGAAAGGCATCTCTCGGCCACACCGATAACCACAACTGGTTGTTTCCCGGCGGGCTACCCGCCCAGCCCATGCACCCTGCCGCGCTTGCCAAGCGACTACAAGCCATCGACATCTCCGTCCGCACGGCCCGAAACACTGCACTGATGAACAACGCATCGGCAATGCCGACCAAGGTGCTCAGCGACCTGCTCGGACTCTCCATCACCGGCGCAACCCGCTGGAGCGCACTGGCCTCCACCAGCGCCGATACCTACGCCTCCAATTTAATCCGCCGCGGAACGCGTACCCGGCCAAACTGATTAAACAAGTTGGAACGTAATAGCTTTCGCGCAGTGGAATCCGCCATACAGCAGAGGCGGAGGGAAGAGATCGAGAGCCGAGAGATCGTCGGGTTCAGATCCTCCGGCCAGCATGCTGCAGTGGCTGGATCCAACCAGCACTATCTGCAGCGGAACATTGTCGGCCACACTGCCTCCTAGCCAAGAAGGAGAACCCGTACAAGCCCGCCACCCGTCAGCCAGCAGCCCCTTGTAGCAAGGCATCGAGTTTGGCCTCATCGATCTGGTCGACGTCGTTGTTGATGCCCGTCGAGACAAGGATGTGGTCGACGAGGCCACGAAAGCTCGCGATGTTCTCGACGGTGACTCCACTGGCAAGTGCAACCGGGTGATCGTCGAGCCCAGCGCGGATAGCAATCAGCTTACCGATCGCAGCGGCTTGCCCCGTTCCTGGACCTGAGGTAGTTGGAACGTCGACGAAGACTCTCGCGAGCTCAGCCAAACGCGGGAGATCCGCATCCAACACCGGCGTCTGGTACTTGAACGCAATCCCTCCGAAATGCAGTCCTTTCCAGTCCGTGCGTGCCCGGGCAGCCTGTAGCGCTCGATAGGCATGGTCGCCGCCAGCGAGATCAACTCCAGCATTGTCTGCCCAGATGGCATCCAGTGGGATTCCCTCAGAAAATGGCGCGGCGAGAATATCCAGAGCCTCGGCCGCAGAGCGGCGAATAAAGTTGGCGCCGAGAAAGAGTCGCGGGTGCAGCCGGTGGACG
>NZ_JBMVFW010000021.1:0-33841 GCF_049538275.1 Rhodococcus sp. AB351
CTCCGGGTTCTCCCCGGACCTGTCGGGGGATCCCACCTCACGGGAAAGTCCTTACGCTCCGAACGCTTTTCGGGTACGGTACGCCCGCTCCGATCGCCGGCGCCCAGCGGATCACGACCTCGTAACAAACACGCTCTGTTCCAGGCTATGCCTACTTATGTCGGTAACGTCCGCTCATGCACGATCGCACGGTTCGTGTGGGTTCGGCGTGTGAGCGCCTGTCGGGGGCGTTCTCGTCGACGACGAGGAGGGGCGAGACGATGACGAATCGATCGACTACGGGTACCGCCGGCAAGTTCACGGCGGTGATCGCGGGACTGGGACTCATCGGCGCGGCCGTCACAGGATGTACGAGCGTCGACACCGACAGCGAGGGTTCGACCCTCGAACGACTCCAGCAGGAAGGCACCGTCACCGTCGGTTTCGCCGGCGAGGCGCCCTACAGCTTCATGCAGGACGGCGAACTCACCGGCGCCACCGTCGCTCTGCACCGCGAGATCTTCAAGAACCTCGGCATCGACAACGTCGAAGGTGTGGCCACCGACTTCGGTGCGCTCATTCCCGGCCTGCAGGCCGGACGGTTCGATGTCGTCAGTGCCGGCATGTCGATCCTGCCGCAGCGTTGCGAACAGGCACTGTTCAGCGAGCCGGAGTTCAACTACACCACTGCGCTCATGGTCCCGCAGGGCAATCCGGAACAGCTCGCCGACATGCAGTCGATCGCCGAGAGCGGCGTCCGGATGGCGGTCATGACCGGCGCGATCGAAGCCGACTACGCCTCTGCGCTCGGCATCGACGCGATGCAGGTGGCGTCTCCCCAGGACGGGATGGATGCCGTCGTCAACGGACGCGCCGACGTCTTCGCGCTGACGGGTATCTCCCTGAACTGGATGAAACAGAACAACGAGGGTGCACCCGTCGACGTCACCGAGTCGTTCGTCGCGGAGATCGACGGGGTGCCTCAGGTGGGCGCCGGCGGAACGGTCTTCCGCAAGGAGGACACCGAACTGCGCGACGCCTACAACGAGGAACTCGCGAAGATCACGTCCGACCCGCAGAAGTACCTGTCGATCGTCGGCGAGTTCGGGTTCACGGAGGCGGAGATGCCCGATCCGGGGCTGACGACCGAGATGCTCTGCGAGGGCGTTTCCTGATCTCGGCTGCGTCGTAATGGATTTCGGTTCCAAGATCGAACTGCTGTGGAACTCCTTCCCGCAACTGTTCGACGGTCTGCTCGTCACCGTCGAACTGACCGTGGGGAGTGCGGTCTTCGCGTTCCTGCTCGCCGTGGCCCTCGGACTGGCGGCAGGCGCGAAGAACCTCGCCCTGCGCGGCAGTGCGCGGGTGTTCATCGAGTTCTTCCGCGGCACTTCGCTTCTCGTCCAGCTGTTCTGGTTCTTCTATGTCCTTCCGTTGTTCGGGTTCCGGCTCGAATCGATCGTGTGCGGGATCCTCGCCCTGTCGCTCAACTACGGCGCCTACGGAGCGGAGGTGGTGCGCGGTGCGATCGCGTCGGTGCCCAAGCCGCAACTGGAGGCGGCGACGGCGCTGAATTTCGGTTACTGGCAGCGCATGCGACGAGTGATCTTCCCGCAGGCCTGGGCCGAGATGATCCCGCCGCTGACGAATCTGCTCATCCAGTTGCTCAAGGGAACGGCACTGGCGAGCTATATCCTCCTGCAGGACCTCACGTTCCAGATCGAGCAGCTCCGTAGAGGAAGCGGCGACACCATCTTCGCGTTCGGCGTGGGGTTGGTGCTGTACTTCGTGCTCGGCTATCTGCTGACGCTGCTGATGAATGCGCTCGAGGTGCGGGCGAAGAGCCGACTCGGGACCGGTCCCACTCTGCGTGAGATCTTCGGGCTCGCCCCGGTCTTCGATCAGCCGTTGGGGGCACGCTCATGACCGTCGACTGGAGTTGGGAACGCGCGGCCGAGGCCCTTCCGGTACTGCTCGAAGGATTCCGGATCACCCTGCTGGCCACGGTCCTCGGATTCGTGGTCGCTGCGGTGCTCGGGCTGGTCGTGGCCGTCGCCCGTCGCTCGTTGCCGAAGGTGCTCGCGACGGCGCTGTCCGCCGTCGTCCAGTTCATCCGGCTCACCCCGCTCGTGGTGCAGCTGCTCTTCGTCTACTACCTCCTCCCGCAGTTCAGTGCGCTGCAGATCGGCATCGCCGTACTGGGGATCCATTACTCGACCTACATGGCCGAGGTGTACCGGGCGGGCATCGACGCGGTGCCGAAGGGACAATGGGAGGCGTGCCGCGCCCTGTCGTTGTCGCCCATGCGCACGTGGCGTGCGGTGATCCTGCCGCAGGCCGTGCGCCGTGTCGTGCCTGCGCTGGGCAACTACGCGGTGTCGCTGTTCAAGGACACCCCGTTCCTCTTCACGATCTCCGTCGTGGAGATGGTGACCGCGGCCCAGCAGTTCGGTGCGCGCAACTTCCAGTACCTCGAGCCGCTCACACTGGCCGGCCTGATCTTCCTCATCGCCAGCTACCCGACGTCGTTGCTCGTCCGCCGATTGGAGCGCCGCCTTGCCTATTGAGATGCACAAGGAAGCCGGTGCCGACGGCGACTCGCTGCCCGCCGCCACCTCCGACGGATCCATGATCCGTTTCGACTCCGTGGTCAAGCAATTCGGTAATCACGTGGTCCTCGACCACTTGGACTTCACCGTCGCCCCGGGGGAACGGGTCACGTTGATCGGACCGAGCGGTTCGGGCAAGACGACCATCCTGCGCCTGCTCATGACCCTCGAGAAGATCGACGACGGCGTGGTGTGGGTCAAGGGCGAACCACTGAGCCACGAACGCAAGGGGACGCGTCTCGTCCCGGCCTCCGAGCGCTACCTGAGGACGATGCGTCGCAGCATCGGGATGGTCTTCCAGCAGTTCAACCTGTTCCCCAACATGAACGTGATGGAGAACCTCACCGAGGCTCCGGTCCACGTCCTCGGTCGCAGCAAGGCCGAGGCACGCGACCGTGCGCGGGAGTTGCTCGCGATGGTCGGTCTGTCCGACAAGGAGACCGCCCATCCCACGCAGCTGTCGGGTGGTCAGCAGCAGCGGGTCGCGATCGCCCGTGCCCTCGCGATGGATCCGGAGATCCTGCTGCTCGACGAGGTCACCTCGGCCCTCGACCCCGAACTCGTCGCCGACGTGCTGGACGTGCTGCGGACGATCGCCGAGACGACCGACATCACGATGCTCATCGTGACGCACGAGATGCACTTCGCCCGCGACGTCTCCGATCGAGTGCTGATGTTCGATCAGGGACGCATCGTGGAGGAGGGGCCGCCCGAGCGCATCTTCACCAGTCCCCGTGAGGAACGCACTCGCAAGTTCCTCGACGCGGTGCTGGCGGGGGAGTGAGGCCGGCCGTCAGTCCGCGCGCGGAATCGCCAGGCGCGTCGGCTCGGAGCGGCCGCGCAGGGTGATTTCCTCACCCAGCTCCCACCGTGCGCGTTCGTCCTCGGGAGCGAGCTGCACGGTGCGGGCCGACGCCGCGACGTAACCCGGAACGGTCTTCGCGAGATCGGACAGTCTCGCCGCTTCGTTGACCGGATCGCCGATCACGGTGTACTCGAAGCGTTCCTGCGCGCCGATGTTCCCGGCGACCGCGCGACCTGCCGTGACCCCGATACCCGCGCGACACTCCGGCACTTCGTCGGCGAGGCGTCGCGCCATCCTTCTCGCGGCGCCGAGCGCGGAGCCGGCGGCGTTGTCGAGGGCGACCGGCGCCCCGAAGATCGCGAGCGCCGCGTCGCCCTCGAACTTGTTGACGAATCCTTCGGCCGCGTGGACCTCTTCGACGACGACCGCGAAGAAGCGGTTGAGCAGCGCCACCACCTCGGTCGGCGGGCGACTCGCGGCCAATGCGGTGGACCCGACGATGTCGACGAACAACACTGCGACGTCCCGTTCCTCACCGCCGAGGACACCGGGATTGGCCAGCGCCGCGGCCGCGACCTCCCGTCCGACATGTCTGCCGAACACGTCGCGCAGCTTCTCGCGTTCGCGCAGACCTTCGGCCATCCGGTTGAATCCCGTCTGCAACTGCCCCAATTCGGTCCCGTCGTAGACGACGACCGCGGTGTCGAAGTCGCCCGACGCGATGCGTTGCATCCCGGCGCGCACCGATTCGATCGGCGCGATCGTCGACCGGATGGTGAGGAACATCAGCAGCGAGCCCGTGAGCAGACCGAGTCCGCCGATGGCGAGGATGGTGATCGCGAGTCGGGTGGGCGTGACGGGACGGATGAAGCTGAACACCGCGATGAACAGCAGGCCGACGACGGGCACCGCACTGCCGAGGGCCCACGCGAGCATCACCCGTCCGGTGGTGCCGGCCAGGCGCGGGCGACGAGGCGTCCCGACCTCGAGCGCACGCGCCGCGATGGGGCGCAGCGCGAAATCGGTGAACATGTACGCGAATCCGCATACTGTGACGCCGGCCAGAGTGATGGTCAGCGCGACCTTCGGGATCGTCTGCGGGTCGATGACCCCGAACCCGACGGTGAACAGGATCAACCCGATGAACCACAGCGCTCCCTGCTGGAGGGTGGTACGCCAGGGCATCCGCAACGCGATCCGCTGTTCCTGCGGGGTGGGCGGGTGGTTCTCCAGCGCCCACCGCAGCCTGCGGAGCGTCGCCCGGGTGCCGAGCACCGAGCCGACCACGACGGCCGAGACCACGTAGACCGGAGCGAGGATCGCGGTCACGATGAGGAAATCGGAGGTCAGTACCGACGGGCCCGGGATCACGACGTTGATGAGAGCGGCCACGATCAGGGCACCGACTAGATGCGTACCGATCAGCGAGAACGTCAACAGGGTCTGGATCCTGATGCGTTGCCGTCGGATCGGTTCGGCAGGCTCTCCCAGGATCGCCGATCCGAGCGGGGCCGTGCGGTGACTGCGTGCGGGCATGGTCGTTCGAGACTAGTCGAGTCGATCCTCTAGGGTGGCTGTGTGCGTCTTGTGATTGCCCGTTGCCGTGTGGACTACATCGGACGCCTGACGGCTCATCTGCCGACGGCCCGACGTCTCCTCCTCGTCAAATCCGACGGTTCGGTGAGTGTCCACGCCGACGACCGTGCCTACAAGCCCCTGAACTGGATGAGCCCACCCTGCTGGCTCGAGGAGGAGTCCGTCGAGGACGCCGAGGCCCTGTGGGTGGTCACCAACAAGGCGGGCGAGCAGCTGCGCATCACTCTCGAAGAGATCGACCACGATTCGAGCCACGAACTCGGTGTCGACCCCGGTCTGATCAAGGACGGTGTCGAGGCGCACCTGCAGGAACTTCTCGCCGAGCACGTCGAGACCCTCGGGACGGGCTTCACCCTCATCCGGCGCGAATACCCCACGGCGATCGGCCCTGTGGACTTGTTGTGCCGTGATGCCGACGGAGCGACCGTCGCCGTGGAGGTGAAGCGTCGCGGCGAGATCGACGGGGTGGAGCAGCTCACCCGTTATCTCGAACTGCTCAACCGGGATCCGTTGCTCGCTCCCGTCAGCGGCGTGTTCGCGGCCCAGCAGATCAAGCCGCAGGCACGGACGCTGGCCACGGACCGCGGCATCCGCTGCCTCGTGCTCGACTACGAGGCGCTGCGGGGCACCGAGAGCACCGAGTTCAGATTGTTCTGATCGTGCCGCGCCGCAACAGATCCCGCACCGGCCGCAAGCGCGGCGGGGCGGCCGACGAATCCCCGACCTACTTCGGGGCGACGGTGCGCACCGAGAACGGTCCCGCGGGGGCCGAAGGGGAACGCTTCACCGTGCGCACCGTGCCGGGTTCGCGTGCCACCAAGCCGTACCGGTGCCCGGGATGCGATCACGAGATCGCGCCGGGAACACCCCATGTCGTCGCGTGGCCCACCGATGCGCTCGGCGGTGCGGAGGAGCGGCGGCACTGGCACAGCGGATGCTGGGCGGGACGCGGGACCCGCCGCCCCACGCGACGCTGGTCCTAGCGTCCGGTCGCCGTTCGGCCGTCGCCTCGGGGAAGGTCGGCGAACGCCTTCTTGACGTCGCGGTACCACCCCATCGCTTTGATCGGGTGCCGCCAGCGTCCTTTCATCTGTTCGTGTGCCGGCTGATGAGTTGCGTCGCCACCTCGAGCGGCATCGCGCAGATGACGATCCTGTGCCTTGATGATCTCGTCGGCGGTCTCTCCGCTGAGCTCCAGGTCGCAGGGGCCACCCAGCTGTCGGCAGGTCATGGTCTTCACGGCGTCTCCTCTGTCGGTGAGGGTCGGTTGCACCCGAGATACTGCGTCGAACTATCGGTACGGTGTGTGTCGATGGCGAGAATCATGCTCCCGATTTCGGTGACCGTCAACGGCACGGAGCGTGTCGATAGAATGGCGGGTATGACCGATTCGCCCGCCGGCCCGCGGCGCCGCGGCGCTGCGCGCACCCGAGAGCTGCTGCATGCGGCGCTCGAACTCGCGGCCGAGGTCGGTTACGCGGGGCTGAGCATCGAAGCGGTCGCACGACGGGCCGGAGTCGGGAAGCACACGATCTACCGGCGCTGGCCGTCCATCGCAGCGCTCCTGCTCGACGCGCTCGGCCTCGTGTGGGTCAGCGATCTGGATTACCGCACGGACGGGGACATCAGATCGGACCTGCACGAGCAGTTCGTGCGCTCGTGCCACGCCCTGTCCACGCCGCCGATCGGACCCGTCTACCGAGCCGTCATCGCCGAGGCCCAAGCGGACCCACAACTCCGGGTCACGTTGTACGAACGGTTCCTGTCCACGGTCGAACAGCGCACCTACGATCGGATCCTGCGAGCCCAGCGCAACGGTGAACTCGTCCCCGGCGCGGATCTGGAGTATCCCGCGGAAGTGCTGTGCGGAACCCTCTACTACCGCTGGTTGTTGACACCCCGGCCTGTCGACGAACACGCGATCGACGGCCTGATCGACATGTTCATGGCCGCCTACGGGAACCGGGCATAGACGGCCGCTGCCGGTCGAACCGGCGCGTCCGTTCCGCGCCTCAGCGGGCGGTGCCCGGTGCGGACGCTCGTGGTGTGGTGTCGCGGTCGGCGATCGCCTGTCGCACCTCGTGCACGGCCGTGCGGATGGTGTCGCCGTAGGGATCGTCGGGGAGCGCGGACAGGTGGTCCTGCGCGCGGTCGAGATGTTCCGCGGCCACTCGGAACGATCCGAGGCGTCGGAAGTCGTCGGCCAGGTTCAGGTGCAGGCTCGGATAGAAGCCCGCGACCCGGAGGGCGTCGTGGTGTTCCCGGGCACGCTCGTCGGTGAGGGCATCGGCAGCGTCGAGGGCGCGGACATCCCAGACCAGGGACTCGGCGGGATCGTCGTACAGGTCGGCGAGATAGTGCGCGAGCGTGCAGCGATGGAACGCGTCGCCCGCCGCACCGATCCGCTCCCACAGGGACAGCAGGTCACGCCGGGCCGACTCGGTGTCGCCGTCGCGGCCGCGGAGGACCGCTGCGCCGATCGCGTCCATCGTGGGATCGGGTGTCGAGGGGGAGGTGGACATGAGACTCCTGTCGAGGTGTTCGGCGAATGCGGGGGCGCTGTATCGGAGAACGCTGTGTCAGGGGGCGCTGTGTCAGGGGGCACTGCGCGGCATGACGAGCGTGGTGAGATCCCCGTCGTCGGCCGATCGGACGGTGACCGGCAGATCGGGACCGCGCACGTCGAGCATCAGGTCGTCGCCGAGCGCGTGACTCCATGCCGGATACACGGTGACCAGGTCGAACCAGATCGTCAGCTCCGGTCCGGTGGCCGTACCGTCGAGCGGCACCTCGTCCCCGTCGGGGAACACCAGGACCGGCCGGTCGGGGGAGGTCCGTAGGCCGACGGTCTCCGGTGCTCGCTGCTCGAGCACTGTCACCACGCGGCGTTTGCCGAGGGTGACCCGCTGCGTCACCGCGGGGAGCGAGTCCAGGAGGAGTCGGTGGTCGGGGAACGGCTCGGGAAGCAGACGGCAGTGGAGGACGTCACCGGCGGAGGTGCGGAAGGTGACCGCCCGCTCATCCGCTTCGACGATCACCGACGGGCTGCACCGGAGCCGGGAGGTCGCGACCCGCAGATCGTCGCCGGCGAGTGTGCCGGCCCAGGACGGGCAGATCGGATCGGTGGGCACGAGCGTCCGGGTGGCGAGCCGGTACCGGTCGGTGGCGGTCAACCTCACGCAGCCGGATCCGGTTTCCATGTGCACGCCGTTCAGCACCGGGATGTCGGGGTCGTGACCGGTGGAGGCGGAGACCTGATCGACGGCCCCGGCGAGGACGGGTCCCGGCACCGTGCAGACCACGCGGCGTGATTCGGCACGTAGGGACGCGCCGAGGGTCTCGGCGGCCCGTCGGAGCCTGTCGGCCTCCGAGGTCATCCCCGCAACGTGGTCGTCGAGCAGTCGCACTGCCTCGTCCGCGTCGGCGGCGAAGAACTCGCCGATGGCGGGCAGCGGCATTCCGATCTCCCGCAACTGCCGCAGCCGGCAGGCGCGCGGGACCTGGGACCGGCAGTAGAACCGGTATCCCGTCGAGGGATCGACGTGCGCGGGGCGCAACAGGTCGGCGTCGTCGTAGAACCGCAATGCGCTCGCGGTCAGTCCGACGAGTTCGGCGAACACGCCGATCGACATCATCTCCGGGTCGGTCACCGGCCCATCATGAAGCTTCGACCGACTCGAAGGTCAAGCCGACGGCTACCGATCGTCAGTTGCGGACCTTGCTGGCCACGGCGGGGGAGCGACCCTGCGCACCGGCACCGACGGAGGGGGAGCGATGCGGTGCCGAGGCGTTCGGCGTACGCGGAGTGGACTGCGATCCCTGCCCGCCGGTGTTCGGCTGCCCGGCCGAGTTCGGGCCGGAGGCCGAGCCGGGGGCATCGCTCTTCGGGATACGCACCGTCCGGTCGGCCTGCGGCAGGGGCGTGGTCTTGTCGGTCTGCGGCAGCGGCGCGGTCTTGTCCGCCTTCGCGTCGGCCTTGACGGATGCCGGCTCCTCCGGGCTCTCGTCGTCCGAACCCTGCTTGTCGCCGCCCTGCTTGTCGCTGCCTTGCTTGTCGCGCGCCGTGCCGAGGACGGTCGTGCGGGGCTCGTCGAGGGAGATCTCCCGATCGAGCAGTTCGCCTTCGCGGTTGATCGCCGCGAGCAGCGTGGGGACGTCGTCGAGCTGCTCGCGAACGGCGTCGAGCTGGCCGAGGATGCGTCCCCGCAGCACGCGGAGTTCCTCCGTGAGGTCGCGCGCGTTGGCGACCTTCCGCTCGGACTGTTCGGTAGCGCGGGTGAGCCGCCGTTCGGCTTCCTGCGTGGCCTCCTCGACACGACGTTCGGCCTCGGCCTTGCTCGTCCGTTCGAGTTCGTCGAGGGCGCCGAGCAACTTCGTGCGGCGCTCGGACATCGTGATCTCGAAGTCCTGCTGCACCTGCTCGCGCTTGGCCTCTGCCTCGGCGTCGAGTCGCTCGGCCTCGGCGCGGGCAGCGGCCACGATCCGCTCGGCCTCGGCGCGGGCCGCGGTCATCGTCCGCTCGTGCTCGGCCGCGAAGGCGATGCGGGTGTCCTCGAGTTCGGCGAGCTTCTTCTCGTAATCGCCCCGGAGGCGGATGCCCTCCTGCTCCGCCAGCGAGATCATCTCGGCGGCGTCGGCCTCGGCGCGGGCACGCAGCTCGGAGGCCTCGTCGGAGGCGAGACGCAGCATCCGCGAGATGCGGTCGCTCATACCCTCGGCGGTGGTGGGAGGCACCGACAGACGGTCGACGTCCTTGCGCAGTTCGTCGATCTCGTTGCGGGCGTTCTCGAGCTGACGGGCCAGATCGCGGGCCTGCGCGGCAGCAGCGTCGCGGTCGGTGGCGGTCACGCGCAGCTCGGCCTCGAACCGTGCGAAGTAGTTGGTCACCTCGTCGCGGTCGAAGCCCTTCCGCACGATGGAGAACGGCAGGTGGCTGGGTGCGCGATCACGATCGAAGACCATGGAGACAATCTACCCGGTCCCTGCGGGTACGACCCGGGTGCGCTCCCGCCCCATCCGTCTTCGGGAGCGCACCGGAACGGCCGTCAGTGAGCGGGATGTGCCGCCGGCTCGACGAGCTCGACGAGGACGCCGCCCGCGTCCTTCGGATGCAGGAAGTTGATGCGCGAATCGGCGGTACCGCGACGGGGAGCGTCGTACAGCAACCGGACGCCGCGCTCGCGCAGCGCCGTGGAGACGGCGTCGATGTCGGAGACGCGGTAGGCGAGCTGCTGCAGGCCCGGTCCGTTGCGGTCGATGAACTTCGCGATCGTGGAGTTCTCGTTCAGCGGGGCGAGCAGCTGGATCATGGTGGACCCTTCGGGGGTCCCCGGAACGGCCAGCATCGCCTCGCGCACGCCCTGCTCCTCGTTGACTTCCTCGTGGGTGGACACGAGGCCGAGGTTCTCGGCGTACCAGGTGAGAGCGGCATCGAGGTCGGGTACCGCGATGCCGACGTGATCGATGGCGGTGACGAGTCCGGAAGCGAGAACGGACGCCGCCGGAGTGGATGTGGGAGAGGTCTCGGTCATGCTCTAGACGGTAGCGGTACCGTTGAGTGCACTCCTATCGGGATTCAGGTGAATATCCGAGTGGAGTTTTCCGATCACATGCCGATCTTTCGGAGGAATGTCCCGTGAGCAGTTCTGTCATCGTCGCCGGAGCCCGGACGCCCATGGGGCGCCTGCAGGGTTCGCTCAAGGATTTCTCCGGATCGGATCTCGGTGGCGTGGCGATCAAGGGCGCACTCGAGCGCGCCGGCGTGGCTCCTGAACAGGTCGAATACGTCATCATGGGCCAGGTGCTCACCGCCGGCGCCGGCCAGATCCCGGCCCGTCAGGCGGCCGTCGCCGCCGGCATCCCGATGGATGTGCCGGCGCTGACGATCAACAAGGTGTGTCTGTCGGGCATCAACGCGATCGCGATGGCCGACCAGCTGATCCGCGCGGGCGAGTTCGACGTCGTCGTCGCCGGCGGCCAGGAGTCGATGAGCCAGGCCCCGCACATGCTCGAGAAGTCCCGCGCCGGCTTCAAGTACGGCGACGTGACCCTGCGCGACCACATGGCCTACGACGGCCTGCACGACATCTTCACCGACCAGGCGATGGGCAACCTCACCGAGTCGGCCAACTCCGGCGACCGCTTCGTCTCCCGCGAGGAGCAGGACGCCTTCGCCGCCGCCTCGCACCAGAACGCTGCCCGTGCCTGGAAGGACGGCCTGTTCGAGGACGAGGTCGTGCCGGTGTCGATCAAGCAGCGCAAGGGCGACCCGATCGTCTTCGCCGCCGACGAGGGCATCCGCCCGGAGACCACCGCCGAGTCGCTCGGCTCGCTGCGTCCGGCCTTCTCGAAGGACGGCACCGTCACCGCCGGGTCGGCCTCGCAGATCTCCGACGGTGCCGCCGCGGTCGTCGTGATGAGCAAGGCCAAGGCCACCGAGCTCGGGCTGAGCTGGATCGCCGAGATCGGCCGTCACGGCGTCGTCGCCGGACCGGACTCGACCCTGCAGTCGCAGCCGGCCCGGGCGATCGCCAAGGCCTGCGAGCGCGAGGGCGTCGACCCGAAGGACCTCGACCTCGTCGAGATCAACGAGGCGTTCGCCGCCGTCGGCATCGTCTCGGCCCGTGAGCTGGGCATCGATCCGGCGAAGGTGAACGTCAACGGCGGTGCGATCGCGCTCGGCCACCCGCTCGGCATGTCGGGTGCGCGCATCGTGCTGCACCTGGCGCTCGAGCTGAAGCGCCGCGGCGGTGGCGTCGGCGCTGCCGCCCTGTGCGGTGGTGGCGGCCAGGGCGACGCGCTTATCGTGCGGGTGCCCAAGAACTGACCCTCTTCCCGAGAGCATGATCACGGCCCCGGCGCAAGCATGCCGGGGCCGTGATGTCTCTCACTGAACTACGGCTTGTCGTAGGCCTTTCGGCACAATGGCCGCATGACCAACATCCTCGACGTGTCCACGCCCGCGAAACGATTCCGGCTGATCGCGATCTGGGAGGCGGTGACCTGGCTCGCCCTCCTGATCGCCATGTTCTTCAAGTGGGTGCTCGGCTACGAAGAGGCCATCGCGATCCCGGGCATGGTGCACGGCGTGGCCGGTTTCATCCCGTTCGTGCTCATCGCGCTCCTCACGGCGTGGTCGCTGAAGTGGGATCTCAAGACGACCTTCCTCGCCCTCGTGTCGAGCGTGCCCCCGTTCGGCACGATCGTCTTCGAGCGCTGGGCCGTGCGTACCGGTCGCCTCGGAGAGCTGTCCGCTCCGGCGACCCGCGAGGACGTCACCGCGACCGTCTGATCTCACGGCTGCGTCCCCCGGTCCGCGCAGCACGATTCGGACCACTCGTGACAAACTGGTGGACGTGACTCGACCCGGTTCCCGTCCAGCACGTTCTGCCGCCGTCGCCGCGGCGATGTCCGGCGCGGTGGATCTCTCACCGCTCAAGGAGAGGGCCTCCGCGCCGCCGCCTCCGCCTCCGTCCGGGGGCGACGGCGCCGCACCCGCTGCCATCGCCCCGATCGTGGACGTCACCGAAGCGACATTCGAAACCGAGGTGCTGCAGCGGTCGACGCAGGTGCCCGTGATCGTCGACCTGTGGGCGACCTGGTGCGAGCCGTGCAAGCAGCTCTCGCCCGTTCTCGAGAAGCTCGCGAACGAAGCGAACGGCGCGTGGGTCCTCGCGAAGGTCGACGTCGACGCCAACCCGCGGATCGCGCAGGCCTTCGGCGTCCAGTCGGTGCCCACGGTCGTCGCGATCGCGGCCGGCCAGCCGCTCGCCGACTTCCAGGGCGTGCAGCCCGAGCCCGCGTTGCGTCAGTGGCTCGACGCCATCCGGAACGCCGTCGCAGGCAAGCTGTCCGGCCCTCCCGGCGCCGAACCGGAGGAACAGCCTGCCGACCCGCGTTTCGAGGCCGCCGAGCAGGCGCTCGAGAACGGCGACTTCGAGGGCGCCGAGGCGGCCTACCAGCTCGTCCTGAACTCCGAGCCGAACAACACCGAGGCGCAGGCCGCGCTGCGTCAGGTGCGTTTCCTGGCCCGCGCGAGCACGGTCCCCGAGGATGCGATCGAGCGCGCCGATGCCGCTCCGAACGACCTCGAAGCCCAGTTCACGGCGGCCGACGCCGAACTGTTCGCGCAGCAGCCGGAGGCGGCCTTCGGTCGTCTCATCGAGTTCGTGCGCCGCAGCGCCGGGGACGAACGCACCGCGGCACGCACCCGGCTCCTCGAACTGTTCGAACTGTTCGACGCCGCGGATCCGGTCGTGGTGTCGTCGCGTCGCAAGCTCGCGATGGCCCTCTACTGATCCCTACGCATCCGTCGGCCCGGCCGCTCACCACTCGTGGTGGGCGGCCGGTGTCGTCTCAGCGGTAACGGCCGGTGCAGGCGGCCTCGCCGCCGAGGACGCCGGTGCGGAAGGCATCCACCCGGGCGAATCCGCTCGGCACCGTGTTGCCGTTGACGTCGCTCGCCGCCAGTCCGTCGGTGAGCAGACCCGAGACCGCTTCGTCGAGGTCGCCGGGGGACAGCCACACGAGCACCTGGCTCGGGTCGACGTTCGAGGCGAGGGTGCTGTCGGGGCTCAGCGCGGCACTGATCACCCCGGACAGACAGGCCGCCCGCAGGGCCGTGCGCGGCTCGGTGAGCGACTGGCCGGCTTCCTTCTGCACCGCGAGGGCGTAGCGGGAGGCGACGAGCACGTAGGCGTTGTAGTCGCCGCGGACACCGGGATCGAATCCGCTTCCCGGCGGGGCGGCCGTACCGCGCTCACTCAGTGCCTCCATGTCGACGCCCACGGTGTTCGTCGCGGGGCAGTACGACACCGGTGAGGTGGCCCGGGCGTCCGAGCACCCGAGGTCGGCGCCCGACAGATCGAGTTGCGGCAGGGCGTCGAGGTCGAAGACCTGGTGGAACGACTCGAAGATCGCCTCGACCGACTCGCCGGTGACCGGTAGCTCGCCGTCGTCGGCGGAGTCGTAGTACTGCGGCAGGTCGGCGCGGCGCGACTCGATCTCGGCGGAATCGATGCGCGCACACGAGCCGGCCCCGTCGGTGAACCCGATCTGCACGGCCGTCACGCGTTCGAAGGCCGAACCGTGGATCGAGTCGGGATCGTTCGGATCGGCGTCGCGGAAGAGCACCATCGACGCGAGCACGTTGTTCAGCCCGTCGGAGGTGTCGAGCTGGAAGTGCGTCGAGCGGCCCTCCGCGACGTGCCGCATGAAGGCACCGGCGAAACAGTCGGCCTGCTGCTCGAACACGATGCCGGGATCGTCCTCGGCGACCAGCCCCGCCGTGTGCTGGACGGCGTGCCCGTACTCGTGGGCGAGGACCGTCACCGCGGCCATCGGCCCGAAGCTGTCGATGAGCTGCGGCATGAGGTAGGTGCGGTCCCATCCGATCTCGTCACCCCCGCTGCAGTAGGCCGCGTTGATGAAGTCGTAGGTGGGTTTGCCGCAGAAACGCGGACCCCGGCGCTCGGACGGATCCCACGACACGATCGTCTCGACCGGGCGGAAGGTGCCCCGGGCGACCGACGCGAACTCCTGACGCCAATACTCCTCGATGTCGGCGATCGCGTTGCCGGCCAGGACGTCGACGGGACCGCCGTCGGTGTTCTCGATCTCGATGTCCGCATCGGGCACCCCGCTGCGTGGACCCGACGCCCCGGAGGTGACGGGCAGCCCCGCCACGGTGAAGGGGTTGTCGTAGATCGACACCGCCGTTCCTTCGATCCGCTGGGCGCATCCCGCCAGCAGGACGACGGTCAGTGCGGGCACCACCAGTCGCGCGAACCGGTGCGTCCGTCGCATGTCGTTGTGCTCCTGTCGTCGGGCAGCGTCACCTCCGCAACGACAACCAGATGGCGCCGTGCGCAGGCAAGGTCACCCGAGCCGAGGCGGGACGCCCGTGCCACGAATGTTCGTCCGCCTCCACGGCGCCGAAGTTGCCCGCTCCGTTGCCCTGGTAGGCGGTCGCGTCCGTGTTGAGGACTTCCTCCCACGTGCCCGGTTCGGGCAATCCGACACGATAGTCGGCGTAGGTGGTGCCCGAAAAGTTGTGCAGGCACGCGACCACCGAGCCGTCGCTGCCGTAGCGCAGGAACGACAGGACGTTGTTGTGCGCATCGTTGGCGTCGATCCACGAGTATCCGCCGGGCGTGGTGTCGAGCGTGTAGAGCGCCGGGTGCGAGCGGTAGATGCCGTTGAGATCGCACACCAGCCGGTGGATACCGGCGTGGAGCGGTTCGTCGAGCTGCCACCAGTCGAGGCCGCGTTCTTCGGACCACTCGGCGACCTGCCCGAACTCCTGGCCCATGAACAGCAACTGCTTGCCGGGATGGGCCCACATGTAGGCGAGCATCGAGCGCAGGCCGGCGGCGCGTGTGGCGTCGTCGCCCGGCAGTCGCGTCCACAGCGTGCCCTTGCCGTGGACGACCTCGTCGTGGCTGATGGGGAGCACGAAGTTCTCGCTCCACGCGTACACGAGCGAGAACGTGATCTCGTGGTGGTGATAGGTGCGGTGCACGGGATCGCGGCCGAGATAGCCGAGGGTGTCGTGCATCCAGCCCATGTTCCACTTCATGCTGAACCCGAGCCCGCCGACGTTCGTCGAGCGGGTCACGCCCGGCCAGGAGGTCGATTCCTCCGCGACCGTCACGATCCCCGGATAGTGCTTGTGGACGGTGGCGTTGAGTTCCTGCAGGAACGCGACGGCCTCGAGGTTCTCACGCCCGCCGTAGATGTTCGGCGTCCAGCCGCCCTCGGGGCGCGAGTAGTCGAGATACAACATCGAGGCCACGGCGTCGACGCGCAGACCGTCGATGTGGAACTCCTCGATCCAGTACAGGGCGTTGGCGACGAGGAAGTTCCGCACCTCGGGGCGGCCGTAGTCGAAGACGTAGGTGCCCCAGTCCAGCTGTTCACCGCGGCGCGGATCGGGATGTTCGTACTGGGGGCTGCCATCGAAGCGCGCGAGCGCCCACTCGTCCTTGGGGAAGTGGGCGGGCACCCAGTCCATGATCACGCCGATCCCGGCGGCGTGGAGACGGTCGACGAACGCGCGGAACTCGTCGGGTGTGCCGAACCGGGAGGTGGGGGCGTAGTAGGAGGTGACCTGGTAGCCCCACGACCCGCCGAAGGGATGCTCGGCGACCGGCAGCAGCTCGACGTGCGTGAATCCGGTCTCGAGGATGTACTCGGCCAGCTGATCGGCGAGTTCGACGTAGTTCAGGCCCGGGCGCCACGAACCGAGGTGCACCTCGTAGACCGCCATCGGTTCCTGCCAGGGCTGCGCCTTCTCGCGGGTCGCGACCCAGTCGTCGTCGTTCCAGGTGTAGCGGCTCTCGGTGACCTTCGACGCGGTTGCGGGCGGCACCTCGGTGGCGAACGCCATCGGATCGGCCTTGTCGCGGACGGATCCGTCGCGGCCGTGCACCCGGTACTTGTACAGCGCGCCCGGTTCGATGCCGGGAACGAAGACCTCCCAGACGCCGCTCGAGCCGAGCACCCGCATCGGGGCGGTGCGTCCGCCCCAGCCGTCGAAGTCGCCGGTGACGGTGACCCCGCGTGCGCCCGGCGCCCACACGGCGAAGGACGTGCCCGTCACCGGGCCGTCCGGGGTCTCGTAGGTCCGCGGATGGGCGCCGAGCACCTCCCACAGCCGTTCGTGCCGGCCTTCGCTCAGCAGGTGACGGTCGAGTTCGCCCAGCGTCGGCATGAAGCGGTAGCCGTCCGCGACGACCTCGACGTGATCGAACGGATAGGTCACCACGAGCCGGTAGTCGGCGAGATCGAAGACCGGGATCAGGGCGCTGAAGACGTCCTCGCCCACGGGTTCGAGCGGATGGTCGCGACCCCCGATGCGGGCGGCGACCTTCTCGGCCCCGGGGCGCAGTGCCCGGATGACCGTCCCCTCCGGATGCGGATGGGCCCCGAGCACCGCGTGCGGATCGTGGTGCTCGCCGGCGGCGAGCAGGTCGAGGTCCTCCGGTCGCGGGCTGTGGCGCCGGCGCGGAACATCGGCGCCCGGCGTCTGGGGCGGCACGGTCACGACTGCCTCCTGTAGGCGAGCGTTGTGCGGGTGGGGATGCCGATCGGGGGCAGGACCAGGATGTGTGCCACCGCCCGCCACGGCTCGAGGCGCACGTAGTTGGCCTGTCCCCACGAGTACTGTTCCCCACTCACCTCGTCGTAAACGGGGAAGTGGTCGTGCCAGTCGTGTCCGATCGCCGGCATGTCGAGCCAGACCGTGCCCTGTTCGGCCCCGTAGGGGTTGAGGTTGATCACCGTGAGCACGCAGTCTCCGGTGGACGGATCGAACTTCGAATAGGCGATCAGCGCGTCGTTGTCGACGTGGTGGAAGGTGATGTTGCGCAGCTGCTGCAAGGCCGGATGCGCGCGCCGGATGCGGTTGAGGGTGGTCAGCCACGGTTCGAGCGACTCGCCGCGCCGGCGGGCCTCGTCGTATCGGCGCGGCCGCAACTGGTACTTCTCCGAGTCGAGGTACTCCTCGCTGCCCGGCCGCACCGCGAGGTGCTCGAACAGTTCGTATCCCGAGTACACGCCCCACGAGGGAGCCAGGGTGGCGGCGAGCGCCGCACGCAGCGCGAACATGCCGGGCCCGCCGTGCTGCAGCGTCTCGTGCAGGATGTCGGGCGTGTTGACGAACAGGTTCGGCCTGGCCTCGTCGGCCTTCGCGGCGAGCTCGGTACCGAACTCGGTGAGCTCCCATTTCGCGACCCGCCACGTGAAATACGTGTAGGACTGCGTGAATCCGCGTCGCGCGAGCCCGTACATGCGGGCGGGCCGGGTGAAGGCCTCCGACAGGAACAGCACGTCGGGATCGGTGCGCTTGATCTCGGCGATGAGCTGCTCCCAGAAGTTCGGGGGCTTGGTGTGCGGATTGTCGACGCGGAAGATGTCGACGCCCAACCGGATCCAGTGCCGGACCACGCGCAGGACCTCGGCGTAGATGCCCTCGGGGTCGTCGTCGAAGTTGATCGGATAGATGTCCTGGTACTTCTTGGGCGGGTTCTCCGCGTACGCGATCGTGCCGTCGGGCAGCACGGTGAACCATTCCGGATGCTCCCGGGCCCACGGGTGGTCGGGGGCGCACTGCAGGGCGAGATCGAGGGCGACCTCGAGCTCGAGTTCCTTCGCTCGGGCGACGAAATCGCGGAAGTCCTGCTCGGTGCCGAGTTCGGGATGGATGGCGTCGTGACCGCCCTCGTCGGAACCGATCGCCCAGGGCGACCCGACATCGTCCGGGCCGGCGACGAGGGTGTTGTTCGGTCCCTTGCGGTTGACCTTGCCGATCGGGTGGATCGGGGGGAGGTAGACGACGTCGAATCCCATCGCCGCGATGCGCGGCAGATCGGCGGCGGCCGTGGCGAAGGTGCCGTGCCGCGGGGTTCCGTCCTCGTGCCAGCCGCCGGTGGACCGGGGGAAGAACTCGTACCAGGAACCGAACAGCGCGCGGCGGCGATCGGCGAACGCCGTGAACGCCTTTCCGCGGGTGACCAGCTCGCGGAGGGGATGGGCGCGGAGGATCTCGGTGACGTCGGGGGAGAAGGCCGGAGCGACGCGCTCGGCCAGCGGACGGTCGGACCGCAGGGACGCAGCGACCGCGAGCAGAGCGGGACGGTTGCCGCGCGGTGCGCCCTTCGCGGCCTTCTCGAAGATCCGTGCGCCGACCTCGAGATCGTTCGCGAGTTCGGTGGCGTCCTGCCCGGCGTCGGTCTTCGCGGTGACCGCGTGGCGCCAGGTCGCGACCGGGTCGCTCCACGCCTCGACCCGGTAGGTCCACGCGCCGACGCTCGTGGGGGAGAAGGTGGCGTGGAAGGTGTCGGGTTCGGTGCCCGGGACCATCGGGATCCGCACCAGCCTGCCCGCGGATTCGGGATCGTCGGCCGGTCCTCGGACGGCGAGTGTCGCGGCGATCGCGTCGTGGCCCTCACGCCACACGACAGCGGAGACCGGCACCACCTCCCCGACGACCGCCTTCGTCGGATAACGCCCTCCGTCGATGGAGGGTTGTACGTCGTCGATGGCGAGCCGACCTGTCACGCTAGCTCCGTTCCGTGCGGGTCCGGGTGGACGAGCAGGGCCGATGGGGGCAACGACCGTGTCTCGAACCACCGTAATGGAGGTCGCGCCGCGCGGCTGTGCATGCAGCGGGACCCGCGAAGAATCCCCTCTGCAGCACCGAAATTATCTGTAACTCACCGTTCACTTCAATTGACCGGACGGCAACACCCCGCTCCCTACTGTTTGTTCTGCAAGACAACAACAGCCTCCTCGGGGGCACGACGAAGGGAAGAACACATGGGTCTGGTTGCCGGTCTGATCGGAGTCGTCGGAGACCTGCTGCACCTGCTCCTCGGCGGACTCTGAGTCCACCGGCCGACGGGGGGTCGGCCACAGGAGAGAAGGCCCCGCGGTGTGCACGCCGCGGGGCCTCTCCGTGTGCCGGGCGATCCCGTCCGCGACCGGCGTGGATCCGGGCACGTGAGATCCGCCGCCCGGCCGTCACGAAGCGCGGTCGGTCGGTAGTGTGCTCCCCGTGAAAGCACTGCGCCGGTTCACCGTACGAGCCCATCTTCCCGAGCGGCTGGCTGCGCTGGGAGCCCTGACGGCCAACCTCCGATGGTCCTGGCACCCGCAGACCCAGGACCTGTTCGAATCGGTCGACCCGGACCTGTGGCGCCGGTGCAGCAACGACCCCGTCCGGCTGCTCGGCGAGGTGCCGCCGGCCCGCCTCGACGCGCTCGCCGAGGACGGCGACTTCCTCGCCCGCCTCGACGCCGCCGCCGCCGACCTCGAGCACTACCTCACCCGCCCCCGCTGGTTCCAGGAACAGCAGGAGCGCGGCACGACACTGCCCGCCGGCATCGCCTATTTCTCCATGGAGTTCGGTGTCACCGAGGTGCTGCCGAACTACTCCGGCGGCCTCGGCATCCTCGCCGGCGACCACCTCAAGGCCGCCTCCGATCTCGGCCTGCCGCTCATCGGCGTCGGCCTGCTCTACCGGTCCGGCTACTTCCGGCAGTCGCTCAGCGCCGACGGCTGGCAGATGGAGCACTACCCCTCCTACGACCCGCAGGGCCTGCCGCTGCGACTGCTCACCGAGGCCGACGGCACCGCCGCGCTCGTGCAGGTCGCCGTGCCGGGCGGACGCACACTCGACGCGCGGATCTGGATCGCCCAGGTCGGGCGCGTCCCGCTGCTGCTGCTCGACTCCGACATCCCCTCCAACGACGAGGAGCTGTGCGGGGTCACCGACCGCCTCTACGGCGGCGACCAGGACCACCGCATCAAGCAGGAGATCCTCGCCGGCGTCGGCGGTGTCCGCGCGGTGCGCGCCTACACGCGCATCCACGGTCTGCCCGACCCCGACGTCTTCCACATGAACGAGGGACACGCGGGTTTCCTCGGCGCCGAACGCATCCGCGAACTCGTCACCGGCGCCGGACTCGACTTCGACGAAGCGCTCGCCGCCGTGCGGGCCGGCACGGTCTTCACCACCCACACCCCCGTGCCCGCGGGTATCGACCGCTTCCCGATCGATCTCGTGCGCCACTACTTCTCGGGCACCAACGGCGAGAACGAGTCGGCACTGCTGCCCGGCCTCACCGTCGACCGCATCCTCGCGCTCGGACGCGAGAGCAACCCGAACGTGTTCAACATGGCCCATCTCGGTCTGCGCCTCGGCCAGCGCTGCAACGGCGTGTCGAAGCTGCACGGCGAGGTCAGCCGCGGCATGTTCGAAGGACTGTGGCCCGGATTCGACGCCGCCGAGGTGCCCATCGGCTCGGTCACCAACGGTGTCCACGCCCCCACCTGGGCCGCGCGCGAATGGATCGCGCTCGCCAACCGCCTCGCCGGACCCGACCGGGTCGAGGAGGCCCGCGGCTGGGAACTGCTCCAGACCATCGACCGCAAGGAACTGTGGTCGACCCGCAACACGTTGCGCGCGCAGCTCGTCGCCGAGGTGCGTCGCCGGCTGCGCGAGTCGTGGCTCGAACGCGGCGCCACCGAAGCCGAACTCGGCTGGATCGAGTCGGTCTTCGATCCGAACGTGCTCACCGTCGGGTTCGCGCGGCGCGTGCCCACCTACAAGCGCCTCACCCTGATGCTGCGCGACCCCGAACGGCTGCGCGCGCTGCTGCTCGACGACGAACGGCCCGTGCAGCTCGTCGTCGCCGGCAAGAGCCACCCCGCCGACGACGGCGGCAAGGCGCTCATCCAGCAGGTCGTGCGGTTCGCCGACGAGTACGACGTGCGGCACCGCATCGTCTTCCTGCCCAACTACGACATGTCGATGGCCCGCTATCTGTACTGGGGTAGCGATGTGTGGCTGAACAACCCGCTGCGCCCGCTCGAGGCGTGCGGCACGTCGGGCATGAAGTCGGCTCTCAACGGCGGTCTCAACCTGTCCATCCGCGACGGATGGTGGGACGAGATGTTCGACGGCGAGAACGGCTGGGCCATCCCCACCGCCGACGGTGTCGACGACACCCGTCGCGACGATCTCGAGGCCGCCGCGTTGTACGAGTTGCTCGAACGTTCGGTGCTGCCGCGCTTCTACGACCGTGACTCCGACGGGGTGCCGGCCCGCTGGATCGAGATGGTGCGCCACACGCTCGAGAATCTCGGCCCGAAGGTGCTCGCCTCGCGCATGGTGCGCGACTACGCCGTCGACTACTACATCCCCGCGGCCGCGGCGGCCGCGAAGGTGACCGCCGACGACTACGCGGGCGCGCGGGCGCTGGCCGACTACCGGCACCGCATCGAGGCGTCGTGGCCGGGAGTGCGTGTCGCGCAGGTCGATTCGACGCCGATCCCGGACGTGCCGCAGATCGGCCTGCCGCTGGGGCTGACCGCGCACGTCCAGCTCGGCGACCTGACCCCGGAGGACGTCGAGGTGCAGGCCGTGGTCGGGCGCGTGGGCTCCGACGACACGATCGGCGACCCCGTCACCGTGGCGATGGAGCACATCGGTACCGACCCTCTGGGGGAGGAGTTCACCGCGACCGTGCCGCTGCCGCTCGCCGGCGCCGTCGGCTACACGGTGAGGGTACTGCCCAGGCACGGGCTGCTCGCCTCACCCGCCGAACTCGGCATGGTCGCGCTCCCGTAGGAGATCAGGACCCGCCGGGTGCTCGGCCGCGCAGACGCGTGAGTGCCCGGCGGACCACCGCCGGATCGGCCGTCTCCCAGAACGGCGGCAGCGACGCACGCAGATAACCGCCGTACCGCGCGGTCGCCAGACGCGAGTCGAGCACCGCCACCACGCCCCGGTCGTCGGTGCTGCGCAGCAGACGCCCGACACCCTGCGCCAGCAGCAGCGCGGCGTGGTTGGCGGCGACCGCCATGAACCCGTTGCCGCCGCGAGCCTCCACGGCGCGTTGCCGGGCGACCAGCAGCGGATCGTCGGGGCGGGGGAACGGAATGCGGTCGATGATCACCAGCGACAGCGACGGGCCCGGAACGTCGACACCCTGCCACAGCGACAGGGTGCCGAACAGGCTCGTCGCCTCGTCGGCTGCGAACTTCTCGACCAGCGCGCCGGTCGCGTCGTCGCCCTGGCACAGGATCGGTGTGTCGAGACGCTCGCGCAGTGCCTCGGTGGCGGCCTTTGCGGCGCGCATCGAGGAGAACAACCCGAGGGTGCGCCCTTCGGCGGCGGTGACGAGTTCGGCGATCTCGTCGAGATGCGAGGGCGGCAGACCGTCGCGGCCGGGTGGCGTCAGATGCTTCGCGATGTAGAGGATGCCCGCCTTCGCGTGATCGAAGGGCGACCCCACGTCGATCCCGTTCCACGCGAGATCGCCCTTGTCGGACGGAGGTTCGGCACCGGAGGCGGAGGTGGTGTCGCTGCGGGCCGGCGACTGCGGCGGCAGACCCCAGTTGACCGCGAGTCCGTCGAACGACCCGCCGACCGTGAGGGTCGCGGAGGTGAGGATGACGGTGGACTCACCGAACAACCGGCTGCGCAACAACCCACCGACCGACAGCGGCGCGACCCGCACGGTGCGGCGCACGTTGCCGCGGAACTCGTCGGCGGCGAGCCACACGACGTCGGGTCGCTGCGAAGGGTCTCGCTGCTCGAAGGTCGTCAGCACCCGGACCGCGCAGTCGTGCACCTCGTCGATCTCCGCGAGCGCCTGACTGCGGGCCGCGGCGACCTCGGGATCGGTGCCGGGCTTGGCCGGTCCGATCGCCGTGTGCACGGCCCAGGCGGCATCGCGGATCGAGGCCAGCGCGGCCGCGGCGCCCTCGGGCAGCTCGTCCCAGCGACCCGCCGGTAGTTCTTCGAGGAACGACTCCCAGTTCTCGGCGGCACCGTCGAGCCGGTCGATCTCCTCGTCCTCGACGAGCTTGACGCAGCGCCGCGCGGCCGCCGACACCGTGCCCGGCGACAACTCGGCGGTGGCGACGTTCGTGATCCGATCGACGAGTTCGTGGGCCTCGTCGACGACCACGACATCGTGCTCGGGCAGGATCGAGATGCCGGTGATCGCATCGATGGCGAGCAGCGCGTGGTTGGTGACGACCACGTCGACCTGCGCGGCCTCGGCGCGCGCGATCTCGGCGAAGCAGTCTTCTCCCACCGGGCACCGCGACTTGCCGAGGCATTCGCGCGCGGTGACGGACAGCTGACGCCAGGCCTGATCGGAGACGCCGGGGGACAGGTCGTCGCGGTCGCCGGTCTCGGTGGTGGACGACCACTCCGTCACCCGCCGCACCTCGCGGCCGATGCGCGAGAGGGCGAACGCGTCGAACAACTCGGCGTCGGGCGTCTCCTCGGCGAGACCGGTATGGATCTTGTTCAGGCACAGGTAGTTTCCGCGACCCTTGAGGATCGCGAAACGCGGGCGCCGGCCGAGCGAACCGGCGAGGGCGTCGGCGAGTCGTGGCAGGTCGCGTTCGACGAGCTGCCGCTGCAAGGCGATGGTCGCGGTGGAGACCACCACGGTGCGGCCCGTCTTCACCGCGTACCGGATGCTCGGCACGAGATAGGCCAGCGACTTACCGGTACCCGTGCCGGCCTGCACGGCGAGGTGTTCGCCGGTGTCGATGCTGTGCGCGACGGCCGAGGCCATCGTCAGCTGGTTGCGCCGCTCCTTACCGCCCAGCGCGTGCACCGCGGTTCGCAGCAATTCTGGGACTTCGGGGAGATCCGGCACCGGCACAGGGTATCGGTCCCCACCGTCACCTTCGGCCTGCGGCCCCGCTACCTGTGATCGGTGATATCGGTGACGCCGGGAAGGTCGGTGACCAGCTCGACACCGGCCTCGCGCATCCGCTCGAGGGCGGGGCGGATCGTCGTCTCCGACACCCCCGCGGTGTAGGGCAGCAGCACCTGGGCGCCGAAACCCTCCTCGATCGCGTCGAGCGCGGTGGCCCGCACGCAGTGGTCGGTGGCGATCCCGACGATGTCGACGTCCGTCACGCCGCGGTCGCGCAGCCACGACGCCAACGTCG
Source organism: Rhodococcus sp. AB351 (assembly GCF_049538275.1). Taxonomy (NCBI): domain Bacteria; kingdom Bacillati; phylum Actinomycetota; class Actinomycetes; order Mycobacteriales; family Nocardiaceae; genus Rhodococcus; species Rhodococcus sp. AB351. The sequence goes on from NZ_JBMVFW010000021.1 coordinate 24,469, forward strand.
TGCCCTCGTCGTCGGTTCCTTCGAAGCCCGAATAGGCGGCGTCGTCGGCACCCTTGGAGAAGACGGCCTCGAACCGGTCCGTGGTCAGCTCCGGGTGGAAGTCCGCGCCCGGCGTCCCTGCCCGGCAGTGCGGCGGCCACGAGTCGACGAAATCGGGTTCGGGAGAGAAATGGTCTCCGGGATCGACGTGGTGGTCGCGGGTCGCGACGATGTGCGCGTAGTCGTCACCGCGCGCCTGCAGGAACCGGGTGATGTCGGACGCCACCCGCGAGCCGCCCTCCACGGCGAGCGAACCGCCCTCGCAGAAGTCGTTCTGGACGTCGACCACCAGCAGTGCGCGCATGGCACTCACCCCTCACGGACGAAGCGGGTGGGGATGGCGGGATCCCCGGCCGAGAGCGTCAGGCCCTCCCACGGCAGACGCACCATGCCCTGCCGGAGGTACTCCCGGCTCTCCTCCAGGGTAGGCAGATCGCCGACCGCCTCGCCGCCGCGGACCAGCGGGATCATCAGTTCGTGGACCTGCGAACCCTCGCCCGGCGGGACCTGCTCGGCGCGGGCCGGGTACACGACCTCCTCGACGAGCGTGCCCGTCCTCCGCGCGTACCGGACGGCCCGCTTCGCGCCCCCGCGGGACTCCTTCGACGCACTGCGCTTCTCGACCGCGAGGCCGTCGACTTCCACGAGCTTGAAGACCATGCCCGCCGTCGGAGCCCCCGAGCCGGTCACCAGCGACGTGCCGACGCCGTAGCCGTCGACCGGTTCGGCGCGCAGACCCGCGATCCCGTATTCGTCGAGATCACCGGACATCACGATCTTCGTGCGGGTCGCGCCGAGTCCGTCGAGCTGTTCGCGCACCTGGCGGGCGAGCACACCGAGATCGCCCGAATCGATCCGCACGCCACCGAGTTCGGGGCCGGCCACCGCGATCGCCGTGTTCACGCCCTCGGTGATGTCGTAGGTGTCCACCAGCAGGGTCGTCCCCACACCGAGGCTCTCGACCTGGCTGCGGAAGGCGGACGCCTCGTCGCGGCCGGCCGTCGTGGTGTGCAGCAGGGTGAACGCGTGCGCGGCGGTACCCGCCGCGGGGATGCCGTACCGCTGCGCGGCCTGCAGATTGGACGTCGAGTCGAAGCCCGCGAGATAGGCCGCGCGCGCCGCGGCGACCGCCGCTTCCTCATGGGTGCGCCGCGACCCCATCTCGATGAGCGCGCGGCCGTCGGCCACACTCACCATGCGCGCCGCCGCGGAGGCGATCGCACTGTCGTGGTTGAAGATCGACAGTGTCAGCGTCTCGAGCAGCACACACTCGGCGAAGGTGCCGCTCACCGACAGGATCGGTGAACCCGGGAAGTAGAAGTCACCCTCGCGGTAGCCGTCGATGTCGCCGGAGAACCGGAAGTCGCGCAACCACTCGACGGTCCGCGGAGCCAGGAAACCGGCGGCGAGTTCGAGTTCGGCCTCGTCGAACCGGAACGATTCGAGTGCCTCCACCAACCGTGCGGTGCCCGCGACGACGCCGTACCGCCTGCCCGGGGGAAGGCGCCGGGCGAAGACCTCGAAGACGCACGGGCGGTCGCCCGTGCCGTCCGCCAGGGCAGCCTCGAGCATGGTCAACTCGTACTTGTCCGTGAACAATGCGGTACCGGGACGACCGGCACGGTGAATGGCTTCGGGCACCCGATCACTGTAGAGCCACGCCCTCCGAGGCGGGTTTTTCGCGATGCTCCGAAGTCGTACCCTGGGAACATGGCGCCGTGTAGTACGACCACTCCGCTCGACGTCCGATCGACGGCGGCCCAGGCCGTTCGGGCCATGGCGGGACAGGCCGTTCCGGCCGAGGCCGAAATCGTCGAGGAGATCGAAGCGGTCGACAGGCCATGGGTGACCGTGGTCTGGGACGACCCCGTCAATCTCATGCACTACGTGACGTTCATCTTCCAGAAGCTGTTCGGGTACAGCAAGGCCAAGGCCACCGAGCTCATGCTCAAGGTCCACAACGAGGGCAAGGCCGTCGTGTCGAGTGGTTCGCGTGACAAGATGGAACACGACGTGCAGCGTCTGCACGCCGCCGGACTGTGGGCGACGATGCAACGCGACGAATGATCCCCACAGGAGGGCCCGACCGACGTGCGGCAGTGGACCAGGAAGAACTCGCTCAGCGGCCCCAAGCTCCGGTCGGAGATGGACGCCCACGAAGCGTCGGTGCTGCGGTCGCTCGTGTCCTCCGTGCTGGGCATGCTCGAGGAACGCGCCGGACAGGCCCCGCAGGACGACCTCGCGGCGCTGACCGGCCTGCGCACCGGTAACGCCACCCCGCCCGAGATCCCGGCGCTGCGACGCCTCCTACCCGAGTTCCACCGCCCCGACGCCGATGCCGTCGCCGATGTCGGCGACGACGCAGCCGACCTCAACGGTGCGATGCGGAGCCTGCACGAACCGAGCATCATCGACGCCAAGCTCGCCGCCGGCGCGGTCATCCTGCGCACCGTGCCGGAGGGCGGCGGCAAGGTGGTGCTCAATCCCGAACAGGCCGAGGCCTGGCTGTACGGACTCAACGACGTGCGGCTCGCGCTCGGTACCACCCTCGGCATCGACGCCGACACCCCCGACGTCCTCGACGACGACGATCCGCGTGCCCCGCATCTCGACGTCTACCACTGGCTGACGTGGATGCAGGACTCCCTCGTCCAGGCGCTGCAGCCGTGATCGTGCCGGGACCGACCGATTCGCTGCTCGACGTGGCGGGTCTGAGTGTCGGTCACTGGCAGCACCTCGATCCCAAGGTCACCGTCGGAACCCCCGAGGTTCCCGGTACGGGCGCCGCCACGGGATGCACCGTCGTGCTCGCCGACCCGTCCGCCGTCGCCTCGGTGGACGTGCGCGGCGGGGGACCGGGCACCCGGGAGACCGACCTGCTCGATCCGAGCCACTCCGTGCAGCGCGTCGACGCGGTGCTCCTCACCGGAGGCAGTGCATACGGGCTGGCTGCCGCCGACGGCGTGATGCGCTATCTCGAGAAGAACGGCAAGGGGATCCCGATGGGCGCGCCCGGCGCGGTCGTCCCGATCGTCCCCGGCGCCGTCATCTTCGACCTGCCGGTGGGGCAGTGGTCCGCGCGCCCGACCGCCGATTCCGGTTGCACCGCCGCGGCCACCGCCAGTTCCACACACTTCGCGCGCGGCAGTGTCGGTGCGGGCACCGGTGCCCGCGCCGGGGCGCTCAAGGGCGGCATCGGATCGGCGAGCGTGCGGATCACGGACGGCCCCGCGGCCGGGGTGACCGTGGCGGCGCTGATGGTGGCGAACCCCGTCGGCTCGGTGTTCGACCCCGTGACCGGCCTGCCCTGGGGTGTCGACGCCGCGCGCGCCGAGGAACTCGGACTGTCGTCGCCCTCCGCGTCGGATCTGGCCGCGGCCCGCGCGCTCGGCGACAAGGGCACCGTCCTCAACACCACGATCGGTGTGGTCGCCACCGACGCACTGCTGTCGAAGGCCGCGTGCCGTCGCGTCGCGGTCACCGGGCACGACGGTCTCGGCCGCGCGATACGTCCCGCGCACTCCCCGCTCGACGGCGACACGATCTTCGCGCTCTCGACCGGCACCGCCGACGTCTCCGACGCACTGGGCGATGCCCCGTCGATCCCGGCCTTCGCCGCCGAACTGCCGATCCTCGCCGCGGTGTGCGAGGCCGCGGCGGTGGTGGTCGAACGCGCGATCGTCGACGCCATCCTGTCCGCGACCTCGGTGGCCGACATCCCCGCCTACCGCGACGTGCTGCCCTCGGTCTTCGGCCGCTGACCGGTACGTGACGGCAGAATGGTGCCATGACCATTCCCAGCGGTACCGGCGCCGACACCCGCATCCGGCCGATCTGGCAACGTGCCGGTCTGTGGATCGGCGGGTTCGTCGCGATGCTCTACGGCATCGAGGCCGTCGATGCGGTGCTCCCCGCCGATCTCGACGCGGCCGGTGTCGAACCACGCACCGCCGACGGGCTGTGGGGCGTGTTGTTCGCGCCGATCCTGCACGCCGACTGGGCCCACCTCACCGCCAACACCGTGCCCGCACTCGTCCTCGGCTTCCTGGTGCTGCTCTCCGGCATCGGGCGCGGCCTGGCCGCGACAGCGATCATCTGGGTCGTCGCCGGGGTGGGGACGTGGTTGATCGCCGGCTCGGGTGAGACCCACATCGGAGCGTCGAGCCTGATCTTCGGGTGGCTCACCTACCTGATCGTGCGCGGGGTGTTCACCCGCAAGGCCGGGCAGATCCTGCTGGGAGTCGTGGTGCTGTTCCTCTACGGCGGCATGCTGTGGGGCGTGCTGCCGAGCGAACCGTGGATCTCCTGGGAAGGGCACTTCTTCGGTGCGGTCGGCGGCGTCCTCGCGGCATGGGCGCTGTCCGCGGACGCGCGTCGCGCCCGCCGCACCACCACCTCCGTCATGCCACGCTGACCACCCACGTCGACAACCCACCGATCGGCCGCGCGAAGAGGCAGAACGATCCGCGCGTCACACCTTCCCGGCCACTGTGAGTCTGCGCCGCAATACGCGCGTTGGCTTCATCGAGGGACCTTCGGCATGGCAGCATGGCTGATATGCGCATGACCGTTCTGGGGTGCTCGGGCAGTGTGGCCGGGCCTGATTCCGCAGCCTCCGGCTATCTGCTGACGGCACCGGACACCCCACCCCTGGTCATCGACTTCGGTCCCGGCGTCCTCGGTGCGCTCCAGCGCCACGCCGACCCCGGCGAAGTGTCGATCCTGCTGTCGCATCTGCACGCCGATCACTGCCTCGACCTGCCCGGTCTGCTGGTCTGGCGCCGCTATTCCCCGTCGCCGCCGCAAGGTCGCGTCCTCACCTACGGTCCCGCCGGCACCGCCCACCGCATCGGCGTGGCGTCCGCGGAGATCCCCGGCGAGGTCGACGACGTCAGCGACACCCTCGACGTCCGGATGCTCGGCGACGGCGAGCAGATCCGGTTCGGGAGCCTGACCATCTGCCCCGGCCGCGTCCACCACCCGCCGGAGGCCTACGGCTTCCGCATCACCAGCGACTCCGGCCGCACCCTCGTCTACACCGGCGACACCGGGATGTGCGATTCGGTCGTCGAACTCGCCCGCGGCGCCGACGTGCTGCTCGCCGAGGCGTCGTGGACCCACGCGCCGGGGGAACGCCCCGAGGGCGTGCACCTGTCGGGTACCGAGGCCGGTCGCGTCGCAGCCCTCGCGGGTGTCGGCGAACTCCTCCTGACCCACATCCCGCCGTGGACCTCCCGCGAGGACGTCATCGCCGAGGCCAAGGCCGAGTACTCCGGACCGGTCCACGCGGTCACCGCCGGAGACGTGTACCGCATCTGAAAGGCCCGTCCCCGGATCGCCTAGGCTCGGACGAGTGACGACACGAGAAGACGGCAGAGCGGACGACGAACTCCGGAACATTCGCATCACCCGGGGTTTCACCAACCACCCGGCGGGCTCCGTGCTCGTCGAATTCGGACAGACCCGCGTGATGTGCACCGCCAGCGTCGAGGAAGGCGTCCCGCGGTGGCGTAGGGGCTCCGGTCTCGGCTGGCTGACCGCCGAGTACGCGATGCTTCCCGCCGCCACCCACACCCGCAGCGGACGCGAATCGGTCAAGGGCAAGCTCGGCGGCCGCACCCAGGAGATCAGCCGGCTCGTCGGCCGGTCGCTGCGCGCATGCATCGACCTCGCCGCGCTCGGCGAGAACACCATCGCGATCGACTGCGACGTGCTGCAGGCCGACGGAGGCACCCGCACCGCGGCGATCACCGGCGCCTATGTCGCACTGTGCGACGCGGTGACCTACCTGCGTGCCGCGGGCAGCCTCGCCGACCCGCAGCCCGTCTCGTGCCAGATCGCCGCCGTCAGCGTCGGCGTGGTCGACGGACGTGTCCGTCTCGACCTGCCCTACGAGGAGGACGTGCGCGCCGAGGTCGACATGAACGTCGTCGCCACCGAGACAGGCACCCTCGTCGAGGTCCAGGGCACCGGCGAAGGCGCGACCTTCCCGCGTTCCACGCTCGACGCGATGCTCGACTCCTCGCTCGCCGGCATCGAGGAACTGTGCCGGATCCAGCGCGAGGTGCTCGCCGAGCCGTACCCGGGCACCCTGCCCGAGCCGGTCGAGGCGGAGATCGTCAAGAAGAAGTTCGGAGTCTGACGTGCGGGTGCTGGTCGCAAGTCGCAACGCGAAGAAGCTGCGCGAACTGCAGCGCGTGCTCGACCGCGCCGGGATCGAGGGCATCGAACTCGTAGGTCTCGACACCGTCCCGCCCTACCCGGAGGCACCCGAGACGGGGGAGACCTTCGAGGCGAACGCCGGAGCCAAGGCCCGCGACGGCGCAGCCGCCACAGGGATGCCCTGCGTCGCCGACGACTCCGGTCTCGAGGTCGACGCCCTGCGCGGCATGCCCGGCGTGCTCTCGGCCCGCTGGAGTGGACGCCACGGCGACGACGAGGCGAACACCGCACTGCTGCTCGGCCAGATGCAGGATGTGCCGGACGAGCGTCGCGGCGCGGCCTTCGTGTCGGCGTGCGCGCTCGTGGTGCCGTCGGACGACGGATTCGTCACGACCGTCGTGCGCGGCGAATGGCGCGGCAGCATCGTGCGCGAGCCGCGCGGCGAGAACGGTTTCGGCTACGACCCGGTCTTCCGCCCCGAAGGCGAGGAACGCACCGCCGCGGAACTGTCCGCGGAGGAGAAGGACGCACAGTCGCATCGAGGACGGGCACTCGCCCAGCTCGTGCCCGCCCTCGCTGCGCTCGCCGCAAGCGCCTGATTCGCGGCTCGCCGCGAGCGCCTGATTCGCGGCTCGCCGCGAGCGCCTGATTCGCGGCTCGCCGCGAGCCGCTAACGCGCGCCGGCCTGCGTCCCACGCTCCTCGCGCACGGGCTCCTCGGCGCCGGTATCCGATGCAGCATCAGCGTCGGGTGCCGGCGACGCAGCCGTCTCGGCCGTCGATTGCGTAGCCGGTTCGGCGGGTCCGGTCGGCTCGTCGCCGCGGGAGAGTTCACCGCCCACGACGGGCCAGCCCGCAGCGACCAGCTGTTCACGGACGCGCTCGACGTCCTGCGGGTCCGGTTCCTCGTGGATCACCCCTGCCACGATCTTCCGCAGGGTGTCGTGGTCGACCTGCCGCTCCGGGTGCTCGGACGCGGTCGCCGCTGCCGTCTCGATCGCCTCGAGGAGTTCCTCGTCGGTGAGACGACGCTTGAGCACGGCGAGCAACGCGAAGTGATCCTTCGCCGGGATCCCCTCGGGATATCCCGCACGCAACCAGTCCAGTACCACCCGTGGATTCCAACGCGCCATCGTCGCCTCCTCACTCACCGTCCCGCACGGACCGTTCGAACCCGAAATGTCCGGCCGGGACCCCCTGTCAGGGTCACAGGGTTCCCGCCACGATAGCGAGGAACACCGGATTCGCCCCGTCAGGGCAGTGACATGTCCCCCGTCAGGGCAGTGACATGTCCCGCAGATACGCCGTGACCATGGCGGTGAGCTCGTCGGCCACGACGTCCCGATGCACCGGGGGACGGTCGAGAACGTACGAGACGGCCACGTTCTCGACCGTACGCACGAGAATCCACGCGATCGCCTCCACCGGACGGTCGCCGCGCCCGCGGAGATGGAAACGCAGCCACATGTTGAGCAGGTCGTCGATCCGTCGTTCGAAGGCGGCGAGCCGGCTGTCGGACGAGCGCGGTAGTTCCTCGATGAGCACCTGGAGCAGGCGCGGATTCTCGGCGAGCGCGTCGAGCAGTTCGCCCATCGTGTCGCGCACCGATACGGGGGTGGGCGGGCCTTCGAGAGCGTCCGCGAACACGCGCGAAATGCGAGCATGCATCCCGTCCGTCCAGCGGTCCACCACCTCCGCGACGATGGCGTCCTTGTCGGGGAAGTACTGGTACAGCGAGCCCGGACTGATCCCCGCCACGCGCGCGATCCGGTTCGTCGAGGCACCTTCATAGCCGTTTTCCAGCAGAACCGTGCGACCTGCGGTGATGATCCGTTCGACCATCGCGCGGGAACGTTCCTGTTGCGGCGCGCGCCGCCGGCGCCGGTCGCTCGGGCTCATCGCCGCACCGGAAACGCGAATTGAACGCGAGTAACAGCTCGTGTGAACATCGCCTCATGGTGACACAGGAGTTGCTACGGGACGAGAGCACGCGCCCGTACCCCACGCGGTACGAGGGCAATCGGCCCCGCAACGAGCGCATCGGGAGACCGCTGAAGAAGTTCGCCCGGATCCACGAGGTGGATCAGCACCTGCTCGACCGCATCGGCCGGAGGATGTTCGCCCGCGACGAGGTGGGGGCCGCGCTCGTCCGCGGTATGCGCCGCGACCGGGACGACCCGGAACGCGTCACCATGAAGCAGTTCCACCGGGCACTGGAACACGGGATCGACGCGGTACCCGATGCACCCCGCTGCGCTGCGCGAGTTCTTCGCCGTCGTCGACACCGTCCCCGACTGGGTGGACCGGGACCTGCTCGAGAAGGGTGCACGGGCATTCCGTCGCATGGGCCGCACCCGCAACGACGTGCTGCTCCAACTGTCGCTCATCGGTGGCTACCGCTTCGGCGGGCCGCCGGACCTCCTCGTCGAGACCGGCGGACTCACCGGATCCACCGCCATGCGCCGTCTCGGCGAGACCCAGAAGTGGGGCACCGCCGTCGGTGAGCCCGGCGGCATGCGCCGGAAGGGGGACGGCTTCAAGCTCACCGTGCACGTACGCGCCATGCACGCACTCGTCAACGACCGGTTCGAGAACAACGGCCGATGGGACATCGAGCACTGGGGACTGCCGATCAACCAGACCGACCAGGCCGCGACCCTCGGACTGTTCAACGGCACCCTGCTCCTGGGTGTTCGCGCACTCGGCTACACCGTGAGCCGCGACGAATCCCGCGCCGTGATGCACCTGTGGAAGTACGTCGGCTGGCTCATGGGCGTGGACGAGGAATGGTTGTTCGACTCCGAACGCGAGCAGCACCGCTTCAACTACCATGTGGTGCTCGTGCAGGACGACGTCACACCCGCGGGCGCCGATCTGTCCCGCGCGCTCGTCGACGGTCAGCGCACGCTCGACTACGGACGCTTCTCCCGGGTCCGGGGTGCCTACGAACGACTGCGGCTGCTCAGCATGCTGCGCTTCTTCCTCGGGGAGCAGGGACTCCACGATCTGGGGCTACCGGTCACCCCGCCCTGGGCGGTCGTCCCCGTCGTCGCGACGAACATCGTCAAATCGCAGGTCCTGAAGAGATCGGCTCCCGGGCGCCGGTTGCTCGAACACCTCGGCGACCGTGCGGCACGCCGCGAACTGGCACTGAAGTTCGGTGCCGCGAAGCC
>NZ_JBMVFW010000022.1:0-32111 GCF_049538275.1 Rhodococcus sp. AB351
CGCGCCGCACCCGGGTGCTCGACGACGAGCAACTCCTGCGCGTCGCGCGCCTGGCCGCCGGAGTCGAGGAACACTACGGGCGCCCCCAGGACCTCGAGTTCGCGTTCGCCAACGACGAGTTGTGGATCGTGCAGACCCGTCCGATCACCACCCTCGACAAGCCTGCGGCGGCGGGGAACGCGACGGCGGGACCGTCTGGAAACGGTGAGGCGCGACCGTTGCTGACCGGCCTCGGTGCCGGTCCCGGTTCGGCGACCGGACGGGTGCGGGTCCTTCATGAACTGGCGGACGGCACACGCCTGACCGACGGGGAGATCATCGTTGCCCCGATGACCCGCCCGGACTGGCTGCCGATCCTGCGGCGTGCCGGCGGCATCGTCACCGACGGTGGTGGTATCACCTGCCACGCGGCGATCGTCGGACGTGAACTCGGCAAACCTGTCGTGGTCGGTGCCCGGACCGCGACGATCGATCTGAGTGACGGGCAGCTGATCACCGTCGACGGCGACGCCGGGACGGTGTTCGACGGTGCGGTGCGTACCGTGGCCCGGCAACAGGCGGCGGGTCAGGGGCCTCCGATGGTGGTGAGCGACGCTGCAACGGTCACCGCGACGTCGGTGTATGTCAATCTCGCCACCCCCGACGCCGCGGAGGCGGTCGCCGCGACCGATGTCGACGGCGTCGGTCTGCTGCGCGCCGAGTTCATGATCACCGAAGCGCTCGCGGGGGAGCACCCCTCGCACATGATCGCGCAGGGTCGTCGCGACGAGTACGTGGAGAAGATGGCGGGTGGCGTCGCGCGGATCGCGGCGGCGTTCGCGCCGCGTCCGGTGGTGTATCGCGCGATCGATCTGCGCAGCAACGAGTTCGCCGATCTCGAGGGTGGTGAGGTCGAGCCCCACGAAGAGAACCCGATGATCGGCTACCGCGGGTGTTTCCGGTACGTGCGGGATCCGGAACTGTTCTCCCTGGATCTCGATGTGCTGCACCGGGTTCGGAGCACGCACCGGAACGTGCACCTGATGATTCCGTTCGTGCGCACCCGCTGGGAACTGCGGGACTGCCTCGCCCAACTCGACCGGCATCCGCTCGGCTCCGACCAGCGTATGCTGCGCTGGATCATGGCCGAGGTCCCGTCGGTCGTCTACTGGTTGCCGGAGTACGCGAAGCTCGGGATCCATGGCGTGTCCATCGGAACCAACGACCTCACGCAGTTGATGCTCGGGGTCGATCGGGACTCGGAGGTGTGCAAGGACCTGTTCGACACCCTCGACCCGGCGGTGCTCGACGCGATCGATCACATCATCGAGCGCGCGTCGGCCGCGGGACTGACGACGTCGCTGTGCGGTCAGGCCGTGTCGACGAGCACCGACCTGGCGGAACATCTCGTCCGGCGCGGTATCACCTCCGTGTCGGTTACGCCCGACGCCGCGGCGCAGACGAGGCGGACGGTGGCGCGAGCGGAGCAACGCATCCTGCTCGACCGCGCCCGCCGCGCGCAGGCGTGAAGATCGGCGCCCTCTACCCGGTGGGCACTTCGACAGAGCGTCGATACGTCAGATCCCATGCCTCGGATCCGAGAGCGACCTGTTTCCAACCGTCGTTTTCGATCTGCCGCTGCGGGTCGGCGAGACTCGCGCTCAGTCCCGGAGTCCACTTCTCCCACAAACGCGCCCCACCAATGCGAGCTCCGACCTCTTTCCGCTTCACCAGTAGGGTCTCGATGTCGTCGAGCATGTGAATGTCCTCCCCGTGCCTCGCTGACATGGTGGCACGCGAATGAATCCTTGTTCCGGTCAGTTGTCGGAGCGGGTCGCCGAAGTCCGAGACCCGGTGTCGGTGTCGGTGTCGGTGTCGTCCGGTCGAGCCGGGAAACGTGTGCGTGTCCGCGTCCATAGGGGTGCTGCGGCAGCGAGTTCCGCCGCAGTGGCGCTGCGGAACGGAGTCTCAGTGACCGGAGGGGCCTGGCGTCCCCGGCCGCGGGTGACGTACAGACTCGCAGCAACGGAGACGCCGATGATCGTGGTCACCACGGCCAACGAGATCGTGGTGGGGATGTAGAACACGTCGATCTTCAGTGCCATCTTGATTCCTACCCAGACGAGTACCAGCGCCAGGCCGACCTTCAGGTAGATGAAGCGGTGGATCAGATCGGCGAGAAGGAAGTACATCGCTCGCAGGCCCAGGATGGCGAACGCGTTGGCCGTGAATACCAGGAACGGAATGTCGGTGACCGCGAAGATCGCCGGAATGGAGTCGACGGCGAAGACGATATCGGTGACCTCTACCAGTACCAGCACCGCCAGCAGGGGAGTGGCCAGCAGTGTGCCACCGATCCGAACGAAGAACTTCTGCTCGTAGAAGGCGTCGGTCATCGGTACGTAGCGGCGGAACAGGCGTAACGTGCGCGAGCGTTCCGGATCGAGGTGCTCGTCGCGGCGGCGCAGCATCCGACAGCCGGTGACGATCAGAAACGCTGCGAACAGATACAGGATCGCCCCGAAACTGGCGATCAGCACCGACCCGGCAGCGATGAACAGACCACGGAAGACCAACGCTCCCAGTACCCCGAGGAAAAGCACCCGGTGCTGCAACCGGCGAGGAACCGCGAAGTACGTGAAGATGATCGCCCACACGAAGACGTTGTCCACTGCGAGGGATCTCTCGATCAGGTACCCCGCGAAGTACTGCCGGCCGAACTCCGCGCCGGCGTTGAGCCAGATCAGAACACCGAACCCGATCCCGAAGCCGACCCAGACGGCCGACCAGACCGCCGCCTCGCGTACCCCGATCACATGGGCGCAGCGGTGGGCGAACAGGTCGATCGCAAGCATGGCCACGATGAAGCCGAGCACCGCGGCCCACGCCCAGAACGGAACAGTCATCGACACACCTCCGGTTCATGATCAACCGGAGGTCTTTCCCGCCCGCCCGAGGCGGGCCCGTTCGCCGGGACCGGATCACCGGGCCGTCGTGACGACGAGACAGTTGGGGGATACTCCCCTCCATTGGAGACCAGTGAAGCCGATCCGGCGGAGTTCTGCAAGGAATCTCGTCGACTGCGTTCACGGTCGCCCCTGTCGAGACTCCGCAGCTCGGGAGACGGAGGAGGTCTGCCGCCTGAGCAGGACCGTCATGGCCCAGCCCGTCACCGCCGCCATGGCAAATGCCATGCCGACGCCGGCGACGAGTCCGATCGTCACTGCGAGAGCAGGGGATTGGTCGGGATGCCAGAGTGGTGGGGCCACCGCAAAGAAGACAGCGAGACCGACAAGCCAGCTGAGAGCGGTGGCGGGTATCCACCATGTCGCGCCGGAAAGATGATGGCGCAGTTCGAGCCATTGAGCGAGGCCGATCGATATCAGCAGGACGACAGGCCCCGCTCCGAAGAAGAGCACCTGCACGATCAGCGGCCAACTCGTCCACCACGCCGCGAGGGTGGAGGGCAACAGCCCGATCGCGTACGCCGACATCGCCGCTGCAGCTGTGAGCACCACCCATCTCCGTTTCGACAAATATGGCAATTGCCCGTGCAGTACCGTCGCCTGCGAGAGTCCCAGGATCGCTCCTTCCACGGCACCGGCGACCAGGAGCAAGGGAAATGCCGACGCGGAATCCCGCGTGAGGACACCGATGGCGGCAGGCACAGCGAAACCCACCGCTTCTCCTGCCGTCACCACCGCGATCCACCTCGCCAGCCAGCGTTTCATCGGTTGGTGCTTCATCGGCGTTGCGCTCCGTTTCGAGTCCGACGCCCCCATTTGGGGCAGCTCGTCGCATCCCCACACGATCACCGCCAGCGGGATCATCAGAGCCAGCAACCACAGCTCCGGCACCGCGGTACCGAAGACGGACTGCAACGGCGGACGAACCACGTCCTGCACCGTGTGCGGAGTATGCGTCCCAATATGCACCTGTGCAAGGACCTGTTCGACACGAGCGCGTGAATGCGGTGGACGACGATTTCCTACCGACGACATCGTTCTTCATGCGTGGCATCCCCGCCCGCCTGTCGGGCAAGGCTCAACCCCACCCTCCGGAACTGCGCTTGTTCGCTGACCCGTCGTCGGCCGGCCTGCCCGGATTGCTGGTCCTCGGGCGAATCCCGCGCACCATCGCCGTCGACGCGAAGTAACCACCAAACGGGATCTGTCGCGCGGGGACCGGCGAGGCGATGGTCATGCCCGGCAGTGAAACAGTCGTACCCCGCTACGGACGCGCGGCCGATCCGAGTTGTCGCAGCCCCGATGAACCCGGTCCTCGGAGCGAGGAGTTGGACGGCGGTGAACGGTCTCCGAGAACCGAGCCGGATCTGCCCGGACATCTCGAGTCGTGCGGCTGCGGCCCTCGGCGTGCCGCGTGGTCGATCCGGCGACGTGCAGCAGGTGGCAGGAGTGTGGTCATAGCTGGGGCGGACCGCTCAGCGGTGCCCTCGAGCTCGGACAGAGCGTGTCAGGGTGCGCCGATAGGACGGGCGACGCGAGCAATCGAGAGTGGCCGGGGCATGCGATACCTCCTCCGTATCGAGTGCCTTCTCCGTATCGAGACTCGATGCGACGATATGGCCGTTGGGGCAAAGTCTTTCACAACCGAACGGTGCCGATGACCGTCGCGTCCCGAAAGGGTGGTCGTGAACGGACGAGTATGTGGCGGGTGCGGCGAGACTGGTCAGCGCATGAGGCGAATCGTATGTCAGACTCGTGGCCATGAGCCGGGGCCGCATGTGCGGGTGGGTCCGGGAACAGGACGGTCATCGCCGAGCTTTCGGAGGGATGTATCCGATGGGGACCACTACACAGCAGTCGGTCAGGGCCGACCTGGTCATTCGGCCGTTGGGTCCGCAGGACGAGGGCGCCGTGCGAGCTTTGCACGAGCATCTCACCGAACATGACACCTATATGAGGTTCTTCACGGTGGCCCCGCGTCACGTCGACGAACTGGTGGAAATGCTGTGTCGGCAGGACGATAGGCATGTGAGCCTGGGGGCGTTCGACGATGGGACGGTCGTCGGTGTCGCGAACTACACCGTGCTCGATCCCGATCCTGGCTCCGCCTCCGATGGGGTATCGGCGGAATGCGCGGTCGCTGTCAGTCACCCCATGCAACATCACGGCATCGGAACCGCTCTGCTGCAACGTCTGGTCGGTATCGCCTGGGCACACGGGATTCGGCACCTGTCTGCATTCGTGCTCTCGGAGAACACCACGATGCTGCAGGTCCTTCGGGACATGGGCTGGTCGCGAAACGGCAGCGCGCCGGGACCAATCGTAGAAGTGAAGATCACCCTCGCCGATGCGCGCAGTGACGGAGGCTTCACAGCCTCGGTGGACCGCTCCGCTCCCTGAACCGACACCGAGAAGATTCCATCGTTCAGTCCGCGCGGTCCCTCATGCGCGCGTGCGCGAGTGCCCACCGGACGGTGTGCAACGAGGCGATGAGGCGCTGTGTCCCGGACACGGTGTTCTCGACTCCGGTCCAACGGTCGCACGTCCCCCAGAATCTGCCGAAGCACAGTGGTCCTCGGCAGTGGAGTGAACGACCTGTCAACGGTGGGTTCGTAACCACCAGCGGAAGGCCTCGTCGCATCCCCACACGATCACCGGCAGGGGGATCAACAGTGCCAGCAACCACAGTTGCGGCACCGCGGTACCGAAGACGGATTGCAACGGCGGAAGAACTACGACGGCTGCCGCGAACACGATTTCGAAGGCGATGCCCCACAGCAGCATCGGATTGGTAGTCAAGCCGATACGGATGAGGGAGCTGCGGCTGGTACGGGCAGCCATGGCGGTGCCGATCTGACAGGCCACGATACCGAGGAAGGTCATCGTTGTTGCCTGCTGCCAGGTGTGGTGCAGTTCACCCGTGCTGGTGTCAGCGCCGAAGGTCCATCCGCCGATGTGCAGGGTGAGCAGGAACAATGCCATCACCAGGACGGCGGAGATGCCACCGAGCAGCCCCCAGGCCCGGGCGAGCATGGGGCCGTCGATCACCGGCTGCGACCGGGGCCGAGGGGGGCGTCGCATCAGGTCCGGTTCGGCGTTCTCCCGACCGAGCGCCAACGCCGGAAGAGTCTCGGTGCCGAGATCGACCGCAAGGATCTGCATGATCGTCAGCGGCAGGGGGATCGCGCCGCTGGTGAGGGCATAGGCGAGGAACGGCACGACCTCGGGGGTGGCATGCGCGAAGATGTAGACGATGAACTTGCGGACGTTGTCGTAGACACGACGGCCCGCTTCGATGGCCCCGACGATCGAGGCGAAATTGTCGTCGACAAGGACCATCACCGCGGCTTCGCGTGCGACATCGGTGCCCGAGTGTCCCATCGCCACCCCGATATCGGCCTGCCGCAAGGCCGGCGCATCGTTGGCGCCGTCGCCGGTCATTGCGACGATATGCCCCGATTCCTGCAGAGCGTCGGTGATGCGTAGTTTCGACTCTGGGGAGCTACGGGCGAAGACGATCTCGTCGTCCCCGGCCAGGGTGGCGTCGAGTTCCCGATCGGACATCGCGTCCGCTTCGTCTCCGCCGATCACCCGCAGACCCCGGTGCCCGATGTGCACGCTCTCGGCGATCCCCCGGGCGGTGAGCGCATGATCGCCGGTGACGACGATCAAGCGGATTCCCGCCGAATGGCAGCGGTCCACGGCCTCGGGGACCTCGGGGCGGGGCGGATCGATCATCGCGGTGATCCCGAGCAACGTCGAACCCTGCTCTGCCTGATCCCGGGTCAGATCTGCCGGAACTTCGGACGGTCCGAGAGGGCGTTCGGCGATCGCCAATAGTCGCCGACCTCGTCGCGCCCAATCGGCGATGATCGCCTCGATCGTAGTGCGATCGGCGTCCGTCAACGGTCTGGTGCCGGTGGCTTCGGCGAGATGGGCGCAGCGGGCGAGGACTTCCTCCGGGGCGCCTTTGGTGTGTACGACGACGGTGTGGCCGACACGATCGATCGTCGACATCCGCCGCAGCGCGGGATCGAAGTGGAACTGCGTCAGCCTGCCGTCCTTGTCGCGGCGGGGTTTGATGTCGAGACGCGCGGCGGCTTCGAGCAGTGCGAGTTCGGTCGGATCACCGATACCGGTGTCCGTTTCGTGTTCCCCGATGCGCGTGGTGCCCACGGCTGGTGCCGGTTCCGCGTTACTGCACCACACCGCCGCCCTCAGTAACCGCTCCGCGACCGGATCCGGCACGGACAATTCAGGGAGAGAGTCGAAGTCGACGATCCCCTGACTGGTCCACACCTGCGTTACGGTCATCCGGTTCACGGTCAACGTCCCGGTCTTGTCGGTGCAGATCACACTCGTCGAACCGAGCGTCTCGACCGCCGAGATCCGCTTGACCAGTGCACCTTGCCGGGCCAACAGGCGCACGCCCACGGCCAGCGCGAGAGTGATCGTCGGAAGTAGTCCTTCGGGGACATTGGCGACGATCAATCCGATCGCGAAGGTCACCGAATCACCCAGAGACAGTCCGGCCAGCAGCGTGCCGAGTGGAATGAACGCCGCACCCATCCCGATGGCCACGACGGCGATCAGACAGGCGACCCGCTTGACCTGCCTCTCGAGGGGACTTTCCTGATGGCCGCCGCGCTGGGACAACGCGGCGATCCGGCCGAGTTCGGTGTTCATACCGGTGGCGAACACCACCGCCGTCGCCTCCCCGGTGACGCACGTCGTGCCGCTGAACACCAGATCACGGGCGTGGATCAATGGGACATGACTGTCGGCGCTGTCCGCGCTCACCCGCACCGGCGCCGATTCCCCCGTCAGTGTCGAGGCGTCGATTTCGGCGACGCCGTCGAGCAGACGTGCATCGGCGGAGACCCGGTTTCCCTCGGAGACCACGATGACATCACCGGGTACCAGCTCCCGCGCGTCGATCTCCGTTTCGATGTCGTCGCGCAGAACCCGGGCACGCTGGGGCAGATAGGCGGCGAGCGCCTCGACGGCCTGATCGGCGTGGCGTTCCTGCACGAACGCGAACGCGGCGTTGAGGGCGATCACCACCAGGATCGCCGCCCCCAAGGGAGCCGATCCGGACACCGCCGCGAGCACCGCCGCGATCCACAGCAGCAAGGCGAGCGGATGGACGAGTTGCCGGCCCAGTGCCCGCCACCAGCCTTCGCGGCGGCGGCGAACCAGCTCATTGAAGCCGGACACGCCCAGGCGCCGTTGCGCTTCGCGAGTGGACAAGCCGGTCCGGGACGAGCGGAGATCCCGCAGTAGGCGATCGAGAGATTCGAGGGGATCGACGGGCACATCGTGTCCGGCTGTGTCGGTCGTCGGGTCGCTCATCGGCTTCATCCCTGCAGGACCGCTCCTATCGCGTGGGCGTGGACAGATCTGCACCTTCCCGATCTCGTTACAGGGCCTTGGAGGAAGTGTCCTCCTGCTCCTGTGTCGGTGCCGTCGAACCGACAGAACCGAGGTACTCACCGCACAACGGAGGGGGTGAAGATCTCGGGGCCGGGCCGCGATGGGTACTCGACGCCGATGATGGCGAACGAACGTGGGGCACGAGCCGTGCGCACGGCTCGTGGCGAGGGAGTGATGCCATGCTGATCCGAACAACAGACGCTGGGCGACGTCGCCGACACTCACCACTGCAGGACAGGCCGCCGGCGACACCGCAGGACCGGCGTGAGCCGAGCAAGGACCTTGTCCCCTAGGCCCTGCCGAGGGACAGGACGACGATGAGGGGACGGCACACGAGCACACCGGCTCGGTCCGGACCCGAGGGGGTCGTCATGTCCGCACATCGGTCGATCGTCGTGGGAGTCGACGGATCGGATGCCTCGCTCGAGGCCGTGGTCTGGGGAGCACGGGAAGCCGCACTACGGAATGCCGTGTTGTCGCTGGTGACGACGGTACCCGGTCGCGGTTTCGCCGGAATACCGGTGGGTATGCCCGCCGCCTTTTTCGAACAGGAAGAAGCGGACGGTAGGCGGCGCCTCGACGAGGCGGTCAAGTACGCACAGAACACCACATGGGCGCCCGAGATGGACACCCATCTGTGCACCGGACCACCCGCCTCGGAACTAGTCGAACGGTCCACCTCGGCAATCATGGTGGTCGTCGGCGCTGGTCGGCACAATGCACTCGAACGTGCACTGCTGGGATCGGTCAGCGCCGCGGTGGTGACCCATGCGCATTGCCCGGTGGTCGTCGTGCGGGACCTGCCGTACCTGCCGGTTCTGGACATCACCGGGCCGGTTGTCGTTGGGGTCGACGGCTCCGAACACAGTCAGCGGGCGGTGGCGGTGGCCTTCGAGGAGGCGTCCTTGCGGGGCGTGGACCTACTCGCGGTGCATGTCTGGTCCGATATCGAGATACCGATTCCCTTTCATCGCCTGGAATCGGGTGACACCGGGGTCCAGGAGCGCGTCGTCCTTGCCGAAAGTCTCGCGGGATACGCCGAACAGTACCCTGACGTGTACGTGCGGTCGGTGGTAGCGATGGATCGGCCCACCCGGCGCCTACGCGAGTACGCCAACGGCGCACAGCTTCTGGTAGTCGGAAGCCGGGGCCGCGGGGGTTTTACGGGCATGCTGCTCGGGTCGACCAGTCGGGCCCTGCTGCATTCGGTGTCGTGCCCGATGATGGTCGCTCGCTGAACGCCGGCGCACCTTCCTGCCGCTCGGCAGCGCCGTGCTCGAGCCTCGATCACATCCGCTCATCTCAGGCTCGGCACCGCGTCGATTCCCGCGTGCCGGCACCTCCGATTCGATGAAGGAGCGACATCATGACAATGCCAGTACAGGGATCCGTGCTCGTGACCGGCGGGAGCCGCGGTATCGGCGCCGCTGTTGCCACACAACTCGCCGATACCGGCGCGAATGTGGTGATCGCGGACATCCTCGACGATGAAGGCACTCAGGCCGCAACCGATCTCGGAGGCGAGGCGAGATTCACCCACCTGGACGTGACCGACGAACAGGACTGGCGTCGAGCGCTCGACGTCGCCGAATCCGTCGGTCCTCTCCGCGCCTTGATCAACAACGCCGGCATCCTGGCGGTCGGCACCATCGAGGAACAGGACCGCGCAGAATTCGAGCATGTCCTGCAGGTCAACCTGGTCGGCACCTGGCTGGGAATGCATGTCACAGGTCCGGCCCTGCGCCGCAGCCATGGCTCGATCGTCAACATCTCCTCGATCGCCGGGCTGACCGGTTACGCCGGACTCGGAGCGTATGGTGCCAGCAAATGGGCGCTGCGCGGGCTGACCAAGACCGCCGCGCTCGAGTTCGCCTCCGACGGCGTGCGGGTGTGTTCGGTGCACCCGGGACCGATCGAGACCCCGATGACCGCCCAGATGGACCGAGCCGTGGCCGCGGATCAGCCGATCGCCCGGTTCGGTACCCCCGAGGAGGTGGCCCGGATGGTGCGGTTCATCGTCACCGAGGCCAGCTATTCGACCGGATGCGAATTCGTCGTCGACGGGGGCGCCACTACCGGGACAGTGCTCGACCTGGCACCGTCGGTCGACACGGCTCCGTGGCCGATGTGATCCGGCGGTCTCGGGTCCATCCTGCTCGCTGATCGGTATCGCCACCGTCCGAAGCGCCTTCCGTTTTCGACGCCCCCACCTCCTGGACGGGTCATGATCGGGGTATGGCCCTTCGAGGTTCACTCCTCATGGGAATCGGAAGGCGGGCACAGGCGCGATGACACGAACATCCCGCAGCGACCGAACGGATGCCGCGCAGGACGTCGCGAGTCTGCGGATGACCCCGGCCGTCGCAGCTGCCCTACCCGTGCCGGAGGTGC
Organism: Rhodococcus sp. AB351; assembly: GCF_049538275.1. Lineage (NCBI taxonomy): Bacteria > Bacillati > Actinomycetota > Actinomycetes > Mycobacteriales > Nocardiaceae > Rhodococcus > Rhodococcus sp. AB351. The sequence continues at coordinate 10,770 of NZ_JBMVFW010000022.1, forward strand.
TGGTCCGGCTCGGATCCTCACCGGCTGGTCTGAGCGCGGAGACCGCGGCCCGTCGCCGCGCCCAGGTCGGTCCGAATGCGGTGCGTAGTTACCGCGTGAGTGTGTGGGCGGTACTTGCACGGCAGTTGCGCAGCGCCTTGCTGGTGCTGTTGATCGTCACGGCGGCTGCGTCGTTCTTTCTCGGAAACCGCACCGATGCCGTCGTTATCGGCGTGATCCTCATAGCCAGTGTCGGTCTCGGCTTCGTCAACGAATACCGCGCCGAACGTGCCACTGCAGCTCTGCATTCACGGGTGCGGCACACCACCGTCGTCCTGCGCGACGGACAACCGGTCCGGATCGATGTCATCGATCTCGTGCCGGGTGATGTGGTGCGACTGGTTCTCGGGGACATCGTTCCGGCCGATCTGCGTCTGCTCGAGGTGACCGATCTCGAATGTGACGAGAGTGTGCTCACCGGCGAATCCGAACCGGCCTGCAAGTCGACCGCGATCGAACCGGCGGGGGCGGCGCTCGCCGACCTGGCCGACTGCGCGTTCATGGGAACCGTGGTGCATGCCGGCACCGGGACCGGGGTCGTCGTCGCCACCGGCGCCGACGCCGAGTTCGGGCGTATCGCTGTCGGGCTCGGTCACCGGGAACCGGAAACCGACTTCCAGCGGGGGTTGCGCCGGTTTTCGGTGCTGCTGCTGCAGGTCGCAGTGGTCCTGACCTCGATGATCGTGCTTACCAACCTGCTGCTGGACCGTCCGCTGATCGAATCGTTGCTGTTCGCTCTGGCGATCGCGGTCGGCATCACTCCACAACTGCTCCCCGCGGTGGTCGGCACCGCACTGGCGAGCGGATCCCGTCGCCTGGCGGCGCGTCGGGTACTCGTCAAACGGCTGGTGTGCATCGAAGACCTTGGTGACATCGATATCCTGCTCACCGACAAGACCGGCACCCTCACCGACGGCCGGATCACCTTCGACCGAGCCCTGCCCACCTCTGGTGCTGACGCCGACACGACGCTGGTACACGGACTGCTCGCCACCGAGACCGACACCGGCTCGGGCACCCGGCTCGCCGCCAACGCCATGGACACCGCCCTGTGGGTCGCGGCGGGGCAGGCCGGGCCGGTGGCCGAGCGGTACCGGCACCTGGACACCTTGCCCTTCGACCACACCCGACGGATGACCTCGGTACTCGTCCGCGCCCCCGATGGCGTCCCCACCCTGATGGTCAAGGGCGCACCCGAATCGGTGCTCGCCCGCTGCCGGCAGGTCGACGCCACCGATCACCAGGCCTTGGACGGGTTGTTCGCGCAGGGCAGTCGGGTGGTCGCCGTCGCGACGAAAACGCTCCCACCGGGCCGGGACCGAATCGAGCGACACGACGAGAGCGACCTGCACTTGAGCGGGTTCCTGGCCTTCGTGGACGAACCGAAGGCCTCGGCGGGTCCCTCCCTGGCCCGCCTGGCGGAACTGGGCATCACCGTCAAGGTCGCGACCGGCGACAACCCGAAGGTCGCCGAGAAGGTCTGCGCCGAACTGGGACTGGAATCCGGCGGCAGCGTCACCGGCGCCGAACTCGCCGCACTCGACGACGAGCAGTTCGTCGATATCGCACGGAACGCGACGATCTTCGCCCGGGTGTCACCCGAGCAGAAGGCGCGACTGGTGCGCACCCTGCGCACCCACGGCCGATCCGTCGCTTTCCTGGGGGACGGCGTCAACGATGCACTGGCACTGCACGCAGCCGATGTGGGCGTCTCCGTCGACGCCGGCACCGACGTGGCCAAGGACGCCGCGGATGTGGTGCTGCTGGAGAAGGACCTCGGGGTTCTGGCCGACGGGGTCACCGAAGGGCGCCGCACCTTCGCCAACACGATCAAGTACGTGCTGATGAGCACATCGAGCAATTTCGGCAACATGTTCAGTGCTGCTGCCGCATCGGCGGTCCTGCCCTTCCTGCCGATGCTGCCGAGCCAGATCCTGCTCAACAACCTGCTCTACGACACCAGCCAACTCGCCATCCCCTCCGACCGGGTCGATGCCGAACAACTGCACGCCCCTTCGCACTGGGACATCGCGTTCATCCGACGGTTCATGCTCTTCTTCGGGCCGATCAGCTCCCTGTTCGACTTTCTGACCTTCGGCATCATGATCGGAATGTTCCATGCCGGCCCCGAGCTGTTCCGCACCGGATGGTTCGTCGAATCCTTGGCGACCCAGACCTTGATCGTGTTCGCCATCCGTACCCGACGCACCCCGTTCTTCCGCAGCCGCCCCGGTCGCACGCTGGTCGCCACGGTGGCCGGGGTGCTCATCGTCGGCATCGGTCTGACTCTTTCCCCGTGGTCCGACGATCTCGGCTTCACCCCGCTGCCGATCGGGTTCTTCCTCACTCTCATCGGGTTGATCTGCGGGTACCTGGTGCTCGTCGAGAGCGCCAAGCGGCTGTTCTACTCCGAACCCATACGCCACCTGCCGCCGCTTCGGTGGCGCGGCCACGAACACCGCATCCACCGTCGCGCCGCACGCTTCAGCACCCATCAGCCGGTGCCGCCGCCGACCGCAGCGTCAGGATCTCCGTGATCTTCGGTTACTCATGGTGGGGTGAGCGTCTGCACCTACAGGCGTTCCGGGCCGGTCGCCGAGTCCGCCTCGGGAGCAAGAGTGAAATAGTTCTCCTCCTCCTGCACGAAGTGCAGGCGGAGCAGCGCCGACAGACCGTAGAGGTCGGCGAGGAGTTCCTCGCACTGGTCGGGGTGTAGACCCCCGGCCGCATCGGCCTGGGCGAGCTGCGCCCGCAGCCGGTGACTGAGCCGATCGATCTCGGCATGCATCCGGCTCATCGTCGCGGTCGCTTCACCGCTGCCCAACGGCTCTGCGAGCGCGGGATACAACTCGGTGTCTTCGGCGCGCTCGTGCGGCAGCAAGGTGTCGAACAGAAAAGTGTCCACCCGCCGCAACCCCGCATGGGCGGCGACGAGATCACCGTCGGCGAGCAATTGGGCGGTCTCGCGCAGCACCGACAGGTGGTCGCGCAGCACCTCGTGTTCGGCCGAGAACCGGTGCACCATCGCCGCGGTGTCCTCGCGCAGAGCCGGTGCACGGGCACGATCGCTGCGCAGAGCGCGCAGGGCATTGACGATCACCGCGACATCGATCGCCTCCTGCAACAGCGCCCCCACCGCCGGAGGCAGATAGCCGAATGCAGCGAAACCCATCGCAACCAGTGACAGGCCCATCCCGATCACGGCGCTCTGCACGGCGATGCGCCGCGAGCGTCGGGCGATGACCATCGCGTCGGCGAGCCGGCCGAGGCGGTCGGCGGTGAGCACGATGTCCGCGGCCTCGGAACTGGCCGTCGAACCGCGTGCACCCATCGCGACCCCGACGGTCGCCGCGGCGAGGGCCGGAGCGTCGTTGACTCCGTCGCCGACCATGACCGTCACCGCCGAACGGCATTCAGCGCGGACGCCGGCGACCTTGTCGGCCGGGGTCTGCTCGGCACACACCGCGTCCAGTCCGAGCACCGACCCGACGGCTTCGGCGGGCTCGCGCCGGTCCCCGGTGAGCATCACGAGCCGGTTCAGTCCGGCGGCGCGCAGTCGTCGCAGGGTGCGGGCGGCGTCGCGTCGCAGCGGATCGACGAGCAGCAGCGCACCCGCGAGATCCCCGTCGACCGTGACCCAGGCGATCACGGCACCATCGAGCGCCGCCCGGTTCGCCACCGCCCGTGCCCAGCCCGGAGGGTCGGTGGGCAGAGCGAGAGCGCCGACGCTCACGCGGTGACCGTCTACGGTGGCGCTCACGCCGGTGCCGGCCTGCTCGACGACCCCGGTGGGCATCGACAACGTCAACCTGCGTTTTCTCGCCTCCTGCACGATCGCCTCCGCAAGGACATGAGGAGACAGCTGATCGGCGGAGGCGGCCAGGCGCAACAGTTCCACCGCGTCTTGGCCGGCGGCGGTGACGATATCGGTTCCGGTGGGCCGCCCGCTGGTGAGGGTGCCGGTCTTGTCCATCATCAGTGTTCGGGCCTGCCCGAGATTTTCGAGCGCCCCACCGCTGCGGATGACCACACCCAATCGGGACGCGCGGGACAGGCCGGAGACGATCGCGACCGGGGCGGCGAGCAGCAAAGGACACGGGGTGGCCACCACCAGCACCGCCACGGCACGAGTTGCCGACCCTGCGGCCAACCACGCGAGCGCGGCCACCACCATCGTCAACGGCAGAAACCAGGCGGCGACCCGGTCCGCGATGCGCACCACCGGGGCACTTTCGGCGGCGGCCTCACGAGCGAGGCGCACGATGCCGGCGTAGGTGCTGTCCTCGGCGGTGGCGCGGGCGGTCATCTCGAACGCCGCGCCCGCGTTGACGATTCCGCTGCGCACCAACTCGCCGGTCCGGCGCTGCACATGTATCGGCTCGCCGGTGAGCACCGACTCGTCGAGCACCGCAACCTCGGACGCGACCCACCCGTCGATGGGCACCACCTCACCCGGCCCGACGACGATCCTGTCGCCGGGAACGATCACCTCGAGAGGTACCACCTCGAGTGCGTCACCGACCCGACGGCGGGCGGTGCGGGGAGCGTGCTCGAGCAACGCCCGCAGATCCGTGGTGGCACGGCGTTCGGCAGCAGCATCGAGTGCCTGTCCCGATGCGAGCATCACCGCGATCAGCGCGCCGGCCACGTACTCACCGACGGCCAACGTGCCGACCAGCGACAACACCGCGATTAGATCCACCCCCACCCGGCCCCGCCGCAGTGCACCGATCACCCACCAGGTCGCGGGCACAATCGCGATGAGGGTGCCGAAAATCCAGCAGATGTCGGCAACCGCACTATCGCCGAGGATCCAGGCCAGACCACCTGCGACCAGGGCGGTGACGGTCACGACGAGAAACACGGACTCCGCCCGGGCACGCACACGCGTCATCCACGACGTCGCCGGTGTCGGTGACGCAGCAGTCATCGCGCCCCTCCTGCTTATCTGGGGGTGCACTAGCGGATATTGCCGACGCTACCGAGATGCGCGTGCCGACGGATATCCGACGCTCGCAAAGAGTCCCCGTCCAGCAAGGGTAAGACCGTCTCGGCGCCTTTCGGAATTCTCAGGATCTCCTGCTCGATTCATCAGAAACCGAGCCTAGCGTGAAACGTGGCGAAGCATCGACACGAACCCGCCGATCCGAGTCGGGGGCGGATCGACGGGTCCGGCTGCCGCTTGCCGAGTGCCGGGTCGGGGCCGAGTGTCGCTGTGAGCACTCGTGCACCGGCACCGGCTCCCTTTCCCTCGCGAGTGAGAGCCGTGAGGACACCGAAACGAGAGGCGAAAGCCATGCACGGTTGGTACGGCGCCGGATGGGGCGGCTGGCTGCTGATGATGGTGATGTTCGTCTTGTTCTGGTCGGCGATCGTCGGCCTTGCCGTCTACGGCATCTATCTGGTCCGCCGGCCCGCCGCTTCAGGCCGCCCCGAACCGGAACGCCCGGCTCATCATGACGCCGAACGGATCCTCGCCGAACGCTTCGCTCGCGGTGAGATCGACGAGGACGAGTTCCTCGCCCGGCGTGCGACCCTGCGGCGTAGTTGACGACCGGTCCGCTTATTGCGGTGGCGGCGGTCAGCCGCGGTCGAGACGTGGGAAGAGCACTTCCTGTGCGATCAGGTGCACCGCCGCGGCGAAGGGAATCGCCACCAGCGCTCCCACCAAGCCCAGCAGGGCGCCGCCGATCAGGACGGCGATCAGGGTACTCAGAGCCGGTACCTCGACCGAGCGTCCGATGATCTTGGAAATGAGCAGGTAGTCCTCCCCGAGGCGGAAGGCGATGAAGAACACGATCGTGGTCACGCACACCGGCGCCGAGACCGTCAATGCCACAGCGGCCACCGCGATCCCGGCGATCAGGGAGATGAGGATGTTGCCGAGGACGTAGGAGCCGACCTTCGCGAAGATCTCGTCGCCGAGCAAAATCGCCCGGGGGCGCCGTGAGTGCGGGACGAACCGATAGAGGGTGGCACGTAAGCGGGGGAGATCGGCGAGGAAATAGACGGTCAGTACCGTGACGATGAGGGTGTCGGTCAAGGCGGTGAACACGGCCTGACCGGCGGTGACGATGTCTCCGAGCACCGATGTGCCTGCGCCGCCCCAGAACTGGGTCAACCGGTGTTGTAGGTCGAAGCGGGCATTGAGACGGCCGAGCCATGACGACGGCTCGGTGAGTTGTTCGAAGTAGTGCGGGGCGGCAGCGATCAGCGCCGATGCCTGTTCGGTCAACGCAGGAATCGCCGCGGCCACCAATGCCATGAGTGCGGCGCCACCGACAACGAATACGGTGGTGAGCGCGCCCGCCGCGGCAGTCATTCCGGTGAAGAAGGGGGAGTGGCGATCGAATCGGGGACCGAGTGTGCCGCGAGGGGAGCGGTCGTTGCTCAGTGCGGCCGCAGCCTGTTCGGCGGCGGCGATGGGGTCGGGATCCGGAACTCGCTCCGGATCGGACTGGTCCGGTGGATCACCGTCCGAATCGGTCATGGTCGGGTCCAGCGGATACCGAGGTCGTATCTGCGTGCCGGGTGTGCATGGTTGCTGTCGGCGGGGGATTGCCGTGTCTGCGCGGCCGCATTCGAGGACGCCGCGATATCGCCCCACACTGCGCGTGAACCGGATTCGCCGACCCGGTAGATCTGCACGATCATTGCGGCGGCAGTGACGAGCGCCAGTGCGGCTGCGACCGCTCGGAGCAGCGTGGACGGTCGAGTTGTTCGTTCTCGGAGATGAAGCGCGGCAAGAATCAGGGTGGCGAGGAACAGAACTGTGGCGAAGTAGACCATCGTGTCGCCCAGTTCGGTGTGGGTGTGCACGGCCGCTGATCGTTCGACGTGGTCTTCGAGCCATTCACCGGCGTCCGTGGTCACCGGAGTCAGGGCCAGTACGACGGTCGCGAGAGCGACGGTCAGCCAGATGAGTTGACGTCGGGCAGCGGGCCACACTCCGCACACTGCAACGAGGATTGCGGTCACCGGAGTGAGGACCACCATGAAATGGACGAGCAGTACATGCGCCGGAAGGCCGCTGACAGTCGACATGACCTCAGTATTCGAGTGCGTATGCCGATGCGGGGGCGAGTTCGGGCGGATCCAACAAAATGGCATCTTGTCGGCTCTCGACCTCCAAGCATTCTCAGCAGGTCTGGAAAGCGCGCTTTTCGGGCGCGCAGGTGTGCACTCGGATCACGGGTGAACAGCGGTGTGAATCGGCCGCACCGAGGAGGACGATGGGACGTGGGCGTGGGTCGAAGTTCTCGGCCCGACGACCCGGGAAGGGCGGTGCGCGGCGGTGAACATGATGACGATGATGGACCAAGCGCATATGGTGCTCCACCAGTTGATGATGTGGCTGCACATGATGGGTGGGATGCCGATGATGCACATGCCCATGTAGTACGAGATCCTCCATTCGGCACCCGACGGCCGTCGGGTGTCCGGCTGGCATGTGGCCTCAGCGATGAAGTGGGGGTGCTCGACCCGCAGATCCAGCGCACCATCGGGTCACGGGCCTGTTTCTCTGTGCCCGGTCCTGGTCTTACCTGGACGGCCGTGTCCGGTCCAGGGCGTTCACATGAACTCGGCAGGTTCGCAGTCTGCTCCGGGTAGGGGAAGAACTCGGATACGGTTCGCGCACAGGTGCATAACGGCGCCAAATCTGTTGTGTACCAGGTTTCGTCTGCTCCTGGCCGGAAACCGGGGCGCCGGCGCGGCTCGCGTCTTGCAGAGAGCGGTCATCCGGTGGCCCAGGCAGGACAACAGAGCATTCGAGCCAAACAGACTGTGACCGCGCCGGTCCCTGGCAGGGGCAGCAAGATCATGGACGTCGGGAGTGGCGCAGAGAGCAAGGCCACCAACATCGGATGTGGCACCATGATCGACATGTGCTGCAGCAAAACGGGTTCGGTAGTTCCTGACCGACGGCATACGACACTCGTCTTGCTGCTGATGGAGCACACCCACGTTCGCTGAACGGATGCGGACGCGAAGAGACGTGCAGAAGGCGACAGGATCCGAGTCTCCTTCGACGGAGTGTCCCGAAGGTAGACACCTCCGCAGAGCGGATATCGACGCATGGACGCTCCCCAACGTCACCGCGGGGCAGGGCGATGGGTGCCGACGCGGTAACCGGACAGGTGCCGCGCGGTGTTGACCAACGCTACGTGGCTGAAGGCCTGGGGGACGTTGCCGAGTTGGCGACGCGCGTCGGGGTCGTACTCTTCGGCGAACAACCCGACGTCGTTGCGCACCGACAGCACGCGTTCGAACAGCTCGCGGGCATCGTGAACGCGACCGGCGCCGTACAGCGCGTCGGCGAGCCAGAAGCTGCACGCCACGAATGTCGCCTCGGGTTCGGCGATGCCGTCGACCTGCTCGAGCTCGGGGCGGTAGCGCAGGATGAATCCGTCCCGGCCCAGCTCACGCTCGATCGTCGACACGGTGCCGACCACGCGGGGGTCGTCCCACGGCAGAAAGCCGGTGCGGGGTATGAGCAGCAGCGCCGCATCCACCCCGCGGCTGCCGTAGAACTGGGTGAAGGTGCCGCGGCGTGCATCGAATCCTTCCTGCAGGATCTCGGTTCGGATCTGTTCGCGCAGCGCGCGCCACCGATCGACCGGTCCGGGGAGGCCGAACCGCTCAACGGCTCGGACGCCGCGGTCCACTCCTGCCCAGGCCATCACCTTGGAGTGCACGAACGGGCGTGGCTGACCGCGTATCTCCCACAGTCCGTTGTCGGGTTCGTGCCAGTGACCTTCGAGGAAGTCGAGCAGGGCAACTTCGATGTCCCATGCGGGGTCGCCGCGCAGGCCGTTCTCGCGGGCCAGATGCAGACAGTCGAGTACCTCGCCCCACACGTCGAGTTGGAACTGCTCGGCGGCGGCGTTGCCGACGCGCACGGGTGCGGAACCGTTGTAACCGGACAACCACGGCAGGGCGAATTCTGGCACTCGTCGTGCTCCGTCGAGCCGGTACACCATCTGCAGGTCCGCGGGGTTTCCCGCAACTGCCCGTACCAGCCAGTTGCGCCATGCCTTGGCCTCTGCGACGAATCCGCAACCGAGCAGAGCTTGCAGAGTGAAGGCGGCGTCGCGGAGCCAGCAATATCGATAGTCCCAATTGCGGCTGCCACCGATCTGCTCGGGTAGCGAGGTGGTGGCCGCCGCCACGATGCCCCCGGTCGGACGATAGGTCAGAGCCTCGAGGGTGATGAGCGAACGACGTACCGCGTCGGTGTGCTCCCCGCTGTAATCGCACGAGTCGATCCAGTCGGTCCAGTACCTGTCCGTATCGAAGATCGCCTGGCGTGCATCGAGCGGCCGGGGTGCGTGCTCGTAGGACAGACCGTAGGTGAGCACGAACGGAACGGTGTCTCCGGCGTGGATGTCGAACTGTCCGGTGGTTCGCATATCGTGCCCGCGCAGCGGCACCGGAGTGCGGAGCCAGACGGCATCGGGACCGGCGACGGCGGTCAGGCATCCCGGGACTCGGCGGACCCACGGGACGATGTGCCCGTAATCGAACCGCAGCCGAAGCTCGGTCTGCATCCTCACCGATCCGGTCACGCCCTCGACCACACGGACGACGTCGGCGGTCTGTCGCCGCACCGGCATGCAGTCGGTGACCCGCACCGACCCTGTGGCGGTGACCCATTCGGTCTCCAAGATCAAGGTGTCGCGGCGGTACGCCCGCCGCGTGCAGGAACCGCCTTCCACGGGAGCGAGCAACCATCGTCCCGCCTCGTCCCCGTCGAGCAGCGCGGCGAAACACGCAGGTGAGTCGAAGCGTGGCAGGCACAACCAGTCGATCGACCCGTCACGACCCACCAGCGCAGCAGTGTGCAGGTCTCCGATCAACGCGTAGTCCTCGATGCGCTGACGCATACGTCGACCTCTCCGAGTCGAGACCCTCATCTCAGATCGCGGCGACGGAATCCGACCGCTCCGACAACGATCAGGACGACCGCGAGGAAGATTTCTCCCATCACCGGCACGGGGGTGAAGGTTGCTCCGGGCAGTTTCGGCAGATGCCCGAACGGTTCCGCATCGAGGGCCCACTGCGGAAGATCCGTGAGCGAGCCGATGCTGAAGATCAGCAGAAACATCACGTAGACCGCCCACGCGGCCGGTGTGAACCGTGGGAGCCACCCGAACAGCATCATGGTGACGCCGACACAGATCCAGACCGCGGGTAGTTGCACCAGAGCACCGGCGAGCGAGCCGGGTGCGGTGCCGGCGATGTCTCCGGTCGCGGCACCATAGGTCAGCGCCACGGCGACACCGGCCGCGAGCAGCGCCACCGCCGGTCCGAGCATCGCGAACATCAGGTGGCTCAGCACCCAGCGGAGTCGCCCGACGCGGCCGGCGATGACCGACTCGGCGCGGTGCGCGGTTTCTTCGTAGTGCAGTCGCAAGGTGGCGGAGATGGCGTACGCCGACGCGGCGATACCCAACATGGTGAGCGCCAGCGCTACGAATGCGTCTTCGAGCACGGTTGTGCCGCCGAGCCGGGCGATGATCTCGTCGATGGCTTCGTTGCCACCGAACTGGGCGCCGAGCCCGTGCGCGGCACTGCCGAACAACAGTCCGTAGAGGAACAACGCGATGCTCCAGGCAACAAGGGAACCGCGGTGCATCCGCCACGCGAGTCCGACAGGTCCGGCCAGGCTCGGACCGGCGACCCGTTCGCCGGGGCGCTCGGCGAGAAGTCCGCTGCCCAGATCACGGCGGTGCAGCAGCACATAGGCCGCGGTGACCGTGACTGCCGTGACGGCCGCGTGCAGTAGCAGTACCCACCAGCGTTCGTCGGCGAACGGGCGCAGTTGCAGCGACCAGCCCTGTGGAGACAGCCACGACAGCGTCCCGGTCCCGGCGTCGCCGACGGCGCGCAGCGCGAAGAACACCCCCAGGGTTCCGAGCGCGATACCGCGCGCCGGACGTGCCGAAGCGGTCAGCTGTGCGGCGATCGCGGCGACCCCGGTGTACACCAGACCGCATGCAGCCAGGGCACTTCCGAAGCCGATCGAACCGGCTGCGGGCAGGTCGTACAGATACAGCACGAACGCGAACGATGTTCCGACGACGATCGACGCGCCGGCCGCGACGAGCACTGCGGCCGTGAGTTCGGCGTACCGGCCGACGACGGTCGAATCGACCAGTTCGGATCGTCCGGACTCCTCCTCGGCACGGGTGTGCCGGATGACGGTGAGAATCACTGCGACTCCGATCGCGGTGTACAGCGCACCGGCCTTCCAGATGGCCACCGCCCCTGGCGTAGCCGCGAAGATCGGCCCGTACATCGCGATCAGCGCCGGGCTGGCGGCGGTCGCGACAGCGAAGCGCTGTAGGTCTGCTGCGGTGGGGTAGACCGACTCGATGCTGCCGGCGTAGGTCGTCGGCAACAGCACCCCGATGATCAGGACCCACAGGGGCAGCACGATCCTGTCGCGACGCAGACACAGCCGCACCAGTTGTGTCGTACCGGTGAGAGTGCCTGGGGCCCGTCTGGGGCGGAGGGACACAGGGGCCGGCATCGTGGTCATGTCCGCTCCTCGACTTCGGTGGCGACTCGGTGCTGCGGTCCGTTCTCCACCCGGTAATGCCGAAGGAACAGTTCCTCGAGAGTTGGTGGTGTGCTGATCAGGCTGCGCACACCGGCGTCGCCGAGCAGGCGGACGAGGTCACCGAGGCCGTCCTCGTCGACCTGGCAGTGCACCGTGGTGCCGTCGAGGACGACATCCGTGACGCCGGGAACCCGCCTCAGGTCGCCGGGGTCGCCGACCAGTTCGGCGGTGATGGACATGCGTCCGAGGTGGCGCATCTGTTCGACCGCGCCGGAGTCGACCGTCCGGCCGTCACGGATGATCGTCACCTTGTGGCACAACGCCTCGACCTCGGAGAGGATGTGGCTCGACAGCAGGACGGTGGCACCGCGCGCCACTGCTTCGCGGGCGCACTCGCGGAAGACCTGCTCCATCAGTGGGTCGAGACCGGAGGTGGGTTCGTCGAGCAGCAACATCCGCGCATGCGACGACAACGCCGAGATCAGCGCGACCTTCTGTCGGTTGCCCTTGGAGTAGCTTCGGGTCTTCTTGCGAGGATCGAGGGCGAACCGCTCGATGAGTTCGTCGCGACGGTATTCGTCGAGTCCGCTGCGCAGTCGGGCCAGTAGGTCGATCGTTTCGCCCCCGGTCAGTGACGGCCACAAGGTGACATCGCCGGGCACGTACGCGACATCGCGGTGCAGGGTGACCGCCTCGGACCAGGGATCGCGTCCGAGCATCCGTACCCAGCCGGAGGTGGGCCGCAAAATCCCCAGCAGAACCCGCAAGGCGGTGGATTTGCCGGCGCCGTTCGGGCCGAGGAAGCCGTGGATCTCTCCGGCGTCGACCGTGAGGTCGAGCCCGTCCAGTGCGTGGACGTGACCGAAATGCTTGTGCAGATCGCGTACCTCGATCACATGTTGCGCGTCCATCTGCGCTCCCGTCCTGGCGTGCAGGTCGGTGCATCTGTCGGCCGGACCGGACGGTGGGGCGCGGGCACCGATCTGTCCTCCACTGTGACGAGTTCGCCGGTCGGACGGCAAGAGCCCTTGGTCCGCAGATTTTCCCGTGCTCTCCGGCTGGTATGCCGGTGTTCGTTGTGTGTGCATCCCGTGCTCGGTTCATCCTCGATACCGGGACGGTCGTCTCGGGACATGTAGGTCACGGGACATGTAGGTCCGGACGCGGATTGTCGCCGGGAGGGAAGGCCTCATGGATTCGGACGAGACGATGATGGCGTGGCGGGTGAGCGATCCGCGTCCGATTCACGACAAGCCGTTGACGTTCGCACCTGCGGCTGTACCTCGCGCTGGTGCCGGTGAGTTGTTGGTCGAGGTCCGCGCGTGCGGGGTGTGCCGCACCTTGCTGCCCAACTCGGGGCAGCCTCGGTCCAAGGTGCCGCCGACGCGCCGCCGGTTCCGCTCGATTCGGCGATCGTGTTCGCTCCGGTGGGAGAATTGGGGCCGATGGCTCTCGAGGCGCTCGACCGTGGTGGGATCCTGTCGCTCGCGGGCATTCATCTGACCGATGTCCCGCCCCTGAACTATCAACGGCATCTGTTCTACGAACGGGAGATCCGGTCGGTGACCGCCAATACCCGCCGGGAGGCGCGGGAGTTCCTGCGGTTCGCGGCCGAGCATCGGATCCGCGTGAGCGCCAACGGGTACCGGTTGTCCGAGGCGCAACGAGCGTTGACGGATCTGGCCGACGACCGGGTTCGGGGCGCGGCCGTGCTGGTCCCGGATCGATTCTCGCCCTGACCGAGGGCCGTGAGCGCCGAGGGCAGCGGTGGTCGGCGCGGTCAGCTCACGGTGACACTACTACCGGGGTGCAGGACGACGAGCGAATCGCGGCACATGATCTCGATCGGCGGTTGATGTCCCGATTCGGCGGTGATCTCGATCGAACGGCCACTGACCTTGAGCCACAGTTGCCGGCCGCGATAGTAGATCGGGAATTCCAGGGTTCCCAACGTGTCGGGCCACTGGGGGCAGAGGATCAGCCGGTCACCGCGTACCTCGAGTCCGGTGAAACAACGTTGCAGCAGATCGATGCTGCCGGCCATGGCCGCGAGGTGGATGCCCTCGGCGGTCGTCCCGCCCTGGATATCGGTGATGTCGGAGGCGAGGACCTGCTCGAAATAGCGGATTGCCCGATCGCGGTGCCCTCGCGCCAGCACCCATGCGTGCACCACGGCGCTCAGGGTCGAACCGTGGGAGGTGCGGGCGAGGTAGTACTCGATCGTGCGTGGAATCGCCTCGGGTTCGAGACCGTATCCCAGCTGCTGCAGCAGGTCACGGAGTTCGTCGGCAGAGAGCAGATAGAACAACATGACCACGTCGGCCTGCTTCGATGCCCGATAACGGTTGACGTCGTCACCTTCGGCTTCGAGCAGGCGGTCGAGGCGGCGGATGTCGCCGTAGCGTTCGCGGTAGTGATCCCAATCGAGTTCGGACAGCTCGGCGTAACCGTCGAATTGGCTGATGACCCCGTCGTGGAAGGGAACGACCATGCGGCGGCCGAGATCGGACCACCGGACCATCTCCTCGGCATCGAGGCGCAGCCGGTCGACGAGTTCGGCGCGATAGCGGTCGGGGACGAGGTCGAGCGCCTCGATCGCCCGGTGAATCACCCAAACCGCCATGATGTTGGTGTACGCATTGTTGTCGACCCCGCCGTACGGGGCATGCGGATACCCGGAGTGGAACTCGTCGGGGCCCATCACCCCGCGGATGCTGTACCGGGAGCGGAACCGGTCGTAGGAAGCCAGAGAGGCGAAGAATCGGGCGATCTCGATCAGCACCTCTGCTCCCTGATCGGCGAGAAACTCCAGATCGCCGGTGACCTGGTAGTAGTGCCAGACGTTGTAGGCGACCGCGATGCCGATGTGGTGCTGTCGCCAACTCGCATCGGGAAGCCACCGTCCCGAGCGTGGATTCAGATGCAGCTGCTGGCTTTCCTCCCGGCCGTCGCTGCCGGACTGCCACGGATACATCGCCCCTCGGTAGCCGGCGGCGGCCGCCGCACGACGCGCTTCGGGTAGCCGCCGGTAGCGGTACTGCAACAGTGACCGGGTCAGCGCCGGCTCGCGCAGGTTCAGCACCGGGAAGACGAACAATTCGTCCCAGAAGATGTGACCGCGATAGGCCTCCCCGTGCAGTCCGCGGGCGGGCACTCCCACATCGAGGTCGGCGGTGTTACGCGAGACGGTCTGCAGCAGGTGCAGCAGATGAAAGCGTACGATCCGGGACTCGTACGGGTGGTGGGCAAGATCGATGTCGACGCGGTCCCACAGGTGCTCCCATGCCAGAACATGCCCATCCAGGATCTCGTCGAAGCGGCCTACACCGGCGAGCAGACGCTCGGCGGCGTCGGCCGGCTCGGAGACGGCGTGATCGCGGCCGGTGAACACGGTCGCGGTCTTCTCGACGACGATTGCACCGCCGGTCTCGAGGTCGACGGTGATCAGGTGGCCGATCCTTTCGCCGGCGCCGACCTCGGCCCCGTCGTCATCCTCGACGTACCGGTATCGGCCTTCACAGCGGTGTCCATCGGACCAGATAGTGGTGCGCGCCGCGGTCGCAACCGGGATGCGGGACTGGGTGGTCTGCATCGTCAGCACCACCGTATCGGGGGTGGTTTCGGTGGCGACGAGGCGTTCGAGGTGATCACTGGACAGATCGCGGTAGCGGTCGACGAGGGTGTTGCGAACCGCACCGTCGAGCATGGAGCGGAACTCGATGGTGCCGCTCCAGTTCTCGGCCATCACCGTGGTCTGCATCGCGCCGACATGCGGCAGGTGCATGGCGACGAAGCGGCGTTGGACGAGGGTGGTCGTGCGGCCCTGCCGGTCGCGCCAGCGCAGCCGTCGGGTCAGCACCGCGCGGCGCAGATTCAGGTACTGGCGGTGGTCGAGCAGCTCGACGGTGTCGACATCGAACCACTCCCCGTCGTCGATGCGGAAGGTCAACGGTAGCCAGTTGGTGGCGTTGACCAGGCTTTCGTTTGCGATCGGGACACCGTCGCGATCGTCGTGCAGACGGTTGTACAGGCCCGCGATGTAGGTGCCCGGATAGTGCAGAGCCCCTGCCGAGGATTCCGGTGCGCACCCGCGGGTGGCAAAGTAGCCGTTGCCCACCGTGCACAGCGCCTCACGCAGCTTCTCGTGCGGGGGGTCGTAGCCGTCGAAGTACAAGATCCACTCACCCGCTTGAGATGGGGTGGCGGGGTCGCGGTCGAGCAGATCCGCCAGGCGAGTCAGCACGTCGCGCACCTGCTCGGGACTGTTCACGGCGAAATGGGCGGCGGAGCGGCGGTCGTCGGCTTCCTCACTGCGGACGACGATGCCGATCCCTTTGTCGGCGAGGGCGTCGAAGGCATCCTCGTCGGTCGGATCGTCACCGAAGTAGATCGGCACGAGTGCCTGAGGTTCGGTGACCTGATCGAGGATCCGGCGCAGCGCCGCTCCCTTGTCCGGTGCACGCGCAGAGATCACCTCGAACACTTTGCGGCCGCGCAGAATCCGGAGGCGATCCTGTGCTCCTGCGATCTCGGCGACGGCCGTGGTGACGTCCTCGACGCACTCGGGGGGCGCGGCGCGCCAGTGGACGGTGACGACGAAGCGGCGGTGTTCGACCACGACACCCGGGATCGCGCGCAGCCGGTGTTCGAGGCGTCGGGACACCTGGGTCAGGAGCGCAATGGCGGCCACCGCGTCGGGATCGTCGTACCGTTCGCCGTGCGGGCCGGCGAGTTCGCTGCCGTAGCTGCCCGCATACCGGATCCCGGGGATCCCGATCCGTGCCTGCACGTCGGTCAGATCGCGGCCGCTGATCACCGCGACCGGGCAGGCCGCCGCCAGTCGCCGCAATGCTGCGCCGGTGCCGTCGGGAAGAGTTGCGGCGTCCGGATCCGGCACGATGTTGGCCAAGGTGCCGTCGAAGTCGAGCAGGATCGCCGGGGTGCGCACGCGCAGCAGGGCTGCCACCTCGTGCCGGGAAGTGAGGGCGTCGGGGATCGCCGACAGGTGCAGATCGCCCGCGCGCAGGTCGATCTCGCTGGGATCGCCGACGACCATCACGGTGTGCTGTCGGCGGGATGCCCCGGCGCTGTCCGGGCCGCTGACGACGATCACCAGGGCGAACCCGGCTCGGTGCGCCGCGGCGGCGACCTCGTCGTCGGCGGTGAGCACGACGGTCAGCGCGGGTGAAACGTGCAGTCCCGCCGCGGCTTGTCGGGGAGAGGCGTCGTCGAGTCGGATCAGCGGTGCAGCGTCGAGACCCGGTGTTTCGCGCAGTGTGTGCGGTCCACCGCCCTGGAAGAACACTGCTACATGGATTTTCGCAGCCTGCAGTTGGTGCAGCAGCGCACCGGCGGTGGGGTAGTCGATCATCACGCCGAGGTCGACAAGAACCGCCTCGTGGTGGCGCAGGTCGATCACCGGTCTGGCGGCATCCGGTCGGGCGGCGTGCTGGTGATCTGGCTGGTACACGGCGCCTTCCCCGGGAAGCAGCACTTCCTCCCGAGTCGGGTGTACCGCCGCAGGAGGTCCCGCGTCGCGATGACGTGGTGCTCTGATCATGGCACTGTCGGGGCCACCACGGTCGGCAATTGGTCCGGTGCCGGACTGCCGCTCCGCCGTCCAACCGGGGCGTCTGCCCGGTACGGCGTGGTCAGTGCCGGTTGTCGGTGATCTCACCGCCGATGGTCCGGGCCCATGTGTCGATGTCGTGCCAGTCCCGTGCGTCGCCGTATCGCCCGCCCATGAGGCGAAAGACGATGCGTCCGAAGCCTGGCCAGTCGCCGGGGGCGATCGCGCCGGCGAAGAACCGGTGATCCCGGAGCTCGGTGCGGGTCCGCAACATCTGTACTGCGTCGGGTTCGGACATGACGCGCCGTAGATATCGTGCCACCCGAGGGGAGAGAGTCGTGCTCGTCGCACCCACCGACGACACCGAAAACGCCCATACCGCACATTGATGTGCGGGCAGGTCGAGTCGTTCGACCGCTGCGGTAGCGTCGGGAAGACATTGCCCGTTGTGGATGGCGCTGCCGAGCACCAAGGTTGTCATCGTGTGCCTTCGGTGGTGGACGTTCGGCGCTGATCCAGCGGACGACCGAGCGAAGCACGACCACACTCGGCCTGTGATGGGGGACCTTCGCCTCTACGGTATCGATCCGAGCCCGGTGACGATGGAAAGACCCGGGAAATCCCGCCCCGGATCCGAGGAGCCGAGATGGCCACGCACCGTTCCATCGTCGTCGGAGTCGACGGATCCGAACAGTGCTTCCAAGCGGTGTCCTGGGGCGCACGGGAAGCCTCGCTGCGGAAGATACCGTTGTCGCTGGTCACGACCGTGCCCGGGCGTGGCACCCCCGGCATCCCCATAGGTATGCCGACGGCATTTTTCGAGCAGGAAGAACTCGACGGCCGGCAGCGACTCGCCGAGGCCGCCAAACACGCATCCGACACCGTCGCGGGAGTGCAGATCGAGTCCCATCTGTGTACCGGTCCACCGGCCGCGGAGCTGATCGAACGATCAAGCGCGGCGGTGCTGGTGGTGCTCGGCGCCGGCCGCCGCAGTGTGGTCGAACGCGCTCTTCTGGGGTCGGTCGCGGCCGCGGTGGTCACCCATGCCTGCGGACCGGTGGTGATCGTGCAGGATCTGCCCTATATCTCGGTCTCGGATCTGTCCGGCCCGATCGTCGTCGGCGTGGACGGATCCGACTGCAGCACGCGGGCGGTGACTGCGGCATTCGAGGAGGCATCGCTACATAGCGCCGAGCTGGTGGCGGTGCACGTCTGGTCCGATGCCGAGATGAACCTGCCCTTCCGCCGGACCCTCGACTGGGGCGGAATCGAAGCTCGGGAGCGGACGCTCCTGAGCGAGAACCTGGCCAGGTACGCGCCGCAGTACCCCGAGGTGCGGGTCCGCGCGATCGTCGCCCTGGACCGGCCCGTCCGTCAGTTGCAGAACTTCGCTGATGGGGCGCGACTGGTGGTCGTCGGCAGCCGCGGACGCGGCGGCTTTGCGAACATGCGGATCGGGTCGACCACCAGGATGCTGCTGCACACCGTTCCCTGCCCCCTGATGATCGTGCCCTGACGGCGACAGCGCCGACGCACCCCACCGGAGGGGACACCGATGACGATGCCGGACACGCTCTTCTCCTGTCGAAGGAACTCGCCATGACCATGCGCCGATCGATCGTGGTAGGAGTCGACGGATCGCCTTCCGCGCTGCAAGCCGTGGCGTGGGCAGCGCAGGAAGCCGCCCGACGCCACGTCCCCCTGTCCATACTGGCGGCGATGCCGAATCGGAGCACCTACGGTGTTCCGATTGGACTGTCCGCCTCATTCTTCGAGCAGGAAGAACTCGAGGCGCGCACGCACCTGGACGAGGCCGTCGACTGCGCGGGCAGGACCGTCCCGGAGCAGAGCCTCGATATCGACACCCGGCTCGGTTGGGGAGGGCCGATCCATGAGCTGCTCGAGTGCTCGACCTCGGCGCTGATGGTCGTGGTCGGAGGTGGGCGCCGGAATGTGCTCGAGCGGATGTTTCTCGGTTCGGTCAGCGCCGCCGTCGTGGCGCATGCCCACGCCCCGGTGGTCGTCGTGCGGGACCTGCCGCACGTCGAGGTCACCGACATCACCGGGCCGGTCGTGGTCGGTGTGGACGGATCCGAATCCGGCGAACACGCCGTCACCGCCGCGTTCGAGGAAGCCGCGCTGCGAGGGGTGGAACTGGTGGCCGTCCACGCCTGGTCCGACCTCACCGTCCGCTCCCCGTTCCAAGTCGGCATCGACTGGGAAACAATGGAAACGAGCGAAAAAGTCCTGCTGTCGGAGAGTTTGGCCGGATACGCCGAGCGGTATCCGGACGTGCCGGTCCGTCCGGTGATGGTGATGGACCAACCCGCGCACAATCTGCGCGAACAGGCCGCGCACGCTCAGCTGCTGGTGATCGGGCGACGCGGACGCGGTGGTTTTTCCGGGATGCTGCTGGGTTCGACCAGTCGCGCCCTGATACACACCGTCACCTGTCCGTTGCTGATCGTGCGGTGACCACGCCCGCGGCGGACAACGACACCGCCGGTAGGCGTGGCGACGGGAGGGCCTGCTTCCTTCATGTGGATCCGGACAATGCGCCCGTCCTGGGGCGGCTCGAGGGTTCCGATGGGGACCTCGGGCCCTACTCGTACGGCAGGGGCACGCGCGAGACTGGACTGCACGGGTCACCGCGGTCCGGGACGCCCCCGGTTCGCCGGCAGGAAGTGACGTCACACGAGCATGGGGACTTTTGCGGAGACGATGCCGGACCGCCGCACGCTCGAGTCGGTGGTCGCGTCGGCCTGCCGCGCACCGTCCCTGCACAACAGTCAGCCCTGGCGGTGGGTTCTCGGCACGACCGAATTGAGGTTGTTCAGCGACCCCGAGCGCATCCTGCCGGCCACCGACCCCTCGGGTCGCCAGATGGTGCTCTCCTGCGGAGCGGTGCTGCACCACCTGCAAACTGCACTGCTCGCCCGGGTGGGCGGCGGACATCGACCGGCTGACGCCCGCGTCGTACCACGATCTGTTGGCCACGCTCCGGTTCCGTCGTACCCCCGCCGTCCCCGAGCAGGCGTTACGGATAGCGGCCGCGATCGAGCGTCGACGGACCGAGCGGCTCCTGATGGACGCCCCACCGCAGTGGCCGAGGACCGTTGCCCGATTGCAGGACCTCGTCGAGGGCACCGGTGTACAGCTCGGTGTGATCGATGAACATCAGCGGCCCGCCCTCGAGGACCTGTCCCGGCGGATCAGCGGGCTACGCCGAGCCGATCCCGACTACGAAGCGGAACTGACCTGGTGGACCGGCCAGGTGGTGTATCCCGAAGGGGTCCCCGCCGACGCGCTGCCCCCAGCGCATCGGACGGTCGCCACGGAACGGGAGTTTCCTGCAGGCACCGCCGGTGGTGGGCGGGACGCACCGGACCGCGCCGCCTTGCTGCTGCTGTCGACTACCACCGATACACGTCTGGACTGGTTGCGCTGCGGCGAGGCGTTGTCGGGGGTCCTTCTGCTCTGCGCCGATGAGGGACTGGCGAGCTGCCCGGTCACGCATCTGACCGCCTATGGTCACCGACGGAAGAGAGCGCGGACGCTGCGGCGCTCGACATGGGCAGGTCCGGTCTCCCGATGGCAGGTGCAGCGGTCGGCGACGGGTACGGATGCCATGACGGCGTCGACATGCTGTCCGCATCCACCCCATCCGGTCTTTCCGCAGTTCGCGCAGGTGACGGGGTAACACATGACAATTCTCCTCGGTACGCGATCTCGTGGAATGCGAATAGTCGATGATCAAGCAAGGGTGTGGGATTCTGCCCAGGCGTTGTAACCGCCGAGCAGGTCGGTGACGTTCCCGAAACCCTGCGCCCGCAGCAGCGATGCCGCCACGCTCGAACGCCACCCGCCGGCACAGTGCACCACGATCGGCTTGCCGACCGGCACCTGGTCCAGGCGGGCGCGCAACTGCGCCAACGGGATCGGCACCGCGCCCGGGATCGTCCCGAACTCGCGCTCACCGGGGTTGCGGATGTCGACGAGGGTGACCGCGTCGGCGGCGAGCAAGCAGTCGAGTTCCTCGACGGTCGTCCGGGGTGCGGCCTCGATCAGGCCGGCCAGCTCCGCGGGGAAGGCCCCGTCCCGATCGACGTTCAGATAGCCTGCGGCACCGTCGGATCCGATTCGCGCGAGACGCACCGCGGCGTCCTGCTCC
>NZ_JBMVFW010000023.1:0-24545 GCF_049538275.1 Rhodococcus sp. AB351
TTTCCGAACAAGTGGTCCGGGATCTCGGTGTTCGGCGTGGAAACGCCTAGACCCCGGAGGCAGTGGTGACCGCTCGTCGGGTGAGTACCCGGGTGAGGTGGCTCCGATACTCGGCGTCGGCATTCCCGTCGGTCATGGGAGCCGTGCCGTCGGTGGCGAGCTCGGCGGCCTCGCGGATCGTCTCTGCCGTCGCGGGCTTGCCGACCAGCGATTCCTCGACGCCGCGTGCCCGGACCGGGACGGCCGCCATGTTCGTGAGCGCGATCCTCGCCCGCTCGATGGTGCCGCCGGACGCCTGCAGGGTCGCCGCGACCCCGACGATCGACCACTGCTGGGCCGCGCGATGGAACTTCTCGTAGCGCGCCGACCAGCCCGTGTGCTTGGGAATCCGGACCTCGACGAGGATCTCTCCGGGTTCGACCGCGGTCGTGAAGTAGTCCTGGAAGAAGTCGTCCGTCGCGATGGTGCGACGCCCGGACGGACCGGCCACGGTGAAGGTCGCTTCGAGCGCCACGGCCGGCGCCGCGAGATCCCCGGCCGGATCGGCGTGCACGAGCGACCCGCCGAACGTGCCGCGGTGCCGGATCTGAGGATCGGCGACGGTCGCCGTCGCCTCGGCCAGCAGCCGTGCGTGCTCCGCGACGAGCGGGTCGTGCAGCACGTCGTGGTGGGTGGTGGTCGCGCCGATCACCAGGGCGTCGCCGTCGTCGCGGATGCCCCGCAGTTCGGGGATCCTGCCGAGGTCGACGAGCACCGTCGGTGCCGCCATCCGCAGGCGCAGGACGGGCATGAGGCTCTGACCGCCGGCGATGACCTTCGCGTCCTCACCGGCCTCCGTCAGCGCGGCGACCGCTTCGTCGACGCTCGACGGGGCGACGTAGTCGAACGGGGCCGGAATCATTTCGTGCCTCCTCGGGCGTCGCGGAGCGCGTGCCAGATCCGCATCGGTGTACAGGGCATCTCGACGTCGGTGACGCCGAACGGACGGACCGCGTCGAGTACGGCGTTGACGACGGCCGGGGTGGAGGCGATGGTTCCTGCCTCGCCGACACCCTTGACACCCAGCGGATTACCGGGTGCCGGGGTGTCGGTGCGATCGGTGACGAAGGGCGGCAGATCCACTGCGGTGGGCAGCAGATATTCGGCGAACGACGAACTCAGCAACGTGCCCGACTCGTCGTGCACCGCTTCCTCGTACAAGGCCTGCGCGATGCCCTGGGCGAGTCCGCCGTGCACCTGACCCTCGACGATGAGCGGGTTCACGACGTGGCCGACGTCGTCGACGCACACGTACTTGCGGATGCGCGCGTGTCCCGTCTCGGTGTCGACCTCGATCGCGCACAGGTGTGTGCCGTGCGGGAACGAGAAGTTGTCGGGATCGTAGGTCGCCTCGGAGTCGAGGTTCGGTTCGACACCGTCGGGCAGGTCGTGCGCGGCGAACACCGCGAGCGCGACGTCGGTGAGCCCGACGGACTTCGACGTTCCCTTCACACGGAACTGTCCGCCCTCGAAATCCAGGTCGTCCTCGGAACATTCGAGCAGGTGCGCGGCGATCGGCCGGGCCTTGGCGACCACCTTCTCGGCGGCCTTCACGACCGCGATGCCACCGACCGCGAGCGAGCGGGAGCCGTAGGTGTCGAGACCGCGCGGTGAGCTCTGCGTGTC
Organism: Rhodococcus sp. AB351; assembly: GCF_049538275.1. Classification (NCBI taxonomy): domain Bacteria; kingdom Bacillati; phylum Actinomycetota; class Actinomycetes; order Mycobacteriales; family Nocardiaceae; genus Rhodococcus; species Rhodococcus sp. AB351. The sequence goes on from NZ_JBMVFW010000023.1 coordinate 1,666, forward strand.
GCCGTGCAGGATCTCGATGTCCTCGAACGGAATTCCGAGCCGGTCGGCGACGATCTGACTCCACGCCGTCTCGTGGCCCTGACCGTGGGCGGACGAACCGGTGACGACCTCGACCTTGCCGGTCGGGAGCATGCGGATCGCGGCGTGCTCCCAGCCGCCGGCGCCGTAGGAGAGCGAACCGAGCACCCGCGACGGGGCCAGGCCGCACATCTCCGTGAACGTGGAGACACCGAGACCGAGTTGCACCGGGTCGTTGCGCTCGCGTCGTTCGGCCTGTTCGCGTCGTAATGCGTCGTAGTCGAACAACTCTCGGGCCTTGGCGGTCGCGGCCTCGTAGTTGCCCGAGTCGTAGGTCAGACCCGCGACGGTGTCGAACGGGAACTCCTCGTGCTTGATCCAGTTCTTCTCGCGGAGCTCGAGGGGATCCATGGACAGTTCGACGGCGAGCTCGTCCATGATGCGTTCGATCGCGAAGGTGGCTTCGGGGCGTCCGGCGCCGCGGTAGGCGTCGGTGGGCACCTTGTTGGTGAACACGTTGGTGCACGCGAACCGGTACGAGTCGAACTTGTAGATGCCGTTGAACATGAACGCACCGAGGATCGGCACACCCGGGGTGACGAGACGCAGATAGGCGCCCATGTCGGCGAGCAGTTCCACTTTCAGGCCGGTGACGGTGCCGTCGCGGCGCGCGGCGAGGGTCAGCTTCTGGACCTGGTCGCGGCCGTGGTGCGCGGCGAGCATCGACTCGCTGCGCGTCTCGGTGTACTTGACGGGCTTGTGCAGGCGACGCGCGATGAGGAGCGTGAGCACCTCCTCCGGGGTGACCTGCAGCTTGCCACCGAAACCGCCGCCCACGTCGGGGGCGATGACGCGCAGTTTGTGCTCGGGGAGACCGAGTGTCATCGCGAGCATCAGCTTCAGCACGTGTGGGACCTGGGTGGCCGACCACATGGTGATCTGCGAGGCGGTGGGGTCGACGACGACCGACCGCGGTTCCATGAAAGCGGGGATGAGCCGCTGCTGCCGGAAGGTCCGTTCGACGATCACCTCCGCGTCGCGGATCGCGTCCTCGACGTTGCCACCGCTACCGGCCTCGGCGGAGTCGAACACCCACGTCGCGCTGACGTTGGTGCCGAGATCGGGGTGGACGAGATCGCCGTCCTGCGCCGCGCTCTCGAGATCGAGCACGACCGGCAGGTCCTCGTAGTCCACATCGATCGCATCGAGGGCGTCGTGGGCCTCGTATGCGCTGCGGGCCACCACGACTGCGACGGCTTCACCCGCGAAGTGCACGGTGTCGACTGCGAGGGCCGGGGCGTTCGGGGTCTTCATGTCCTCGGTGATCGGCCACGCGCACGGCAGGCTGCCCTGCTCCTCGGCGAGGTCGGCACCCGTGTAGACGGCGACGACCCCCGGCTTGCCCCGGGCCTCGGAGACGTCGAGGCCGGTGATGCGGGCGTGCGCGACCGGGCTGCGCAGGATCGCGGCGTGCAGCATCCCGGGGAGCACGATGTTGTCGGTCCAGCGTGTGCGGCCGGTGATGAGGTGTTCGTCCTCCTTGCGGCGGCGTGCCCGGCCGAGTTCGGATTCGCCGGTTCCCTCGTCGGTGGTGGGATCCACGGTGCTCGTCATCGTCATACCTCCTGCGTGGCGGCCGGGTTCTCGCGCAGTCGCTGGGCGGCGTCACGCGCAGCGGCCACGATGTTCTGGTATCCGGTGCAGCGGCACAGATTTCCTTCGAGGCCGTGCCGGACGTCCTCGTCGCTCGGATCGGAGTTCTCGGAGAGCAGGTCGATGGTCGCCATGATCATCCCGGGCGTACAGAAGCCGCACTGCAGGGCGTGCTTCTCGCGGAACGCCTCCTGGACCGGATGCAGGCTGCCGTTCGTGGAGAGCCCTTCGACGGTGGTGACCGCGTGTCCGTCGGCCTGTACCGCGAGCATCGAGCACGACTTGACGCTGTGGTCGTCGAGCAACACGGTGCAGGCGCCGCAGTTGCTCGTGTCGCAGCCGACCACCGTGCCCACCTTCCCGAGTCGATCTCTGAGGTAGTGGACGAGAAGCAGTCGCGGTTCCACGTCGTCCGTGTACTGCGTTCCGTCTACGGTGACAGTGATGCGCATCGACCCTCCAAGTACCTCGCGTAGCGCAGTGATACAGATCACTGACACTCTGCTGCATATCGCGCGTGGAAAGGACCCGAATCGCCGAAATCGCCTTCGTGCTCGCGTCGATCGGAGGCGGAAGCCGCCACGAGAGGAACCGCATGACCCGTCGCCTCGAGGACAAGGTCGCCTTCATCACCGGAGTCGCGCGTGGTCAGGGCCGCGCCCACGCGGTCCGGCTCGCGCAGGAGGGTGCGCAGATCGTCGGTATCGATCTCGCCGGTCCGCTGCCGGGTGTTCCCTACGATTCCCCCACGGTCGAGGACCTCGACGAGACGCGCCGGCTGGTCGAGGCGGAGGGCGCGAAGGCGCATCTGGTGCAGTGCGACGTCCGCGATCTCGACGGTACGAAGGCGGTGCTCGAAGAGGGTGTCGCGCAGTTCGGCGGTCTCGACGTCGTGGTCGCCAACGCGGGGATCTGCATCCCGCAGACGTGGGACGAGATCACCCCCGAGAGCTTCCGCGACACCCTCGACATCAACGTCACCGGTGTGTGGAACACGATCACCGCGGCCGCCCCGTACCTCATTGCCCGCGGCGGCGGTTCGATCGTCGTGACCAGCTCGCTCGCCGGCGTGAAGCTGCAGCCGTTCATGGTGCACTACACGACCAGCAAGCACGCCCTCGTCGGGATGGCGCGGGCCTTCGCCGCCGAACTCGGACAGCACGACATCCGGGTCAACAGCATTCATCCGGGCGCGGTGAACACGCCCATGGGATCGGGTTCGATGCGCGAACGCATCGCGCAGACGGCCGAGAGCAACCCCCGGCTCGGCGGCATGACCATGCCCTTCCTGAACAAGTACATGGCCGAGGCGGACGAGATCGCGAACATGGTCGCCTTCCTCGCGTCCGACGAGTCCGCCTTCGTCACCGCCCAGAGCTTCGCGATCGACGGTGGTGCTCAGTACTTCTGAGCGCCGATGTGCTCCTCGTGGGCATGGATCGGTCCGCGTGTCTCCGCGAGGCGGCCGCCGCCTCCACCCCAGCGCAGCGCGATGATCTCGGCGGCGATCGACACCGCCGTCTCCTCCGGGGTGCGGGCCCCGAGGTCCAGGCCGATCGGCGACGACAGGCGTGCCAGTTCCTCCTCGGTCAGTCCCGTCTCCCGCAGACGCTCCATCCGGTCGTCGTGCGTGCGGCGCGACCCCATCGCTCCCACGTAGGCCACGTCGAGCCGTAGCGCGACCTCGAGGAGCGGTACGTCGAACTTCGGGTCGTGGGTGAGCACCGTGATGACGGTGCGGGCGTCCACGCGTCCGGCCTCGGCCTCGGCGGCGAGATAGCGGTGCGGCCAGTCGACGATCACCTCGTGGGCGCCGGGGAAGCGGGCCTCGGTGGCGAACACTCCACGCGCGTCGCACACGGTCACCGTGTAACCCAGGAACGAGCCGAGCCGGGCCATCGCCGACGCGAAGTCGATCGCCCCGAACACGATCAGCCGCGGTGGGGGCTGGAAGACGTTGACGAACACCGACATCCCCTCGCCGCGACGCTCACCGTCGGTGCCGTAGTGGAGGGTGCCCGAGCGTCCAACCTCGAGCAGGCCGCGCGCGTCGTCGACGACGGCGTCGTGCATGCGGGACGAGGCGAGCCGGCCGTCGGCGCGGTCGCGCCACACGACCATCCGTCGTCCCCGTACCGCCGGGTCGGGATGGGCGGTGACGGTCGCGAGCGCGACGGGTTCGCCCGCGCGGACGGAGCCGAGCAGGTCGGTGAAGGCGGGGAAGGACGCGGCGTCGATCCGTTCGACGAAGACGTCGATGATGCCGCCGCAGGTCAAGCCGACGGAGAAGGCGTCGTCGTCGGAGACCCCGTAGCGCTGCAGCACCGGCAGCCCGCTGTCGATGACGGACCGGCCGAGTTCGTAGACGTCGCCTTCGACGCACCCACCCGAGACGCTGCCGGTGACGGTGCCGTCCTGCGCGACCAGCATCGATGCACCCGGTCCCCGGGGCGCCGAACGGAAGGTCGAGACCACGGTGCCCACCGCGACGGCCTCTCCGTCCCGGTACCGCCGGTCGAGCTCGTCCAGAATTTCACGCACGCCGAACCTCCTCGAGAAGTTCTTCCAGTGTCGCGAGGCTGTGTCCCGCGAGCAGACGATCGATGTGCGGCAGGGCCGCGGAGATACCCGACTGGATCGGTTCGTATCCGGCGCCGCCGGCGTGCGGGTTCACCCACAGCACGCGGTGCGCGAGGCGATGCAGCTGCGCCATGCGTTCCCCGAGTAGCGAGGCGTCGCCGCGCTCCCAGCCGTCGGAGAAGATCACGACCACCGCGCCGCGCGCGAAACCCCTTCGCCCCCAACGGTCCAGGAACGCACCGAGCGTGTCGCCGAGACGTGTCCCACCCGCCCAGTCGGGAACCGCACGCGAGGCCCCGGCGAGCGCGATCTGCGGGTCGCGGGCACGCAGCGCCCGCGACAGGCGGGTCAGCCGCGTGCCGAGGGAGAACACCTCGGTGGACGACGGTGCGGCACGCGTGACGACGTGCGCGAACCGCAGGAGCGCGTCGGCGTAGGGAGTCATCGAGCCGGACACGTCGATCAGCAACACCACCCGGCGCGGTCTCGTCGCCCGTGCACGATGCCGTGGTCGGACGGGTTCGCCTCCGCTCGCCAGCATGTCGCGCAGGGTGTGCCGCGGATCCACCGGTCCGCGGCGGGAGGGCTTCGACCGCAATCCCCGACGCGTCGGCGGACGGGGCTCAAGCCGCGCGAGCAGTTCGGCGAGGTGGGCGCGTTCCGCGGTCGTCAGTTCGGCCACGTCGCGGTGCCGGAGGACGTCGGTGTCGTCCGCCGCGACCTGCAGTCGTGGCGCGTCGTCGCCGGAGTCGCCGTCGGCGCCCTCGCCTCGGGTCAGCGCGGCGATCCGCGCGGTCCGGGTGCGTTGCCCGTGGGTGCGCGAGCCGGTGGGGACGGTGTCGCCGAACCAGTGGACGAAGGTCGCGTCGTAGCGGGCCGTGTCGTCCGGTGTGCGGCACAGCGTGGCGCGGCCCGCCCAGTAGACCTGGACGGGATCCCCGACGTCGACGTGCGCGAGGGCGTCGAGATAGGTGGCGGTGGCATCGAGGGCGACGGGCAGTCCTGCGGCGGCGAGGGCGCGGCAGAAGCCGGCCAGCCCGACGACCGGACCAGGGGCGGTCGTCATCCGGCGCTCGAGAGGTCGAGTCCGGCGCGGGTTACCCGGTCGATGTCCTCACGGTACTTCAGTACGGCACCGAGTGTCGCCGCAGCGGTCGCCGCGTCGAGGACGTCGCGGTCGAGGGCGATCAGTGCGCGCGCCCAGTCGAGGGATTCGGCGATCCCCGGTGGCTTCAGGAGGTCCTGTTCGCGGAGCGAGCGCACCGCACGGGCGATCTGCTCGGCCAGGGGGCGCCCCAGACCGGGCAACCGCCGCTGCAGGATCGCGACCTCGCGTTCGAGATCGGGATGCTCCACCCAGTGGTACAGACAGCGGCGCTTGAGCGCGTCGTGCACCTCGCGGGTCCGGTTGGAGGTGAGCACCACCAGCGGTGGGACCTCCGCGCGGATCTCGCCCAGTTCGGGGATCGTCACCGCGTTCTCGTCGAGCAGCTGGAGCAGGAAGGCCTCGAACTCGTCGTCGGCGCGGTCTATCTCGTCGACGAGCAGCACGCACGGCGAGTCGGTGAGCGCCTGCAGCAACGGGCGGACGAGGAGATAACGCTCCGTGTAGAGGGAACGCTCGGCGGTATCCGCATCGAGCACACCGTCGCTCGCCGCTTCGAGCGAGCGCAGATGGAGCAACTGCCGGGGAAAATCCCAGTCGTAGAGGGCTTGCGAGGCGTCGATGCCCTCGTGGCACTGCAACCGGACCATCGGCAGATCCAGGGCCTGAGCGAGAGCCGCTGCGAGCGAAGTCTTCCCGGTTCCGGGTTCGCCTTCGCAGAAGAGCGGCCGGCCCATACGCATCGCAAGGAAGACGACGGTCGCCAGTCCGTCGTCGGCGAGATATCCCGTGGTCTCGAGAGCAGCCGAGAGTTTCTCGGGTGAATCGATACGCGTCGCGTCGCCGGTCATGAAGCGAGCCTAGATGCTCACCCGCCTCCCGACCGGCGACTGCGACAACTATCGGCTCAACCGTCGGCGTGCGCGAGCGGCGCGAACTCGCCGGTGAACAGTGTTGCGCATCCGGGGCACAACGTCGTCGGATGGGTGGCCCAGCCGTTCATCTGGGCATAGAGCTCTGCCTGCAGCTTGCTCTGTGCGGCAGTGCGGTAGCAGTGATCGCAATGGTCGCAACGGAAGACCCACCGGCCACCGGAGAGCGGGTCGCGGTGCGGCATCATGTCCACCTCGATATCAATAACTCGGTATCTGCGAATCGATGTCGTGGAATGGTCGGATCGTGCCGGTTCCTCTCAGGGAACCGACTTGCCCATGACGCGGGCCCACCATCCGTCCAGCGGGCTCGGATCGGGCCAGCGGATCGTGTCGTCTGCGATGTGATTAGGCCGGAATACCGTGTCCTGCTGTCCCTGTCCGATATTCGGTGAATCGTGCTGTGCATTGCGCACTGAGGTCACCCCTTATTGCTATCGGTGCGTCACTTGGCGGACGCACTCCTACGCACCTCTGAGGCGTTCTTGAATCTTAGCCCGGTTCTCCTGAACCGGCCCGGTCTTTCTGCTGTTTGCGCAGGTAGAGGAGGTCTAGGAAGTATGCGGCGGGGGAGGGGGTCTGCTGTCCAGAGTGGAGCGCAGACGGTCGTTGTCCTCCCTGAGGGCCGCGTTGTTCGCCTCGAGTTCGAGGATCCGGGCGATTCCGGCGATATTGATTCCGGAGCCCACCAGTTCGACGATCCGTTGGACGATCTCGAGATCGTTGTCGCTGTAGCGGCGCGTTCCGCCTGCCGTGCGTTCGGGGTTCAGCAGCCCTCGGCGTTCGTACAGGCGCAGGGTCTGCGGGTCGAGTCCCGACAGTTCGGCGGCCACCGAGATGCCGTAGACCCCGCGCCGGGCGCGTAACGGATCTGGCGTCATCGTTTCCTCCGGAGTCGGGGTTCTCGGGTCGCGCCGCGGTCACCCGCAGCCTTGACCGAACCTTATCACAGGGCCATAATAAATCTGTGTCTACAGACACAGATAATCGAACAGAGTGTGGCCGTCACGAACGGCCGGACAGTCGGAGGTGACAGACCGATGTTGATGCGCACCGACCCGTTCCGCGATATCGATCGCTTCACGCAGCAGGTGCTCGGGACCATGGCACGGCCCGCGGTGATGCCGCTCGATGCATGGCGAGAAGGCGACCGTTTCGTTGCCGAGTTCGATCTCCCGGGCGTCGACGCCGACTCGATCGACCTCGATGTCGAACGCAACGTGCTCACTGTGCGCGCGGAACGTCCGGAAGTCGACCGGGACAAGGAATTCGTCTCCACCGAGCGGCCGAGAGGTGTCTTCACTCGTCGACTGTTCCTCGGTGACACCCTCGACACCGATCGGATCGAAGCGCAGTATCGCGGTGGTGTTCTGCGCCTGACGATTCCGGTCGCAGAGAAGGCGAAGCCCCGCAAGATCTCCGTGATCGACGCGGAAAGCAACGGACAGGCCGCGATCGAGAAGTGAACCGCTACGACGAACCGGGCCCGGGAACCATCCCGGGCCCGGTTCGGCTGCGTCCACTACGGTTTGAGTCCGATCTTGATGGCGCCGTCCTGCTTCTTCTGGAAGATCTCGTACGCGTGAGGCGCGTCGTCGAGCGGGAGGCGGTGGGTCGCGAAGTCGTCGACCCCCAACGGATCCTCGTCGGTCAGCAGCGGCAGGATCTCCGGGACCCAGTTCAACACGTTGGCCTGACCCATGTGGAGACGGATCTGCTTGTCGAACAGGGTGAGCATCGGCATCGGATCCGCCGCCCCGCCGTACACACCGCTCAGCGAGACCGCACCACCACGCCGCACGACGTCGATCGCGGTGTACAGCGCGTGGAGACGGTCCACTCCGGCCTTCTCCATGAACGGCTCGGCGATCGCCGACGGCAGGAAACCGGCGGCACTCTGGGCGAGCTTCGCGACGGGCGAGCCGTGCGCCTCCATACCCACGGCGTCGATCACCGAATCGGTGCCGCGCCCGTTCGTCATGTCACGGATCATGTCGCCGGGGTTGTTGTCGACCTCACGCAGATCGACGACCTCGATACCGCGGGACGCCGCGCGGGCCAGTCGTTCGGGAACCATGTCCACGCCGATCACGCGAGCACCCTTGTGCGCCGCGATGCGCGCGGCCATCTCACCGATGGGGCCGAGGCCGAGCACCGTGACACTGCCGCCGTCGGGGATCTCCGCGTACTCGACGGCCTGCCACGCGGTGGGCAGCACGTCGGAGAGGTAGACGAAACGGTCGTCGGCCGGCCCTTCCGGGACCTTGATGTGGGTGGCGTCGGCATGGGGGACGCGCAGATATTCGGCCTGCCCGCCGGGCACGCTGCCGTAGAGCTTCGAGTAGCCGAACAGGGCGGCACCGGTGCCCTCCTCACGGACCTGCGTGGTCTCGCACTGCGAATGCAGGCCGTGGGTACACATGAAGCACTGGCCGCAACACACCTGGAAGGGGATCACCACCCGGTCACCGGGCTTCAATTTCGTGACGCCGGAGCCGACCTCCTCGACGATGCCCATCGGTTCGTGACCGAGGATGTCGCCGGGAGTCATGAAGGCTCCCAACACCTCGTACAGGTGCAGATCGGAGCCGCAGATGTTGGTGGTGGTGACGCGGATGACGGCGTCACCGGCCTCCTGGATCGTCGGATCGGGCACCGTATCGACGCTCACGTTGCGGCGCCCCTGCCATGTCACTGCCTTCATGTCGCTCCTCGGCTCCTCGGGTGCAGGAATGTCGGGTCGTACCCGGCACGTGTCCCTCGATGCCTACCCGCGCTCGGAGCGGGCAAACGCCGGACCGGAATAGGTCGCCTGCCGCAGGAGGCCAGGATTGCGGAGTGCGGGGTTTGCGGAGTGCGGGGTTTGCGGAGTGCGGGGGAGAGGTAGGTCGCCGTAGAACCGAATTCACCGCGACACACGTCTGCGGCCGCTCTACGGGAGCGCAGCCGCACAGAAGGAGGTCAGGTGACCACGTCGGACCCCGAACATCATGGAAACCAGGATCCCGACCCTGCACGCACCCCGGATCTGGAACCCGGCGGTGGCGTAGCGCCCGGATCGACGCCCCCCGATTCGGGGACGACGTCCGGGCTGTCCGCACCGGAGCCCGACACGAGGAAGCGATTCCCCATCAGCGGGTGGCTCACGCTGCTCGCCGTCGCGGTGATCGTGATCATCTTCGTGGTCGCGATCTTCGGCATCCTGTCCTGACGGTTCGGCCGGAGCCGCGCCGCGGAGCTTCTCGTCAGCGTCCGCGACGCGGTAGCCGCACGACCTGCACGAAGAATTCGTCGATCTGCTTCACGGCACCGATGAACTGGTCGAGATCGACCGGCTTGGTGACGTACGCATTGGCGTGCAGCTTGTAGCTGCGGAGAATGTCCTCCTCGGCCGACGAGGTCGTGAGCACCACGATCGGGATGTCGGACAGTTCCGGATCGGACTTGATCTTCGTCAGCACCTGCCGGCCGTCGTACTTCGGCAGGTTCAGGTCGAGCAGGATCAGATCCGGGCGCGGCGCACCCTCGTACTCGCCCCGGCGGTACAGGAAGTCGAGTGCTTCCGCCCCGTCGCGGACGACGTGGAGGGCGTTGCCGATCTTGTTGTCCTCGAATGCTTCACGGGTCATCAGCTCGTCGCCGGGATCGTCCTCGACCAACAGGACGTCCACCGGTCGGGCAGCGGGATAGGTCACGATCGTGCTCCTCATGACGTTGTCCCCTGCTTCTGCTCGACGGGGCGTGATGCGGTTCCGAGGGTGAAGCAGATTCGAGTGCCCTCGGTATGAGTATCGCCGTACTCGGTGTCGATCCAGATTCTTCCCGCGTGATACTCGACGATTTTCTTGCACAGCGCCAGTCCGATACCGGTGCCCTGGTAATCGTCGCGAGGATGCAGCCGCTGGAAGATGACGAACACCTTCTCGGCGTACTCGCTGTCGATCCCGATGCCGTTGTCGGTGACGCAGAAGTGCCACCGCGGACCGTCCGACTCGTCCTCGGCCTTTTCGCACTCGATCCTGATCACCGGGGTGCGATCGGGATGGCGGAACTTGATGGCGTTGCCGACCAGGTTCTGCCACAGCATCGTCAGCAGAGTGGGGTCACCGGTGAGCTCGGGGAGGTCGTCGGGGCGTTCGATCTGCGCCTGTGACTCCTCGATGGAGGCGGAGAGGTTGAACAACGCCTTCTCGAGCGGTCGGCCGAGGTCGACCCGGACGTAGGCGTCGTGGACGCGTCCGACCCGGGAGAAGGCGAGTAGATCGCTGATCAGCACCTGCATCCGTTTCGCGCCGTCCACGGCGTATTCGACGTACTGCCGTCCGCGATCGTCGAGGACGTCGCCGTACCGCTTCTCGAGCAGCTGGCAGAAGGACGCGACCTTCCGCAGCGGTTCCTGCAGGTCGTGCGATGCGACGTAGGCGAACTGCTCGAGTTCGGTGTTCGAGCGACGGAGTTCCTCGGCCTGGGAATCGAGATCCTCGGTCTGTTTCGCGAGCAGGGTCTGCTGCTTCCGGGAGTCCGCCAACGCGTCCGCGATACGACCGCGCATCGTCTCGACATCGAGGGCGAGTGCCCGGATGTCCTTCGGTCCCTGGGGGTAGATGTGCTGGTAGAAGTTCTCCTCCAGCGCGACCCGGCGGCTGGCCCCGCGGAGCCTGGCGAGCGGCACGGCGACGAGGTTGTGGACGAGAACCACCGTGGCGAGACCGGTGAGGATGAACGTGATCACCATCGCGATCAGCACCGAATTGCGGATGGTGCGGGACTCCGCGAGTTCGTCGAGGTCCTCCGCCAGGACGTTGGAGAGCGCGCTGTTCTCCTGGGCGAACATCGACCGGATCTCACCGAAGGCCAGCCGGTCCTGCTCCGCCAGGGCCGGATCGACGGGACGCGGCTCCCCGGGGACGACGGTCTCGATGATCGGCTCTGCGTACTGCGTCCGCCACTGCGCAGCGGCGGCCTCGATGGTGTCGATGTCGGCGAGCAGATCCGGATGCTCGGCGAGGAGCACGCGAAGACGATCGAGCGCGACCTGCTGGTTCTCCTGACCCGCACGGTACGGCCCGAGGAAGACGGGTTCGGTCGTGAGCGCGTACCCGCGGACCGCGGTCTGTTGATCGAGCAGAGCGGTCTGCAAGTTGAAGGCCTGCCTCATCGCCGGCTGGATCCGCTCGGTCACCTCGTCGGTGATCTGCACGGTGCGCTGGATGAAGATCCCGCCCACGATCGAACCGACGACGGCGAACACCGCGAGGAGCGCGAACGCCAACTGGAACCAGCTCTGCACGGCCAGCCGCGAGGAGATGCGCTCGATACGCGGTTCGGGAACCGAAGGATCCCTCATCGCTGCACCGTCGCTCCGACTTCGGCGGAACGCACGAAACCGATCACATCCACCCCAGCTTCCCGGTCCGTGCCCGATTCGCGCCTACGGGCGACGAATCCCGACGGCGGTGCGGTCCCGGACCTGTCGGTCTGCGAACACACGTATGGACGGGCTGTCTGTTGAACCCGAATGCGAACTGTAGCCGACCGGTGGAGCCGTCCCGATCCGGCCACGGGCCGAAGCGGCTGCACCGAGTGTCGGAACGCGACTAGGGTCGGTCGCATGACACGACGAGTGAGTGTGTGGGGTGGCGCGTTCTGGCTCGGTCGGAAGGTTCGCGAGCAGGCGCTCGGCGCTGCCCGCGAACTGGAGGAGCTCGGGTACTCCCGGTTGTGGACGTCCGGCGGATTCCAGGACGGTTTCCCCTCCGTCTACGGGGAACTGCTCGCGGCGACGACGACGCTCGAACTGGCGAGCGGCATCATCAGCATCTGGCACGCCGACCCGGAGACCACGGCCGCTGCGGTCGCCGATCTGGAGTCGCGGTATCCCGGTCGTTTCCTGCTGGGAGTCGGAACGAGTCACGCTCCCGTCGTCGACGCGCGGGAGAACACCAGCTACACCAAGCCCTACAGCCGGATGGTCGAGTACCTCGACGGTCTCGATGCGGCGTCGACGCCGGTGCCCACCGATCGCAGGGTCCTCGCGGCGCTCGGCCCGCGCATGCTGAAGCTGTCCGCCGAGCGCGCGGCAGGAGCCCATCCGTACTTCGTTCCGCCCGAGCACACGGCGGTCGCGCGTGAGGCCCTCGGCTCGGAGCCGTTGCTCGCGCCCGAGGTGGCCGTCGTCCTCGAAACCGACGAGACCGTCGCGCGCGGCATCGCCCGCGAGTACATGCGCGGTTATCTCGCGCTGCCGAACTACTCGAACAACCTGCGTCGTCTCGGGTACACCGACGAGGACCTCGCCGACGGTGGCAGCGACGCCTTGATGGACGTGCTCATCCCGTGGGGTGATCTCGACAGCGTCGTCGCCGGCATCGAGAAGCACTACGCCGCCGGTGCCGACGAGGTGGCCATCCAGGTGCTCACCGCGGATCCGTTCACCTTCCCGAGCGAGGGCTACCGGCAGCTCGCGTCCGCGCTGCTGAGCTGAGGCCACCGAACCCCGAGGGCGCCGCACCCCGAGGTCACCGAACCTCGAGGTCACCGGACTCCGAGACCTCCGGACCGGTGCGGCCGCTCAGATCGGCCGCACCGTGAGGATCTGGGACATCGTGCCGATCGGGCCGGTCGCATCGTGCAGCACCGTGCTCGTCAGGCCGATGCCGTCGGCGCCGAACGAGACCGACGTATCGAAGCCGATCCATTCACCGCGGGGTTCGGCGAACAGGTGCACGGTCAGATCGAGGTTGGGGAAGGCGACCGTCCTCGGATCGGCACGCACCGCCATGCCGTTGGCGATGTCGAACAGGCCGGCCGTGGCGGCGAGATCGCTGACCTTCTCGGCCTCCACGAGCGGAAGATCGGTACGCACCCAGAACGAGGCCCGTCCGGGTGCGGTCGAGACGCGACGCACCTCCACCGAGTCGATGAATCCTCCCGGCCACAGCGTCGTCGGGTCCCAGGGTTCGCAGTCCTCGGGCGACGGGATCGGCTGCAGCGTGGTGCCGGCGATCTCCGCGGTGGGGCGAGTCTGCATCAGCCACGCGCGGGCACGCACGATCGCGCGCCCGTCGTAGGCGAGTGTCGCTTCCACGAGTTCGATGGTGCGTCCGGGCCGCAGGACCTCGACGGTCGTGACGACGGGACCGACGGGCACGGTGCCGAGGATGTCGTACGACAGGCGTCCGATCGCGAGGTCGTCGTCGCGCCGCGCGTCGCGGTCGCATTCGACGACGTGGGCGATCAACCCGAGGGCGGGCGCGATGTGCTGCTCCGCCTCGTTCCACGCCCCACCGACGTGTTCGGTGGCGCGGAAGGAGGTCGGGCCGAGTCGTTCGAAGTAGCTCATGCGGTCTCCGTTCGTGCCGGCTCTGCCGCGAGAGCCGAGGGGGTCATAGCGAGAGCTGCCAGTGCCATGCGTCGCAGCACCGCGCGGGTGCCTTCGGGGGAACGCGGGTCGGCACTGTGCGGTGTCGAGTTGATGAGTCCGAAGGTCGCGTGCGCCATCGTGCGCGCATCGGATTCGGGCAGTGCGGGGTCGATGCGGCGCAGGACGTCGACCCAGATCTCGACGTAGCGCCGCTGGGTCACCCTCACCTCCCGCTGCCCCTCGTCGGGGAGGGACGTGAACTCGCGGTCCTGCACGCGGATGAGATCGGGCTCGCCCAGCGCGAAGTCGAGATGGAAGTCGACCAGCCCCTCGAGGGCGTCGCGCGGGTCGGGCGTCGTCTCGGCGACCTGCGTGCCACCTGCGAGGAGGCGGCGGCTGATCTCGACGAGGATCTCGACGAGCAGGGCGTCCTTGTTGGGGAAGTGCCGATACACGGCGGGTCCGCTGATCCCCACGGCCGCACCGAGATCCTCGAGGCGGACCCCGGGGAATCCGCGTTCGGCGATCAGGTGCGCCGCGGCACGCAGGAGGTCCCGTCGGCGTTCCGCCTTGGCGAGGCTACGCCGCGTCGGGCGTCCCGATGCGGTCGAGACGTCGATCGCGGACTCGGTCATGAAAATCTCCGCTCGGTGTGGTCTGGACAACTCGGTTAATCATAACTAACCTAGATTTCAGTTAATGGCGATTAGTCGATCTACCGAGGATGGTGTGCGTGACAACCGCTGAGACGGCCTCGACAACCAGCCGCGACCAGCATGAACAGCTGGTCGGAGAGCTCCGAGACAAGCTCGCTGCCGCAGCACTGGGCGGCAGCGAGAAAGCCCGGGAGCGGCATGTCGCGCGCGGCAAGCTGCTTCCCCGCGACCGCGTGGACGAACTGCTCGACACGGGTAGCCCGTTCCTCGAACTGTCGCCCCTCGCCGCCGACGGCATGTACGACGACGAGTGCCCCGGCGCCGGCATGATCGCCGGTATCGGCCGCGTCGCCGGCCGCGAATGTGTGATCGTCGCGAACGACGCCACCGTCAAGGGCGGCACCTACTACCCGATCACGGTCAAGAAGCATCTGCGGGCGCAGGAAGTCGCGCTGCAGAACAACCTGCCGTGCCTGTACCTCGTCGACTCCGGTGGTGCCTTCCTGCCGCGGCAGGACGAGGTCTTCCCCGACCGCGAGCACTTCGGCCGCATCTTCTACAACCAGGCCACCATGAGCGCCAAGGGGATTCCGCAGATCGCCGCGGTCATGGGCTCGTGCACCGCCGGCGGCGCCTACGTCCCTGCCATGAGCGACGAGGCCGTCATCGTCCGCAACCAGGGCACCATCTTCCTCGGTGGCCCGCCGCTGGTGAAGGCCGCGACCGGCGAGGTCGTCACCGCGGAGGAACTCGGTGGCGGCGACCTGCACTCGAAGGTCTCCGGCGTCACCGACCACCTGGCCGAGGACGACCGCGACGCGCTGCGCATCGTGCGCGACATCGTCTCCACCTTCGGTCCGCGCACCCCGCGTCCGTGGGACGTCGAACCCATCGTCGAACCCGAGGCCGACCCCACCGAGCTGTACGACGTGGTGCCCACCGACTCGCGCATCCCCTACGACGTGCACGAGGTCATCGACCGCGTCGTCGACGGCTCCTCGTTCCACGAGTTCAAGGCCGAATACGGCAAGACGCTCGTCACCGGCTTCGCCCGCATCCACGGCCACCCGGTCGGCATCATCGCGAACAACGGTGTGCTCTTCGGCGAATCCGCCGTCAAGGGAGCGCATTTCATCGAACTGTGCGACAAGCGCTCGATCCCGCTGGTGTTCCTGCAGAACATCTCCGGCTTCATGGTCGGCCGCGACTACGAGGCCGGCGGCATCGCCAAGCACGGCGCGAAGATGGTCACCGCCGTCGCGTGCGCCCGGGTGCCGAAGCTGACCGTCGTCATCGGCGGTTCGTACGGCGCCGGCAACTACTCGATGTGCGGTCGCGCGTATTCGCCTCGCTTCCTGTGGATGTGGCCCAACGCCCGCATCTCCGTCATGGGTGGCGAGCAGGCCGCCTCGGTGCTGGCCACGGTGCGCTCCGACCAGCTCGACGCCTCGGGCAAGCCCTGGACGGCCGAGCAGGAGGAGGAGTTCAAGGCTCCGATCCGCGCCCAGTACGAGGAACAGGGCAATCCCTACTACTCGACCGCGCGCCTGTGGGACGACGGCATCATCGATCCCGCAGACACCAGAAAAGTTCTCGGACTGGCACTGTCGGTGTGCGCCAACGCCCCGCTCGAGCCGGTTTCCTACGGCGTCTTCCGGATGTGAGTGCACCCATGACTGATACGACTCGGATCGACACGGTGTTGGTCGCCAACCGCGGTGAGATCGCGGTGCGCGTCATCCGCACCCTGAAGGCGATGGGCATCCGCTCGGTCGCCGTGTTCAGCGAGGCCGACCGCGACGCCCGGCACGTGCAGGAGGCCGACACCGCGGTGCTGCTCGGACCCGCCGCGGCGCGTGAGAGCTACCTGGTGATCGACAAGGTCATCGACGCGGCGCTCGCCACCGGTGCACAGGGCATCCACCCCGGCTACGGATTCCTCTCGGAGAACTCGGCTTTCGCTGCCGCGTGCGCCACCGCCGGTATCGCCTTCCTCGGCCCGTCGGCCCACGCGATCGAGACCATGGGCGACAAGATCACCGCCAAGGCCGCGGTGTCGGAGTTCGGCGTTCCCGTCGTGCCCGGCATCTCCCGGCCCGGTCTGAGCGACGACGAACTGATCGCGGGCGCCGAGGAAGTCGGCTATCCCGTGCTCGTCAAACCGTCCGCCGGTGGTGGCGGCAAGGGCATGCGCCTCGTCGAGGACCCGAAGTATCTGCCCGCCGCGCTCGAATCCGCCCGTCGCGAAGCGGCGTCGGCATTCGGCGACGACACCCTCTTCCTCGAGCGGTTCGTCCAGCGCCCCCGGCACATCGAGGTCCAGGTCCTCGCGGATGCGCACGGCAACGTCGTCCACCTCGGCGAGCGCGAGTGCAGCCTCCAGCGACGGCACCAGAAGGTCATCGAGGAAGCGCCCTCGCCGTTGCTCGACGAGGCCACCCGCGCCCGCATCGGCGAGGCCGCGTGCAACACCGCGCGTAGCGTCGACTACACCGGCGCCGGCACCGTCGAGTTCATCGTCTCCGCCGACAAGCCGGACGAGTTCTTCTTCATGGAGATGAACACCCGACTGCAGGTCGAGCATCCGGTCACCGAGATGGTCACCGGCCTCGACCTCGTCGAGTGGCAGGTGCGTATCGCCGCGGGCGAGCCGCTCGGGTTCACCCAGGACGACATCACGCTCACCGGTCACGCGATCGAGGCCCGTGTCTACGCCGAGGATCCCGCTCGCGGCTTCCTCCCGACCGGTGGCGAGATCGCCGACGTCGTCGAGCCCAGCGGCCCCGGGGTACGCGTCGACTCCGGTATCCGCGCCGGCACCGTGGTCGGCAGCGACTACGACCCGATGCTCGCCAAGGTCATCGCCCACGCCGACGACCGCGCCGGAGCGCTGCGTCGCCTCGACCGGGCGCTCGCGCAGACCGCCGTGCTCGGCGTCGTCACCAACGTCGACTTCGTGCGGTTCCTGCTCGCCGACGACGACGTCGTGGCCGGTGCGCTCGACACCGGACTCCTCGACCGCCGGGTCGGCGACTACACGGCCCCCACGACCATCGATTCCACGCTCGTCGCCGCGGCGATCCTGCGGTGGCTCGACCGCTGGGCGGGCGAGACCACCGACCCGTGGGCGGTGCCCGACGGATGGCGCGTCGGTGCCCACCGGCCCGTCACGTCGCGGCTCACCTCCGGCGACCGCACCGCACACGTGCGCCTGACCGGAACCCCGGCGGCCGGTGTCGCCGAGGTCGAGGACGGCGAGACCTACCGGTTCAGCGCCGTGCTGCACGGCTCCGATCTGGCGGTCGTGCTCGACGGCCGGCGTCACAGCTACCGCGTCGGCGAATCCGATGGTGCGGTCTGGCTTTCCGACGGCCACGGCAGCGTCGCCGTCCGCGAGGTGCGCGAGGCATCGGTGCGCGGCGACGACGCGCACGCCGGCGACGCCGACATCGCCAGCCCGATGCCCGGCGCCGTCATCGCGGTGTCCGTCGCCTCCGGCGACACCGTCACGGCCGGGCAAACGCTCGTCGTCGTCGAGGCCATGAAGATGGAACATTCGCTCACCGCTCCCATCGACGGCACCGTCGAACTGTTCGCGGCCGCCGGTGAGCAGGTCAAGGTCGATCAACTTCTCGTGCGGGTCACCCCGCACGCCGACACGGAAGAGACACAGTGATGACGGAATACCTGGCCACGGGCCAACTTCCCGACGAGTACGAGCAGCTGCGCAAGACGGTCGCCGACTTCGCCCGCACGGCGGTCGCGCCGGTCGCCGCCAAGCACGACGCCGAGCACTCGTTCCCCTACGAGGTCGTGCAGGGCATGGCCGAGATGGGCCTGTTCGGCCTGCCGTTCCCCGAGGAGTACGGCGGTATGGGCGGCGACTACTTCGCGCTGTGCCTCGCGCTCGAGGAACTCGGCAAGGTCGACCAGTCCGTCGCCATCACCCTCGAGGCCGGTGTCTCGCTCGGTGCGATGCCGATCTACCGCTTCGGCAACGAGAAGCAGAAGGAGGAGTGGCTGCCGCAGCTCGCGAGCGGTCGCAATCTCGCGGCCTTCGGTCTCACCGAGCCGGGTGCGGGCAGCGACGCCGGAGGCACGAAGACCACCGCCAAGCTCGAGAAGGGCGAGTGGATCATCAACGGCAACAAGCAGTTCATCACCAACTCCGGCACCGACATCACCTCGTTGGTGACCGTCACCGCCGTCACCGGTGTGCGGGAGAACGGCAAGAAGGAGATCTCCACGATCCTCGTGCCGGCCTCCACGCCGGGCTTCACCGCCGAACCCGCCTACAACAAGGTCGGCTGGAACGCCTCCGACACGCATCCGCTCACCTTCGCCGACGTGCGGGTGCCCGAGGAGAACCTCCTCGGCGAGCGGGGCCGCGGCTACGCCAACTTCCTGCGCATCCTCGACGAGGGCCGCATCGCGATCGCCGCGCTGTCGACCGGCGCCGCGCAGGGTTGCGTCGAGGAATCGGTGAAGTACGCCAAGGAGCGCGAGGCCTTCGGCAGCCCGATCGGCAGCAACCAGGCCATCGCCTTCAAGATCGCCCGCATGGAGGCACGTGCGCACGCCGCACGCACCGCCTACTACGACGCCGCCGCCGCGATGCTTGCCGGCAAGCCGTTCAAGAAGCAGGCCGCGGTCGCCAAGCTCGTCGCGTCCGAGGCCGCGATGGACAACGCGCGCGACGCGACGCAGATCCACGGGGGCTACGGCTTCATGAACGAGTACGCCGTGGCGCGCCACTACCGCGACAGCAAGATCCTCGAGATCGGTGAGGGCACCACCGAGGTGCAGCTCATGCTCATCGGACGGGAGCTGGGACTGTGAGCGAGACCGACACCGCCGTGGAGAAGCGGATCGTCCAGCGCGGCCTGTGGTTCGAGGAATTCGAACTCGGCGCGATCTACGAGCACCGCCCCGGCCGGACGATCACCGAGGCCGACAACACGCTGTTCACGACGCAGACGATGAACACGCAGGCGCTGCACCTCGATGCCGCCTACGCCGCCGAGACGAGTTTCGGTGAGCGTCTGGTCAATTCGATGTTCACGCTCTCGACGATCGTGGGACTGTCGGTCGCCCAGCTCACGCAGGGCACGATCGTCGCGAACCTCGGGTTCTCCGAGATCTCCTTCCCCAAGCCGCTCTTCCACGGCGACACGCTCTACGCCGAGACGAAGATCGTCGACAAGCGCGAGTCGAAGAGCCGGCCGGGGGAGGGCATCGTCACCCTCGAACACACCGGTCGCAACCAGCACGGCGACGTCGTCGCCGTCGCCGT
This sequence comes from Rhodococcus sp. AB351, assembly GCF_049538275.1. Lineage (NCBI taxonomy): Bacteria > Bacillati > Actinomycetota > Actinomycetes > Mycobacteriales > Nocardiaceae > Rhodococcus > Rhodococcus sp. AB351. The sequence continues at coordinate 21,266 of NZ_JBMVFW010000023.1, forward strand.
GCGCAAGACCCTCGTCCAGAAGAGGCCCACGACATGACCTGGGAACTCCCCGGCCCCGCATGGCTTTTCTGTCCCGCCGATCGTCCGGAGCGCTACGCCAAGGCCGCCGAACGCTCCGACGTGGTGATCATCGACCTCGAGGATGCCGTCGCACCGGCCGACAAGCAGGCGGCCCGTGAGGCGCTGATCGCCACCCCGCTCGACCCCGAGCGCACCGTGGTACGGGTCAACCCGGTGGGCACGGCCGACCACGAGGCCGATCTCGAGGCGCTGCGCCGTACGTCGTACACGCGGGTCATGCTGCCCAAGTGCGAGAGCGGCGACGAGGTGCGCTCGCTCGCACCGCTCGAGGTGGTCGCGCTCATCGAGTCGCCCCTCGGGGTGCTCGCGGTGGAGGACATCGCCGTCGCCGAGAACACCCTCGGAATGATGTGGGGTGCCGAGGATCTCGTCGCCGGACTCGGAGGCAACGCGAGCCGTCGCGCCGACGGGACGTACCGCGCGGTCGCGCAGCACGCCCGGTCGGTGACCCTGCTCGCCGCGAAGGGTCACGCCCGCTGGGCGCTCGACTCGGTGTACCTGGACATCAAGGACACCGACGGTCTCCACGAGGAGGCCCTCGACGCCGTGGCGATCGGATTCGACATCAAGGTGTCGATCCATCCGAGCCAGGTCGACGTCGTCCGCCGGGCGTACGCACCCGCCCCCGAGGAGGAGGCGTGGGCGCGGCGCGTCCTCGAGGCCGCTGAATCGGAACGCGGCGTCTTCGATTTCGAAGGGAAGATGGTCGACGCCCCGGTGCTGCGCCACGCCGAGCGCGTGCTGCAGCGCGCCTCGGCTGCCGCCTCGGCATGACCGCGCGTCACCGGGGACGGTGACGCAACAACTGAGTGAGACGGTGGGCGCTGTCGAGCAGCGCCTCACCGAGTTCGGGCACACGATCGGGCCGGAACCGGCTCTCCACGCCGGTCAGACTCAACGCCCAGGTCGGGGCGCCGCGGTGATCGAACACCGCGGCGCCCATTCCCCAACTGCCCTCGACGATCAGCGCCGGATTGACGGCGTAGCCGGCCAGCCGTGTCGCCTCGATCCGCTTCTCCAGTGCGGGTCGCGCATGGTCCGGCCCCCAGTCCTCCGTGAGATCCACCCGCGACAGATACGCCTCGATCTCCTGATCGGGCATGTGCGCGAGGATCGCCAGCCCCGCCGACGCCACCCCGAGCGGGAACCGGATCCCGATGTGGAGCACGTGCGAACGCAGGGGGAAGCTGCCCTCCTCCATCGCCAGACAGACGGTCTCGTCGCCCCGTCGCGCGGAGAGGAAGGCGCTCTCGCCGGTCGCGCGCGCCAGATCGCGCAGCACGTCGCCCGCGAGATCGGTGATGTCGTAGCGCACCGAGGCGAGCGATCCCAGCAGGTAGAGCTCGGGTCCGAGGGACCAGCGTCCCGACGCCGGATCCCGGTCGACGAGCCCCTCGTCGGCGAGCGAGCTGAGCAGGCGGTGCACCGTGGGCCGGGCGAGATCGGTGGTGCGGGCGACCTCCGAGGTCGTCACCCCTTCCGGTTCGTGCGACGAGACGGTGCGCAGCAGAGCGGCGATCCGCGTGACCAGTTGACCCCGTGCATCGGACGACATGTATCGATTATACGTCCACTCAGTGAACGCATAAGGGGTCTCCGTTCGATGAACGACCAATTTTCGAGAGATTTCGGCAGGTACTTGTGTTCTCCACCTGCAGACTCTTTAGTAGAAACCAAGAATGTGACCGCGTTCATCCAGTGGACGTGATTCGTCCAGCGGAGCCCCGGCGGCTCCCCCGGAACCCGAGAGGTGAGAGTTGGCAACGAAAGTGTTCGAGACGGCGGCGGAGGCCGTCGCCGACATCCGTGACGGTGCGACGCTCGCGGTGGGCGGATTCGGACTGTGCGGTATCCCCGACATCCTGATCCAGGCCATCGCCGACACCGGGGCCACCGACCTCGAGGTGTTCTCCAACAACTGCGGCGTCGACGGCCACGGTCTCGGAATCCTGCTGGGCAGCAAGCGCATCAGCCGGGTCACCGCGTCGTACGTCGGGGAGAACAAGGAATTCGCCCGGCAGTACCTCTCGGGTGAGCTCGAGGTGGAGCTGACCCCGCAGGGCACTCTCGCCGAGAAGCTCCGCGCCGGTGGCGCGGGCATCCCCGCCTTCTTCACCCCCGCCGGCGTCGGCACCCCCATCTCGCAGGGCGGACTGCCCTGGAAGTACAACGCCGACGGCTCGATCGCCGTGGCGTCACCGGCGAAGGAGATCCGCGAGTTCCGCGGCAAGCGGTACGTGCTCGAGGAGTCCATCACCGCCGACTTCTCGCTCGTGCACGCCCTCAAGGGCGACACCGAGGGCAACCTGGTGTTCAACAAGGCCGCGATGAACTTCAACCCGCTCGCCGCGATGGCCGGCCGCGTGTGCATCGCCCAGGTCGAGGAACTCGTCGAGCCGGGCGAGATCGATCCGGGCGAGGTGCACCTGCCGGGAATCTTCGTGAACCGGGTCGTGCACACCGGTGTCCAGGACAAGCAGATCGAAAAGCGCACCGTCAGCGCCGCGAAGGGAGCGTAGAACATGACCACAGCTGTCGAGACACAGGGGTGGACGCGCACGCAGATGGCCGCGCGCGCCGCGCAGGAACTCGCGCCGGGGGAGTACGTCAACCTCGGTATCGGCCTGCCGACGCTGATCCCCAACTACCTGCCCGAGGGTGTGCACGTGACCCTGCACAGTGAGAACGGCATCCTGGGCACCGGGCCGTACCCCACCGACGACGCGGTCGACCCGGATCTGATCAACGCCGGCAAGGAGACCGTGACGGTCAACCCCGGCGCTGCCTTCTTCGACTCGGCGCTGAGCTTCGGCATGATCCGCGGCGGCCACATCGACACCGCCGTGCTCGGAGGCATGGAGGTCTCGGCCACCGGCGATCTGGCCAACTGGATGGTGCCCGGAAAGATGGTCAAGGGCATGGGCGGGGCGATGGACCTCGTCCACGGCGCCCGCAAGGTCATCGTGCTCATGGAGCACACCGACAAGCAGGGCAACCCGAAGATCGTCTCGGAGTGCTCGCTGCCGCTCACCGGTGAGGGCGTGGTGCAGCGCATCATCACCAACCTCGCGGTGATCGACGTGACCGCCGACGGCCTCGTCCTGACAGAGTGCGCCCCGGGCGTCACCGAGGAACAGGTGCGCGCCGCCACCGGAGCACCGCTCACCCTTCCCTGACGACCGGCCGGTTCCGCCTGCGG
>NZ_JBMVFW010000024.1:0-19341 GCF_049538275.1 Rhodococcus sp. AB351
GAACCAACCGCTCGCGTCCCGGCCCGCGCAACCTAGTTCGGTTGAGACTGCTACCACTATCGCGCCAGCGACGAAAGCCACCATCCCCACAATCGGCGTCCTCAACCCGTGGCGCGCATGTGTACCTCTTCCGTCTCGGACGACCGTCTACCCCGCGACGCCACCCGCGACCGACCGAGATTTCCTACAGCGCGACGATCGACTATTCCATCGGCAAGGACACGGGGCCGGGCATAATGTGCTGGAATCAGCGAGTATCGGCCCACCCCACCGATGAAGCACCGAGTCCGAGCGAAGCATCGTCAAGGGCTGAGCCGACCGGTGGAGGATTCGTGCGCATAGGCCGTGCACCAGCTGTTCCGTGCGCCGCTCATCATGTCGGCGCACACTGGCGCGCTCTGTCCGAGGTCAAGGGCACCGGTAAGCGGTTCGCGCCGGCAATGACCGCATCCCTGCCACCTGCTGCGCGGCGTTGGATCGATCATGCCGTCGCTGAGGGCACGCCGATGGCCGCAGCTGCACGGTTGGAGATGTCCGGGGAGATCAGACTCGGCTCCTGGCGACCGTTCACCGCCGTGCAACTCCTCGCTCCGGCGACGGGGTTCATCTGGGCTGCGACCACTCGGATCGGCCCGCTGTCCGTGTCGGGGTACGATCGTTTCACCGACGGGTGTGGCGAGATGCGTTGGCGGATCGGGGGAATCATCCCGGTGATGTCTGCCGATGGTCCGGATGTCAGCGACAGTGCGGCCGGTCGCCTGGCCGGGGAGAGCATTTTCGTGCCCACAACATTTCCCCTCGCACGGTGGCGGGGCGACGAATTCGTCGCCTCGGCGACCTGGACGGTGGATGGACGCAAGGAGACCGTGCGTCTGGATGTCGCCGATGACGGGGCATTGTGCGGGGTGCGGATGCTGCGGTGGGGCAACCCCGACAATCATGAGTTCGGCCGGTATCCGTTCATCGTCGCGGTCGAGGCCGAACGCCGGTTCGGCGGCATGACGATCGCCTCGCGGATCCGCGCGAGTTGGGACACGGGTACCGGTGGGGACGGCGAGTTCTTCCGCGCCGAGATCACCTCTGCCGACTTCTTCTGACGGTCTACGAGGCCAGCCGCGAGAACCGGCGTCGTCACTCCCTGCCGGGTGTCTGTGTGTGGTCCCGCCGGTCGGCCGTCCACACCGATTGCAGCATGTGCCAGTCGGCGGGATGCGCGGCGATACCGGCCGCGAACCGATCGGCCAGCCTCTGGGTTGTGGCGTGGACGCCGCCTGCGGTATCGATCGGTGCGTCGACGTGGAATCCCCATCCGCCCGGAGTGAACCAGCAGTGCACCGGCAGCAGCGGTGCGCCGGTATCGATCGCGAGCTTGGCCGGGCCGGCCGGCATGCAGGCCGGTTCGCCGAAGAAGGTGACCGGCACGCCCGTTCCCGTCAGATCCCGTTCACCGAGGAGTCCGACGAACCGTCCCTCCCGGATCCGGACGGCCAGCTGTTCGAACGGTGGGACAGTGCCGCCGGTGAGCGGGATGATCTCGAAACCCAGGTTTTCACGGAACCGGACGAAGCGGCGGAACAACGATTCCGGTTGCAGCCGCTCGGCGACGACGGTCGGTGTGCCGATCCGCTGTACGATCCACACTCCCGCCAGGTCCCAGTTTCCGCTGTGCGGAAGCGCCAACACTGCGCCGCGCCCACGCGCGACGGCCGTATGGATATGTTCGAGACCGGTGGCCGCGGAGTCGATGGTCTCGGCCAGCCGTACCGGATCCATCGACGGCAAGCGGAACGCTTCGCACCAATATCGCGCGTACGAACGCAGGCTCGCGCGTACGAGTTCATCCGGTACCTGATCGGGAGTGGTGGACAACACCCGAGCGAGGTTGCGGCGTAGTTGGGTCGGTCCGCCGTTTCGGGCCGCTCGATCCGCGGCCATCTCGAACAAGCGCCTCGCCGGCTCCTCCGGTAGCGCGCATACCGCCCACCAACCGGCGGCGTATGCGAGATCCCAGGCCCGATCCTTCATGCGCATCGAGTACCCCGAACGCGGAGGTCGACAACGATGACCATCACGACGGGCGCTGCGCGACGTTCACCCGATCGGCCACCCCGGGAGTCGTCCTGCTTCCTGCCACTTACGGTCCCACCGAGACAGTCTCTGCCGGTTCATCACGACGTGGACGCCGAACAGCGTGAGCGAGCATGCCACGGTGCCGAGGACGAGAATCACCAGAGCCGCACCGAGCGCCGTGACCGCATTCTCGGTACCGGTGCGGGGAACCGGCATGTAGTTGCCCGTCTCGTCGACCCCCATGCGGACTGTCTCTCCCGTGCGGCCGCGGCCCTCGAGACTCACTCGGCTGATGTACTCGACGCCGTCGTACTCCCACTGAGCAAGAACAGAGTCGAAATGAGGCGAAGACTCGGCCGACGGGTCGGGGACCGATACGTCGTCCGGATCGTCGAGAACGACCGCCGGCCCGATGCAGAGCCGATGGTCGTGCAAACCGGGTCCACTGCAGCGACCGAGGGACCTCGGTAACGAACCACGCCCGCCCCGTCCAACTTGCGAACAAAAATCCGGCTGCCTGCAGATTGCTCTGCCGACAGCCGGATTCGGTGTGCTGTATTCGGTGCGCCTACTCGGTGGGCGGGACCGCCGGTGCCTCGCGCGACAGGATCGGAAGCCGCGACGCGAACGGCAGAAGCACCACGACGACCAGCGCAACCACCAACACGCCGAGCGCCATACCCGACAGCACGTCGTGGACGTAGTGCACCCCCACCGTCACCCGAGAGAAGGCGAGCACTGCGGCGAGCGGAGCGACCAGCCAGATCAGACGCGGAGCCGCGAGGACACACGCCGTGGCGAACGACGCCGCGATGACGGAGTGGTTCGACGGCCAGGACCAGTCACCCACTTCGGGGCATTCCAGCACCGTCTCGATGCCGAGTGCGCGGCACGGTCGCGGTTCCGTCACCACGAGCTTGACGAGTTCGCTCGACAGGTAGGCACCCACGACACCGGTGCCGCCGACGGCGAGGGTGCCGAAGCCGCGGCGATCGTTCCGCCACAGCCATGCCGCGAGCACACCGGTGAAGGCGACAAGGACGAGCAACCCCTTGTCGGCGACGAGACCTGCGAGCGGTCCGAGGAAGGATCCCTCGACGGTCTGGGCTACGGACAGATACAGGCGGTCGCGCATCGGCACCGTCGCCGCCGCGAGAAGAGTCAGCACGAGCGCCACCCCTACGGCAGGGATGAACATCGAGCGGACCAACCGCGGGGATACAGGAGGTGAACTCTCGGTGACGACCATGACCGAATACGCTATCGCGCCATCTCGACCGGCTGCAGACCGGCAGGTCGGGCGGGTTCCGCCGTGCGTCTCACTCGGCAGGTTTCGGTAGGGCTCGACGGAACTAGGCTCACAGGGGTGTGGCGAACCTGGATCCTTTCCGCAACGATGGTGGCCGTCGCGGCCGTCGTTCTGCTCACCGGCGCATTCGACGTGACCTCGGTGGTGACGGCAGTACTGCTCCTCGCCCTCGCCTGGGTCGTCTCTCCCCTGTTCCTCCCCCATCACGTCGACGACGCCACCGCCCGTCGCGACGCCGCAGCCCGCGGCGTTCCGGTGGTGTACTGGCGCCCGGGGTGCACGTTCTGTATCCGGTTGCGCGCCACCCTGCGCACTCGCGCGCGTCGCGCGATCTGGGTGAACATCTGGCGGGATCCCGCTGCGGCCGCTCGGGTCCGGGAAGTCAACGGCGGGAACGAGACGGTGCCGACGGTGTTCGTCGGCGACGTGTCGCATACCAATCCCGACCCACGTTGGTTTCGCGATCAACTGGTCTGACGAGACGACCCCCGACATGAACGAGGTCCCGGATCCGTGTGGATCCGGGACCTCGTTGACGCAGAGCGGTCAGCGGCGCACGCCTCGACCGGTGACGGCCTTGACGAGGAACAGCAGGATGACCGCGCCGAGGAGGCAGGTCAGGAAGCTGAAGATCAGTCCGCCGCCTTCGACATCCACGCCGAAGACCTTCAGCAGGAAACCACCGATCAAGCCGCCGATGACGCCGACGACGATGTTGAGGAGAATGCCCTGCTGGGCGTCGGTGCCCATGATCTTGCTGCCGATCCAACCGGCGAGACCACCGATGATGATCCAACCGAGGATTCCGAGTCCGAGCATGTGCAGTCCTTTCATGAACACTGGCTAGTTCGACACAACTCAGATACCCAGTCGTCCCACCAGTCACACCTCTCACTTCTGACAACTTCAGAGTGGCACGAATGCGACGCCCGGAAGGTCGGATTCGGCGGTTCCGACCGTGGCACGTGCCGTCTGCCCGACGGGGACGGCTCGCGCTGGCACACTCGTGCGCATGACCCAGCCTCCCGTCACGATCACCGTCACCGGGCACGCCGAGCGCACCGTCGCACCCAACCGGTGCACAGTGGTGTTGCGGGTGCACGCCGACGGCTCCTCGCGCAAGCAGTCCGCCGAACCGGTGACCGCGGCCGTCGCCACCATCACCGATCTCATCACCGAACTGCGCAAGCGCACCCCGAGCCCCGTGAAGCGGTGGACCTTCGATCGGGTGCGCCACAGCCGGCGGCGCCCGTTCAACCGCGAGGGCAAGAACCGCCCGTGGGTGTACAACTCGTCGGCGTCGATCACCGTCGCCTTCCACGAGTTCGACGCTGTGGGTGCGTTCGTCGAACGGGTCGCCGAACTCGAGGTGGTCACCGTCGCCGATCTCCAGTGGTGGATCACCCGCAAGGCCCGGAAGAAGCGACTCGCACAGGTCCGCGACCTCGCCGTCCGCGACGCCCTGGACAAGGCGAAGGCGTACACGACGTCGCTGGGTCTCGACACTATTCGTGCGGTGGCCATCGCCGATCCGGGCATGCTCGGCTCCCAGCCCTCACCCGTCCATGCGGGCGGCGCTCCGATGATGCGCACCGCGATGCTGCGCTCGGATGCGATGAGCGCACCCGAGTCCGCCGAACCCGAGCTGGTCTTCGAACCCGACCGCGTCACCCTCACCGCCGACGTCGAGGCGCGGTTCGAAGCTTCCCCCTAGCGCCGGTGAAAATTCGGTGTTCCGGACCCCGCTCAGCGAGGTCGAGAACACCGAAATTCGAGCACCCCCCGCTTGATTCCTTGCGCGCCTTGTACAGACGGTGGCACGATGCCAGCACGCCGCCGATCCGCGCGGCCACAATCGAATAAGGCCCGCCAGGAGCTGCAACTCCCGACGGGCCGGATGTCCGACTGAACAGGAGTCGAACGTGGGTCAGAATACCCTGGCCGGCGGCGTGCGTCGTGGACCGCGCCTTGCCGCCAACTTCACCGTCCTGAGCAATGCCGTCATCACCGACGAGCGTTTGTCCTTCCGCGCACGGGGCGTGCTCGCCTGGTTGCTGTCCAAGCCCGACGACTGGCGCACCCGCGCCGACTCGATCGCGGCGCAGTCACCAAAAGAAGGTCGCGACGCCATCCGATCGGCTTTACGCGAGCTCGCCGACCTCGGCTACCTGGTACGCGAGAAGATCCAGAACGAGCTCGGCCAGTGGATCACCATCCAGACCATCTACGAACGTCCCGTCACCGACCCGGCGCCTGAGAATCCGACCCGCGGCAGCGCGGACATCGGAGACCCAGGCGCTCTTTCAAGTACCGATACACCAAGGACGGAAACCAACCGCACACCGCGCGTCACGAAAGCACCGCTCGGTCCGGCGGTGGTCGAGCTTGCGGCAGCCTGCAGACGGGCCGGACTCACCGCAACCTTCGTCTACCTCAAACCCGATGCGGCAGCGGCGATCGAAGCACTCGTCGCCACGCATGGTGTGCCGGCTCTCGTTGCGGCAGCGAATTCCGTGCACAGACCGGGCAATCCGATGCGGTTGGCGCACGGATGGTTGCCGTTATGGCGGTCGCTGCCGACGCCCCTTGTCCTCCAACCGAAGTGCGGCGACTGCGACGAGTACGGGTGGCTTCCCGACGACGAGCAGGGGCGTGCCGTGCGATGCGGATGTCGGGCACCGGCTGCGGCCTGAGATCCACTGCGGCGGTGCCCGGCCGAATTCCGTTGACCGATCGAATGGATCGGTTGTCTCATGAGAGGTAGGTGACGTTCTGCGGTAGACAGTCTCGCTGAGCTATCGACGGCGAGGGGTGGTGATGATGTCGGGAACCCCTATCGAAGTGGCCGTCGACTCGGTGTTCGTTCGTCCTCGGCGGTGAGGGCGAAAATTCCGTTGCCCCAGTACTCGTCGAAGAGTACTACTGGGCGCTGGCGAATTTCGAGATTCTCGAGGAGAGACACAGCGATGGCCACCACGATCGAACGGCCGGATGGCACGAGCATCCATGGTCCGGGCAAGCTTTCTGCGGAGCGTCTGCAGCACGAGCTCGCGCTGCGTCGACGCGCGCAGCGGATACCGGGGCGGCGACGTCACGACGGAAAAGGTGGGCGTCGGCAGCAGCGACGTGCCGCCGCCGGAGCGTGGTAGCTCTGCCCAGCATCGTCGAGGCTGCGGCGTGATCGGTCAGCGGCTCAACAGCGGCGATTTCCGACGATAGTGCGCGTCCAGCACGACAGCCCCGTCCTCGACGCGATCGACATCGGACCACGGAACCAGGCAGGTCCCGCGGTGGCGCCACCGGATCCACCGAGCGAGCAACACCGGGGCACGCACATCGGTGCGTTCGAATCCGAGGTACGAGCCGCGCCGGTGAGGCGAGAGGAGAAGGCCGACGACCTCCGGCGACGGCACTCCCCCACTGTCCGATACAGCCGGACGAGCAGGGAGGCGGAAGCGTATATCGCACACCCACCCGACGTGGTCGCCGTTGTGCTCGTGGACGGGCAGGTCGAGCAGATCAGTCAGGAGCATGGCGGCCCCCGGGAATGCGGCCGATGATCTGGTCCCGTACCCATCGCTCGGGCCACGTCGCATCCAAGGCCTCGGACCGCACTCGTAGCCGGAGAATGATACCGACCTCGGCAACGTCGTCCCACTTGATGCGATGCAAGCGGCTTCGGGGCAGACAGCCCCCGAAGATCCGAGTCATCAAGGTTGAGCCGGTGAGGATCGCCTCGATACGCGGTGCTGACGAGGTGACGCCGTCGGATTCGATGCCGCTGAGTTCGATGTCATCGACCGTGGCCACCGGTACGCCGTCACAGTCGAGGATCTGCCGGTCCAGCAGGTGCAGGCGGGCATCGATCAGCCGACCGTCTCGGTCGGTGCCGGCTGGGTGCTCTGATCTGCTCATTGTCCTGCTCCGGTGACGATCATCAACGGTATCGCCGCTGCCGAGGCGGCGACAATGATCACCAGGTAGACGGTACCGATCGCGTTGACGACCGGGCCGTTGACATGCTCGCCCATGTACTGCGGGTCGTTGGAGATGATCAGAACCGGTAGATACGTCAAGGGCAGGGCGATTGCGGAGAACACCACCGAGTACTCGGTGACCAGGATCGGGTCCACTCCCGTCATCAGCACACCGACGGCGACGATCAGCAACACCAGCATGGTCAGGTGGAATCGCGCCGCCTCCACCGGCCGTCGGAACTTGCCCCACGACCATCCCAGGAACTGCGCCAGGGTGTAGCCACCGGACAGCGCGGTTTCGAGCGCCGCGCCGAAGGTGGCCGCCACGATCCCGAGGACGATCACTGCGACCGCCAGTTTTCCTCCCGCCTCCGCCACCGGAATCAGCACCTGCGACAGGCTGGACACCTCTATCCCACCGGGCATCAGCACGATCGCAGACAGGGCGGCGATGGCCACCGAGAGGATGCCACCGAGGGGAAATCCCACGAGGACGTTGAGCCGGGACTTCGCGAGATCTCGCACCGTCCACTTCTCTTCCACCGCCCCGGAGGAGAAGAAGAACACCTCGTACGGAGTCATCGCCGCACCGAACAACGCGATCGCGTAATACCAATATGCCGCCAGGTTTTCGCCGTCCGACAGGGATGGAGTGAACACCTGGTCCGCGAGCTGCCCCCAATCCGGGCCGAGAAGGAACACCGCCACTGCGAACATGACCAGGCACAGTCCGACGACCCCGGTGACGTTCTCCATCACCGAGAACCTCACCCGCCAGATCACCAGCCACACCGCCAGGGCGGCTACCGGAATCCACAACTTCGGGTTCACACTGCTCGCCAACTGCAACGCCAGCGCAATACCACCGACCTCGGCGGTCAACGTCAACAGGTTGATCAGAAACGACGCGCTCAGATTCGCCACTGCCATGCGCGGCCCGAGACGTTCGCGAATGATCTCGAAAGTGGCTCGGCCGCTGACCGCAGCGACGCGACCGGACATCTGCGCGAAGACACAGATTCCCAGCACGCCTACCGGCACCACCCAGGCCAGGGACAACCCGAAACGCGCGCCCACCACTGCATTGGTGACCAGATCACCGATGTCGAGGAATCCCCCGATCGCGGTGAGGATTCCGAGAGCGACGGCGAAGTCTTCATCCGGCCGCCTCGAGGCGGTCTCCGAGATCGAGCAACTCCGTACCTGCACGTCCGAGCTCGGCCGCAACCGCAGTCAGCTCGGTCTGCTCGCCGACTCCCGCAACGATGTCTCGTCCCCGGATGATCTGTCCGGTAACCGTGTTCGCCGCCTGCAGGACCTCGGCGCGCAGGGTTCCCTGGTCGGGGGTGTCCACTTCTCGATCCGCGGTTGCCGAGACGGCCTGGTCGACCTCCTCGAGCATGTCCGACAGGGCGGTGTCCGTGGCGGCGGTGGTGTTGCGACCGTCGGCGAAAACCTGCAGGCTCAGCTGAGCCGAGACCGCCGCCGAACCGATCTGCTGCGCTGCCCGACCGAAGTCGCCTTCCACCCCGCCGCGCATCGAAGCGCACCCTGATGCGAAGACACCCAGGAGCAGCGCTGCAGCGACCACAGAAAGCAGCACACCCCTGCTCCGGCGTCCACCCGTCTCACGCGAGACGCGCCGTGAAGACCACGCTTTCCTCACCAACCTCACGATAGAGGCCGGTTTCCGTCGCCGGTCGGTTTCGGCAGCCGACACTCGTCGCGCTGTCGACCGGCGCCTATCGTTGTTCCCATGGATCCGCCCGTGACGCGGTACATCCAGCGCGACGGCGCCGCACTGGCGTATCAGATCGTGGGTGAGGGGCCATATCCGATCGCGTGGTTCTTCGAAGACATGATGCATCCGGACCTGATGTGGACCGATCCGCACTTCCACTACAACTTCGAACGTTGTGCCCGCTTCGCGCGTTCGCTGTTCTTCCAGCGCCGCGGATTCGGACTGTCCGATCCCGTCGAGCACGTCCCCACGCTCGAGGAGCAGGCCGACGACGTCATCGCGGTGCTCGACGACGCCGAGGTCGATCGCGCCACGCTCGTCGGCGCGGCCAGCACCTGCGGGCCCCTCGCCCTGGTAGCCGCTCGGCACCCCGACCGCGTTTCCGGACTGGTCCTCGCCGAACCCTGGTCCGATACCCTGCTGTCCGACGGTGATCCGCCACCGGGATGGACTGCTGACGAGCGAGACCGGTTCGTCGAGTCGTATCGGGATGCGTACGCATGCTGGGGTCAAGGGAAGCTCACGTCCCTGACGCACCCGACCCTCGATGTCCCGCACAATCGACGCATCATGGCGCTGCTCGAACGCTGCTCCGCCACACCGAGAACTGCCCAGAAACATCTCGAGTGGGCTCTCCGCGCGAACTACTCCTCGATTCTGCCGGCAATCCAATGCCCGACGAAGGTGCTGCATCAGCCGGAGACTCTGTTCGCTCGAGAGGCCGGCCGCAGGATGGCCGCGCAGATTCCGAACGGCCGCTTCTACGAACTGCCACCGATCCCCCTCGGTGCAACGCTGGGTGAAGTGCTGATCCCTGTTCTCGACCACGTGGAGGAACTCGTCAGCGGCACGGACCATCCGGTCGACGCCGATCGGTTCCTGGGCGCGGTTCTGTTCACCGATGTCGTCCGCTCCACCGATCTGCTCGCGGAGGTCGGTGACAACCGGTTCGCGAGGTTGCTGGGCGCGCACGACCGACTCGTGCGTGCGGAGGTCGAGGCCGGCGGAGGCACGCTGGTGGGCATCGCGGGCGATGGGACCCTCAGTGTGTTCGACGGTCCCGTGGCCGCGCTGCAGTGCGCACACCGGATCATCCGAGCCACATCGACTCTCGGATTCACCGTGCGGTCCGGTGTGCATGTCGGGGCGGTCACCCGCGCCGGTCCCGGGTTGACCGGAATGACGGTCCACGTCGGAGCGCGGATCGCTGCGTCCTCCGGGCCTGGGGAGGTGCGATGCTCACAGGCGGTGCGCGAGCTTGCGGTCGGCGGAGATTTCGATTTCACCGACCTGGGCAGGCATCGGCTCAAAGGTGTGCCCGGTCAGGTGCAGGTGTTCAGGGCGACGGTCGGGGCCCGTCCTGCACAGCCTCCGGTGCCACCACGTCCGACCGTCTCGGACCGCGCAGTACTGACCATGGCGCGCCGGGCTCCCGGCATGCTTCGTGAGCTCGCCCGCCTCGCAGACCGTCGCAACAGAGCAGCGAGGCGTCCACGATGATCGTCGCCGACTAGGCTCGGCTCCGTGAGCGTACGTGCAGGAATCATCGTGACCGGGACCGAAGTGCTGACCGGGCGGATCTCCGACCTGAACGGACCGTGGCTGTCCGACCAACTCCTGAAACTCGGCGTCGACGTCGCCCACATCACGATCTGCGGTGACCGGCCCGCCGACCTGACCGCACAGCTGCGTTTCCTCGCCGAGCAGGGCGTCGATCTCATCGTCACCAGCGGGGGTCTCGGTCCCACCGCCGACGACCTGACCATCCCCACCGTCGCCGAGTTCTGCGATCGCGAACTGCTGCTCGATCCCGAACTCGAAGAACACATCGCAGGTGTCATCCGCCGCTTCCGCCCGGACACGCCGGATCTCGACGCGGGGCCGACGCGTACCGGGGTCCGCAAGCAGGCACATGTTCCCGCCGGTGCCACCGCACTGCCGCCCACCGGCACAGCACCGGGCGTGGTCATCCCGGCGGTCACCGGCGAGCGGCCCGTACCGACCGTCGTCATCCTGCCCGGCCCGCCCGGCGAGCTGCAGGCGATGTGGCCGAGCGCGGTCTCCTCCCCCGCGGTCGCCGACGTGTTGTCGCGAGCCGACGACCTGCAGCAACACACTGTGCGCGCCTACGGATTGCACGAGGCACAGCTCGCCGAGACGCTGCGCCGGGCCGAAGCAGAGATCGCCGGCCTCGAACGCCTCGAGATCACCACATGCCTTCGTCACGGCGAACTCGACATGGTGACGCGAGTTGCCTCCGGTGACGCGGACATCTATCACCGCCTTCTCGATGTCCTCACCGAACACCATGGCCGCCAGATCTTCTCGACCGACGGTTCCACCATCGACGATCATCTGATCGCCGCCCTCGACGGCCGTACGATCGCGACTGCGGAGTCGTGCACCGGCGGGCTCGTCGCCGCGCGTCTCACCGACCGCCCCGGGTCGTCGGCCTATGTCATGGGAGGCGTCGTCTCGTATTCCAACGATGCGAAGTCCGATCTCATCGACGTCCCGGCGGAGATGATCGCGGAGCACGGGGCAGTGAGCGAACAGGTCGCCGCAGCCATGGCTGAGGGTGCTCGACGTCGCCTGAAGGTCGACGTCGCGGTCTCCACCACGGGGATCGCCGGCCCCGACGGCGGCACCGAGGCCAAGCCGGTGGGCACGGTGTGCTTCGGCGTCGCAATCGAGGGACGACCGACGTACACGGTCACCCGCCGCTTCCCCGGAGACCGAGAACGGGTCCGAACTCTCACCACCACGGCGGCACTGCATCTGGTTGTCGCACAGCTCGAACGGGCTTGAGCCGGCACGTACCGCCGGTCGTTGTCAGTTCTCCCCTACCGCCTCCAACCGGGCCCGGAGAGAATCCACTTGGGCGCGGAGATCGTTGATTTCGTCGATGTAGGGACGGATCCGGGCGCGGACCGCTTCGTCGGTGTACTGCGGGATCAGGCTCCGGGAGCAGTTCCAGTCGAAGGCCTCGACCTCGATGACGATGCTTCGCTCGCATCGCGCCGAGATTCTCCGACCGTCACCGAGATCGCGCAGCCGGTCGAGAAGCTGCGGGTCGTCGTCCGCATCGACCACCCGCGCGGTACCGAAGACCTTCAACCGCCTCTTCAGCGGAAGGTCCGCGAGGAACAGCGCGACCCTTCCGTTGTCCGCGATGTTCCCGACCGAGACGAATTGTTGATTGCCTCGGTGGTCCGCGAACCCGATCGTCTGCCCACCGAGGTGGTGCAGGAACCCGACGGGTCCGCTGCGGTACTGGACATAGGGCCATCCGCTCGGGGTCACCGTCGCCATATGGAACTGGAAGCTTTCGCGTACGAGAGCGAGTTCCCGGTCGCCCAACGGCTGAGGTCCTCGGTCGGGTTCGTCGAGGTCGGCACCATAGGCAACGATGCTGCCCGCAGCTTCCTGACGAGCGACCGCCTCCGGGCCGAACGCCAGATGGTGATACCTCAATCCCATACCGATCTCCTCGCCGATGTCCGTTATGCCGACAACGAGACAGTGCATCACAATCGACCGTGACCGGAAAGACGCGGGTGTCGACCCTGCAGTTCGCCGAACAGCGGCCGTCTGGTTTACGATACGGAACGTGTCGTATCTGAATGAGCCGCCTGCGCAACGCGGACGTCCACGCGATGCCGAACTCGAGCGTCGGATCACTACCACCGTTCTCGAACTACTGGCTGAGGGAGGCTACGAGGGCGTGACGTTCGAAGCGGTCGCTCGACGTTGCCAGGCGTCGAAGGCAACGCTGTATCGACGATGGCCGTCCAAGCGCGACATGGTGCTCGCAGCAGTGAAGGACGCCCCTGCGCATCCCTCGGCGGTCCCACTCCGGCGGGGCGACACACTCCGCGACGATCTGCTGATGCTTGCGCAACGCCTCAGCCTCACCATGTCCGCAACCGACAGCAACGCCGCCTTCATGCTGCTCCACGCGGGACTCGAAGACCCGGAGTTGTGCGACGCCATCGAGGAGACCGTCGGCCCGACAGGCGCACGCCTCCCCCAGGCGGTCCTCGACGATGCCGTTGCACGAGGCGAACTCCCTTCGGGCGCTCAACCATTCGCATACGAGGAGGTCGTGGGCACAGTCCTGCTCCTGCGACGAGCGAACGGTCTCACCGTCGACGACACCTACCTCGAAGCCCTCGTCGACACCGTCATCATTCCCGCGCTCACCGCGTCCGCCGGCCGAACGGACCTGCCCGCCGGCATCTTCTCCGGCCACCCCGAAACCTCCACCACGACTACGACTACGGAGACCCCATGACCCGCTGCACCATCGAGGACTTCACCTACCGCACGATAGCCGGGGACGGCGGCGTGAAGCTCAACGTCGCCATCAGTGGCCAGGGGCCGGCTGTCGTCCTGCTGCACGGTTTCCCGCAGACCCACTACATGTGGCGCCACGTCGCCCGCACACTCGCCGACGACCACACTGTGATCGTCCCCGACCTGCGCGGCTACGGTGCCAGCGACCAACCCCCAGCCGACAACCCCGAGACGTATTCCAAGCGCACCATGGCGAACGACATCATCGCCGTCGCCCACGAGATCGGTTTCGACCACTTCGGGCTCGTCGGTCACGACCGCGGTGCGCTCGTCGCCGTCCGCGCAGGACTCGACCACCCCGACGCCGTCGACTACCTCGGCATCCTCGATGTCCTTCCCACGATGGACACCTGGGCCGTACTCCAGGGCGTGAACGCGAAGGTGGCTTGGCATCTCTATCTCATGGCCCAGCCCGCAGGGATGCCCGAGAAGATGATCGCCGCCGTCGCCCCGGAGTTCTTCGGCTCGTTCCTCGACGCGTGGGACCCCACCGGAACCACCTTCACGCCCGAGGAGCGCGACCACTACGTCACCAGCTCGATCAACTCCATCGACTCGATCGTGGCCGACTACCGCGCCACCGCCGGCATCGACCTCGACATGGACCTCGCCGACCGCGAACGCGGGACCCGGCTCACCATGCCCGTCGCGGTCATCTCCCAGGACTGGGGCTCTCAACTGGGCTTCGACGCCTCGGCTCTCTGGCAGGCGTGGGCACCCGATTTCACCTACCGGGCCACCACCAGCGGCCACTTCATGGCCGAAGAGAACCCCGACGAGATCGCCGCCTTCATCACCGAGCTGGCCTCCCGCATCCCGGCCGAGCAGCCCTGACGGACATGCCACCGGAGTCACCGGTCGGGGGTGACCATGATCACCGAAAAGCGCGCATCCTTAACATGCCGAACAAACGGGACATCGATATCATCGACCTCAATTGTTGTCTGTCGGGGGCACACGAGGAGAATCGCGCATGTCCCGGATCGATCGCAGACGCACACGCACCGTCGGCCTGCTCGCCGCAGGTCTGCTCACCGCAGGACTGAGCGTCGCGGGTCCGGTCGGTTCCGCGTCCGCCGACCCGGTCCGCAACTGCCCCGAGCGGTACGTCCTCGCCGTCGACGGAACCCGCGGCTTCGAGACCCTCGACTCTATCGATCCGGAATCCCCCTTGGCGAAGATCTCCGCTCGGTTCGAGGCTCCCGGCACCGTGGTCGAGCACATCCGCTACCCCGCAGTGGTCGTGCCGCTGCCCGGGACCGGCTCGCACGACGACTTCGACGGCATCGACGACGACGGCACCATCGCCTACGACAGGTCGAAGCAGATCGGGCATCAGCGACTCCGCCAGACCATCACCGTCCGGCACAGCACCTGCCCCGACTCGGACCTGCTGATTCTCGGCTACTCGCAGGGCGCCTCGATCGCCGGCGACGTTCTCGCCGAGATCGCAGCCGACGGGTCCGTTCCCCCCGAACGGATCTCGGGCATCCTCTACTCCGATCCCCGCGACGACCGCGGCGTCGAGACCCTGTTCCCGGGTCCCGTCGCTCCCGGCGTGACGCTCGGCGGCGGCCGGAACGACTTCGGCGAGATCCACGTCGAACGAGTCTGCATCGAAGGCGACGCGGTCTGCGACGGTCGCACACCCGAGGACGGCAAGGACTGGCTCCGGGAGAACGTGACGGGGTACTTCCAGTTGCACACGAAGTACCCCGACTACCAGCCCTGACCGAGGCTGGGAGTCGGCCGCGCGGGTGGAATCGGGTCAGACTCGGTCGCTACCGATAGCAGTAGGAGTCCGAGGACGCGTCGCCACCTTGGAGGCGAACCTGGTGCGCCCGCAGTCCCCGGAAGTCGTCGCCGTGCGGGAAGAAGCGGTCGTCGATCTCCATCCCGCCATGAGGGTCGGTGTGCATCAGTGCCATCCAGGCGCCGACCCCGTCCGGGTAGAACTGATCGTCCCAGGCCCCGTACAGGGAGTTGGTGACGTAGACCCGCTTTCCGTCCCGGCTGATCTCGACCATCTGCGGACCACCGGCCAGCGGCTCGCTCGGTACCGCCGGGTGGGCGCGGCGGCCGACGATCCCGCCGAGTCGGACGGATCCGGTCTCCTTCGGATGAGCGGGGTCGCGCACGTCGAACTGCTTGAGCTCGCCGGTGCCCCAGCATGAGACGTAGAGGAACGCGTCGTCGACGGACAGGTCGATGTCGGAGACGAGCGGCGGCACCGCACCGAACGGCTTCAGCGCCGGTGGCAGCAGGTCCGGCTCTGCGGGTTCGGCCGGGATGGTGATCACCTTGTCCACCGCCCAACCGTCGTCACCGGGGTGCCAACGCCAGACCGACGCGGACAGGTCCTCGGTCGAGACGACCACGCCGACGAATCCCCACGTGGCCTCCGGGTCGTGCGAGGGGCGCAACTCGAGCGGCATCTGGTACTGCGCGCCGAGATCCACTCGCTGCTGATGCGCACCGGTGGACAGGTCCCAGAAGTGGATGGCATGGCCGTACTCGTTCGCCAGGAGCAGCTCGGGCACCAACCCGTTCTCGATCATCGACGGTGTGCCCCACTCGCTGCTGATCAGCGTGTTCCGGTTGAGATGCCACCAGGCGTCGTACGCGAAATACTGCGGCCCCCGGTCGGTTTCCCACTGCCGGAGCACGTCGAACGTGCCGTGGTCGAGCAGGGCGATCCCGCCCGGCCCGTCCGATCCGTCGGCACCACCCAGGCAGGTCATGAAGACCCCGTCCGGTCCACAGTGCAAGGTGTGCGGTCGGGAGTAACCCGCCTTGGCGGCGAGATCGGCGGCGTCCACGACTTTGGCCACGGTGGGTTGGCGCGGGTCGGGCTCGGTGTCGAGTATGTACAGGGACGACGAGCGGATGCCCGGCACGATGAGGTATCTGCGCGCCAACCCTGTCATATCGTGACCTTCGTGCTTCAACGCGCTGCTGCAGGCGTTCCAACCGAAATGATGTAGTTCGTTGCCCAGCCCGGGTACCTCGGTCCAGCCCACCACCCGTCCGTAGGTGTCCGAGTCGGGATCCACGTCGATCACGCTCATGGCGTCGGGTTTGTCCGCCGCACGATCGAACGCGACCACGTAGGCCAATCGCTCCGGTGGGGCGGCTGCCGCGTCTGCCGCGGTCCGATAGAAGGTCGGGTCTGTGATCGGCTGACTCATTTCCAGCCTCCTTCGTCGAGGAGACCCCACGAGTCAGAGTACGAGGATCGCGCGAGGGACGGAACCGTGGCGAACTCACGGGAGCGAGCAGGGCTCCGGATGATGGTCCGTCTTCACCCGCTGCCGACGAGAACAGCTACATGCGCGCCAGGTCGCTGGTAGAACCCCCGCTCCATACGCGGTATCCGCGCTTCCAGGCGTTGCCTCGTCGGTACGAACACGAACGCGGACTGTCACTCGCGACAACACTTCTCGGCCCGTCCGGGGTCCTCGCACCGAAGGTCCCGCTGCGTCCGCCGTGGTTGGTTGCAGCGGCACGGCGAAAAAGTGACGGAATAAGGGGAGGTTCTGTGCGAGTTCTTCACCGGAACCGCACACAACCTCCCCCGAGTTTCGACGGCCGCTACTCCTCCTCGACGCCACCAACGGCCCAACGCAAGAGGGAACCCATCCTCGGGTGAGGATGGGTTCCCTCGTCGACGAGTCCCTGGAGGGCTGTCGTTACTGCTATCCGTGCAGGACTGTTATGCCTGTGCAGTGGCAGGTTCCTCGACATGCTCCACGGGGCCAGCTTCCGTGATGGGGTAGACGGGGTATTCCACACCCGACAGGTACTGGACGGTACGCACCACCTGGCACGAGTAACCGAACTCGTTGTCGTACCAGACGTAGAGGATGGCGGTGTCGCCGTCGACGATCGCTGCATTGGCATCGATGATGCACGCCGCGCGCGAACCGATGAAGTCGCTCGACACCGCGTCGGTGGCCGAGGTGTAGTCGAGGTTGCGGCGCAGCGCACCGGTGAGCGACTCCTGGTGCAGGTGCTCGAGCACCTCTTCCTTGGTGGTCTCACGAGTCAGCTGAAGGTGAAGGATCGCGACGGACACATCCGGCGTAGGAACGCGGATCGAGTTGCCGGTGATCTTCGCCTTCAGATCGGGAAGCGCCTTCGCGACCGCCGAAGCTGCGCCGGTCTCGGTGAGCACCAGGTTGAACGGCGCGGAACGACCGCGGCGGTCGGCCTTGTGGTAGTTGTCCAGCAGGTTCTGGTCGTTGGTGAACGAGTGCACCGTCTCGACGTGGCCACGCAGCACACCGAACTTGTCATCCATGGTCTTCAGCGGCGGCACGATGGCATTGGTGGTGCAGGACGCGCACGAGACGATCTTCTCGTCCGGGTCGATGGCGCGGTGGTTTACGCCGTGCACGATGTTCGGAAGGTCGCCCTTGCCCGGCGCGGTGAGCACCACCTTGGCGATACCGGGGCGAAGGTGGTTCGACAGCCCGTCACGATCGCGCCAGATGCCGGTGTTGTCGATCAGGATGGCGTTGTCGATGCCGTACTCGGTGTAGTCGACGCTCGCCGGATCGTTGCTGTAGATGAACTTGATGACGTTGCCGTTGGCGATCAGGGCGTTGTTCTCGGCGTCGACCTTGATCGTGCCGTTGAACTGCCCGTGGACGGAATCGCGACGCAACAGAGACGCACGCTTGGTCAGGTCGTCACCGCTGCCCTTCCGGACCACCACAGCGCGCAGGTTCAGGCCGTTGCCCGAGCCGGCCTTCTCGATGAGAAGACGGGCGACGAGGCGACCGATCCGACCGAAGCCGTACAGGACCACGTCCTGCGGCTTCGCGGGGCTCGTCTGAGCACCGCCGACCAGGTCCGAGAGGGTCTCGGCAACGAACTCCGGGATGGACCGTCCGGCACCCTCGGCCTGATAAGCCGTCACCAGCAGGCCGAGGTCGATCTTCGACGGCTGCAGGTCGAGGTCGGTCAGCGCCTCGAGGAACGGGAACGTCGCCTCGACCGACAGCTCGTCACCGCGGATCTGACGCGCGAAACGGTGCGTCCGCAGAATGCCGATCACCGACTTGTTCACGAGGGAGCGGCTGTGAAGCAAGATCGTGACCGAATGCCGGCGGTGCAGACCGCCGATGATCGGGATCATTGCTTCCGCAATAGCCTCTTGCGAGTTCCACTGTGCCAATTCCGGGGTGCTCACTGCGCTCCTCTGCCTTTCCGGCTCGTCTGACACGTCGCAGGCTGTTGGGTGCAGCCCAGACGAGACGCACGTCACTCGCCGGTCGGTGTCCGGATCGGTGGAACCGTACGCGACCGACGCCGATTACGGCGTGCGTACCGCCAAGCATATGAAAGAGCTCTCACGGGTCGACGCCCGGTAGGCGATACGCGCCCGCGCGTGCGGGAAGCTGATCGCTTCTACTCTGATAGGCAGGCATTCGCGGCGCCCCGTGCTGTAGATGAACCAGCGAGCTGCGTGTGTCTCCAGTCACAGCGACAGTGACGGGGTCGCGTGATGGTATCGAGAGTCCCAGTGGGCACCACGTAGATCGACATTACTGGCACACAGGTGTATGCGGATCAGGTCCTGCACCTGACTGCACAGCGGTGACGACCATCATTCTTACGGCCCCTCGCCTTATCCTCTCGAGGTGCAAGCCTCATCCTCGAGGGGTCACCGCCGCGTCCACGAGCAGACCGATATATCGCTGCCGTGGCTGCCCGTTCGCTGCGTCCCGGCTGCGCCGCCCAGTTCGTACACCGTGCCGCTCCTGACTCAGGAATACCGAACGGCACCGCTCCGGCATCCCTACCGAGGCTCTCGGTGGGGTGGGTTGATCAGTCGATGCATGTACGCCACGCGAGTCGCGCCGCCTCTGCAACCGGTTGAAGCG
>NZ_JBMVFW010000025.1:0-18061 GCF_049538275.1 Rhodococcus sp. AB351
GTCGGCGGCGTTCCCGGTATCTGGTGCCTGCCGCAGGGTGCGAAGACCTCCGAGGTGCTGCTCTACACGCACGGCGGCGGCTTCGCGGTCGGTTCCGCGGCCAGCCACCGCAAGATCGCAGCGCACGCGGCCAAGGCCCTCGGTGTCGTGGCCTTCGTCCTCGACTACCGCCGCGCCCCCGAGTTCCAGCACCCCGCGCAGATCGAGGACGGTGTCGCGGTCTTCGACGCGCTGGTCGCCGACGGTATCGCGCCGCAGGACATCACCACGATCGGTGACTCGGCCGGCGGCAACCTCGCCGTCGCCATCGCACTCGCCCTGCTGCAGCAGGGGAAGCAGGGCCCCGGCGCGGTCATCGCCTTCTCGCCGTGGCTCGACATGGAGAACAAGGGCGAAACCCTCGTCACCAACAACGACACCGATGCGCTGATCACGCCGGAACTGCTCCAGGGCATGATCGCCGGGGTCCTCGGCGACACGATCGATCCGACGACCCCGCTGGCGAACCCTCTCTACGCCGATTTCGCGGGCTTCCCCCGCCTCTACATCAACGCCGGCAGCGTCGAGTCGCTCCTCGACAACGCCACGCGGTTGAAGGAGCGCGCCGAGGCCGCCGGTGTGGACGTCACCCTCTCGATCGGCGAAGGCCAGCAACACGTCTTCCCGTTCCTGGCAGGACGTTCCGCTCTCGTCGCCGACGAACTCGCGCGGATCGCCGACTGGTACCGCAAGTAGGAGTCCGTCTCCTGCGGACACCGAACATTTCATCGAGGACGGGGCCGGGCGCAACGAGTTCGTCGCGTCCGGCCCCGTCCGTACATCGGGAGAACATCATGGGTGTGTACACCAGCATCGACCCCGCGACCGGCGAACAGGTCGCGCAGTTCCCGGAGATCTCCGACGACGAACTGAAGGCTCTCGTCGCGCGCAGCGCCGAGGCCTACCGCGAGTGGCGGGCGACGCCGCTCGAGAAGCGTCGCGCGATCCTGGAACGTGTCGCCGAGATCCACCGGGAGCGTGCCGGCGAGCTGGCACGCATCCTCACGCTCGAGATGGGCAAGCCCATCGCCCAGGCCGAGGGCGAGGTCGCCCTCGTCGCGTCGATCTACCGGTACTACGCCGACCACGCCGAGGAGTTCATGGCGGACGAACCGCTCGACATCTCGGGCCCGGGTACCGCGGTCGTCCGCACGGAACCGATCGGTCCGCTGGTCGGCGTCATGCCGTGGAACTATCCCTACTACCAGGTGGCCCGGTTCGCGGCACCGAACCTCGCTCTGGGCAACACGATCATTCTCAAGCACGCCCGCAACTGCCCGCAGGCGGCACTCGCGATCGAGAAGGTCTTCGAGGACGCGGGCCTGCCCGCAGGCGTCTACGCCAACGCCTTCGTCTCGTCGGCGCAGGTCGCGGACGCGATCGCCGATCCGCGTGTGCAGGGCGTGTCGCTGACCGGATCCGAGAAGGCCGGAGCCGCGGTCGGTGAGGTCGCGGGACGCAACCTGAAGAAGTGCGTCCTCGAACTCGGCGGTTCGGATCCGTTCATCGTGCTGCGCGACGCCGACATCGATGCGGCGGCCACCGCCGCCGCGGTCGGCCGGTTCGCCAACGGCGGTCAGGCGTGCACGGCGTCGAAGCGCTTCCTCGTGGAGGAACCGGTCTTCGACGAGTTCGTGGAGAAGTTCCTCGAGGCGATCGACGCCTGGCAGCCGGGCGACCCGACCGATCCCGGGACGAAACTCGGTCCGCTGTCGTCGCGTTCGGCTGTCGACGAACTCGACGAGCTCGTGCAGGACGCGGTGTCGCGCGGCGCCCGGGTGCTGACCGGAGGTGAGCGTCCGACCGGTGACGGTGCCTGGTATCCGCCGACCGTCCTGACCGACGTCACGCCCGGGATGCGCGCGTACTACGAGGAGTTGTTCGGTCCCGTGGCGGTCGTCCATCGCGTCGGATCCGTCGACGAGGCCGTCGAGATCGCGAACGATTCGCCGTTCGGTCTGGCGTCGAGCGTGTTCATCGCCGATCCGGCCGTGGCCGAGCGCGTGGCGAACGAACTCGAAACCGGCATGGTCTGGATCAACAGCACCAGCAAGAGCTCGCCGGATCTGCCCTTCGGCGGGGTCAAGCGGTCCGGTTTCGGCCGCGAACTCGCCCGTTTCGGCTTCGCCGAGTTCGCCAACAAGAAACTGGTGCGCAACCCTGCCGGACGGTGACGACCGGTCCCGATCCGACGATGCGGCCGTTCCCCGGGTTTCCGGGAACGGCCGCATCGCTGCTGCCACACGGTCGTTCTGTCACACGGTCGCAAGAGCTTCCGGTGCCTTCTTCGCCAACCGGCCGGCGAGGGCCGCGCACACCAGGAGCTGCATCTGGTGGAACAGCATGAGCGGCAGCACGATCAGGCCGATGGGCTGGCCGGGGAAGAGCACGATCGCCATGGGCAGACCGGTGGCGAGAGACTTCGTGGAACCGCAGAAGAGGATCGCGACACGATCCTGATAGTCGAAGCCGAGTCCGCGCGACGAGTACCAGGTGAGTGCGAGCACGATCGCGAGCAGTACCGCACACACACCGACGAGGGCGAGCAGGCGGCCGACCGAGATCATCGACCAGATGCCCTCGTTCATGCCGCGGCTGAACGCCACGTACACGACCAGCATGATCGATCCGCGGTCGACGAGCTTGAGCGGCTTGCCGTGGGCCTTCACCCAGCCGCCGACCCAGCGCCGCAGGAGCTGGCCGGCGACGAACGGCACGAGCAGCATCAGCACGATGTCGAGCACGGCCGACCCGCTGAAGGTGACGCCCTGCGTGGACATGGTCAGCGCGACGAGCAGCGGCGTCGCGAAGATGCCGATGAGGCTCGACGCGCTGGCCGAGACGATCGAACCGGGGATGTTGCCGCGCGCCACCGAGACGAGCGCGATGGCCGACTGCACCGTGGACGGCAGCAGGCACAGGTAGAGGACGCCGAGATAGAGCGGGTCGCTCAGGATCGACGGCACGAGCACCTTCGCGGCCAGGCCGAGCAGCGGGAAGACGACGAAGGTCGTGGCGAGGATCGTCAGGTGCAGACGCCAGTGCTTGAGACCCTCGATGGCCTCCTGCGTGGACAGGCGCGCGCCGTACAGGAAGAACAGCAGCCCGATGGCGATCTTGGCGGCCCAGTTCACGCCGTCGAGTACGACCCCGTCGGCGGGCAGCAGAGCAGCGACGGCGACGGTGGCGAGGATGGCGAGCAGGAACGGGTCGAGTCGTCCGAGCACGGGGATCTTGGAGAGCACGAATCGACGGTACGGCAGCCGGACGTCATTACAGAAGACGGTCACCACGTTTTCTGTAATCGCGATTCGTGATGAAATGGGGTCGTGTTCGATCCGGTGCACCTACGGAGCTTCCTCGCCGTCGAGCGTGAGCGCGGCTTCACCGCCGCCGCCCAGCGGCTCGGCCTGCGTCAGTCGACGGTCAGTCAGCACGTCGCGCGACTCGAGAAGGAGATCGGGCGCCGGTTGTTCGTCCGCGACACGCACAACGTCGAGCTCACGGCCGACGGCGCCGACATGGTCGCCTTCGCCCGCGAGATCCTCGATCGCCACGACGCCGCGCGCAGGCACTTCTCGGAATCGCCGCTCAGTGGCCGGCTGCGCTTCGGGGTCTCCGAGGACCTCGTGCTCTACGAACTGCCGTCGATCCTCGCCGAGTTCCGGCGCAGTCATCCCCGAATCGATCTCGAACTCACCGTGGATCTGAGCGAGGATCTGCAGCGCCGACTCGACGACAACGAACTCGATCTGGTCTTCGGCAAGCGCCGACCGGGCAGCCGCCACGGCGAGATGATCTTCCGCGAGCGCCTCGTCTTCCTGTCCGCCCCCGATTACGTCCTCTATCCGGACGAGCCGACACCGCTGGTGTCCTATCCGTCGCCGGCCCTGACCCGCGACATCGCGCTCGAGGTCCTCCAGCGCAGCGGGCGCGGTGTGCGGGTCGCGTGCACGACCGACAGTCTCAACGGCCTGCGCGCCGCGGCGCTCGCCGGACTGGGCGTGGTGCTGCACGCCGAACGGCTCCCTCCGCCCGGTCTCGTCCCGGTGCGCGATCCCCAGCGACTGCTTCCCGATGCGGGTGAGATCGAGTTCGTGCTCATGGCGCGTCGTTCCGTACTCAGCGGTCCGGAGGCGGCCCTGCGCTCGGCCATCCTCGCGAATGCGGATCGCGTGCGCGTGTGACGGTGTCGCGGATGGGTATTCCTGTGCCACGCCCGCTGGGGGCGGCAGTGCTCACGCCGCAGGAGGAACCGTGTCCACAGACGCGATCGTGTTGCTGAAGGAAGACCACAAGGAGATCAAGAAACTCTTCCGCGACTTCCGGAAGGCCGAGGGGGAGAAGGAGAAGGGCAAGATCGTCGACAGGATCATCGAAGCCCTCACCGTGCACACCTATCTCGAGAACGAGTGCATGTACCCCGAGATACGTTCCCTGCTCCCCGATCTCGAGGACGACATCCTCGAATCGTACGAGGAGCACCACGTCGCCGATGTGCTCGTCGTCGAACTGGCCGGAATGAAGCCCGACGCAGAGCGTTTCGATGCGAAGACGACGGTCCTGATCGAGAACGTCGAGCATCACATCGACGAGGAGGAGGACGAGTGGTTCCCCAAGGTGCGCGAGGCACTCGGACGTAAGCAGTTGCAGGACATAGGTGCCCGTATGCTCGAGATGAAGGAGGACGCCCCGCGGTCGCCGGCGCAGCCGTCCGCGCTGAAGAAGACGATCGACGCGGTGATCAGCTGACGGTGTGCTGCGGCCGGGCGAGGGAGGCGCCTCGTCCGGCCCGGCTCGCCCGGTAGGCGTCGCGCCGAGTCTCGACGAGCCAGCCCGGCCACGGATCGACGAATCCGGGGCAGTGGACGGTCGGATCGAAGGACGGCTGCTCCGAATCCTTCTCGGACAGGCGGCGACTCAGCGTCAGGCGTCCCGCCGATTCCAGGGGGCCGCGGGCGGAGCCCACCAGGAGCGAGAACTCGAGCGGCACCTCGAGAGCCTGCACGGAGGTCGTCGAGGACGGATGCCGTCCGCGCGGAACGGCGGTGATCCACCGCGGCGTGGGATCGCTGTCGGTCCGATAGGCCATGAGTGTGCTGTAGCGGGCACTCGACCACGAGCGGGCCGGTAGCAGCGCCACCCGGCCGGGCAGATAGGCCGACGCGAGGAGGATGTCCCACGGGCCGGTCTTCGCGGCGAAGCGCACCGCGAGACCGAGAACGTCCGGCATCCCGTCCGGTGTGCCGATGCCCCGCGACACCCGGGCGACGACAGGGGTAGGGCGGGGGATCTGCTGCGGCCACCAGGACGACTCGAGTTCGGCGACCCCTTCGAAGGTCGCGCCGCGCGGATGGAACACGCGTGCTCCGCGCAGCGCGGATCCCACTCGGAACGGCACGGACAGCGCCGACGACAGAGCAGTCATGGGGATGGCATACCCGCCGGTCTGTCGGTTCAATCGCCTTCGTCACTCCCCGCCCCGGCAGCGTCCGATTCGGTCACGATGAATACATGCGTTCACCGTTGCCGGATTATCTGACCGAAGTGCTCCGAGGATGTGCCGACAGTTCGGGCGCACTCGCCGATTACATCCCCGAACTGGCGAGGGCCGACCCGGACCGGTTCGCCCTCACCCTCGTGACCGCCGAGGGGGCGATGTACTCGGTGGGCGACGACGACACCGAGTTCACGATCCAGTCGATCTCGAAGCCCTTCGTCTACGGTCTCGCACTGCAGCAGAGAGGGTTCGACGCCGTACTCGACGTGATCGACGTCGAACCGTCCGGGGAGGCGTTCAACGAGGTCTCGCTCGAACGCAACACGGGCCGTCCGCTGAACCCGATGATCAATGCCGGTGCGCTCGCTGCACACGCCCTGGTGCTCGACGACAGGCCGGTCGAGGACTCGGTGGAGGACATCCGCTCCCTGCTGTCGTCCCTGGCCGGCCGCGACCTGGCAATCGACGAGAAGGTCGCGTCGTCGGAACTCGAGAACTCCTATCGCAATGTCGCCATCGCCAATCTCCTTCGGGGGTACGAGGTTTTCGAGGACGATCCCGACGAGATCGTCGAGGGGTACATCCGGCAGTGCTCGGTGACGGTGACGACCAAGGACCTCGCGATGATGGCCGCGACACTCGCGGCGGGCGGCGTGCAACCCGTGACATGCGAGGAGATCTTCTCGCGCGACGTGGTGCGCCAGGTGCTGTCGGTGATGGCGACCTGCGGGATGTACGACGCGGCGGGGGACTGGCTCTCCACTGTCGGTATCCCTGCCAAGAGCGGCGTGTCCGGAGGAATCATAGGAATCCTACCGGGACAGTTGGGTATTGCGGCGTACTCGCCGCGCCTCGACGAGCACGGCACCAGCGTCCAGGGGGTCGCGGCCTTCGGTCGTCTCTCCCGTGACATGAGCCTGCATCTGATGGACGCGCCGATGGTCGCACACTCGGTGTTGCGCAGAAGACATGTCATCGGTGAAGGTGACGAGTCTCTCACTCTGCTCGAGTTGCAGGGCGATCTCCAGTTCACCAGTGCCGAGGGTCTCGTAACGGCCGTGGTCGACGATCCGGTGGCGACGAAACGCCTGGTCTTCGACCTTTCCCTCGTCCGTACGGTCCTGCCTGTGGGTCGAAGGATGTTGCTGGAGATGATCGGTCGGCTCCATCGGGACGGTGTGGAGGTCGTCGTGATCGACCCCGAAGGGCATCTGCCCGATCCCGACACCGGCTACGGCTTCCGACCGCAGGTCCACGCCTCGTGGGAGGACTTGGAGGCGCAGGGGTGAAAGGGCATTCGGCACGAAAGTGACGTGAGGGACGGCTGTGAAATTTTCCGGAACCACGGGTGGCGTTCACGCCGAGCACTGGGCTACGGTGTCGTGCGGTGTGCCCGAGGTTGGTCGGCGAAAGACGCTCGTACCCCACGAAAGAAGATCCATTCATGCCGTTCCCTGAATCCCTCGTCGTCCCCGGAATCGTCCGGGTAGGAGGATGATGGCGTTGCTGACACGTTCGCCCTACCGCTGCCCCGGAGACGGCAGCGTGATCCACCACGCGTGCACAGGATTGCTGACCTACTGGGAGCGTCCCGTCGAGGAGCACGTCGCCCGCACGTCGCTGGGCGACACCTACGTGCTCACCACGGGCCCTGCCACCGCACCGCCGATCGTGGTGCTCGCGGGTGGCGACCTCCCGGCGGCGGGGCTGCGTCTGCTCGCCGAGCAGTTCGGTGAGCAGCACCGGGTGGTGCTCGTGGACGTCCCGGGTCTTCCCGGTGCGAGCGCGGGCAGCCGGCCCGACAGCCGGATCCACAGCGTCTACGGCCACTGGCTGGTCGAGGTGCTCGATGCACTCGGCGTCGAGCGGGTTCCCGTGATCGGTCTCGGCTGGTCGGCATCGGTGGCCGCCGCGGTGGAGGATCCCGACCGGATCGAGAAGCTGGTGATCGCCGCGCCGCTGGGTCTCGTCCCGCGCGTCCGGTGGAACCGTGCCCTCATTCCGGGCCTGCAGTGGCGCAACGAGCCCAACCTCGAGAACACCGAGCGCTACCTCAGGGCACTCGCCGGATGCGACTACCGGCCCGACGAGCAGACCCTGCGGTGGTCCTGCCGCGTCGGCGCGTACTGCACGTCGCTGACGAACATGCCCCGCATCGACCGAGCCGTGCTGCGCCGTTGGCGTGGGCGTCCGGTCGAGGTCGTCGTGGGAAGCAAGGATCCCCTCGTGCAGGTCGACGCGTTGAACAAGCTGGCCGACGACATGGGTGCGCATTTCGTCGCGCTTCCCGAGGTGGGTCATCTCCTCGCGGTCGAGACTCCGGCAGCTCTGGCCTCCCTGGCCGCTGCTGTGCCGGTAACGGAGAACTGAGTCACGGAAGACCGGTCGAAAGTGGCGATGCCGGGCTGCCCCCGACGGGCGTAGCTATCAGTCCGGCATCGCCACTTCCGGTCACCCTCCCAGTGGAACCCGAGCGCTCGGGTACCCACCCCAGGGCTGCGATAATCCCCGAATTATTACGTTTTGGTCACGGGGACACCTACGACCGTACCACCTGAACGCCGAGTCGTTGCAGATGTGTGTGTCGGCGCGTCACACATCCGCGATGACAGGGCCTCGGTCACATCACGCCACGGCCCCGTCGGATCACGCCACAGCGGGGCTCCAGTCGACCACGACCGACCGTGCGCCGATGTATTCCAGCAGGTCGCGGACAGGTCCGCCGAAGCGGAGCTGACGGGCGACCTCCAGTTCGTCGAGGTCGTCGTCCTCCGTGCCGACGAGGACCCCGTTGATCACGCTGCGGGCCGCGGACACCACGAGTGTCTCCTCCTCGGCCACCCGGACCGGTACATCGTTCTCGCCCGCCACCGCGCCGACCGCCACGGCCACGTAGTCCCTGTCCTCGTCCGCGTCGTGATACGCGACCAGACGGCCGTGCAGCACGGACTCGGGCAGGATGCGGTCGAGCGTCACACCCGAGGGAACGCTCTCGTCGTCGGGACGGACGCTCGGACCGGATGCGGCCGGTGTGGCCGGGGATGCCGTGAGCTGCGCGGCTGCGTACAGGGGTACGCGCCGAGACGTCCAGCCGAAGTAGGTTTCGCGTTGCGCATACATCGCACCTGCGCCTCCTCGATAGGACTTCGTCTCTACCTCCAGTGTGCTCCGGGCCACCGACACGTTCGTCGGTTCCGAAGGAGGCGTCGGAGGGGTCGTACGGGCTAGTCGCGCGAGGCCCGGACGCCGGGTGAGACGAGCACCCGACCGAGGACCGCGAAGAGCGCGAGGATCACCAGCGAGCAGATCCCGGCCAGGGCGGCACCGCCTACGACCAGGGCATAGTCGCTGCGCGCGAGACCGTCGACGATGGGCCTGCCCACCCCGCCGAAGCTCACCGCCGCGGCGATGGTCGCGGTCGCGACGATCTGCACGGCGGCGGTGCGCAGGCCCACGAGGATCAGCGGCAGAGCCACCGGGAGCTGGGCCCGCAGCAGGATCTGGGACGAGGTCATCCCCATCCCGCGGGCGGCGTCGGTCAGTGCCGGGTCGACCCCGCGGATCCCTTCGTAGGAGTTCAACAGGATGGGTGGGATCGCGAGCGCCACCAGCGGCACCATCACCGGAACCAGCCCGATCCCGTACAGCACGACCAGCAACACGAGCAGGCCGTAGGTGGGGAGGGCGCGTGCGGCATTCGCCGTGAGGGACATGAAGACGCCGCCGCGGCCCGTGTGACCCGTCCACAGGCCGAGCGGCAACGCGAGGAGCACGGAGATCACGAACGCGAGCAGGGTGTAGCCGAAGTGCTGGGTCAGTCGCGTCGGGATCCCGGACGCACCCGACCAGTTCGCGGAGTCGCCGAAGTACTCGGCCAGATAGTTCAGCAGGGTCGTCATCGGGACACCTTCGAGGTGCGGCGCATCCACGGCGTGGCGAGACGCTGGACGAGTACGAGCACCGCGTCGACGACCAGTGCCATCACGACGGTCGCGATGATGCCGATGATCGCCAGATCGAGCCGGTCGAGCTGCACCGACGCGGTGAACAACGCCCCGAACGCACCCATGCCGATCAGCGCTCCGACGCTCACCATGCTGATGTTCGCGACCGTCGCGACCCGCAGTCCCGCGATGACCGCAGGGATCGCCAGCGGCAGGTCGACGGTGAGCAACCGGCGCGGTGTCGAGAATCCCATCGCCACCGCCGACTGGCGGACACTGTCGGGCACGGCGCGTAACCCGTCGACGACGTTCGGGACGAGGCCCGCCAGCGCGTAGACGGCCAGCGGAAGGATCACCGTGGTCCGGCTGATCCCGGTGAACGCGATGAGCAGCACGAAGAAGGCAAGCGACGGAATCGAGTACAGAACGCTGCACACCGCGAGAACCGGGGCGTACACCCGCGGCCACCGCACACACGCCAGGCCCAACGGCAGGGCGAGGACGAGGCCGAGCAGCGACGCGCCGAGCGCCATGACGAGATGATCGCCGAGCAGTTCCCAGAACGTCCCGAGATAACCGGGAATCCGCAGGCTCACCGCGACTTCCGCATCTCGAGCGGGGGCGGGGTGCCGGCCTCCCGGTGGTTGTGCGCCGCGCGGACCGCCGCCGCCACCTCTTCGCCGCTGATCACCCCGAGCGCGCGTCCGTCGTCGTCCACCGCCACGGCATGGCCCGAGGGTGAGAGCACGGCCGCATCGAGCACGACGCGCAGCGGATCCCGTCCGGGAACGAACGGCCTTCCGGCCGGCAGGAATTCCGCATCGGCACTGCCGTCGCGCCACCCCGTCGGGCGTCCGTCGTCGTCGACGACGAGCAGCCAACCGCCGACGGCGAGTTCGGCGGCATCGCGGGTGACGATCGGGTCGGTGCGCAGCGGCAGGTCGGCGGACGAGAAGAACGACATGAGTCGCACACCGCGATCGACGCCGAGGAATCCGGCGACGAAATCGTCGGCGGGGGAGGTGAGAAGCTCCTCCGGGGTCGCGTACTGGGCGAGCACTCCGCCCGGCCGCAGGACGGCCACGCGGTCGCCGAGCTTGATCGCCTCGTCGATGTCGTGGGTGACGAGCACGATCGTCTTGGCCAGCACCGATTGCAGGCGCAGGAGTTCGTCCTGCAGATCCTTGCGGACCACGGGATCGACCGCGGAGAACGGCTCGTCCATCAACAGGATCGGGGGATCGGCGGCCAGCGCGCGGGCTACACCGACACGCTGCTGCTGTCCGCCGGACAGCTGCGCCGGATAGCGTTGCGCCAGATCCTTTCCGAGTCCGACCCGGGCGAGCACGTCCATCGCGGTCGCACGGGCCTCCTTACGGCTCGCGCCGAGCAACCGGGGCACGGTGGCGACGTTGTCGACCACCGTGCGGTGGGGGAACAGCCCGGCGTGCTGGATGACGTATCCGATGCCGCGACGCAGGATCCGGGGATCCTCGTCCCGGACGTCGCGGCCCCCGACGAGCACACGCCCGCCCGAGGGTTCGACCATCCGGTTGATCATGCGCAACGAGGTGGTCTTCCCGCAGCCCGACGGCCCGACGAACACCGTCAGGGTGCCCGTCGGGACCTCCAGCGAGAGTCCGTCGACGGCGACGGTCCCGTCGGGATAACGCTTCTCGACGTTGTCGAATGTGATCACGCGGCACCGACTTCCGTCAGTTCAGATCGTTCTGCTGCAACCACTCCTCGGCGACGACGTCGATGTCGCGGCCGTCGGTGACCACCTGTCCGACCAGGACGACGAGGGTGTCGGTGGTGAGCTTCTCGGACACGGCGTCGATCTTCGCGACGTCGTCGTCGTCGAGATCGGCGCGATGCACCAGCGGGGTGACGTTCTGGGCTCCGAAGACCGACTCCGGGTCCTCCAGCGCCACAAACGGTTCGGTGCTCAGCGACGGATCGGTGGTGAAGATGTTCGCGGCCTGCACGGTGCCGTCCGAGAGAGCGCGGATGGTGATGGGACCGCCGGTGTCGGTGGGGACGAATTCGCGGAACTCGACCCCGTACACCTCACGCAGACCCACGACACCCTGCTGGCGTGTCTCGAACTCCGGCGGTCCGCCGAGGACGAGTTCGCCGGCGACCGGCGCGAGATCGGCGATGCTCACCAGGTTGTAGCGCTGCGCGGTCTCCTCGGTGACGACGAGGGCGTCCTTGTTCTCACCGGGTGCGGAGGCCAGGATCTCGAGCCCGTCCGGAAGGGCTTCGGACAGGGCCGCATTGACGTCCTCGGTGGTCGAGGCGGTGCTGTCGGGGTCGACCCGCGCGAGCAGTGCGCCGTTGTACTCCGGGACGAGCGTGATGGCGCCCGAGGCGACCTGGTCGTAGTAGATCTCGCGGCTGCCGATGTTGAACTGGCGGGTGACCTCGGAGCCCGCGCTCTCGAGCGCCTGCGAGTAGATTTCCGCGAGCAGGACGTTCTCCGGGAAGTTCGCCGAACCGACGACGATCGCGCCTCCGTCCGCTGTATCCCCGGCGAGGGGATCCTCGTCTCCACCGCCGGAACAGGCGGCCAGGGCGAATGCGGACACGGCGAGAAGTGCGGTGGTGCGTGCGAAGCGTTTCACGGATTGCTCCCTCGGATGCGGCACGGTCGGTTTTCGACTCTATCCCGGCGGATACCCACTGTGCCGGATTTGTCACGAGTGGATCACCAGTCGTCGCCGGCGCGCTCCGAGGTCGCGACGGTGAGGATGCCGTTCTCGATCCGGTATCGGCTCATCGAGTCCAGTGCAGGGGCATAGGCGTGCACGGTCACCGCCGGGGCGGGGCCGTCGTTGACGACCTCGTGCACGTGCCGGCCGTCGAAGCGGCGCGTGGCGCCGGCCGCCAGATGGGTACGGGAGATCGTCACGCGTTGCCCGGGAAGGTCTTCCGACCACGGCTGGTCGACGGTGTCCTCCCGGACCTGTCCCTGCGCGACGGCGAACGCGCCGGCACTCCCACCGTGATCGTGGATTCCGGTGCGCTGCCCGGGAAGCCAGCTCAGCAACCACACCTCGTAGTCGTCGGCGACGGCGAGCCGGGTGTACCAGCGTTCGGTCTCGTCGAAACGGACGAGCGGCCGCCAGCGGGAGACGTCCGCGGCGATGTCACGGACGATCTCGGCGAGATCGACGCGCACGGAGGGGGACAGAAGAGCAGCAGGCATCGTGGTTCCTCGAAACGGAAGCCGGACGGGGCCGTAAGGTCGTCCGGGCAGAAGAAGTGGGTCGGGCCGGGATCAACGACAGGCGCGACAACCACAGAAACCACCGGCGATGCGGACGTAGTCCACATGAAGCCTGCGATGCCGCAGGGTCGCCGGAAGATGCATGTC
Source organism: Rhodococcus sp. AB351 (assembly GCF_049538275.1). NCBI lineage: Bacteria > Bacillati > Actinomycetota > Actinomycetes > Mycobacteriales > Nocardiaceae > Rhodococcus > Rhodococcus sp. AB351. The sequence goes on from NZ_JBMVFW010000025.1 coordinate 12,863, forward strand.
GCTCACTTCAGCGGCCGGATGCGGCGCTGTCAAGGTTTTCACTCGTGTGACGTTCGGAACAACCGGGCCGGATTGCGTCGCCGTACGGGCTCGTCGCGCTCGTCGCCGAACAGCAACGGTGCTGCGTACGGGCGGTCCGAGCCGAGCACGACGCGGTCGGGGCCGAGTCCGGCCGCCACGGCCTCGACGATCTCGGGACCGTACGACGAGGTGTCGACGAACACTTCGGCCGACGGGATCGTCGCCGGTCCGCCGCGCGCAGCCATCCGGTCGGCGTGCAGCGGCGCGAGTCCGGCGAGCATCGCGAACCCCACGCGCAGTCCGGGGAGGCGAGGGGCCCCGTACTCGTGCCAGGCGAACCACGCGGTGTGCATCTGCGCCACGTACGACACCATCGCCGGCCACCACGGCGGAGCCGACGGATCGGCCGCGGCGGGCCCGGGATGCACGAACAGGGGAGCACCGACGCGGTCGAGTTCGTCGAGGAGCGGGGCGCACCGCGCGTAGCCGTCGGCATCCGCCAACGCGGTGGCGGGAAGCTGGAGACCGACGCAGCCCGCCCCGAGCACCTCGCGCAGCGCCGCGGGATCGGGATCGTCGACCGACGCCGCCGCCCACGCCCCGAACGGGCGCGGCAGCGCCAGCACTCCCTCGTGGTAGGCGTCGAGCAGACCGGCCGCGTCGGCTGCGGGCAGCGATTCGATCCCCAGCGGGCTCGACAACGACACCAGCACCAGGTCGATGCCGTCCTGCGCCGCGAGCTCGGCCCGCCGGGCGATCGAATGATCCTCGGGTCGCACCTCGTACGGGGGTTCACCGTCGAGGTACAGCGTCCATCCGACGAGCCGCGGCGCACGTGTGCGTGCCCGCAACGCCGCGACGAGCGGTGCCGGCCAGACGTGCTGGTGGACGTCGACGCGGGGAACGGTCATGCCGTCAGGATGGCAGACCACCCACCCGCTGTCCGCCTACTGTCCTGCGCCGCGGGGAACCCATCGTTCGTGCAGCTGTCCGCGCCGGATGCCCGGGCTCGTCCCGGGTGTCGCGAGAGCGGGGGTGGGTGCCGAGTGACGGTTTCCGACCGCCGGCTGCGATCCGGATGCCGGGTCGGCGTGGAACTGCTCGCCGTACTCCGACGGGGGATCGGGCAGGCGGCGCGGCCGATCGATCCGGTACGGATCGTCGTGGTTCCGGCCGGTTCCCTTGAGCAGGCTGGTCGGCAGGTAGATGCTCGCGGTGATGCCGGCATTGGTGGACGAGTCGAAGGTCGGACGCAGACGCACCGTGATGCCGTGACGATCGGCGAGGCGCGCGACCACGAACAGACCCATTCGCCGTGCGGCACCGGATCCGGCTTCGCCGTCCGAACCCAGCCGCATGTTGATGTCCGCGAGTTCGTCTGCGGGAATACCGATTCCACGGTCGGCAATCTCGAGGAGGAGGCCACCGTCGACGGCCCGGGAGAACGCGAACGCCACGGTGCTCTCGGGCGGTGAGGCGCGCAGTGCGTTGTCGAGGAGCTCGGCGATCATGTGGACGACGTCGGTGACGGCGCTGCCGACCAGATTGCCGTCCGGCGCATTTCCGATGTTCACGCGCTGGTAGTTCTCGACCTGGGAGACCGACGCGCGCAGGACGTCGACGAGCGGTGTGTCGGGGACGCGGCCGAGACGCTGGCGGGTACCGGCGAGGACGAGCAGCGAGTCGCCGGTGCGCCGCATGCGGGCCGCGAGGTGGTCGAGTGCGAACAGGTTCTGCAGACGTGTCGGATCGCGCTCTTCGTGTTCGAGCGAATCGATCAGCGCCAGTTGCTGTTCCACGAGCGTCTTGTTTCGGCGGGCGAGGGTCTCGAGCATCTCGTTGACCTGGCGGCGCAGCTGAGCCTGTTCGCCGGCCAGACGCAGGGCGCCCTCGTTCATGCTGTCGACGGCGCGCGCGACCTCACCGATCTCCTCGCGGGTGTGGACGCGGACCGGATCGAGTGTGACGGATTCTATCTCGGCGCCGTCCTTGATCGCCGCGAGTGCGGCGGGAAGATCCTGTTCGGCGGTGCGCAGAGTGTCGTCGCGCAGCCGGCGCAGCGGCCGGACGAGCGACATCGCGATCACGATCGCCAGGGTGAGGGCGAGCAGCAGGATGATCGCGACACCGATGGCGTTCTTGAGGGCTTCGGTGCGCGCTCCGGCCGCGAGGTCGTCGAGGGCGGCCACGGCTCGGGTCGCGGAACCGGCGACCTCCTCCTGGTAGATCATGAGACTTTCGAAGATCGACCCGCGCAGGGCGGCGACGTTGCCCTCTTCGTTGTCGAGGTTGGCCGTGAGGCTGCGGCGGTTCTCGAGTTGGGTCATCAGACCGTCCACCCGCGAGGCGTCTGCGGCCTCGTTCTCGACGAAGGTGTCGCGGAGGACGGCCAGTCGCGCGGACTCGACACCGAGGGCGTTGTTCCACATCAACAGGGCACCGTCGGTTCCGGCGCTCAGCGCGGAGTACGCGAGGACCTGGTCGAGCAGGGACCACTGGGTGTCCCACAGGTCGAGAAGTGTCGCGCTCTCGCGCTGGACGGTGGGGTCGTCCGTGGTGGTCGTGATAGCGCGGTAGGCGGCCTGGGCGCGGCTGACGAGTCCTTCGGCGCGCTCGCTGGCCACGGTCGGCGCCAGGGTTCCCGACGACGCGCTGTCGAGCAGGCTCTCGCCCTCGGCGAGCATGCGGTTGATCATCGCCGCGATCTGCGGATCGAGATCCTTGGCGTCGATGTGGTCGCGCAGCGTCGTGGCGGATTCGCGGGCGACCTGGGCGCCGTTGTCGACGGGGATCGACAGGATCGTCGCTGCGGCGGCACCGGTGACACTGGTGGCGTAGTCGGCGAGGGTCGGCAGGATGGAGACGTTCTCGGCGGCGGCGCTGTAGGCGTCGTTCTCCTGGTAGAGGTCGTAGACGCGGAGCGAGCCGTACAGGGTCGCGGCGACGATGGGGACGGCGACGACCGCGGTCATCCTGCGCCACAGACGCCAGTTGTCCGGCGTGTGCTGCCGGAATTTCCTCATGAGACTCACAACGTTTCGCCCCCGAACCTCTCTACCTGCCTGAGTCGGCGGCCGGCCGAAACTGGACTTCGGCAAGTGAAGAATTTCGCCTTCGAAATTCGGGCCAGGGCGAATCACGGTTCGCTGCCGTCAGGACGTGGGTCAGAGTAGGTAGTACTTCGCTGCGCTCACAAGATCGCCGTCCAAGTCCGATAGCTGGTATTCGACCTTGCGTATACATCACGGTCGTGCGCTACGATGCCGCCGGAATTTCCCGTTCCGCCGGGTTTCGATGTCAGGGGGGCGCATGGATCTGCGACGGGTCGATCTCAACCTGCTCGTCGTCCTCGAAGTCCTGCTCTCCGAACGCAATGTCACGCGTGCGGCGCGGCGACTGAACATGTCGCAACCGGCCACGAGTACGGCTCTCGCCCGGTTGCGCAAGCAATTCGACGATCCGCTTCTCGTGAAGAGCGGCCGCACACTGCGTCCCACCGCGCGGGCCCAGGCGATCATCGAACCGCTCCGTGAGGTGCTGCGGACCCTCGAGCGTTCGGTGCTGGCCGCACCCGGTTTCGACCCCGCGACGGATTCGCGCACCTTCACGATCATGACCGGCGACTATGCGGAGATCACCCTCCTGCGCCTGCTGGTGCGGGGGAGCACCCCGGCCAACATCCGTTTCGATCTGCTGCCGGTCAACGGCGCCGGTCTCGATGCCTTCCGGCGGTTCGAGATCGACCTCGCGGTGTTGCCGGAATACGTCCTCGAATCCCCGGAGTTCGAGACCTGCCGGAGGCAGGTCGTGCTGACCGACAGATTCGTCGGAGCGGTCTGGTCCGGCCACCCGTACACCGGCACCAAGCTCACACGTGAAGTGCTCGGCCGCTACCCGCTGCTGTCCTACGCGCAGTATTCCGACGACACCAACCTCGGCCGCGCGCTGCTGCGTGCAGGAGTGGTGGCCCGGGTCGGCGCGACCAGCGGCAACCTCGCGGTTCTCCCGTATGCCCTGGAGAACACCCGCATGATCACCTTTCTGCCCGAGCGCATGGCCCGGCACCTCGCCGAGGTGGCGTCCCTGCGCATCCTGGAACCGACCTTCCAGCTGCCGCCCCTGCGTGAATTCGCGGTCTGGCACGCCGAGCGCGATGCGGATCCCGCGCACGCCTGGCTCCGCGCGCAGCTCGACCCGGTCGGGCGTCGCCGCGTCGCAGCGCAGGCAGGCTGACGACGACGAACGCTGCGGACCGGCCCGTTCGACGGGTCCGATCCGCAGCGTTCGAGTGGATCCGGCGAGGTCAGCGTCCCGATCGACGCTGGAGGATCACCGCGATGACCACGACGAGAATCGCGACCACTCCCACCGGCGCGACCCGCGTCGCGACCGATCCCTTCGCGTACTGCATGAGATCGAGCGGTTCGGCCTCGGGCTGCGGGGGCGCGGCCGGGGAGGGAGTCGTCGACGGCGTGGGAGGCGTCGAGGTCATCGTCGGCGCCGGTGAGGCGCTCACCGGGCTGGGCGGAACCGACTCGTTCGGCCGCAGCTGCGCGGAGTCGTCGTCCCCGGCGCCGGGCCCGACGAATGCTCCACCGGCCGGCTCGTCGCCCGAACCCGCGGCGGTGAGCGGCGGGCTCGCCGGCACGGACTCGTTGGGCTGCGACTCGGCTGCCTCAGCGGTCGCCGCGGAGGAGGAGGACACAGAGGAGGACGTGGAGGAGGCCGCCGCTTCGGGTCCGAGCTTCTTCGACAGGCAGTCCGCGAACTGCTCGAGGATCTTCCCACCGACATCCGAGATCATCCCCCGCCCGAACTGGGCGGGCTTGCCGGTGATCTTCATGTCGGTGCTCACGATGCCGTCGGTGCGGTCGCCGTCGCCGGTGAGGGTGACGGTGATGGTCGCGGCCACCGTGCCGTTGCCTCGGGTGTCCTTCGCATTGGCCTCGATGACCGCCCGGCGGGCGCTCTCGTCCTTCTCGACGTACACGCCGGTGCCCTTGAACGTGAGCGCCACCGGTCCGAGCTTCACCTTGACGGTCCCGGTGAACGTGTCGCCGTCGACCCCGGTGAGCGTCGCGCCCGGCATGCACGGCGCGACCTTCTCCGGATTCAGCAGGGCGGTCCACACCTCGTCGACCGGGGCGGGAACGGACAGTGTGTGTTCGAGTTGCATGA
>NZ_JBMVFW010000026.1:0-13618 GCF_049538275.1 Rhodococcus sp. AB351
CCAGTGGGTCGCTTCATCACGCGCCGATTGCTGCTGACCGTTCCGGTCCTGATCGGCGCCTCGTTCCTCATCTTCGCGATGGTCTACGCCCTTCCGGGCGATCCCATTCGCGCGCTGGCGGGCGATCGCCCGCTCGCTCCCGCTGTCGTGGCGCAGCTCCGCGCCCAGTACAACCTGGACGATCCGTTCTTCGTCCAGTACATCAAGTACGTCGGTGGACTGTTCCAGGGCGACTTCGGATCCGACTTCTCCGGTAGGCCGGTGCTGGACACCATCTCGCAGCGCTTGCCGGTCACCATCCAGCTGACCGCGGTGGCCGTGGTCTTCGAGATTCTCATCGGTGTCACGGCCGGTGTGCTCGCAGCGCTGCGCCGCAATTCCTTCTTCGACAACCTCGTGCTCGTCTCGTCGACGCTGCTCGTCTCGATCCCGGTGTTCGTCCTCGGCTTCGTCTCGCAGTACGTCCTGGGATACAAGCTGGGTCTGTTCCCGATCGCCGGTATCAACGACGGCTGGTACAGCTACCTGTTGCCCGGCCTGGTGCTCGCATCCCTGTCGATGGCCTACGTGGCGCGACTGACGCGCACCGCGGTCTCGGAGTCGATGGCGGCCGACTACATCCGCACCGCCCGTTCCAAGGGCGTCGGATACAGCCGCATCGTGACCCGGCATGCCTTGCGCAACAGCCTCATCCCGGTCGTGACGTTCATCGGTGCCGACATCGGCGCGTTGCTCGGCGGCGCGATCATCACCGAGTCGGTGTTCAACATTCCCGGGCTCGGCCGCGCCATCTTCGACGCTGTGCAGAACCAGGAAGGTGCAGTGGTCGTCGGCATCGTCACGCTGATGGTCTTCTTCTACATCTTCTTCAATCTCGTCGTGGACGTGCTGTACGCCTTCCTCGACCCACGGATCAGATACGAGTAGTGGTGATGGATTCCAATAACGCCGAGGCCGCCCGCCAGCACGCCGTGCAGGAAGGCGAGCCGGGAAATGTCGTGACCGGTGAGGCCGTCGAACTCGTCGGCCAGGCGAGTCTGTGGGGCAACGCGTGGAAGAAGCTGCGCCGCAGCGCGTTCTTCTGGTTCGGAGCTGTCATCACCATCGTCCTCGTCGCGATGGCGGTGGTGCCGCAGGTGTTCGCCCGCGGGATCGATCCGCGGGCCTGCGACCTGTCGGACACCCGCCTCCCGCCGAGCGCACAGCACTGGTTCGGAACCGATCTGCAGGGTTGTGACTACTACGCCAACGTCGTCTACGGCGCCCGCGTGTCGCTGTCCATCGGTCTGCTGGCAGTCATCGGCGTGCTGGTCATCGGCATCCTGATCGGTTCGCTGGCAGGATATTTCGGAGGAATCCTCGACAGTGTGCTGGCGCGGTTCACCGATGTCTTCTTCGGCATCCCGCTCCTGCTCGGCGCGCTCGTGCTGCTGACCGTGACCAGCGAGAGGACGGCCCTGACGGTCGCGATGGCGCTGATCGCCTTCGGCTGGATGACCGCGATGCGTCTGGTGCGGTCGTCGGTCATCGCCGTCAAGGGCAGCGAGTACGTCCAGGCGGCGCAGGTGCTCGGCGCGTCGACCTTCCGCATCCTCGTCCGGCACATCCTCCCGAACGCCCTGACCCCGGTACTGGTCTACGCCACCGTGGCCGTCGGTACGTTCATCGCGGCCGAGGCAGCGCTGTCGTATCTCGGTATCGGCCTGCAGATGCCGGCCATGTCCTGGGGTCTGCAGATCAATCTGGGCCAGAACTATCTCTCCACCTCGCCGCATCTGGTGCTGTTCCCGGCAGGCTTCCTGTCGGTCACGGTGCTGGCCTTCATTCTCATGGGTGATGCGTTGCGCGATGCGCTCGACCCGAAACGGAGCTGACGCAATGAGTCTCGATATGCGTGAGAAGACCACCCCCGGTGCCCCGATCCTGCAGGTCTCCGGTCTGACCATCGATTTCGAGGTGGACCGGACCTGGCGGACCGCCGTGCGCGACGTCTCGTTCGAGGTGGCACGCGGAGAGATCGTGGCGATCGTCGGCGAATCCGGTTCGGGCAAGTCCACGACCGCCATGGCAGTACCGGGTCTGCTCGCCGACAACAGCAGGGTCGACGGCAGCATCGCCCTCGGTGGACGCGAGCTCGCCGGCCTGACGGAACGCGAGCTGAACTCGGTGCGCGGCAAGGACATCGCCGTGATCTTCCAGGAGCCGATGACGGCTCTCAATCCCGTCTACACGATCGGGTGGCAGATCACCGAGGCCATCCGCGCGCACGCCGACGTGACGAAGACCGAGGCGAAGGAGCGCGTGATCGAGCTGCTGCGTCTCGTCGACATGCCCGAGCCCGAGAAGCGCGTCGGCTACTACCCGCACCAGCTCTCCGGCGGTCAGCGTCAGCGCGCGATGATCGCGCAGGCGCTGGCCTCGGAGCCGTCGGTGCTCATCGCCGACGAACCCACCACGGCCCTCGACGTGACGGTGCAGGCGGAGATCCTGCAGCTCATGCGCGACCTGCGCGAGCGGGTGGACGCGGCGATCGTGCTCATCACGCACGACATGGGTGTCGTCGCCGACATGGCCGACCGCATCATCGTCATGCGCAACGGCGCGATCGTCGAGCAGGGGACGTCGGAGCGGATCTTCGGCACGCCGGAGCACGCCTACACCCGCGAACTGCTCGCCTCGGTGCCTCACCTCGGCTCGCGCGCCGGTGAGACGGGTGCCGACGACACTCCGGACGTGCAGCACGCGCTCCGGCTCGTCGACGCGGTGATCGAGTACCCCGGTGCCCGACGCAACAGCGGCTTCCGCGCCGTGGACGGGGTCGGTCTCGACATCGAACCGGGCGAGGTCGTCGGACTCGTCGGCGAGTCGGGCTCGGGTAAGTCGACCATCGGCAAGGCCGCGGTCGGCCTTGTCGGATTGCACTCGGGTTCGTTGTCCGTCGGCGGTGTCGACATCACGAACATGTCGGCGCGCGACCTGCGTCCCGTGCGCCGCAACATCGGCATCGTCTTCCAGGATCCGGGTTCGTCGCTCAATCCGCGGTGGCCGATCGGGCAGTCCATCGCTGAGCCGATGCTGCTGCACACCGAGATGGACCGGACGCAGCGGGACAAGAAGGTCGAAGAACTCCTCGATCAGGTGCATCTGTCCCGCGACATGCGCAACCGCTATCCGCACCAGCTCTCCGGCGGACAGCGTCAGCGGGTGGGCATCGCGCGGGCACTCGCGCTCGAACCGACACTGCTGATCGCGGACGAACCCACCTCTGCGCTGGACGTGTCGGTGCAAGCCAAGGTGCTCGAGCTGTTCCGGGAACTGCAACGTGAGTACGGCTTCGCGTGCCTGTTCATCAGCCACGATCTGGCCGTCGTCGAGGTGCTCGCCCGTCGCATCGCCGTGATGCGCGCCGGCAAACTCGTCGAGTTCGACCGGACCGATCGCATCCTGCGCTCGCCGTCCGATCCGTACACCAAGCGGCTGCTGGCGGCCGTTCCCGTCCCGGATCCGGCCGAGCAGGCGCGGCGGCGCGAGGAGCGTGCCGCGCTGCTGGCCGCCGAACGGGCCGAGGCCGGCGTCGCGCCGGTGGCCTGAGCCGGCGTCATCCTCCGATCGCAGCGAGGACGGCATCGAGGACGGCGACCGCCCCGGCCTTGTCGAGCGGATCGTTGCCGTTCCCGCACTTGGGGGAGTACACGCACGAGGGGCATCCGGCGGCGCACTCACAGGCCGCGACCGCATCGCGGGTCGCGGTGAGCCACTTGGTGATCCGGTGGTATCCGCGTTCGGCGAATCCGGCACCGCCGGGCTGTCCGTCGTAGACGAAGACGGTGGGCAGCCCGGTGTCGGGGTGCAGATCGGTGGAGACACCGCCGATGTCGCCGCGATCGCACGTCGCGAGCAGGGGGAGCAGACCGATCGCGGCGTGCTCGGCGGCGTGGAGTGCGCCGGGCACGCGATCGGGGGTCACGCCGATCCGGTCGAGCAGGTCGGGGTCGATCGTGTACATCACCGCGCGGGTGTCGAGCGTGTGCTCCGGCATGTCGAGCGGGATCTGGTCGAGCACCTCCCCGGACGGCAGTCGGCGCAGATAGCCGACCACCCGGTGCGTCACCTCGACGCCCACGGACGCGACCGTGACGGGCCCGAACTCGCGGTGTTCGTCGACGGAGACGCAGCAGATGTCGGTGATCTCGCGTGCACTCGTCGACCATTCCGGGTCCTCGGCGTGCACGAGGGCGATGCCGTCCTCGAGATACAACTCGTCGACGACGAAGGTTTCGCCCTGGTGCAGGTGCACCGCTCCGGGATGGACGGTCGCGGGCGCGCGGGCGGCGTCGACGGTGCCGAGCATGCGACCGGTGTCGCCCTCCACGATCGAGACCTGGTGGCCGATCCCGCCGCGGATCTCGACCTCGCCGTGCGGTTGCGTTCCCGGGGTGACGAACCAGCCGTGCGGCCGGCGCCGGATCAGTCCCTGCTCCGCGAGGGCCGTGAGGACGTCGAGCGCGCCGAACTCCTCGACCTCGGCGTCGCTGAGCGGTAGTTCCGATGCGGCGCAGAGGAGTTGGGGTCCGAGCACGTACGGATTGTTCGGGTCGGTGACCGTCGCCTCGACCGGCCGGTCGAGCAGTGCCTCCGGATGGTGCACGAGGTAGGTGTCGAGCGGATCGTCCCGGGCGACCAGCACGACGAGCGAACCCTGCCCGCGGCGACCCGCGCGACCGCCCTGCTGACGGAAGGACGCGACCGTGCCCGGGAATCCGGCGACGATCACCGCGTCCAGACCGGCGATGTCCACTCCCAGTTCGAGGGCGTTGGTGCTGGCGACGCCGAGCAGACGACCGTCGGACAGAGCGGCCTCGAGATCGCGCCGATCCTCGGCGAGGTAGCCCGCCCGGTAGGCCGCCACCCGGTCGACGAGATCGGGTGCCGCCTCGGCGAGAAGCCGGCGTGCACCCATGGCCGTGAGCTCGGCGCCGTGACGCGACCGCACGAACGCCAGGGTGCGGGCACCTTCGACGACGAGGTCGGCGAGAAGACGCGCGGCCTCGGTGCCGGCGGCCCGTCGCACCGGTGCGCCGTGTTCACCCGTGAGTTCGCGCAGCAGGGGCGGTTCCCACATCGCGACCGTGCGGGGGCCGTGCGGTGAACCGTCCTCGGTGACCTCGCGGCAGGGTGCCCCGATGAGGCGGGACGCCGCTGCCCCCGGTTCGGCGGTCGTCGCGGAGGCGAGGACGAAGACGGGGTCGGCGCCGTACCGGCGGGCCACGCGCCGGAGCCGACGCAGGATCAGTGCGACGTGCGAGCCGAACACGCCTCGATAGGAGTGGCATTCGTCGACGACGACGTACCGCAGGCGCCGCCACAGCCGGGCCCATCGCGCGTGGGCGGGCAGCAGTGACAGGTGCAGCATGTCGGGATTGGTGAAGATCCAGCGCGAGTGCCGGCGCGTCCACTGGCGGATCTCGGTGGAGGTGTCGCCGTCGTAGGCGCACGCGCACACGGACGACAACGCGTCGATGTCGGAGGTCAGTTCGGTGACCGCGCGCAGCTGGTCGGCGCCGAGGGCCTTGGTGGGCGACAGGTACAGGGCGGTGGCGTGCGGGTCGTCGGCGAGCGCGCTCAGGACGGGCAGTTGGTAGGCGATCGACTTGCCCGATGCGGTTCCGGTGGACACCACCACGTTCTCCCCGCCGGCCGCGATGTCGGCGGCGCTCGCCTGGTGGTGCCAGGGACGCTCGACACCCTGTGCGCGGAAGGCCCGGACGACCTCCTCGTGCGCCCATTGCGGCCAGTCGCTGTGGTGGGCGGGCCGGGCCGGGATCTCCGCGACGTGGGTCAGCGGTGACTCGCCCGTCGGGGTTCCGGCGAGGAGACGGTCGAGCAGCTCGCGACCGTAGGTGGGGGCGGTGGCGTCGCCGCTGTGGAGGAAGGGCGAGCCGGTCACGCAGTACTCCGCTGGGTGGGACGAGGTGTCTGTCGGAAACGTCTGTGGATAGAAGTGTGCCGGATACGGGGAGGCCGTGTCGGATGCGGGAGACCCGGGTCCGGGACGAGTGGGGCCGCAGTGGACTCCCGTAACATGGCAGCAACAGCTACCCGTGGGTAATGCTACCGAGACATGAACAAGATCAGGGAATTGGCACGTTTGTGCCCATTCCTACTGTTGCGCGTGCCCAGAACGTGGTTGACTGACACCCGGTCGCAGCTTCTGTGTTCGTAGACTTGGAAAAGTGCACGCTCGCAGGATCGATGGTTGCGAGCGCGGTGCTTTAGCTCTTCCAACGGGGGACTCGAGAAGTACAGCGGTCGGAACCGGGACCTGGCGGATCGCGTACCCGGCGGTTCGTCGAATCCGGTGTTAGAAAGAGAAGGAAAAGCATGGCACAGGGCACTGTGAAGTGGTTCAACGCGGAGAAGGGCTTCGGCTTCATCGCTCCTGAGGACGGCTCCGCCGACGTGTTCGTTCACTACTCCGAGATCCAGGGTTCCGGCTTCCGCACCCTCGAGGAGAACCAGCGAGTCGAGTTCGAGGTCGGTCAGGGCACCAAGGGCCCGCAGGCCACCGGCGTGCGCGCACTCTGATCCACCCGCTCGAGCGAGCAACCGGGCAAGGTCAACCACCTCGCCCGATCGTCCCCCGTCGCCTCAGGTGATGGGGGACGATGCATTTTCCGGGACGTGTGCGCGAACCGGTCGTGCGACCTCGCCGCCCCGTCGCGCTCACGGAGCCGGGAGAGGAGGACCCGTGAGTCAACTGTCCTTCTTCGGGGCCGACACGATGCCGCCGGCCCTGGCCGACCTGAGCGGCCTGCTCGCGGCACACGGACGTGCGCGGCTCACCGACGACGGCGCGGTGCTGACCGTGGAGGTCGACGCCGAGTGGCGCGCCCGCGCGATCGCGCAGCTCGTGACCGACACGGGAATCGGGGCGGAGATCGTCGCCGACGGCGAGCTGTTCACCGTCAGCACGTCCGCCGACGCCGCTCTCGTCCCGCTCGCGACCCAGTGGAGCAGCGACGACGGCAAGATGGTTCCGACCGGCTGGGTCCCGTCCTCGCGGGCCCAGCGGGCGTGGTTCCTCGCGTCCGGTCGCATGGAGGTCGAGGGAGCACAGTATGTTCTCGGTCTGGACCCGACGGCTCCCGACACCCATGCGACCCTGGCGCAGGCGCTCATGCGCGCCGGCATCGCACCGACCCTGATCGGTACGCACGGCACCGGTGGGCCGGGGTTGAGGATCTCCGGCCGGAGGCGTCTGACGAGGCTCGTCGAGAACATCGGTGCACCTCCGGACGCCGACGCGGCACGCCGGATCTGGCCGCATGTGGAACCGGGTGATCATCACTTGTGAAGAGCCGTTCCCCGAGGATGTGCGACCCTGTGTGTGGCCGCGTCTGGGGAACGGGTCGGTATACATGTCTTCGAACAAGGCGACATGTCGGCAATGAGGGAAGGTGCGGGCGGCACGGTGGCAGCACGGGAGAAGAGCACTGCGGGCGGTTCGTCGGGCACGCGTCGGCTCGTGATCGTCGAGTCCCCGACCAAGGCGAGGAAGATCGCCCCCTACCTCGGCCGCGACTACGTCGTCGAGGCATCGGTCGGTCACATCCGCGACCTGCCGCGCGGCGCCGCGGACGTCCCCGCCAAGTACAAGGGCGAGTCGTGGGCGCGCCTCGGTGTCGACGTCGATCACGACTTCGAACCGCTCTACGTCGTCAGCGCCGACAAGAAGACCAAGGTCTCGGAGCTGAAGAGCCTGCTCAAGGACGCCGACGAGCTCTACCTCGCCACCGACCCCGACCGCGAGGGCGAGGCCATCGCCTGGCACCTGCTCGAGACCCTGAAGCCCAAGGTGCCGGTCCGGCGCATGGTCTTCCACGAGATCACCGAGCCCGCCATCCGCGCGGCCGCCGAGAACACCCGCGACCTCGACAACGACCTGGTCGATGCGCAGGAGACCCGCCGCATCCTCGACCGTCTCTACGGCTACGAGGTCAGCCCCGTGCTGTGGAAGAAGGTCATGCCCCGTCTGTCGGCGGGTCGTGTGCAGTCGGTGGCGACCCGCGTGATCGTGCAGCGCGAACGCGAGCGCATGGCGTTCAAGTCCGCCGAGTACTGGGACATCGCGGCCACGATGGACGCCGGTGCCGACGCGAGCCCCCGTTCGTTCGGTGCCCGCCTGGTCAACGTCGACGGTTCCCGCGTCGCCTCGGGCCGCGACTTCGGGCCCGACGGGAACCTGAAGTCGAACGGTGTCGTCGTCCTCGACGAGGACCGTGCCCGCCGCCTCGCAGAGGCACTCGCCGGTGTCGCGCTGACGGTGTCGTCGGCCGAGAGCAAGCCGTACACCCGCAAGCCCTACGCGCCGTTCATGACGTCGACGCTGCAGCAGGAGGCGGGCCGCAAGCTGCGGTTCTCGTCCGAGCGCACGATGCGCACCGCGCAGCGTCTGTACGAGAACGGCTACATCACCTACATGCGTACCGACTCGACGACGCTGTCCGAGTCGGCGATCGCGGCGGCCCGCGCACAGGCCACTCAGCTGTACGGCGCCGAGTTCGTCCATCCGACGCCGCGCCAGTACACCCGCAAGGTCAAGAACGCGCAGGAAGCACACGAGGCGATCCGTCCCGCCGGCGACGTCTTCGCGACCCCGGGTGAGCTGCACGCGCGCCTCGACGGCGACGAGTTCAAGCTCTACGAGCTCATCTGGCAGCGCACCGTCGCCTCCCAGATGGCCGACGCGCGGGGCACGACGCTGACGCTGCGCATCACCGGCACCGCGGGCACCGGCGAGGAGTGCACCTTCTCGTCGTCGGGCCGCACCATCACGTTCCCGGGCTTCCTCAAGGCGTACGTCGAGAGCGTCGACGAGGAGGCCGGCGGTCAGTCGGACGACGCGGAGTCGCGCCTGCCGAACCTGTCCGAGGGCGCGTCGGTCACCGCGACGAAGCTCGATCCGGACGGTCACTCCACCAACCCGCCCGCCCGGTACACCGAGGCGAGCCTGATCAAGACGCTCGAAGAGCTCGGGATCGGTCGCCCCTCGACCTACGCGTCGATCATCAAGACCATCCTCGACCGCGGCTACGTCTACAAGCGCGGCAGTGCGCTCGTCCCATCGTGGGTGGCGTTCGCCGTCATCGGCCTGCTCGAGGCGCACTTCGCCCAGCTCGTCGACTACGACTTCACGGCCGGGATGGAGGACGATCTCGACGAGATCGCCTCGGGTCACCGGCAGCGCACCGACTGGCTGACGCGGTTCTACTTCGGCAGCGACGACGGTCACGAGGAGTCGGTCGCCCGCAAGGGTGGTCTGAAGAAGCTGGTGGGGGAGAACCTCGAGGACATCGACGCCCGCGAGATCAACTCCATCCGCCTGTTCGACGACTCCGAGGGTCGCGAGATCCACGTGCGCGTGGGCCGCTTCGGTCCGTACCTCGAACGGATGGTCACCGACCCCGACAACCCCGACGCCGAGCCGACCTCGCAGCGCGCGAACCTGCCCGATGACCTGCCGCCGGACGAGCTCACCCTCGAGTACGCCGAGAAGCTCTTCTCGACGCCGCAGGAGGGACGTGTCCTCGGTGTCGATCCGTCGACCGGCTACGAGATCGTCGCGCGGGAGGGTCGCTTCGGTCCCTACGTGACCGAGCTGATCCCCGATCCGACACCCGAGCCCGAACCGGAGCCGGACGTCACGCCCATCCCCGTCGAGGAACTCGGCTCGGAGGGAGACGGCGGCACGAAGACCGCCACCAAGAAGGCCGTCGCCAAGAAGACGGCGAAGAAGGCTCCCGCCAAGAAGGCCGCGAAGAAGACCGGCCCGAAGCCGCGCACGGGTTCGCTGTTCAAGACGATGGACCTGTCCACGGTCACCCTGGACGACGCCCTGAAACTGCTGTCGCTGCCGCGCGTGGTGGGTGTCGATCCGGAGTCCGGCGACGAGATCACCGCTCAGAACGGCCGCTATGGTCCGTACCTGAAGAAGGGCACCGACTCGCGGTCGCTCGCGAACGAGGAACAGATCTTCACCGTCACCCTCGAGGAAGCGCTGAAGATCTACGCCGAGCCGAAGCGCCGCGGCCGGCAGGCCGCCGCCACGCCGCCGCTGCGCGAGCTGGGCACCGACCCGGTCAGCGGCAAGCAGATGGTGATCAAGGACGGCCGGTTCGGTCCGTACGTCACCGACGGTGAGACGAACGCGAGCCTGCGCAAGGGCGACGAGGTCGAGTCCATCACCGACGAGCGGGCGTCCGAACTGCTCGCCGACCGTCGGGCGCGTGGTCCGGCCAAGAAGACCGCGAAGAAGACGGCAGCGAAGAAGACGGCCGCCAAGAAGACCACCGCCAAGAAGACGGCGGCGAAGAAGACGACGAAGAAGACCGCCGCGAAGAAGACGACGGACTGACGGTTCCCGTCGGCGTACGCGGATAACCTCACGGTGTGTACCGCGAACTGCCGTCGGGGATCCCCGGCGTCACACTGTGGCGGTCCGAGCCGTCCGGTGCCCGCGTGGGCGGAACCCACGTGCTGCCGGACGGATGCATGGACCTCATCCGGCACGCCGACGGCTTCCTCGTCGCCGGCCCGGACACGACGTCCCAGTTCTCCGATCTGGCGGCGGATCGACCGCTGACGGCCGTCCGGTTCGAACCCGGCCTGGGGCCGCGGTTCTTCGGCGTCGACGCGAGCGAGCTGACCGATCGACGGGTTCCGCTCGACGATCTGTGGCCGTCACGTCGTGTGCGTCTCCTCGCGGTTCGAGCCGAGGACGATCCCGTCGCTGCGCTGGTCGACGCCGTCCGAGGCGCGGTCGACGAACACGATCCGATGGCCGACCTCGCGCGGGCGCTGGCCTCCGGCGCGGCCGTCCCGGAAGTCGCCGCGATCCTCGGCTGGAGCGACAGGACACTGCGGCGTCGCTCGGCCCGGGCCTACGGATACGGACCGAAGACGTTGTCGCGGGTACTGCGCTTCCGTCGGGCGGTCGCGCGTGCCCGGGCCGGCGACGACTTCGCCCGTGTCGCGGCCGACTGCGGGTACAGCGACCAGGCGCATCTGGCCCGGGACGTTCGTGCGCTGTCGGGTGTCACCCTCGGTGAGCTCGTCCGGAGTCATCCCGGGAGCGCGGCGAACAGGTCGAGGCTGTGGCCGTCCGGATCCATCGCGCTCGCGTAGCGCTGTCCCCAGAATGCGTCCCAGGGTGCCTTCGTCGACGTGCACCCGGCCTCGATCAACGCCGCAAGTGTCTCGTCGACCGCGTCGGGGGAGCCACAGTCGAAGGCGAGCGCCGTCCCGCCTCCGGACGACGGCTCGAACTCCGGATCGAAGCTGCGGACGGACTCGACGGTGTCCCACATCAGGCGCAGACCACCGGGGAGAGTGACCTCGAAGTGCGGTACCTCGGGTGCGTCGGTGGGCAGGTCGAGGCCGAGCACTCGATAGCACGCGAAGGACCGATCGAGATCGGCGACGACGAGCCCCACAGCGGAGAAATGAATGGTCATGGCCCGACGGTAGGACCGAGCACGTGTGGCCGTCTTGAACGTTTCGGACACGTGATCCGGACCCGTCGGACCCGGTCGTTAGGCTGAGCGCATGCCCGGGGTCTTCGATCGTCTCGTCGGTCAACGTGATGTCGAGACCGAACTCGTCGCGGCCGCAGTAGCTGCCCGTCGGGGCGACACCGGATCGGCGATGACGCACTCGTGGCTGTTCACCGGTCCTCCCGGGTCCGGTCGCTCGGTCGCGGCGCTGTGTTTCGCCGCCGCCCTGCAGTGCACCGACGAGGAGACTCCCGGCTGCGGGCGATGCCACGCCTGCACCACCACGATGGCCGGCACCCACGGCGACGTACGGCGGGTCGTGCCCGAGGGGCTGACGATCAGCGTCAAGTCGATGCGCGACATCGTGCAGGTCGCGTCGCGGCGTCCCAGCACGGGCCGATGGCAGGTCGTGGTGATCGAGGACGCCGACCGTCTCACCGAAGGCGCCGCGAACGCGTTGCTGAAGGTGGTCGAGGAACCGCCGCAGCGAACGGTCTTCCTCCTGTGCGCGCCGTCGGTCGATCCCGAGGACATCTCGGTGACGCTGCGCTCGCGCTGCCGTCACATCGGGTTGGTCACTCCCAGCGCCGATGCAATCGCGCGCGTCCTGGAGGCCACCGACGGCATCGATCCGAAGACGGCGCAGTGGGCCGCATCCGTCAGCGCAGGCCACGTCGGCCGGGCCCGACGGTTGGCCACCGACGAGGGCGCCCGCGACAACCGGGCACGTGCGCTCGCTGTCGCCGGCGCGGTCCTGCGCCCCGCCACCACCTACTCCGCAGCCGATGACCTCGGCCGCAGCGCCGAGACCGAGGCTAAGGAGATCAGTGCGGAGCGCGATGAGCGTGAGACCGAGGAGCTGAAGACCGCTCTCGGTGCCGGCGGTACCGGCAAGGGTGCCGCGGGTGCGCTTCGCGGTTCGGCCGGGGTCCTCAAGGAACTCGAACGCACCCAGAAGTCGCGGAAGACGCGAACCGAGCGCGACATCATGGACCGAGCCCTGATCGATCTCGCCGGTCTGTACCGGGATGCACTGGTGCACGCCTTCGGATCGCAGGTCACGCTCAACCATCCGGACATGTCGGATCGTGCGGCCGACCTCGCATCGAGGACCCGGCCGGAGTCGCTGCTCGAATGCATCGAGGCCATCCTCGACTGCCGGGAGGCGCTCGCCCAGAACGTCAAACCCCGCTTCGCCCTCGCGGCGCTCGCAGCCCGGTTGAGCTCGGCGTTCCGGTAGCCGAAGTGCCGGTTTGCGTCGGGGTGGGGGTAGTCCGCTAGACTTCGGACGCCGAAAGGCTCGCTGCCTTAGCTCAGTCGGTAGAGCATTTCACTCGTAATGAAAAGGTCGTCGGTTCGATTCCGACAGGCAGCTCCACGAAGGCCCCTCACCCCGGTGCGGGGCCTTCGACGTTTCTGCGCGCTGTGCGATTCGCGCGGATGATGGAGACATGTTGATGGAACTGTTCTCCTTGGTCCTGATCATCGGCGCTCTCGCCGTGGTTCTGCCCATGGCCGTCCGGGTCTTCCGGGACAAGGACCGTTGACGCGAAGCGACCGCGACTATCGACGCGCACGACGGCGGTCTCGGACACGGCGTCGAAATCCTCGACAACCCGGTCACCGCGCAGCATGCTTCTCTCATGGCTGAGTCGTTGAAGGACCGGGTTCGGGAGAAGATCCTGCGGCAGCGCGCCGAGGACGGGGGCCGGCCGATCGGCGACGCGGAAGGGGACGACCCTCGCCTCATGGATCTCCGCAGCGATCTCGCGATACTGGAGCAGGCCGAGGAGGACGATCCGATCGTCCAGCATCTCGCTGCCAAGTACTGGGTCCCCTGAACACCCTCACAACGACGCTGCATGAGCCGATAAACCCACTCTGACCTGGCGATTTGGTGTTCTGGGAGATGTTCGCGTAACTTATTCCAGGTCAGAGCGACACGGACACCGACCCGGGCCGAGAGGAACGGGACAACGAGGTTGGACGAAGGCGCCTGCAGATTTCACTGGTTCGAAACCTTCTGGTAAGGTTTGGAGCCGTGCCCGAGAGCCGGAAGGCCCTCG
>NZ_JBMVFW010000027.1:0-9074 GCF_049538275.1 Rhodococcus sp. AB351
AGGCCGCGGTCACTCCATCATCGGCGGACAGCGGTTCGACTGGCAGGAAAACGACATCTTCTGCGTGCCCTCGTGGGCCTGGCACGAACACGCCAACGACGACGACCGCAACGATGCGTGCCTGTTCTCGTTCAACGACTTCCCCGTCATGCACGCACTCGACCTCTACCAAGAAGCCGCCTACACCGACAACCACGGACACCAGCACCCGTGACCGCCACCTCGGTCACCTTGAGGGGCTCCCAACTGCGAAAGTGATCGCACCATCGAGCCCGACCCCACAAGCCCCTCCCCACATCCCCTCCCATTCCCGAACATATTTCCGCACGGGACGTGAGACGTTCGAAGGACCTGATCGATGACAACTGACACCGGCAATCCCGGATCCAACCCCTCACCACCGGCGACTCCGATCAAGCGGGTCGCAACAGCCAGCTTGATCGGCAGCGCCCTCGAGTGGTACGACTTCTTCTTGTACGGCACTGCCGCCGCACTGGTTTTCGGCCCGTTGTTCTTCACCGGCGATGATTCGTTGACCGGTACGCTGGCGGCTTTCGGCACCTTCGCCATCGGCTTCGTCGCCCGCCCCATCGGTGGTGTTGTCTTCGGTCACTTCGGTGACCGACTCGGCCGTAAGTCGATGCTCGTGATCACCTTGATGATGATGGGCGTATGTACCGCCCTGATCGGTCTGCTTCCCACCTATCAGCAAATCGGATTCTGGGCCCCGGTCCTGCTGGTTGTGCTTCGCATCATCCAGGGCATCGCAGTCGGCGGTGAATGGGGCGGTGCTGTGCTGCTGATCAGTGAGAATGCTCAACCTCATCGCCGAGGCTTCTTCTCCGCTTTCAGCCAGGTCGGCGTCACCATCGGTTTCATCTTGTCATCGTCGGTCTTCGCCCTGGTCACTCTCCTTCCGGATGAGCAGTTTCTGACATGGGGTTGGCGCATCCCCTTCCTGTTGGGTCTGGTTCTCATGCTCGCCGGTTTGATCATCCGCATGAAGATCACCGAAACCCCTGTCTTCCAGGAGCTGCAGACCAAAGGCAAGGTCGAGCGTTACCCCGCACTCGAGGCGATTCGCACGCAACGGCGCTCCATCCTGCTCACGGTCGGTGCGCGGATGGCCGAGAACGGCGGCTCCTACATTTTTCTGGTCTTCTCCCTGGCATACGGCAGTCATCTGGGTATCAGCAGCGACGTCATCCTGCCGGCCATCATTGCTGCCAACGTCGTGCAGACCTTCACCATGGTCGGCTTCGGCAGACTGTCCGACCGTGTGGGTCGCCGACCGGTCTATCTCTTCGGTGCGATCGGCGTCGTCGTGTGGGCAGTGCCGTTCTTCCTGCTGATGAACACGGGAACACCGGCAATGATCTGGATTGCCATCATCGTCGCCGTGGGTCTGTGCCACAGCGCCATGATCGGCACCCAACCGAGTTTCTTCAGCGAGTTGTTCACTGGCAAGGTCCGCTACAGCGGTCTGTCGATCGGCCATGAAGTCGCGGCGATCTTCGCCGGTGGCATTGCCCCACTCATCGCTACGGCCCTGCTCGCCTGGGCCGGTCACTTCTGGCCGATCGCGATTTACCTGGCGATCCTCGGTCTGATCAGCACCATTGCGGTCTACTGCGCTCCCGAGACCGCAAGCCGGTTCCAGACCTCGACGCCGGGCTCGGGTCGCGATCACAACTCAGTGAACACAGGACGCATCGGAGAGTCGGTATGAGCGCCGCCAACACTGCTGTCCTCATCGGTGCTGCGGAAGAGCCCTACACTCGGCATCCCGCCGCCGCTACGACTACACAATCGATGCTTGCTGCCGCCATCCGCAGTGCTGTCGCCGACGCGGGTTTGACGATTGCGGATATCGATGGCCTGGCGGTATCGAGCTTCACCCTCAAACCCGACCATACTGTCGATCTGGCCATGAAGTGTGGTTTGAGTCTGCGCTGGATCATGGAAGACACCAACGGCGGCGCCAGCGGGGTCAACATGCTCCAACACGCGGTACGCGCAGTCGAAGCCGGCGACGCCAACACCATTGTCATCGCCGCTGGTGACCGTATGACTCATGACGACTTCCGGGCCCTGGTCTCCGAATACAACGGCATTACTCGAGACCACGTCACATCTGCCGGTATGTCGGGTCCCAACGCAATGTTCGCTCTGCTGACCCAACGCCACATGAAAAAGTACGGACTGGCGGAAACCGACTACGGTGCCATCGCTGTGGCCCAGCGGCAATGGGCATCGCTGAATCCCCGTGCGGTCTACCGCACGCCCATGACACTCGACGATTACCTTGCCGCCCCGATGGTGGCCGCACCGCTGCGGCGTTTCGACTGCGTTCCCCCCGTCAGCGGTGCTGATGCTGTCGTCGTCACCCGAGCGGACCTGGCTGCCGACCGACATACTGTCCGAGTTCGCGCCATCGGCGGGAGTATCAACTGGGACAACCACACCGGTGACGGATTACAGACAGGATTGACAGATATCGCACCCGGTCTGTGGGAGCGCAGCGGCGTGGACCCGACCGATATCGAGCTCGTCAACGTCTACGACGACTACCCCGTGATGGTGCTCATCCAACTCGCCGACCTCGGACTCGTGCCTGATGACGACTTCGGCAAAGCGGTGCATCGCATGCTCCACCACCGATGGCCCGTCAACACCTCGGGCGGGCAATTGTCCGCAGGCCAGGCAGGGTCGGCAGGGGGACTGCACGGGCTCGTTGAAGCGACTACGCAATTGCTCGGGCACGCCGGGAAGCGACAAGTCGAAGCACGCCTGGCGGCAGTGACCGGATACGGCATGGTCACCTACCGCTATGGTGCGTGCGCCAACATGACGATTCTGGAGGCGATGTGACTACCGGAATCCAGATGCAGCGCTGCACCCGATGCGCCACCGTCGCCTTTCCGTTCCGGCTCCTGTGCCCTCACTGCCATGGTCACGAATTCGAGAACGTCATGGCACGGCAGGGCACCGTCGAAGAGTGGACCGCCCAACACACCGACCCACCTACTCGCTTCGCCTCCGTCCGCTGCGACCTCGGTCCTATCGTCGTCGCGGCCGTCCACGGTCCGCCCATCACACCGGGCATGACGATCGAGCTGACCTCGATACCTCCGACAGCGCCGGACAACCCGATCGGGTACGTACCGACACCCCACGCCCAGGAGAAACGATGACAGTGGAACTAGCTGCACGCGAACGTGCGTCCGCGCCCTTGCGTGGACTGCCCATCACCGAATGCACGTTGCCGGCGTTGTTGAACCGACAGGCCGACGCCTTCGGGAGCAAGACATTGCTCGAGATCGACGGCTCGTCCTACACCTACATCCAGGTTCGTGATCGCGCTGCCATGACGGCCGCGGTGCTCGAACAGGCTGGAATCCGGTCCGGAGACCGGGTCGCGACACTGGCGGGCAATCGACTCGAACTGCTGGAAACCATCCTGGGAGCTACCTGGATGGGGGCGGTGGCGGTGCCCTTGAACGCAGAACTGCGAGGAGAGCAACTTCTCCATGCGCTGGCCAACTCCGGCGCCCGCATTCTGGTCATCGAATCCGCTCTGCTCGAACGGCTCCAGGAGATCACCCTCCCCTCCACATTGGAGCGGGTGTGGTCCTTGGACAGCCCTTCCGCCGAGCCGGTTTCTGCGCTACGTGTCGAGCGATTCCCCGTACTCTCGGGTGCGAGACCGGCCGCGCCTGTTGCTCCAGGAGACACCGCAGCACTGCTCTATACCTCGGGCACCACCGGTGTGTCCAAGGGAGTGTGTTGCCCTCATGCCCAGTTCTACTGGTGGGGCGTCAATGTCAGTGAGCAGCTCGGTATCACCGAGAAGGATGTCCTTTACACCTGTCTGCCGTTGTTCCACACCAATGCCCTCAATACGTTCGTCCAGGCTCTGGTCTCGGGTGCCACTTTCGTTGTCGGCAGGAGATTTTCCGCCAGTCGATTCTGGCAAGAGGTCACCGAATCGGGTGCTACGGTCACCTATCTGCTCGGCGCGATGATCAACATCTTGTGGTCCCGTGAGCCAGGTCCCTTCGACCGTGCCCACCGGGTGCGTATCGCGTTGTCACCGGCCACACCGGCCACCTTGTTCGAACCTTTCCGGCAGCGTTTCGGGTTCGATCTCAGCGACGGGTTCGGATCCACGGAAACGAACGCGGCGATCAACTCGGCGCCAGAAGCGCCTCGGGCCGGTTATCTGGGGCGCGTGCAACCCGACTTCGACGCGATTGTCGTCGACGAATACGACGTGGAAGTTCCGGACGGTACTCCGGGCGAACTGCTGTTGCGATCCCGTGTGCCGTTCGGCTTCGCCACCGGCTACTTCACCATGCCGGACAAGACCGTCGAAGCCTGGCAGAACTTGTGGTTCCATACCGGTGATCGGGTGGTCCGGGAGCCGGACGGATGGTTCAGATTCGTCGATCGTCTCAAGGACGTGATCCGGCGTCGCGGCGAGAACATCTCCTCGTTCGAGGTCGAGCAGGTTCTCTGTCTGCATCCCGGCGTGGAAACCGCCGCGGCGTTTCCGGTGGCATCGGACATGGCCGAGGACGAGGTCATGGTCTCGGTCGTGCCCAAGGAGGGCTACGAACTGCACCCAGCAGACATCGTGGCCCATTGCAGCGACAGGCTGGCCAAGTTCGCTGTGCCCCGCTTCGTCGACATCGTTGCCGAACTGCCCAGGACCGCCAACGGCAAGATACGCAAAGCGGAACTCCGCGAGCGCGGCAGGACCGACACCACATGGGATCGCGAACACATTCACGATCGGTAACACCGCTTTCCGTGACGGCAGGGCTGCCGGAGTCTTCGGCTGCCCTGCCGATATTGCGGCCTATCTACGTGGCCACCGATCCGGTGGTGACAGAAAAGACAGTGCACAATGAAGACCCCAGCATCGATCGGCGCGCATCCGTGGCGTCAGTGGCCTCATCGACGTCGTACGCTCCAAGAAATCATTTGTCACGCTGCTGAACACCAGGCGGATGAACCGGTACTGACCGTCGCCGATCGCTCCTATACCGGACGTGACCTCGCCGATGTCGCTGCCCGCTGTGCGCAGTTCTTGCAGCGTCACGGTGTCACACCCGGGGACCGGGTGGTCGTCGCCACCGCCAATCGCCGAGAAATGATCGAACTGTTCCTCGGGTGTGCGTGGAGCGCAGCAGTATTCACTCCTCTCAACCCTGCACTGCGGGGGGAGATGCTGCGCCACCAACTCCGCGCAGCACGCCCTACTGTGGTGGTGTTCGATCGTGTCACCGAGACCAATCTCGCCGAGGCGAGCGATGTATTCGATCACCCGGATCCGGTGTTGGTCCGGATCTCGACAGAGCCACTGGACGGATATGCCGACGATGAAGTGGATCGACACCACGCTTCGGTAGCGAATGCAGTCGAGTTCCAGCTCGGGGAGACCGGCGCCGAAGCAGTTACGGTAGCGCCGGAGACGACGGCGGCCATCTTGTTCACCTCGGGTACCACGGGACCATCAAAGGGTGTCATCATGCCCCATGGGCAGTTCTTTTGGTGGTCGGTGATCTGCACCGAGCAGTTGCAGTTGACGTCGGCCGACACCTTGTACACCTGCTTGCCGCTATTTCACACCAATGCGCTGACCACGCTGTTGCAGGCGCTGGGCGCCCAGGCACGCGCGGTCATCGGTCCGAAGTTCTCGGTGTCGGCGTTCTGGGACCGCCTGCGTCAGTCCGAGGCCACGGTCACCTTCCTTCTGGGGGCGATGAGCAGCATGCTGTGGAACCGCAAACCCGAGGTGTTCGACAAGGAGAACTCCGCACTGCGTGTGATCCTCGGACCAGGCATCGAACCTGCCATCAAACGCGACTTCGAAGACCACTTCGGAGTCGAAGTGGCCGAGGGCTTCGGCATGACCGAAATCGGAGTGGCGTTCTATACCCCGTTGGGCCAGCACACCGAAGGACTGCTGGGATTTCCCCATCCGGACTACGAGGTCGCTGTCGTCGATGCCGCGGATTGCCCGCTGCCGGACGGGCACGTCGGTGAGCTCGTCATTCGCCCCCGGCAACCTGCTCTGATCTCGGCGGGGTATTTCAACGCCCCCGAGGCCACGACTTCCTCACGTCGCAATCTGTGGTTTCACACCGGTGATCTGGTGAGGAAACAGTCAGATGGTATGTACCGATACGTCGACCGGCTGAAAGACTCGATCCGTCGCCGCGGCGAGAACATCTCCAGCTACGAAGTCGAAGCTGCCTTCCTCGAGCATCCGGAGGTGGCTGCAGCAGCAGCGATCGCAGTACCGAGTGATCTCGGTGAGGACGAAGTGATGGTGTGCTTGCAGATGACCGACGGTAGTACCACCGAGATCGAAAAATTGATGGCATTCGCGGAACCTCATCTGCCGGCCTTTGCGCTGCCCCGCTATGTGCGTATAGTCGCCGCCTTACCGCTGACTGCCAACGGCAAGGTGTCCAAGGCAGTTCTTCGGAACGAGGGTGTCACCGACGACACGTGGGAAAAGCTGTAGCCGTACCACGGGTTCAGCTCCGAGACGAGTTGCGTTCAGTCACTCTGAAGCAGGCGAGGTTCTCGTCCTGGACAGATGCAGTGCCCCGCCAAGGATGAGCTTGGCGGGGCACTGCATCTGTCTAGGGTCCGGTGTCGTTGTCCTCGTCTATCGGCCGGGGTGTGCGGCGCACGGGTTCCGTTACGTCCTTTGCTGCTCGACGGAAGCGAAGGAACGAAGAGATTCAGTGCCCGCCGCTGACCGTCAGGACATGTCCTGTGATCGCGCCTGCATTCTCGGACGCGAGGAACGCCACCGCCGCGGCGACCTCGGCCGCTGTCACCAACCGGCGAAGCGGAGTGTGTTCGACGAGCTCGGCGACGACATGCGGGGCAATCGTGGCGCCTTTCTCGGCGGTCAGGCCGGGAGCTACGAGATTGACTGTGACTCCTGCCGGCCCCAGCTCCCACGCCAGCGCGCGTGAGGCCGCAGTCATCCCGCCCTTGGCGGCGATGTACGAGACATCGGACTGCATCGAACCGTCGACCAGATCGGTGGAGACGGTGATTATTCGTCCCCAGTGGTGGTGGGCCATTGTCTGTGCGCAATGCCGAGTGATCGCTAAGGTGCCCTCGAGATTCGTGCGCACAAGCGACGCCCAGTCCATTGTGGTCTGGTAGAAAGGCTCCGCCTGCTCGACATTGTCTGGCCAGGCCACCGCATTGTTCACCAGCACACCCAGAGGGCCGAGTTGGGCGTGCATCCTTGCGATCGTCGGAATCACCGAGTCCGGATCGTCCAGCACCGCTGGGACGGCCCTTGCGGCTCCGCCCTCGGTGTTGATCTCATCTACGACTTCCTGTGCCCGTGTGCTGTCACCTCGATAGCCGACTCCAACGGCGAACCCGGATCGGGCCAGAGCAAGGCAGATATGTCGTCCGATGGCGCCGGCGCCGCCGGTGACCAAAGCGCTGCGGTGTTGTTCCGGTGCGGAGGCCGTCACGAAATCGGCTTTCCCTCGCTGGTGGACCATTTCGCCATCATCTCATTCGACGGCAAAGTCTTGTCGACCAGCTTGCGTGCTTGTTCGATTCCTGCCACAGGAAGTCCGGTCGGTTCCAGCAAGCCGATCTGCACCAACACACTGGCCTGATCCCAGTAGATATGTTCGTTGCAAAGCTTGTCGCCTTCGATGGTGACGATGGCCACGAGGGGGATCTCCACATACTTGCCGGTGGGCGGGATACCGGGAAGAAGCCAATCCATCTCTCGATCATGTGTGAAGCACAGCAGCTGTTCTTCGACAATCCGGTTGGCACCGACGGTACGAGACAGGGTGATGGACTTCAGGTCGGAGGGATTGGTAGGGACGAAGTGGTAGGCATAGAACCGGGACAGATCCTTCTGTCCCACTCCGCCAGTAAGTGTCGGGATGTGGTTGACGTACGGTTCATCGATCATCGTCGCCATGGTCGCGGGCACATCGCGGGTGACGAATTCGTGGTAGACGTGATCGTCCCAGATCGCGTTGAGATCGTATCGGGGGCCGATCGTGTTGCGTAGCACTGCCAGTGTTCGAGCGTAAGCGAGGTCGGCTGCAACCGGATCGAATACGTCTCGTCCGGTCGTGCCGAACGCGTGGTCTACACCGTCGTAGTCGTAGATCTGCACAAGATCGTTGTCGGTAAACGCTGCACGGATAGCGGTTCGCGCCGGCTCGGGGCAGAATGCGTCCAGCTCGGCCAGGTGGAATGCAGTCGGCACCTGCAGGTTCTTTGCCTCGTCGAGGTGCTCATGTACGCCGACACCGTAATAACTTACCGCGCAGTCGATGTCGAGACGTACCGCCGATAGATAGGACAGTAACCCGCCCATGCAGTATCCAACGATGCCAACCCCCCCGGCCTGATTGTCGAACGCACGCAGGGTGCGAACGGTATCGGCGATGTCGTCGATCGCGGTGTCGTTGTCGA
Organism: Rhodococcus sp. AB351; assembly: GCF_049538275.1. Classification (NCBI taxonomy): domain Bacteria; kingdom Bacillati; phylum Actinomycetota; class Actinomycetes; order Mycobacteriales; family Nocardiaceae; genus Rhodococcus; species Rhodococcus sp. AB351. The sequence goes on from NZ_JBMVFW010000027.1 coordinate 8,488, forward strand.
GCGCATCTCGAAGTTGCAGTCCGCGGGCAACGCCGTCGTCGTCGTAACCCAGTTCCACGCGCTGTTCGGATCGCCAGAACAGGTCCGGCACGAGCACGACATAGCCTTCTCGGGCGTACAACTCGGCAGTTTCGCGCATGTAGTCGTTGACGCCGAAGATCTCCTGTAACAAGACCAGGCCGGGGCCGGATCCCTGCTCGGGTTCGGCGAGGTAGGCGGCGAATGTTTCGCCAGAGGCCTTAACGATATCGATGTACTTACCCATGGAAGTTTCAGATCCTTCTTCGAGGCCGTTGTCTGCGGTGCTCGGGGCACTGCATCCACGGTGGTGATGTACTTACTGCTGCACCGTCGTCGTCGGTTCGAGGGCGTCTTCTACGGTTTGGTGTCCGTTGTTGTCGGTGTAGGCGGCTTCTTGGTAGAGGTCGAGTGCGTGCATGACGGGGAAGTCGTTGAACGAGAACAAGCACGCATCGTTGCGGTCGTCGTCGTTGGCGTGTTCGTGCCAGGCCCACGAGGGCACGCAGAAGATGTCGTTTTCCTGCCAGTCGAACCGCTGTCCGCCGATGATGGAGTGACCGCGGCCC
>NZ_JBMVFW010000028.1:0-7037 GCF_049538275.1 Rhodococcus sp. AB351
ATTGTCTTCGGCCATGGTTGACTCCCCGGAGTGTGGCCGTGCCGAGTGCAGGGGCGCTTTGTCTCGTGCACGGCAGGATGTGTTTCACGGTAGGCCGCTGGGGGCGGTCTTCGGATCGAATCGCGGGGTGAAAGGACGTCGGTCCGCAATCGACGACAGGGGTCCAACGACTCTTCCCCCGAGCGCGTAGGGCGGTGACGCTGGAGTCGACGGAAGGAACGAGCATGCACGCGCGGCACATCATGAGCATCCCCGTCACCACGGTCGGCCCGACGACGTCGATCGACGACTGCCTGCGCATCGCCGACGAATCCGGCTTCACCGCCCTGCCTGTCGTCGAGGACGAACACCTGGTCGGCATCGTCTCCGAAGGTGATCTGCTGCGCGAGAAGTTCCACAACCATCCTCGAACGGAGGGCACCGCAGCCGATGCCATGACCAGCCCGGTGGTGGCGATGACCCCAGAGACCGAGGTCAGTGCTCTCGCCTCCGCGATGCTGCGCTCCGGTCTGCGCGCAATCCCGATCGTCGAGAACGGCAAGATCGTCGGGATCGTGACACGGCGCGATCTGCTGTCGTTGCTGACGATGGATGACACCCGCATCCTGCACGAGGTTCAGCACCGTCTCGACGTCTACGCAGGACCACATCGCTGGACGGCGACGGTCACCGACGGCCGCGTCGACGTTTCCGGCGCAGACGCCGAGGAGTCCGAACGTCGGGTCGTTGCCGCGCTCGCCGAGACGGTCCCCGGTGTGACCGGTGTACGTGTCGGCTGACGCCATGACCCCCGGCGCAGACAACCACACGCACGGTCCGCGAAAGGTGATCGGATCGAAGCAGATAGAGCGTATCGGTCCAGGTGATCTGACCGAGCTCGTCTCGGATGTCGGACCGGTACCACTGCACGTCGGTGCGGTACTTTTCCTCGCCGAGACCGACATCGACACCCCGGATCCGGCGACGGTGCGGTCCGTCCTCGCCGAGCGACTCGTCCGGATCGGGCGGTTGCGGCAACGTTTGATCGAACCGGGCTGCGGGCTCGGACGTCCCTACTGGTTCGACGATGCGCACTTCGACCTCGAAGCCCACCTGTCGCAGGTGCGGTGCCCGGCTCCCGGCGACCGGGAGGCCGTCCTGTCGCTGGCGCTGGACGCGCTCACCTGGCTATTGCCTCGAACGCGGCCGTTGTGGCGTGCGATCGTCGTCACCGACATCGCGGATCCCCACGGCCGGGTGGCGGTGGTGATGGTGCTGCACCACGTGCTGGCCGACGGGATCGGAGGTCTGGCGATTCTGGCGCACCTCGTCGATGGCCCGCACACCACCGCACCCACCGACGACCCTGTCTCGATTTCCGAGCGGCCCCGGAATCGGGAATTGTTCGTCGACAACCTCACCGAACGTCTGCGGATGCTGCGCCATCTTCCATGGACCCTCGCCCGTATTCCGGCAGCGTGGGCCGAACTCGGGCGCGGCACCGGTGGACGTGCACCTCGCTGTTCGTTCAATGCCCCCACCGGTGCTCGCCGTGCGGTCAGCACGGCCGAGATGGAGTTGGAGACCCTCCGCCGGGTGGGGCGATGCGGGGCGGCGACGGTCAACGATGTGCTGCTGGTGGCCGTCAGCGGCGCCCTGGCCACGGTCCTGCGCAGGCGCGGGGAGCGCCCGTCGGAGTTGGTGATCTCGGTACCGGTGTCCGCTCGTAGCGCTGCCGCCGGTGGCCAGTTGGGCAATCAGGTCGGGGTCATGCCCGTGCGGGTACCGCTGGTCGGGACACCGACACAGCGTCTGGTGGCCGTGGCCCACAGGACCCGACTGCAGAAGGCGACCGTGCGCGGTGGGTCAGCCGCGGTGATGGGTCCGTGGTTCCGGGCCCTGGCCGCCACCGGGATGTTCCGGTGGTTCATCGACCGGCAGCGGCTGGTCAATTCGTTCCTGTCCGACCTGCCGGGCCCACCCACGCCGCTGACGATCGCCCACGCGCCGGTCACCTCGATCGTGCCGCTGATCGTCAGCACCGGAAACATCGCTGTCGCCTTCGTGGCACTGTCCTATGCGGGCACACTGACGGTGACGATCATGGTCGATCCGGATCTCGTCCCCGACCTCGAAGAGCTCACCACGGCTCTGCACGAACAGTTCCACCACCTCGCCGACGCCGCAGACCCAACAGCACCGTAACCAGCAGATATCACCGGACCGGCACACATGCGGGTCTTTTGGGTCACGCGGCAGACGACGACGCGACAGACAGGACCGATGCATGTCTCCCGAGACCGAGACCTTGCGACTCCAACTGGAAGAAGTCGGGGCCCGGCACTGGTGGGCCGCGCTTCTGGCGACCCTGTCCTCCCAGTCGGGTAACGCCTACATGCGGTTCGTCGGCGTCGTCGACGGCCGAGCACGTTACCGCGGTGCCGCCTTCCCCGTCCCCCGACTATGGGGAACGGTACCCCCACAGGACCAGTGGGCACCCGGGATGGACGACAGCCTCGCCGAAATACAACACCGCATCGAAGGGGACGGATGGCGCCCGGTCGACCACGGAGCGCAGCCGTGGGAAGTGACCTACCAACGGCCGAGCACGCCTGGCGCATCCCGGTGACAACTTGGGAAGCGCACCCATGGTCCGAATTGCGCCATTTGGTGCCCTCAACCGATGTGCCACCCCGGCGAACGGCGCACCTGTTGCCACTCCTGCTGCCACCGCACGATCCGATGTCTGTTCATCACCCAGTGCAGCCCGAACAGGACGAGTGCGCATCCCGCCGTTCCGAGGACGAGAAACGCCAAAGCTGTTCCGAGCGCCGCGATCGCGTTCTCCGTTCCGGTACGCGGCGCCGGCCTGTAGTTGCCGTCCTCATCGACCCAGATGAGCACAGTCTCCCCCGCCTCGGCGCGGGTCTCGAGTCTCACCCGACCGGTGTGCTCTGTGCCCGCCGCCTCCCAACGCGCGAGAACAGGGGCAAGTCCTGTCGAAGTCTCGGATACCGGGTCCCGCACCGGCATTGCACCCGCATCGTTGTCGACCACGAGTGCCGGCACTTGCTGGGCCCCGGTGATCGCCTGATGTGATCGTTCGGTCAGCTGCGCATACGAGACGGTTCCGATCGCACCGGCAATGGGCACGAGCAGCATCATGGCGGCCACTATGAAGATCACTGCGACGGTCTCGATCCGGTCACTGCCGCGCATGAGCGGATTCGGGCTCCACGGCCGCAGGCGCCACCATCGAATCACTACCGGATCCTTGCGACTCATCACACTCTCCGGGACATCCGTTGTCCTGTCCTCGGTGTTGTTCTGTCCTCAGTGTCGACCGTCTACCGCCGTTGCTGTAGAGCCATTGGTCGCTTCCATGGGCGCGCCCGGTGGCCACCGAACGCCGGGCACGATTCGGTAGAGCCGTTGTTCCCTTCCCGGCACTGACCTGTGCGACATACGCTGGGACCGACCACCGGCAACGCCCCCGACAAATCCGCCGAGGGCGCCGCGCCGTCACCTCTGCGTGCCCCACCGCACCAGTGCACAGTCCCGGAGTCGTTCCTCCAGTGACCCGACGACTCCCCCGACCGTCGTTGTCGTCTGGAGGGCCAATCCGTGAAGACCGGCAAAGTCGTCCTGCTCGTCGTCGGCACAATCCTCTCGCTGCTCGGCATGCTCTTGGGGGCCGCCGCGTTGATCCTGGGGGTGCTGTACGTCATCCAGCGGGACAAGGGATATCTGACCACCCCCACCGAGACGTTCCGAACCGCCTCCAGCGCGCTGCTCTCCGAACGTGTGGATCTGTTCCTCGACGAACCGGCCCCGCCCGGTTTCCGCACCCAGGACATCGGCCGTTTCCTCGTGCGCGCCACGGCCACCGCACCGGAGCGTGAGATCTTCGTCGGAATCGGCCCCACCCGCGACGTCGAGGCCTATCTGGCGGACGTCGCGCACACCGTTATCACCGAGGTGCAGTTCGATCCCTTCGACGCCGACTACCGGGAGATCCCCGGCGACGAGCCCGCCGCAGCACCGAATGAGCAACCCTTCTGGGACGCCACCGCCGTCGGGGCGGGAACCCAGCAGGCCCAATGGCCGGTACGTGAGGGAAGCTGGACCGTCGTGGTCATGAATGCCGACGGCTCACCGGGAGTCGATGTCCGCCTGCAGGCAGGGGCGCACATCGACCTGCTCGGACCGCTCGCGCTGGGGGCGCTGGCCGGCGCCGTGGTGTTGCTGATCCTCGGACTGCCCCTGCTGCTCGCCGGGGCGATCGGACTCGGCCGTCACGGACCCCCACCTGCGCACCGGCCGGCATACGGTGCCGCCGACGCCACGCCCACACCGGCACCGCAACACCAGGTGCGGGCGTACCCGGTGCACCTGCGCGGAGAACTGGACGAACCGCTGTCCCGGTGGCTGTGGCTGGTCAAATGGATCATCGCGATCCCGCACTACCTCGTGCTGTTCTTCCTGAATGTCGCCTTCGTGTTCGCCACCCTGGCCGCCGGGGTCGCCATCGTGGTCACAGGCCGCTATCCCCGTGCCCTGTTCGATTTCAACGTCGGGGTGTTGCGCTGGAACTGGCGGGTGGCGTTCTACACCTATTCGGCGCTGGGCACCGACCGCTACCCCCCCGTTCAGCCTGCACCGCACCGACTACCCGGCCGATCTCGAAGTCGACTACCCCCAGAGACTCTCCCGCGGACTGGTGTTGATCAAGTGGTGGCTGCTGGCCATCCCCCACTACCTCGTCCTCGCAGTGCTGGCGGGCGGATGGCTCGGCGGCTGGAGCATCGGGATCGTCACCGGCAACGGTGCTGACAACGCCACCGGCAACGGCACATGGGCGTTCGGTTCACTGCTGGGCGTGCTGGTGTTGTTCGCGGCACTGGCGGTGTTGTTCACCGGCACTTATCCCCGGGGATTGTTCGACTTCGTCATGGGCATCAACCGCTGGCTATATCGCGTGTGGGCCTATGCCGCGCTCATGCGCGACGAATATCCTCCCTTCCACTTCGACCAGGGCCCGCACGACCCGGGCGAGCGCGCCGACACCACCCCACCGCCAGGACCGGCCGCCTCCTCGTCGGTCCCGGACCATTTGTCAACCCGCGAACCACCGCGTCTGTGACGTTCTGGTCCACACTCGATGCGCCGCACCAGCGACCGTGTCCGCCCCGACGCTGCCGAGCACGACCGAGGATCGGTGTACCGGATCAGGCCTCTCGCGCATCTCTCCGGATGTCGGCACCTCGCTCGTGGACGATCCGGAGAGCTTTCGGGTCGATACGCAAACCCCGCTCCTCGAGCACGAGGGGATACGTGCGGAGCGAATCGGGGCAAGATCGGCGCCCATTCATGAGGCGTCCCTACGGACGCGGCTTCGGTGCGGTCGGCAACGGATGCTGCGGTCACCCCCGATCTGCGGTCCAGGACGGCGCGCAGGTGCCTCTGGTGGTTCGTGCGGCCGCGTTTCGGTCCCATCATGCGCGTGCCTGTGGACCATTGACTCCGACTGTCGATGCAGCATGGAGTCCGATTGCTCGCCCACTGCCGTATCGTCCGGGTACATGGCAATCGAGCCCAGTGTCCTCGACAACGCTGTGGGCCTCGGCATCGCTTATGGGGCGGGAATCGGGATGGTTCTCGGCCTTGCGATTCGAGACGATCCCGCGCAATCGGGTCGGCATGCCGGCCTCAGAACCGCATGGCCCCCTTGCCTCGATGAGGGCTCGGTGAGCAGAGTCCGCGCCACGCGCACCGTGGGCTTCCCCGTGTGTGGCTGCCGGGTGGAACAAGGGAAATCAGGTGCCTCGGCGGGCATCGGCTGCGATGGTGCGCACGGTGGCACGCATGATGTGACCGACGAACGGCCGAATCAGCCACCAGTACCGCATCATCTGCTTGTGTGAGCGCGGATCTGTCGTGCTCGTGCGGCATTCGTAGCTGAGCACACTGCGGTTCGCGCCGTTGGGTCGCACCAGGAAGTGACAACCGATCTTTCCCCATCCTGGGTCGTCGAACGCCGCGAACTCCTCGCGAGGGACGTCGCGCCATTCGATGTCGGGCTGCCAGAACTTACCGACCGCACCGAAGGCGATCTCCCGATCGGGTACCTGCCCCAGGATCAGCCAGCCGGGTAACCCAGCCGACGAGGGGTCGGCGAACATGCGCAGCTCAGGCAGCGTTGGCGCCGGTCGGCGGGCGAGACGGGCGGGCAGTCCGCGGACGAAGAAGGCCGCGGTCAGCAATGGGGTGCGGACCCGCAGGAAATCCAGATCATGCGCGGCCCGGTAGGTGGCGGACACATCGGCTTCGACCGTCAGGTGTTCGGTCAGCACGACATCGTAGGTCGGTAGATAGACATCGAGCAGATCACCGGTAGCGGGGTTGTCGGATTCGGTTCCTGTCACCGCTCCACGATAGGAACATCGTGCGCCGCAACGGGCGCTTTTCGCGCCGGGGTCATTGAGATCGTCGAAGGCCCGCCGCAGCCGCCGCTGCTCTGCAGGGTGAGCACCTACCCCTCGAGACGAATGTCGTTACCGTACCTGGCCGTGGTCCCGATCGACCGGGCCCGGCCGCGGTGCCGGTTCGGTCCCGATTCGAGCCCCTCGCCGCCGGAGCACGGACACCAGATACGCGGTCCCGGGCGTAATCTGGAAAGTCGCCAACGTCAGCGGTCGGCGGGTGAAAGCCCCGTTCCGCCGACATCGAGCAATGCCGCGGGAGATCGACAAGCACGATGGAGGAGACGTCGAATTCCTGCTTCATTGCCCGTGCCCTCGCGTGACACGGAACGGGATTCGTCGAGTCGACACCCCTCGGGGTCGGTGACTTCCGAGAATCGGCGCCCAAGTCGCGAAGCCAGGTCGTGTGCCTGCGCGATGGACGACACGGTTGGATGCTGCACACAGCAGATGCGCAACCGCTCTACTCTCGACTCGGATTCGTTGCCTCCGGCCCGACATATATGAAACGGCCGTGTAAAACACCCTCAGCCGACCAGTCGATTCGTGCTATGCGACGCCGAGACGCCGAACCGC
>NZ_JBMVFW010000029.1:0-6752 GCF_049538275.1 Rhodococcus sp. AB351
GGATTCGAGCACCGACGGTCGCAGCTGCTGATAGCGCCACAGCATCGGCACCGATTTCGGTTGTGGATACCAAGGCTCGATGTCGTTGGCCACCGTCCACAACGCTCCGGCGCCCATCGTCTCGAGTCGGCGGTAGAACTGCACCAGCTCGTCGGTGTCCTCCACGCGGGACCGGCCGAGGATGTCTTCCCTCATATCAGCAACTCCTTCCACTGCGCTGACTCACCGAGGGGGTGTGTCGCCGCTGGGGGGAACGCTAGACCGAAATTTGATCAAACGCGAGACCTGAGTGCGACTTTTTTCACGAAAGTTGATTTTTCGTGATCGAGTCACCTCTCTTGACGTCCTCGAATACTCCTGGTTGAAGGACTGAATCTGTCACCAGGGGGAGGCCGGCAACCAAAGCCGGGAAATTTTTCCTTGCCATGTCCCGTAAGATTTGATCAAATCATTGCAAGATGGCTAGCCGGCCTCGCAGTAAAGGACTCTTGAGATGACCACCTACCCGAAGTTCCGAGCCGCCGCAGTGCAGGCGGCTCCGGAGTTCCTCGACACGCCCGCCACGGTGGACAAGGCATGCCATCTGATCGCAGAAGCGAGCACACACGGCGCTGAGCTGATCGCTTTCCCCGAGGTGTTCGTCTCGGCGTATCCCTACTGGAACTGGACCATGACGCCCGTTGAAGGGAGTCCCTGGTTCGAAAAGCTATTTCACGCAGCCATCGACATCCCCGGCCCCGAAGTGGCAGCCTTGTGTGCCGCTGCTCGCGCAGCCGACGCCCACGTCGTCATCGGAGTAAACGAACGAGACCCGTACTCCATGGGCACGCTGTACAACTCGGTCCTGTTCATCAGCAATACCGGTGAACTGCTGGGAGTTCACCGCAAGCTGGTGCCGACCTGGGCCGAGAAGCTGACCTGGGCCGGCGGAGACGGCAGCTCACTGCGGGTCTACGACACCGGAATCGGGCGACTCGGTGGACTGGCCTGCGGGGAGAACACCAATACCTTGGCCCGGTTCAGTCTCCTGGCACAAGGAGAGCAGGTCCATGTCGCCAACTACATCGCCCTTCCCGTGGCACCGGCCGAGTACGACATGGTCGAAGCCATCAAGACCCGTGCTGCTGCACACAGCTTCGAAGGCAAGGTCTTCACCATCGTCGCCTGTGCCGCGATCACAGATCAGATCGTCGATACCGTGGCACACAACGAGGCCGCCCGCGCGCTACTCGAGCGTCCGCACAGTGCCTTCAGTGGCATCTTCGGTCCAGACGGGCGCCTGATGACCACGCCTCTCATCGACGATGAGGGAATCGTGTACGCCGACATCGACATCACTGCATCGATCCAACCCAAACAGATGCACGACATCATCGGCCACTACAACCGGTTCGACATCTTCCAACTCAGCGTCAATCAGCAACCGCAGTCCAGCGTCGTCCTCAACAGTCACCGGGTGCCTACCTTCCCCTATCCCCACTTCACGGAAGTTCCTGACGAGACCGAGACGGTCTGAGGGATTTCCGTACATTCATCGAGCAAGGAGAATTTCGTGCGCTTTGTCAACTTCAGCCTCGGCACCGACGGGGAACGTCATCTCGGAGTCGTCCTCGACGGTGCTCTTGTCCTCGATCTTGTCCCTGCTCTGCAGTCGGTGATCGATGTTCCCAACGACCTGCGCGACTACATCGCCGCCGGCCCGGATCTGCACCGGCGGGTCGCTCAGATCATCGCCACCACCCAGTCCTGGCCCGCAGAAGCCACCCGTTCGCTGGACGAGGTGGTGCTGCACGCCCCGTTCCGTCCCGGCAAGCTCATCGGTGTCGGACTGAACTACGTCGAGCACGTCGAAGAATCGAGCCGATCTCTCGACACCGACGAAAATCTGCCGACGCGGCCGGTGCTGTTCAGCACACCGGGCACCGCGGTGATCGGCCCCGACGAGCCGATCCTGCATAACAGCGAGCTGACCGAACAACTGGACTGGGAATGCGAACTCGCCGTGATCATCGGCGATATCGCCAAGTCGGTGACCGAGGACGACGCAATGAACCACGTCTTCGGCTACAGCATCGTCAACGACATCAGCGCCCGCGACCAGCGCCGCTCCGGGCAGTGGTTCTTCTCCAAGGGACAGGACAGCTACAAGCCCTTCGGTCCCATGGTCGTCACCGCGGACGAGCTCGGTGACCCACACACCCTGCAGTTGTCGCTGACCGTCAATGGTGAGCAGCGCCAAAACGGAAACTCCCGACACATGTTGTTCAAGATTCCCCAGCTCATCGCCGACATCACCTCCGGAGTCACTCTCGAGCCCGGCGATATCATCGCCACCGGGTCCCCTCAGGGCGTAGGTGCGGCGATGACCCCGCCGACGTACCTGACCCCGGGTGATGTCGTGGCCGCAACCATCGAAAAGATCGGCACCCTCTCCAACCCCGTCAAGGCGGTCTGACCATGACCACATCGGCTTCCCCCCGCGCCTACCGCATCGGCCAGATCGTCCCGAGTTCCAACATCACGATGGAAACCGAGATCCCCGCGATGCTGCGCGCCCGCGAAGAGGTCGAACCCGACCGTTTCACTTTCCACTCCTCGCGTATGCGGATGAAAGAAGTGACCAAGGCTCAGCTCGAAGCGATGGACGACGAGTCCGATCGCTGCGCCCTGGAACTGTCCGACGCCCACGTCGATGTCCTCGGCTACGCTTGCCTGGTAGCGATCATGACCCGCGGCGCCGGGTACCACTGCACCTCGGAGAAGCGCCTGCACCAGGTGACCGTCGACAACGACGCCGAAGCGCCGGTCGTCACCAGCGCCGGCGCCCTGGTCGACGGACTGAAGGTGCTCGGTGCCCGCAAGGTCGCCCTCATCGCCCCGTACATGCGTCCCCTGACCGAGCAGGTCGTCGACTACATCTCCGGTGAGGGCTTCGAGGTCACCGACTTCATCGCCCTCGAAATTCCCGACAACCTCGAGGTCGGTTCCCGGGACCCGATGGCGCTGGTGGACATCGTCGAACGACTCGACCACAGTCAGGCGGATGTAGTCGTGCTGTCCGCGTGCGTGCAGATGCCGTCGCTGGCAGCCGTCCAGGTCGTTCAGGACCGAATCGGCAAGCCTGTGCTGTCTGCAGCCGTCGCCACCACCTACCAGCTGCTGAAAGAACTCGGCCTGAAGCGGTACGTTCCCCGTGCAGGCGAACTGTTGAACGGGAGCTACTGATATGACCGCAGCCGGAGTGAAGAAACCCAAGCGCTCGACAACACTCGAACAGGCGTACAACGCCATTCTCGAGTCCATTTGCAACGGTGATATCCCGCCGGGCGCTCCACTCCGGCTGCAAGAGCTGTCGACCACCTTCGGGATGAGCATGATGCCCATCCGCGAGGCACTCCGCCAGCTCGAGGCCATCGGCGTGATCGAGATGACCCCCCACAAGGGGGCGCGGGTCCGAGAAATTTCGACGGACGACCTCATCGACACCTACCGGACCCGCATCACGCTCGAAGGCATCCTCTGCAGCCGCGCCGCCGAAAATTTCGACGCCGACGACGAAGCGGCGGCCCGCGAGGCATTGGAACGGCAGCGCATCGCACTCGAAGACGGCGACATCATCGAGGCTCGCATTGCACACAAGGACTTCCACTACGCTATCTATCGCGCTGCCGGCTCGGTATGGATGCTCCGCTCCATCGACCCGACCTGGCTCAACAGCGAACGCTACCGTGTCACTAGCGAACAGGATGGTGACCAACTCACCCTCCGCCGCGAAGAACACGAACGCATGCTCGCAGCGTGCGTTGCGCACCGGCCCGAGCAGGCCCGCCAAGCCTTGCGAACCCACCTGATCAGCACCGTTGCCCATCTGGACAAGAACTTGGCCAAACGCCTGGACATCCTTACCGCCGGGGCGTGCTGTTGACCCAAGGCCGCTCCCCCATGTACTCGATCAACCCGACCGCCGACCCATATACTCGCTTCGACCCGGCCGTGATGCGTGCTGCGGACTTCTATCACGTCCTGGCTGCCTCGGTGGTGCCGCGCCCCATCGCCTGGGTATCGACGCGCTCGATCGCCGGGATCTTGAATCTCGCCCCGTACAGCTTCTTCACCGTTGCCTCCACCAAGCCTCCGATCGTGCAGTTCAACTCGGTCGGTCACAAGGACAGCTGGCGCAACATCACCGAAACCGGTGAATTCGTTGTGAACATCGGGACCGAAGCACTCATCGACCCCATCAATGCCACCTCCGAATCCTTTCCCTACGAGATCGATGAGTTCACCCAGGCGGGAATGAACCCCCACGACAGCGACGTCCTGGCTGTCCCTCGGGTTGCCGAAGCGCCGATCGCGTTCGAATGCGTCAAGCACACGATCGTGGAGATGGGAAACTGCTCATTGATCTTCGGACGCGTCGTCAACGTCGTTGTCGCTAGCGCCGTACTGGCCGACGACGGACTCCCCGACTTTTCCAAGGTCGCACCGCCGACCCGACTCGGACGTTCCGAGTGGGGCCTTGCCCCATCCACGGTGACACGCGTACGACCCTGACACCTCCAACGCAGCCAGCAGGAGCATCGCGATGCGCATATATCCCGTGATCCACGTCCACGATCTCGACCAAGTGTCCGAACAAGTCGAGGTCGCTCGTCGCCATCCCATTTCCGGAGTCTTCCTCATCGACCACGACGCAGATGACATCCGCCTGGCCCGATGCATCGATCACGTCCACCTGAAGCACCCCGACATCTTCCTGGGCGCAAACGTCATTCGCCGCAGCGCAACTGAGGCACTGAACATCCTCGCACCGCACTTTCCTGGCGGTATTCCTCTCGACGCCATCTGGACCGACAACGCCGGCGTCTCCCTCGACGGCGACGACCACGAGTTCCATTCACTCCACTCAGCACGAGAACGAACCGGATGGACCGGACTGCACTTCGGCGGCATCGCCTTCAAATACCAGACCCCCGTCTCGGAGACCGACCTTCCCCGCCTGGGCGAACTCGCACGCCGCCACGTCGATGTCCCCACCACCTCCGGACCCGGTACAGGACTAGCCGCCGACACTCACAAACTCGAGGCCCTTCGCAAGGGACTCCACGACCACCCGCTCGCCTTGGCCAGCGGGGTCACGCCGGACAACGTCGAGTCATTCATAGGCCTTGTCGACCACATCCTCGTTTCCACAGGAATCGCCGGCGACAACGACCGCATCGACTCCGGAAAGTTGGCGACCCTCCTCGAACGTTGCACTGTCGAGCAAAGAAATTAATCCTAATTCCGTCCCCGCGTAGACGGTGAAGCACCGAGCGTTCCCGCGTTCCGCTGAAAACGGAGAGGTTGACGGTGTGTGCTGTTCGACGATGGTTGAGCAGCACAGAAGAGATTCGTCTCTACGCTTGATTCGTGTCGACGAACAAAATCGCAGGGGATGTCCTCTAGGGAAGAGATGGAGAAGCCCCTCGTGTCCCGAGCACGGACACATCCACTCGTTCGAGTCCAGGGGTGTGTCGCACGATGGGATATCGTTGGCGCCATGCTGACACTTCGTCGAAAGAATGACTCCGCCTGCTGAGTCCGGTGGCGCCCTTGACCGCGCCGCCATGACCGAACTGCTCACCACGCGGTTCGCAGAACCCATCGCGGTCTACCGTGATCTGCTCCGCGGCCTCGCCGCCACCGGAGAGCCCCCATATCACCAGTCGGTGCTGCTCGATACTCATCCTGTCGAGGGGCCGTCGTTGACGACGCCACACCTGCGGATCCAGGTGAGCTACAGCTATCAGGACGCCGACGAGCTGGGATCATTCCCTGCGGAGATGAGGCCGGTGTGTGTGCGGATCCATGTGCAGGGCTATCCCGATAAGTATCCCGACCGTCGGGCAGCGGGCTCCGATCTGGTCCACGAGTACCCGGCCGTCGAACCGGAAGCGTGGGCGCGTGCGGTGCTCGGCCGACAGTGGTCGGATTATGCGTACCAAATGATCCGCCGGACCGATGTGGACCGGCGCATGCGCACCAACCTGATCTACACCCAGCCACTGTTCGTGGTGTTCGTCGCCTCGGACGGCACACCGGTGCTGGCCCCGGACAACACCGCCTGGAACCGGTTGTGGCTCAAAGTCATCGACGCCCGCAAACTCGATCCGGATCCCGAATCGAGGGCACTGCAAGAACACATCGCCCGGGTCGGCCCGTACGCCCCGACCGCAGGAATCCGCCATCCCGACACCGAACCCGACGGCGGCTGGCGCCTGGAGGTCACCGGTGTGCCCCTCGACCGGCTCACCGACACCGCGGCCGAGACGGTGCGCGCACTGCGCAACGGTATCCGGGTCCGCGGCAGGATCGCCACGCAGTTCCGCCCGGTCCGACTACACGTCGAACTCGACCACGTGGTGGTGTACTTCAAGTGGGCCCGCAATCCGAACACCTTCGCTGTGACCATGCATCCACCCCAGACAGGCGACGAGCTTGCCGGTCCGCCCTGGCACACCCCCGCCGCCGTCGCCGGCACCATGATCTCAGGATGGCAAGAGGAACTGTGTACAGGTCTGCTGGTGCGCGGTACCCAACGCCGCGACGGCGACACCATCCACATCTCGGCTCCGCCTTCTACCCCGGTCCACCCAGAATATTGGGTCAGCGAGGTCGCGCTGCACGAACGCTGCGGGGTGTGGCTTGCTCGCGAGGGCCTCGACATCGACCGGCCGCTCGAATGGAAGAACACGGGTGTACTCGCGTGT
>NZ_JBMVFW010000030.1:0-5400 GCF_049538275.1 Rhodococcus sp. AB351
TTCGGAACGGGTGTTCGGCGGTGTCCTACTCTCCCACACCCTGTCGAGTGCAGTACCATCGGCGCAGACAGGCTTAGCTTCCGGGTTCGGAATGGGACCGGGCGTTTCCCTGTCGCTATGGCCGCCGTAACTCTATGAAACTTCACGCATCGGATTCGGTTCTCCCCCAAGGGGATTCCCGATATCTGATGTGTGTGTTGTTTCAGATACCGCACAGTGGACGCGTAACATCTTCGTGGTAAGTCCTCGGCCTATTAGTACCGGTCACCTCCACCCATTGCTGGGCTTCCAGTTCCGGCCTATCAACCCGGTGGTCTGCCGGGGGCCTTACCCCCTCGAGGGGGTGAGAAACCTCATCTTGGAACAGGCTTCCCGCTTAGATGCTTTCAGCGGTTATCCCTTCCGAACGTAGCCAACCAGCCATGCCCCTGGCGGGACAACTGGCACACCAGAGGTTCGTCCGTCCCGGTCCTCTCGTACTAGGGACAGCCTTCCTCAAGTTTCTAACGCGCGCGGCGGATAGAGACCGAACTGTCTCACGACGTTCTAAACCCAGCTCGCGTGCCGCTTTAATGGGCGAACAGCCCAACCCTTGGGACCTACTCCAGCCCCAGGATGCGACGAGCCGACATCGAGGTGCCAAACCATCCCGTCGATATGGACTCTTGGGGAAGATCAGCCTGTTATCCCCGGGGTACCTTTTATCCGTTGAGCGACACCGCTTCCACATGCCGGTGCCGGATCACTAGTCCCGACTTTCGTCCCTGCTCGACCTGTCAGTCTCACAGTCAAGCTCCCTTGTGCACTTGCACTCGACACCTGATTGCCAACCAGGCTGAGGGAACCTTTGGGCGCCTCCGTTACATTTTGGGAGGCAACCGCCCCAGTTAAACTACCCACCAGGCACTGTCCCTGAACCAGATCATGGTCCGAGGTTAGAGGTCCAATACGATCAGAGTGGTATTTCAACAACGACTCCACAACCACTGGCGTGGCCGCTTCACAGTCTCCCACCTATCCTACACAAACCGAACCGAACACCAATACCAAGCTATAGTGAAGGTCCCGGGGTCTTTTCGTCCTGCCGCGCGTAACGAGCATCTTTACTCGTAATGCAATTTCGCCGAGTCTGTGGTCGAGACAGCAGAGAAGTCGTTACGCCATTCGTGCAGGTCGGAACTTACCCGACAAGGAATTTCGCTACCTTAGGATGGTTATAGTTACCACCGCCGTTTACTGGGGCTTAAATTCTCAGCTTCGCCACCGAAATGGCTAACCGGTCCTCTTAACCTTCCAGCACCGGGCAGGCGTCAGTCCGTATACATCGTCTTACGACTTCGCACGGACCTGTGTTTTTAGTAAACAGTCGCTTCTCTCTGGTCTCTGCGACCACCCCCAGCTCGGACCGCAAGGGCCGTCACCGGGCGTGGTCCCCCTTCTCCCGAAGTTACGGGGGCATTTTGCCGAGTTCCTTAACCACAGTTCTCTCGATCGCCTCGGTATTCTCTACCTGACCACCTGTGTCGGTTTGGGGTACGGGCCGTGTACCAACTCACTAGAGGCTTTTCTCGGCAGCATAGGATCACTGAATTCCCCTCAACGGGTACGCATCACCTCTCAGGCTGCATGTGACACGGATTTGCCTATGTCACGCCCTACCGGCTTACACCAGGTATTCCATCACCTGGCCCAGCTACCTTCCTGCGTCACCCCATCGCTTGACTACTACAATCGGGGTCCCGTGCAGCCATCCCCACAGTTCCCGAAGGAACAGCGGAGACTTTTGGACGGTTAGCACAACTGATTCGCCATTGGGCGCGGATACACGGGTACGGGAATATCAACCCGTTGTCCATCGACTACGCCTGTCGGCCTCGCCTTAGGTCCCGACTCACCCTGGGCGGATTAACCTGGCCCAGGAACCCTTGGTCATCCGGCGGACGAGTTTCTCACTCGTCTTTCGCTACTCATGCCTGCATTCTCACTCGCGCAGCCTCCACACCTGGATCACTCCGGCGCTTCCACGGCTGCACGACGCTCCCCTACCCATCCACACACCTGGCCGACCCTCCGTGGAGAATCAGCGGGCTTGTGTGAATGCCGCGGCTTCGGCGGTGTACTTGAGCCCCGCTACATTGTCGGCGCAGAACCACTTGACCAGTGAGCTATTACGCACTCTTTCAAGGGTGGCTGCTTCTAAGCCAACCTCCTGGTTGTCTCAGCGATCCCACATCCTTTTCCACTTAGTACACGCTTAGGGGCCTTAGCCGGCGATCTGGGCTGTTTCCCTCTCGACTACGAAGCTTATCCCCCGCAGTCTCACTGCCGCGCTCTCACTCACCGGCATTCGGAGTTTGGCTGATTTCGGTAAGCTTGTGGGCCCCCTAGACCATCCAGTAGCTCTACCTCCGGTGAGAAACACGCGACGCTGCACCTAAATGCATTTCGGGGAGAACCAGCTATCACGGAGTTTGATTGGCCTTTCACCCCTACCCACAACTCATCCCCTCAGTTTTCAACCTAAGTGGGTTCGGGCCTCCACGACGTCTTACCATCGCTTCACCCTGGCCATGGGTAGATCACTCCGCTTCGGGTCTAGAACATGCCACTAGATGCGCCCTATTCGGACTCGCTTTCGCTACGACTACCCCACACGGGTTAACCTCGCGACATGCCACTAACTCGCAGGCTCATTCTTCAAAAGGCACGCCATCACCCACCACGAACTGAATCGTGCATCGGCTCTGACGGATTGTAAGCGCACGGTTTCAGGTACTATTTCACTCCCCTCCCGGGGTACTTTTCACCTTTCCCTCACGGTACTAGTCCGCTATCGGTCACCAGGGAGTATTCAGGCTTATCGGGTGGTCCCGACAGATTCACACCGGATTTCACGGGCCCGGTGCTACTCGGGTACTTCTCACGAGAGCCGGCAAGTTTTCGTCTACGGGATTCTCACCCTCTACGACAGGCCGTTCCAGACCACTTCGACTAACCAACCGGTTTCTTACTCTCGCCCGTCATGACAGTGACGGGAAGAAAAGCCCCACAACCCCACGGATGCAACGCCTGCCAGCTATCACACACCCATGGTTTAGCCTCATCCGCTTTCGCTCGCCACTACTCACGGAATCACTGTTGTTTTCTCTTCCTGTGGGTACTGAGATGTTTCACTTCCCCACGTTCCCTCCACACACCCTATATATTCAGATGCGGGTAACACGACATCACTCGTGCTGGGTTTCCCCATTCGGAAATCCTCGGATCACAGCTCGGTTGACAGCTCCCCGAGGCATATCGCAGCCTCCCACGTCCTTCATCGGCTCCTGGTGCCAAGGCATCCACCGTACGCTCATAAACACTTACAACAAAGATGCTCGCGTCCACTGTGCAGTTCTCAAACAACACACAACAACCCCTACCAACGCCGGCCACACGGCCAACCGTCTTCGTAAGTCATCGTCGCTGATCAAACACTCGCGTGTTCTCTCAGGACCCAACAGTGCACCGATATAACTTTCCTCCTGCCGGCACTCGGGCCCGCAGTAGTGAAGAAAATGCTTGTCAGCGTTCCACCCATGAGCTCCCGTGCCGCTCGTACGGCGGCAAACGGGCTCTGCCTTCCTCCCCACACCAGTGTGTGAGCGAGGCAAGGAGATGCTCCTTAGAAAGGAGGTGATCCAGCCGCACCTTCCGGTACGGCTACCTTGTTACGACTTCGTCCCAATCGCCGATCCCACCTTCGACGGCTCCCTCCCACGAGGGGTTAGGCCACCGGCTTCGGGTGTTACCGACTTTCATGACGTGACGGGCGGTGTGTACAAGGCCCGGGAACGTATTCACCGCAGCGTTGCTGATCTGCGATTACTAGCGACTCCGACTTCACGGGGTCGAGTTGCAGACCCCGATCCGAACTGAGACCGGCTTTAAGGGATTCGCTCCACCTCACGGTATCGCAGCCCTCTGTACCGACCATTGTAGCATGTGTGAAGCCCTGGACATAAGGGGCATGATGACTTGACGTCGTCCCCACCTTCCTCCGAGTTGACCCCGGCAGTCTCCTGCGAGTCCCCACCATCACGTGCTGGCAACACAGGACAAGGGTTGCGCTCGTTGCGGGACTTAACCCAACATCTCACGACACGAGCTGACGACAGCCATGCACCACCTGTCTACCGGCCACAAGGGAAACCACATCTCTGCAGTCGTCCGGTACATGTCAAACCCAGGTAAGGTTCTTCGCGTTGCATCGAATTAATCCACATGCTCCGCCGCTTGTGCGGGCCCCCGTCAATTCCTTTGAGTTTTAGCCTTGCGGCCGTACTCCCCAGGCGGGGCGCTTAATGCGTTGGCTACGGCACGGATCCCGTGGAAGGAAACCCACACCTAGCGCCCACCGTTTACGGCGTGGACTACCAGGGTATCTAATCCTGTTCGCTACCCACGCTTTCGCTCCTCAGCGTCAGTTACTGCCCAGAGACCCGCCTTCGCCACCGGTGTTCCTCCTGATATCTGCGCATTTCACCGCTACACCAGGAATTCCAGTCTCCCCTGCAGTACTCGAGTCTGCCCGTATCGCCTGCAAGCCCGCAGTTGAGCTGCGGGATTTCACAGACGACGCGACAAACCGCCTACGAGCTCTTTACGCCCAGTAATTCCGGACAACGCTCGCACCCTACGTATTACCGCGGCTGCTGGCACGTAGTTGGCCGGTGCTTCTTCTGCAGGTACCGTCACTTGCGCTTCGTCCCTGCTGAAAGAGGTTTACAACCCGAAGGCCGTCATCCCTCACGCGGCGTCGCTGCATCAGGCTTGCGCCCATTGTGCAATATTCCCCACTGCTGCCTCCCGTAGGAGTCTGGGCCGTGTCTCAGTCCCAGTGTGGCCGGTCGCCCTCTCAGGCCGGCTACCCGTCGTCGCCTTGGTAGGCCATTACCCCACCAACAAGCTGATAGGCCGCGGGCTCATCCTGCACCGAAAAACTTTCCACCCCAGGACATGCATCCCGAGGTCATATCCGGTATTAGACCCAGTTTCCCAGGCTTATCCCAGAGTGCAGGGCAGATCACCCACGTGTTACTCACCCGTTCGCCACTAATCCACCCAGCAAGCTGGGCTTCATCGTTCGACTTGCATGTGTTAAGCACGCCGCCAGCGTTCGTCCTGAGCCAGGATCAAACTCTCCGTTGAAGACTCACAATCACCCCGAAGGGGTAATCAGTCAAAGACATCGAGTCAAATCACTAGCATAAAAACTCAAACTAGCTCTAACACTGGATCACCGCAGACGGAAGAATGCGATGTCCAGCAACAACCACCCACAAAAAGTGAAGTGGTCGCACCAAATATTATTTGGCACTGACATTCATCGGCACACTGTTGAGTTCTCAAAGAACACGC
>NZ_JBMVFW010000031.1:0-5185 GCF_049538275.1 Rhodococcus sp. AB351
CCACTACGGACGTATCCGAGGATTCCTGACTCCATACGCCAGCGGGAAGAACCAATCTTCAGGTGACGTCGACAGCGTCAGATCCACAGGATTTGACTATTTCTCCGAGGTGCCGAACTCGACCTCGTAGACGCCGGGATGACGAAAGAGCTGATTGAGACGAGCGGGCGTTTGCCCCCATACCGCCACCCTGACCGTATCCGTTAGGTGCATGCACATTCCGTAAGACACCGCCGATACTTTCGACTCAGTTCTCACCGACGCAGGTCGGTACACGGACCGACATGGAATCCGAAGAGGCCTAACGAGCCAGGCTGCCACTGAGATGCACCGGCGCCCACCCTGCGGATCACAGTCGGCCGGGTGGCCGGCTCCAGCGACAACGGGTCCAAAGGCCCTTCCTCAGAGCACCAACAACTGAGACGCTGAAGGATGTCAGAAGCTGATGGTCTCGAACAAAGGCACCGTTGTGCCCACACGACCCGTTATCGGCACTCCTGCAACCACGATGGCAGGGGCTATCCCACTGAGCGAATTCCTCCGGGGCATCGAGAAGGTCCGGCGCACTTTCGGGCGTGGGACGGCAGTGCCCCACGTCGTCACGTACAGCGGGTGGGATCGCTATGTCCCGCGCCTGTGAGATCATGCACGCCAAAGCGACGTGCATCGACGAACACGACACCTTGCGTACCGCGGCGCAGAAAATGCGACAGTCGGGCATCCAAGCGCTACCCGTCTGTGACGACAACGGATACCTGAGAGGTGTCATTACCGATCGTGACATCGTGATCAACGGCATCGCAGCACAACTCGACCCCGCCACCACTACCGTCGGTGAACTCACCGACGATCGCCCGGTGTGTATTCAAGCCGATGCCGAAGTCGAGGACGCACTCATTGTCATGCAAGCTCACAAGATTCGACACCTGCCGGTTGTCGACGACCGCCGCGTCGTCGGGATCATCAGCGAAGCCGACCTCGCACATCATCTTCCCAAGCATATGTTCCTCGACTTTATGAAGACGATGAGCTTGCGGCAAACGCTGTTGGAGTGATAACCCATGGCGTTCCTCTCTCGCCTTTCCCTGCGTATGATCGGTTGTCTTCCGAAGGCATGGCTATGAGTGCACACCGGCCGATCGTCGTGGGGGTCGACGGATCGGCACCGGCCCTGCAGGCCGTGATCTGGGGTGCACGCGAAGCCAAGGAGCGGGGTGTGCCGCTGGCGCTGGTGACGACGGTGTCGATCCGGGGCTTTCACGGAACTCCGGGCGGTATGCCGGCAGGGTTCTTCGAACAGGAGGAAGGCGAGGGGCGGAAACGACTGTCCGAGGCCACCGACCGCGCACACCGCGCGACTTCAGGCCTCGAGGTCGAGTCCCATCTGTGTACCGGATCGCCGGTGCTCGAGCTGATCGAGCGGTCAAAGACCGCATCGATGGTGGTTGTCGGGGCCGGCCACAGCCGCCTGGGATGGGAGAGATTCGGTTCTGTGAGCAGCTCGCTCGTGCTGCATACGCATGCACCGGCAGTGGTGGTGCGCGACCTGCCGTACATCGACGTCTCCGACATCACCGGTCCGGTCGTGCTGGGCGTCGACGGATCCGAAGACAATTCCCGCGCTGTCGAACTGGCCTTCGACGAAGCGGCGCGGCGGGATGTCGAACTGGTGGCAGTCCATGCCTGGTCCGACGTGGATGTGCGATCCCCCTTCCGGTTTCGGATCGACTGGGACGCCGTGGAGACCCGCGAACGGGCACTGCTGTCAGAAAACCTTGCCGGCTATGTCGAACAGTTCCCCGATGTCCCGGTCCGGCCGATCGTCGTGATGGATCAACCCTCCCGTAATCTCGCTGCACATGCCGCCAACGCTCAATTGCTGGTCCTCGGCCGACGCGGACGCGGCGGATTCCCGAATATGCTGTTGGGGTCGACCACATGGGCCTTGCTGCACACCGTGCTCTGTCCGTTGATGGTGGTGCCGTAGGTCCCTACAAGCACTCGACGGCCGTGGAACGGGCGGCATTCAGCTTTCTGCCGAGTCCGTCCGCAGGGAATCGATGGCGGCCTGCAAGGCCGTGGTGGCGTCGGCGGCGACCTCGGCCAGCCCCGGTTGCTCGGCGACCTGCACCATCAGTTGTGGGTTCATTGCATCGACGACGATGGTATGCGGATCGTTCGGGTCGGCGCGCACAATGACGTTGCATGGAAGCAGCAGGCCGATCTGTCGGTCGACGGTCACCGCCCGGTGCGCCAGCGGCGGGTTGCAGGCGCCGAGGATCAGATAGTCCTCGATGTCCTCGCCGAGTTTCGATTTCAAGGTGGCCTTCATGTCGATCTCGGTGAGCACGCCGAAGCCTTGCTCGGACAAGGCTGTGCGGGTGCGTTCGACGGCGTCGGCGAACGAGGTGTGCAGCGTTGTCGACAATGCGAGTGTTATGGCTGGTACGTCCTTGTCTCGAGCGCGCCGGTCAGGCCAGGGCGAGGAAGAGCTTTTCGAGTTCCGCCTCGGTCATCGGTTGCTTGCCGTCCTGAGCGGTGTCGGTCAGGCATTCCTTCAGACCTGTCGCGACGATCTTGAAACCCGCGCGGTCGAGGGCGCGAGAAACCGCGGCGAGCTGGGTAACGACGTCCTTGCAGTCGCGGCCCTGTTCGATCATCGAGATCACCCCTGCGAGCTGCCCTTGGGCGCGGCGCAGCCGATTGAGAACCAATGCGATGCTGTCTTCGTCGCCGACCATGGAAGTGTCCTTTCTCCGGTTTTCCACAGTATACCCCAGGGGGTAATTTAGGGTGTGGTGTACACCCGATGTGAGCCCGCGGCAGGCCGCTTCACGCCATGAGTCCGAGTCCTCGGGCACGGTCGAATTCGTCGTTGACGAGGACGACGCTGCGTTCGGGTGCATCGATCATCGATGCTGCAATCGACGAGCGATAACCGGACGCGCAATGCACCCAGACCTCACCCTCGGGAACCTCGCCGAGACGACCGGCCAGTTCGTGCAGTGCGATATTGACGGCGCCGTCGATGTGCGACTCGTCGAACTCGTTCGCCTGCCGCACATCGAGGACGGTGACCTGCTGCTCGTCGCGTCTGCGGGCCAGCGCCGAGAAATCGGCGACACGATAGGAACGCAATTCACCACCGGCGACGAGTGTGTGGATCTCACCCACCGCCGCGCCCTCGAGATCGTCGATGCCGATGCGGACGAGTTCGCGACGCGCGTCGAGTACCTGCTCCTCGCTCTCTCCGATCAGGGTCAACGGCGCTCCCCAGGTGTAGAGCCAGCCCAGATAGGTCACGAACGAACCGGACAGCTCGAATCCGAGGGTGCCGCCGAGGTGCCCGGCGGCGAAAGCAGTGCGCTCGCGGAGGTCGACCACCCATTCGCCAGCGTCGATCCTGTGGCGCAACTCGTCCGGATCGACGCGCTCGGGCATCGACAGGTCCACCGGCGCAGGCCCGGCGCGGTTGATCACTCCCATATGCGCGTAATACGCGGGATAGGCGGCCAGTCCCGCGAGCAGTTCGTCGACATAAGCTTGTTCATCCTGGGTCAGCGCCGGGTTCGACGTACGTTCGCGGCCGATAGTGGACTCGTCGCCGCTGGCTGGGGTGGCCGCGCAGAAACTGCCGAAGCCGTGCGTGGGGTACACCTTCGTCTCGGCGGGCAACTCCTCGGCGAGGCGGCGCACCGAGTGGTACTGCGCGTGGGTGAGTTCGTCGGTGTGCTCCTCGCCGACGAGGTCGGTGCGTCCGGTCGTGCCGAAGAGCATCGAACCGCCGGTGAACACTCCGACGGCAGTGTCGTCGGGGTCGCGCAGCACATAGCTGACGTGATGATGCGTGTGACCGGGAGTGTGCATGACCTGGAAGCGGAATGCTCCGGCGTCGACGATGTCGCCGTCGACCACCGCGCGCCGCGGGTAGCCGAGGTCGTCGCCGGCCGGAACGACGTATTCGGCGTTCACTGCCCGGGACAGTTCGAGACCGCCGGTGACGTAGTCGTTGTGGATGTGGGTTTCGAGTACGTGGGTGATGCGCACCCCCCGTTCGGCCGCCAGTTTCAGTACGCGGTCGATGTCGCGTTGCGGGTCCACCACGGCGCCGATCTCCCCGGCGCTGATCAGGTAGCTGCGATCGCCGAGGCCGGAGGTTTCGATGATCGACACGTCCATCGCGGGTCTCCTTCGTTCGGGGGAGGTACGGGACGAATACCCGTACCCGTATAGGTGAAAGGTTAGATGTGGGGTCTCGATCACCGCAGGAAGATCGCATCGACGAGCACGTAGGCGGCCACGGCGAACACCAGATACGCGAACCAGCGTTGCAGCCGATCGGTGTCGACGCGGGTGCCGAACTGCCCCGCGATGAGTGAGCCGACGATCGCGGTGCCGGCGAAGGCTGCGGTGATCGCCCAGTCGATGCTCGTGCCGCTCAGATGTGAGATCAGACCCGCGGCGGAGTTGACGACGATGATCACCAGTGAGGTGCCCACGGCGATGGGCATCTCGATGCCGAGCATGAGGACGAGCGCGGGGATGATGAGGAATCCGCCGCCGACTCCGAACAGGCCGGTGAGGAAGCCGACGGCGAGGCCGGCCGAGATCGACCGGGGTGCGCAGCGGCGCCAGTTGATCCGGGAGCCTTCGGTCGAGCACGCCGTTCCGGTACCCCCACGATCGGCGAGCATCCGCGCACCCGCCGCGACCATCACCACCGCGAAACCGATCAGCAGAACACGTTCCGGGAGCAACCGTCCCACGGCGCTGCCCGCGAAGGTGGCCGGAATTCCGGTGGCGGCGAAGATGCCTGCCAGGCGCCACTCGACCAGGTGGGCGCGCATTTTCGGCAGCGCCCCCATCGCCGACGCCATACCGACGACGATCAGCGAGATCGGGATGGCCTGCTCCATGCTCAGCCCCAGGCCGAAGACCAGCGCCGGGACCGCGAGGATCGATCCGCCTCCGCCGAGCAGGCCGAGCAGCACGCCGATGACAGCCCCGAAGCCGAGCGCGAGCGCCAACGTCATCTCGATCCTTTCCGTCGATTTCTCTGTCAGCAGTACGGCGGGGCCGGTCGATCCGACGCCGAACCCGATATCGGATCCGTCCTCAGGCGGTGGGTCCGCGGCGGACCTCTCGGCCCGCAGTCACCCACGCTCTCGTCCCGCCGGCAACGGAC
>NZ_JBMVFW010000032.1:0-2621 GCF_049538275.1 Rhodococcus sp. AB351
TGCAAGCGGACATGCCAATCTCCCTATAGGCGGACAGGTTCGTCCCTGCTGACGGACAGCTGATCTCCCTTCCGATGGACACGGGGGCCGGCGGTGTGTCGGTCCTGACACAGACGCCCCTCCGGGGTTTTGCTCGAGGTCTTCGACCACCTACGAGCAACTCCCACCGGAGGGACGCATGAAGAAGTCTGACAGGGACATCATGGAAATTCTCGAGGCCTACGACACCACCGGCAACGCGCACTCCGCAGCGCAGCTGGCCGGGGTCGATCCGAAAACCGTCCGACGCTACGTCGCCGCCCGAGACGCCGGTATGCCGCTGACCGGCCCGTCGCGACGGCCACGCATCATCGACGACTACATGCCCAAGATCGAAGAATGGGTCGAGCGCAGTAAAGGCAAGGTCCGCGCCGACATCGTCCACGAACGCCTCGTCGATCTCGGTTTCGACGGCACCGAACGCACCACCCGACGCGCCGTCGCAGATGTGAAAGCAGCATGGCAGGCCGGCCATCGCCGCACCTATCGACCGTGGATCACCGAGCCCGGGTTGTGGATGCAGTTCGACTGGGGCGACGGCCCGAAAGTTCCTGGCCCGGGCGGGGTTCTACGCTCGACCTTGTTGTTCTGCGCCTGGTTGGCATGGTCCCGCTACCGGGTGGTGATCCCGGTCTGGGATCAGACGTTGCCGACGTTGATCGCGTGTCTCGACGCCACGGTGCGTCGCTTCGGCGGAGTCCCGACCTACGCGTTGACCGACAATCCGCGCACCGTGAGCATCGATCACATCGCCGGAATCCCGGTGCGGCATCCGCAGATCGTCGAGACCGCCCGCCACTACGGCATGACCGTGCACACCTGCATCCCTTACGATCCGGAATCGAAGGGCGGCAGCGAAGCAACCGTCAAGATCGCCAAGGCCGATCTGGTGCCCACTGACGCGAATCTGCTGCCGGACTATGTGTCGTTCGTCGAACTCGAGGCGGCCTGCGAGCGGTTCTGCGCCACCGTCAACGGCCGTCGGCACCGCGAAAGCGCCCGCATCCCCACCGAGGCGGTGGCCGAGGAACGCGCCCGCCTGCACACCCTGCCGGCCAGCCCGCACACCCTGGCACTGGGCACCACCCGCAGTGTCGGCACCGACCAGACGATCCGCTTCGGGTCAGTGCGGTATTCGACCCCGCCCGGGTTGGTCGGCTCCGAAGTGTGGGTGCGCGTTGCCGGCACCGAACTGGTCGTCGTGGCCGATCTCGATGCCCTGCCCCGGGTTCCGGACTGGGCTGAGAACAGACGGGGTTTGAGTGAGGTTGCCCGGCATCTGCTTTCGACACCGGGCAACCCGCAGATCGACCCGGCGCATTATCCCGATCATCCGCAGGATTCGGACGGGTCACCGAAGCCGCCGGTCCCGAAGGCTCGCTCCGCGGCCGAGGCCCGGTTCCTCGACCTCGGCCCCGGTGCGCACACCTGGTTGATCGCCGCGTCGGCGGCCGGGACGGTCCGGATCCGGGCGAAGATGACCGGCGCGGTCGAGTTGGCCGCATTTGTCGGCGCCGCCGCCGTCGATGCCGCGTTGGCGGTCGCGGCCGAGGCCGGCCGCTTCGCCGACGGTGATCTGCCGGCGATCGTCGCGCATCACACCGCCACCGCAGCCGAGACCGGGCTCGTCGTCGCCGACGAGGCTCATTCGGTCCAACCCGGCACCGCGGCCTGGGCGGGATTCGGTGCCGCCGGAACCGGAGTCGGGTCATGAACGCCTCTGCACCACCACTACCCGACGATCTCATCGCCGTCCTCAAACGGATGCGGCTACCGTATCTCCGCGCCGCCGCACCGGAGGTGCTGGCCACCGCCAAAGCGCAGCGATGGGATCCCACCGAGGTCCTCAAGGTTCTTCTCGACGAGGAGGTCCGCGGTCGGGATGAGGCGACGAAGGCGATGCGCCGAAAAACTGCAGGGCTTCCCGCGGGCAAGACGTTTTCCTCCTGGCGCGAGACGGATTCGTCGATCCCGCTACCCACCCAGCACGCTCTGGCCACGTTGGAGTGGGTGGGGCGTGCCGAGAATCTTGCGGTCAGCGGGCCGTCGGGAACCGGCAAGACCCACTTCGTCGAGGCACTCGCGCATGCGGTCATCGACGCGGGGATGCGGGTGTCCTGGTTCAGTCTCGAATCGTTGACCGCCGCGATCGGGCGGGCTGCGGTGGACGGATCGATCACCAAGACCATCACCCGCATCACTCGCGCCGAGATGATCGTCGTCGACGATATCGGCATGCTGCCGTCGGGGCAGGCTGCTGCCGAGGCGTTCTACCGTCTCGTCGACGCTGCCTATGAGCGGCGCAGCGTGGTGGTGACCAGCAACCTCCACCCGTCCGGCTTCGACACGATCATGCCGAAGACCCTAGCCACCGCCGCCGTCGACCGATTGCTGCACCATGCGCATGTCGTGATCACCGAGGGCACCTCACTGCGGCTGCAGGACGCCACCGCCGGACGCGGGGTGATGCCGTTGACCTGACCTGGTGCGGGAGATCGGCTGACCGCCGACAGGGAGATCAGCTGTCCGCGCGCAGGGACATGACCTGTCCGCCTACAGGGACGCTCTCATGTCCCTTGACA
>NZ_JBMVFW010000033.1:0-1796 GCF_049538275.1 Rhodococcus sp. AB351
ACCGCGGGCCGTCCGGCCGATTCGAGGATCTCGGCTCCGCGCTTGCTCCGGTTTCCCGATGCGCAGATGACGTAGACGGTCTCTCCCGGAGATACCTCGCTCACACGGGCGGACAGTTCGGGGAGGGGGATCAATTGGGCGCCGGGAACGTGGCCCTGGATGTACTCGTAGTCCTCGCGGACATCGAGCACCGGAGCTCCGGACTCCCACGCCTGGATCAGAGCGGCAGTGTCGACTTCGTGCATGGTGAACTCCTCGGATCGGGTCCGTCGAGAATGGGTGAGCACTTCCGAGTCTTCCGCTCAGCCCGCCGCCACGGCGGCGCGAGGGCGTCCTCCGAGTCGTTGCAGCGGGCAGTGCTCCCTGCGGTTGCAGGCATAGGTAGCGCCGGCGGCAACGACGGTGAGTGCCGCCGCGGCGATGCCGACGCCGGGGTGGATCTCCTGCGCGAGGATGACGGAGGACATGATCAGGACGAACCAGCCGAAGCTCTTGCGCAGGGTGTCCGGATCGACCAGTGAGGTCAGGCGGCCGCCGATGAGGCTGCCCACGACGGCGGCACCGGTGACCATCGCCGCCAGACGCCAGTCGATCTGCACTGTGGACAGGTAGCCGCCGAGTCCGGCGAAGGACTTCATGGCGATCACGATCAGCGAGGTACCGACGGCGACCGGCATCGGCAGGCCGCCGAGCAGTGCCAGAGCCGGGACGACGAGGAAGCCGCCGCCGGCGCCGACGAGGCCGGTGACCAGACCGACGACCACACCGTCGAGCAGGATCTTGCCGACGGGCATCGCGCGCTCGCCCTCGTCGGCCGCGGCTTTGTTCTTGCGGCCGCGGAGCATCGCGATCGCCGTGGCGATCATCATCACGGCGAAGCCGAGCAGCAGGACGGTGCCGGGGATGAAGCGTGAGAGCAGACCACCGCCGTAGGCGCCGACCATGCCGGCCAGGCCGAACAGGATTCCGGTGCGCCACTGCACGCGGCCGGCGCGTGCGTGGGAGATCGCGCCGACCGCGCTGGTGACACCCACGACCAGCAGCGAAGTGGCAATCGCTTCCTTGGCGTCCATGCCTGCGACGTAAGCGAGTAGCGGGACGGTGAGAATCGAGCCTCCGCCACCGAGCAGTCCGAGGGTGACGCCGACGAGGACTGCCAGAGCTACGGTCAACGCGATCATGATCAGTTCCTCTCGGCGTGTTCTGTATTCGACCGGACCAGCTGCGCGACGATGCTCTGGGCATCACACGAGGCGCCGCGGTTGTAGGGAAGCTTGGACAGCAGCATGCCCATCGCGCAGGTGTTCGACAGTGCGGCGAAGGTCAACCCACCGCCGATTCCGGCGGCGAGCCACTTGAGCTTCGGCACGGCGATGCTGCCGAGAACCGAGCTCAGCACGAGCGAACCGGCGACGAGCCGGACCTGGCGTTCGAGATCCCAGCGTTCGGCGCCGCGGTTGACGGGCAGGCCGGCCGATTCCCAGCCGAGCATGCCGCCGGCGAGGATGTGGAGGTTGAACAATCCTGCCCCGCGCAGGGTCTCTTCGGCTTGACCGGCACGCTGTCCGGATCTGCATACCAGCACGACGTTCTCGTCGAAATGGGCACAGAACTCGTCGCGGTGCTCGCGCAGCAGGTCCAGGGGGACGTTGTAGGCGCCGGGAATGTGCACGGACTCGAACTCGCCCGGAGTGCGGACGTCGATGATCCGTACGTTCTTGCCGGAGTCGATCGACGCGTGCAAGGAGTTCGGGTCGACGGTGACAGCAGACTCGATCATGAATGGCCTTTCGATC
>NZ_JBMVFW010000034.1:0-1464 GCF_049538275.1 Rhodococcus sp. AB351
GATAGTGCCCCGTGGAGTGGTGGACTTCGGATCGGCTCTGCAGTACACGTAGCGATCAACGAGTCGCGGTGAATACTATGCTGTTTCGCTCGAGCCGGTCAACGACAGCACCGACTCGGTGGCCTGTTCCTTCGCAGCGATCACCGCCCGGAGCTCGTCCATACTCACGTCCGAGACGTAGCGGCGGGTAACCTGCCACTCGTCGTGCTGCTCGATGACCACCGCGGTCGCCAACCGGAGGAACGCGGCCGGGTTCGGGAAGATCTCCACCACATCGGCTCGACGCTTGATTTCCTTGTTCAACCGCTCAATTGGATTGTTGGACCAGACTTTTTGCCAATGCGCCTTCGGAAACGCGGTGAACGCCAGTACATCATGCTTGGCCGACTCCATCAACGCCGCGACCTTCGGAAACGACCCGGCGAAGGTATCGGTGACCTGATCCCACTGCGCCGCCACCTCGACCGGATCGGTGTGGGCGAAGATCGTCTTGACCGCAGCCATCACCGGCGGAACATGCTTGGCCGCCACTGCCGCTCGGAGGTTGCGCATGAAGTGCACCCGACACCTCTGCCACGACGAACCCGCGAACTGCTGCATCACCGCAGCTTTGAGGCCACTGTGTGCATCGGAGATCACCAGATGCACCCCCGACAGACCCCGGGCCTTGAGGCTGGTGAGGAACTCGCGCCAGAACTCGTAGGATTCGCTGTCCCCGACGGCGGTTCCGAGTACCTCCCGGCTGCCGTCGATCGAGACTCCGGTGGCCACCACCAACGCCTGGGACACCACGTGCGCACCGACCCGGACCTTGCAGAAGGTGGCGTCGAGAAACACGTACGGAAAGCTCGTGTGCGTCAGCGTGCGCTCGCGGAACCGGGCGATCTCGGTGTCCAGACCTGCACAGATCCGCGACACCTCCGACTTCGAGATCCCGGAGTCGACTCCGAGGGCGCCGACCAAGTCGTCCACGCTGCGAGTCGATACCCCGTGCACGTAGGCCTCCATCACCACCGCGTAGAGAGCCTTGTCGATGCGGCGGCGTCGCTCCAGCAAGGATGGAAAGAACGACCCGGACCGCAACTTGGGGATCTTGACCTCCACATCACCACTGGTCGTCGAGAGGGTCTTGGATCGGTGCCCGTTGCGATGGGTGGTGCGGGTGTCGGTGCGTTCGTAGCGGCCGGCGCCGAGCTTGTCGGTGGCCTCGGCCTCGATCAGCGCCTGCAGGCCGGTGCGGATCAGTTCGGCGAACACACTCGCGCTGTCGGCGCCCTTGAGCGCGTCGAGCTGGGCAAGCAGTGCAGAATGGTCGTGGGTCATCGCGTAGATGCTTTCTGTGAGTCACTTTGGTCGGTAACTCGTTGATCACTACGCGATGGCCCACCCGCAGAATGGGAACGACACGCTGCGAACCTGGCCGGATGCCTCAGCCGATTCCCACCACTCCCCGGGGCTTACCCC
>NZ_JBMVFW010000035.1:0-1442 GCF_049538275.1 Rhodococcus sp. AB351
TACTTCGTGAGAGTTACGTTGAGCTGTAACCCGGGCAGGCCGGGCGAGGCTGCATAAGGTTTGCCCACTCTCGAGTGGGGCTTGAAAGGACTGGCCACCCGACCTGTCTGGACACCTCGGACCGCTGATTGAGATCTGCGCATGATCGCTTGTTTAAGGAAATGCCGGCGGAGGCGTCCATCGGGGCCAGGCCGGAACACAAGCGAAAACGAGGAAATCCGATGACCGGTTCGCAACTGTGGGCAGGAGTCGACGTCGGCAAAGAACACCACTGGATATGCGTACTCGACACCTCCGGGACGGTGGTGCTGTCGCGGCGATGCGACAACGACGAAGCAACGATCCGTGCGGTGATCACCGAGATCGACGCACTCGCCGAGACGGTGTCGTGGACGGTGGATCTGACCACCGCCTACGTCACCTTGTTGCTGACTGTGCTGGCCGACGCCGGGAAACCGGTGCGCTACCTGTCCGGACGTTCGGTGTGGCAGGCATCGTCGGTCTACCGCGGCGGCGAAGCCAAGACCGACGCCCGCGACGCCCGGGTGATCGCCGATCAGTCCCGGATGCGGTCGGACCTGCCCGTTCTGCGTCCCGACGACGAGTTGATCCGTGAGCTGCAGATGCTCACCGGCCACCGCACCGATCTGGTCGCCGACCGTACCCGGACCATCAACCGGCTGCGTCAGCAACTCGTCGCGATCTGCCCCGGACTCGAACGCGTCGCGCAGATCTCCTCGGACCGGGGCTGGGTGGTGCTGCTGGCCCGCTACCAGCGACCGAAAGCGATCCGCCGCGTCGGGGCGGCCCGACTGGCCGCAATGCTCACCGGGGCCGGGGTGCGCCACGCCGAATCGATCGCCCGGGCCGCAGTCACCGCCGCGAAGGCGCAGACCGTGCGGTTGCCGGGGGAAGATGTCGCTGCCGAACTGGTCGCCGAATTGGCGCAGGCGGTGATCGACCTCGACACACGTATCAACGCCGTGGACGCGGAGATCGAGGCCCGATTTCGCCGTCACCCTCTGGCCGAAGTGATCCTGAGCTTGCCGGGTATGGGATTCCGGCTCGGAGCCGAATTCCTTGCCGCAGTAGGTGACCCCGCCCTGATCGGCTCGGCCGACCAACTCGCTGCCTGGACCGGGTTGGCGCCGAGACCCAAGGATTCGGGTAAACGCACCGGGCGTCTGCACACCCCTCAGCGCTACAGCAGGCGCCTGCGCCGGGTGATGTACATGTCGGCGTTGACCGCGGTCCGTTGCGATCCCCGATCCCGCGCCTACTATCAGCGCAAACGTGCCGAAGGTAAGCGACCCGTCCAGGCCACGATCTGCCTGGCTCGGCGGCGCGTGGACGTTCTCTACGCTCTGCTCCGCGACAACCGCACCTGGCAACCGACTGTGCCGGTCACCGCGGTGGCGGCTTGACAGGATCATTGAGAGTCC
>NZ_JBMVFW010000036.1:0-1312 GCF_049538275.1 Rhodococcus sp. AB351
AAGGACGCTCCTATAGAGGTCAAGTGGTCAGAGCTCGGTAGTCCTGTCGTAGCGCGGTGAACACTTCGCGGGCGAGATAGCGTTTCTGGCATCTGATGATCTCAGGCATCGATTTGCCCTCTGATGTGCGGCGTTCCGCGTATCTGCGGGCTATGTCGCTGTATCGGAGGCGGACGACGACGGCGGTGTGCAGGGCCTGGTTGGCGCGACGATCGCCACCGCGGTGCAGTCGATGCCGATTCGTCTTGCCCGACGATGCGGGGATGGGCGCGACGCCGCAGAGGTGAGCGAAGGACGACTCCGACCGTAGCCTTTGTGGGTTGTCGCCAACGGTGATCAGCAGTGCCGCCGCGGTGTCCGGGCCGAGTCCGAACACGCTCGCGGTTCGTGGGGCGACTTCCTTGACAAGTGCAGCCAGATTTTTCTTGAGTTCTTGTGCTTCCCTGCGTAGTTCGCGTGTTCGTTTCGCGAGTGAACGCAGGGCGACGATCGTGGCGTTGACCGGATCGGTCATGGCGGCGGTGTCGGGTTCGAGCGCGATGCACGCGTCGAGCAGTGCCGTGGTGCTGCGCCCACGTAGCTGTGTGCGCAGCACTTCGGGGGCGGTGACAAGCATTGATCGGATCGTATTCATCGAGGCGGTCGCGGCCTTCACAGCGCCGGATCGAGCGACCCGCAGGGCCCGGATCGCTTCGATGGGTCCGTCACCGTGCTTGGGCTCGGACAGTTGGTGACGGGCCAGGACGGCACGGGCCGCGGCTTCGGCATCGATGGGGTCGCTCTTGCCTTCGCTTCGGCGAAGTTTGCGGTTGGGGCGAGGCACTTCCACCACCGCGATGTGGTGATGTCGTAGGTGGCGACTGATGCCGGCACCGTAGGAGCTGGTGCCTTCGATTCCTACTGAGATCGGGTGACCGTGCTGGTGGATCCATTCGACCACAGCGTCATATGCTGATGAGGTGGTGTCGAATTGGCGGTGCGCGAGCAGGATTCCGGTGTCGGTGATGATTGCGGCGTGATGGGTGTCGGCGTGGGTGTCGATGCCGCAGTAGATGTGCTGTGGGGCTCGGGTCGGTGTCACGTGATGGCCTTCCTCTGACGTGGGGGCGCGAGGTTCGGACGGGCCAGTGACGGGCCGGGCGGGGCGGCAGGCTCCTATGAGGTCACGGACATCGCGTGCTCCACTGTCGGGTGTGGTGGCCCGCTGGCGGTCGGGTCGACGGGTCCTGCGAAAGGCACTTCGGTGGCCAGGAAAATTCCGGGTCAGGCCGTCCCACCAGCGGGTTGTTCTCATTATCCACTGGAAAATTCT
>NZ_JBMVFW010000037.1:0-884 GCF_049538275.1 Rhodococcus sp. AB351
TCACCGGGATAGGTGATCAGCACGATCTTCTCGCCGACCTCGGCGACCATGCCGCCGGTCTCGGCGAAACGCCCGTCGAACCCGACGTTGACCGATCCGCGCAGATGCCCAGCGGCGAAATCGTCGACGCTTCTCGCATCGAGAACACGCGTGCCGGCCTCGAGTTCGGCCTTCACCTGCTCGGGGTTCAGCTCGGGAATGGTGCGGTCCTGCAGCAGAAGCGGGTGCATCCGCTTGTTCATCGCGGCGTCGACCGAGAAGTACGACGGGGCGGCCGGCTGCCCTTCGGTGACCAGGGCGACGAAGTCGTCCTCGCTCATCGGTTGCACGGACGGATTCGTGGCGCGCTGCTCCCCGATGGTCGAGGTGAGTTCGGTCGACAGGTTCTTTCCGCACGACGAACCGGCGCCGTGAGCGGGCATGACGACGACCTCGTCGGGCAGCGTCAGCAACTTCTCGTGCACGGTGTGGTACATGGCCCGCGCCAGATCGCTGGTCGAGCCGTCTCCGAGGTTGACCAGGTCGGGACGGCCGACGTCGCCGATGAACAGGGAGTCGCCGGTGAGAACCGCGGTCGGGACGGCGCCGGGGTGTTCGCGCACCAGCACCGAGATCGATTCCCAGGTGTGGCCCGGGGTGGACAGGATTTCGAGTTCGACCTCGCCGAGGGAGAGCTTCTCGCCGTCGCGCAACCGCCGGATCGGGTAGTCGGTCTCGGCGGCTTCACCGAATCCGATCCACGCACCTGTGGCGTCGACCAGTTCGAGGTGGCCGGAGACGAAGTCGGCGTGGAAGTGGGTGTTGATCACACCTTCGATGGTCAGCCCGTACTTCTTTGCGTCGGACAGGTATTCGGTGATGTCGCGGCGGGGGTCGACCACGAC
>NZ_JBMVFW010000038.1:0-816 GCF_049538275.1 Rhodococcus sp. AB351
TTGCCGTTGGCGCAGACACCGGACGATCCGGATGCCGATCTGCGCGCAGAGCTGCGCAGATATGCCCGCAAGCATCCGCGGCACGGCTTCCGGCGAGCATGGGCGTGGCTGCGCTACGACCAGGGCATCGAGGTGAACAAGAAGAAGATCCACCGCCTGTGGAAGGAAGAAGGGCTGCAGGTCCGGCGTGCTCCACGCCGCAAACGTGCCGGCCTGTCCTCGGTTCCGATCGTCGACGCGGATGCTCCGAATGTGGTGTGGGCATTGGACTTCCAGTTCGACTCGACCGTCGACGGCAAGACGGTGAAGATCGCGTCGATGGTCGACGAACATACCCGGATGTCGTTGTTGAACATCGTGGACCGCTCGATCACCGCCGACCGGTTGATTGAGGGCTTGGAGAAGGCGTTCGCGATGTGGGGTGGGCCGCCGCTGGTGCTGCGGATGGACAATGGGCCGGAGTTCATCTCGGAAGCGCTGCGGGACTTCTGTGCTGGGTCGGTGGGGATGTCCTACATTCCGCCGGGCACGCCGTGGAACAACGGGTTCATCGAGTCGTTCAACAACCGGTTGCGCGATGAGTGTCTCAACCGAAACTACTGGCCCACTCTGCTCGAGGCCCGGGTGGTGATCGAGGACTTCAAGGACGACCACAATCACCGGCACCGTCATTCGGCGCTGGGGTACCGAACTCCTGCCGAGTACGCTGCCGGATGCACTCACCGGCACCAGCCGGTGGCGTGTGAGATCGACTGATCGACTGCAAGTAGGAATCGGCTCTAGAACCGACCGGACCGACTATCGGGGACCTGCCAC
>NZ_JBMVFW010000039.1:0-778 GCF_049538275.1 Rhodococcus sp. AB351
CTGTGGGTACGACCGATCGCGGAGGTCGGCGCCGCCGACGCGCCGACGGTCGGTGGCAAGTCCGCCAACCTCGGAGAACTCACCTGCGCAGGCTTTCCGGTACCGCCGGCCTTCGCCGTCACCGCCGGTGCGTATCTCGACGCGATGGACGCAGCCGGCGTCCGATCCCGGCTGGCAGCCGAGGCGGCACCTGCCCCCGACATCGACGACGCCACCCTGATACGCACCTCCGCCGAGCTCGCCGCCCTGGTGACGGATTCGACCGTGCCGGCCGGGATGCGCGCGGCGATCGTCTCCGCCTACGAGAGCCTCGGTCCCGATGTGCCGGTCGCGGTGCGGTCGTCCGCTCCCGCGGAGGACGCCGCGGATACCTCGTTCGCCGGTATCCACGAGTCGTACACGAACATCATCGGCGCCGACGCGGTGATCCGCGCGGTGCAGGCGTGCTGGGCCTCGTTGTGGTCCGAACGCGCCCGCACCTACCGAGGGCTGCGCGGGGTGACCGACGAACCGTCCATAGCCGTGGTGGTCCAGGTGATGGTGAAGTCCGAGTCGTCGGGCGTGGCGTTCACGGCCGACCCGCGCACGGGCGAACTCGATCGGATCGTCGTCGAAGCAGCGCTCGGTCTCGGTGAGGTCGTCGTCGGCGGGCAGGTCGAACCCGACACGTACGTCGTGGCGAAGGACGGCTTCGAGGTGCTCGACGTGCACCTCGGTCATCAGGAATTCCGCATCACCTCCACCGACAGCGGGGACAGCCGTGTCGCCCTCGACCCCG
>NZ_JBMVFW010000040.1:0-689 GCF_049538275.1 Rhodococcus sp. AB351
GCCTCGTTGGTCTCCGGTGACGATGCCGGCCGACGGGTGGTGATGCTGGTCAACGACGGCCGCAAGGACCTCAGTGCGGCCGTGGGTCTGCTCTACACCGGACTGCAGATCATGAACCCGGGCGAGTCGATGACCGCACACCGACACGCAGCCTCCGCCCTGCGGTTCGTCATCGAAGGTGAAGGAGCGTGGACGATCGTCGACGGCGACCGGCTCGAGGCCGGAGCGCGGGATTTCCTGATCACCCCGAGTGGCACCTGGCACGAACACGGCAACGATTCGGCCAGCTCCCCGGTGATCTGGCAGGACGGACTCGACATCCCCCTGGTCAACACACTCGACGCGAACTTCTACGCCGTGCATCCGGAGCTGCATCAGCAACCCGGAAAAGTCGTCAACACCTCGCTGCACGAGTACGGGTCCGGGATCCTCACCCCCGCCGACCGCGGATGGAGCAAGCGTTACTCCCCGCTGCTGGCCTACCCGTGGGAACGCACCTACGAGGCGTTGCTCGCCCGCGCCGAGGTCTCCGACGGATCACCGTACGACGGCATCATCATGGAGTACGTCAACCCGCTCACCGGCGGTTCGGTCATGCCGACGATGGGCGCGCACATGCAGCTGCTGCGTCCCGGTCAGGCCACGCTCGCGCATCGGCACACCGGGTCGGTGATCTACCACGTGGCCAA
>NZ_JBMVFW010000041.1:0-587 GCF_049538275.1 Rhodococcus sp. AB351
CGCCCTGCCGGTGCTCTCGTCGCCGATGAGGTAGGACGCGTGGGAGAGGCACTCGATGTAGTACTGCTCGAGAATCATGGATTCCTCCGTTGCTGGATCCGGGTGATGTTCCGGCGATGTAGACATCGTGGCATATACCCCCTAGGGTATGTCAAGTACCCCCTGGGGTATCCGGGTTCGATTTCCCGGCAGCGCAGGATCGAGCAGGGAGTTACCGATGGAGAATCCGGAAGCCGATACCGCCGCCCTGCGACGCCTGCGCCGAGCACAAGGCCAGCTCACCGCGGTTATCACGATGCTCGAAACCGACCGCGATCTGCGCGAGGTGGTCATCCAGCTCGCAGCGACATCCCACGCGCTGCATCGCGCCGGATTCAAGATCATCTCGGACCGGCTCCGCCGATGCATCCTCGACGAACAGGACGCCGCCTGCGACGACCGCATCACCGAGAAGGAACTCGAGGAGTTGTTCCTCGGCCTCGCCTGAGTTCACACGACAACACTCCTTGTGTATACCCCTGGGGGTATGTGTACGATAGTCGAAGAATACCCCCTGGGGCACTTCTATCAGCCCCATCCGATTCCCC
>NZ_JBMVFW010000042.1:0-532 GCF_049538275.1 Rhodococcus sp. AB351
TGAAGTTCTTCAACTGGATCGGCACGATGTGGAAGGGCCAGATCACCTTCGAATCGCCGATGCTGTTCTCGGTCGGCTTCATCGTGACCTTCCTCTTCGGTGGTCTGACCGGTGTCATCCTCGCGAGCCCGCCGCTGGACTTCCACCTGCACGACTCGTACTTCGTGGTGGCGCACTTCCACTACGTGCTCTTCGGCACCATCGTGTTCGCGACCTACGCCGGCATCTACTTCTGGTTCCCGAAGATGACCGGGCGCATGCTCGACGAGCAGCTCGGCCGCTGGCACTTCTGGCTGACCTTCGTCGGCTTCCACACCACCTTCCTGGTGCAGCACTGGCTCGGTAACGAGGGCATGCCGCGTCGCTACGCCGACTACCTGCCCTCGGATGGGTTCACCACCCTGAACACGATCTCCACCATCGGTGCGTTCGTGCTCGGTGCCTCGACGCTGCCGTTCCTGTGGAACGTCTTCAAGAGCTACCGCTACGGCCAGGTCGTCACGGTCGACGACCCGTGGGGCTACGGCAACTC
>NZ_JBMVFW010000043.1:0-349 GCF_049538275.1 Rhodococcus sp. AB351
GGCGATCTCCCGCAGCGCGTCCTTCTCCAACTCGGCATCGGCGAGCAACCGTTTGAGCCGGCTGTTCTGCTCCCGCAGTTCCTTGAGTTCCTTCGCTGCATCGGCGTCCATGCCGGAGTACTGGCGCCGCCAGTTGTACAGCGTCGCCGCCGACACCTCGAGCGCTGCGGCGATTTCCTCACCGTTCTTGCCTTCCGCGGCCAACTCGTCGGCTCGGCGCAGCTTGCGCACGATGTCCTCCGCCGAGTGACGTTTGCGTCCCGCCATGATCCCTATCGTCCCTTCTTCGCCCTCACCAGGGCAATCAGGACTCTAGAACAACCCGGACCTACTCACAGGGGACATGCCA
>NZ_JBMVFW010000044.1:0-227 GCF_049538275.1 Rhodococcus sp. AB351
AGGGAAGCCGAGAGGGAAGAGCTCCGGCAACAATACCCTTGGGGGTATTGTTCAGCCATCATACAGATACCCCTGGGAGTACTTGACATACCCTAGGGGGTATATGCCACGATGTCCACATCACCCCGGATCCAGCAACGGAGGAATCCATGATTCTCGAGCAGTACTACATCGAGTGCCTCTCCCACGCCTCCTCCCTCATCGGCGACGAGAGCACGGGAAAGGCC